>NZ_JAMYVG010000007.1:0-283279 GCF_040323855.1 Mesorhizobium sp. M0028
ACCATGAAGTTCTGGCCGAACGTCGAGCGGTCCTTGATACGATATTGGCTTGCCTCGACGGAAAGATTTCTACCCCCTCACCCGGCCTCCGCTTCGCTCCGGCCACCCTCTCCCCGTTGGGGAGAGGAGGGCGCCAAGCGCCCGAGGATCGCTAGATGGACTCGTTTCGCGACAAGATCGTTCCCGTGACCTCGATCCTCCTGGGCGTGGTCGTCGTCTGGTACGTCATGGCCGTTGTCCTCAACGCGCCGTTCCAGCGCGATCTCGACCGCCGCGCCAATTTGACACCGGGCATTGTGGAATTCATCGGCAAGACGCTGGCACAACCGAAGCCGACGCTACCGGCGCCACACCAGGTGGCGGTGAATTTTTTCGAAAACACCTTTTTGCGCAGCATCACCTCGAACCGCAGCCTTGTCTACAATGCCTGGGTGACGCTGTCGTCGACGCTGCTCGGCTTTGCCTTCGGCACGGCGCTCGGCATCGTCATCGCCGTCGGCATCGTGCATGTGGCGACGCTCGACCGCAGCATGATGCCGTGGATCATCGCCTCGCAGACCATTCCGATCCTGGCGGTGGCGCCGATGATCATTGTCGTGCTGGCGGCGGTCGGCATCACCGGGCTGATCCCGAAAGCGCTGATCTCGACCTATCTGTCGTTCTTCCCGGTGGCGGTTGGCATGGTGAAGGGGCTGCGCTCGCCCGAGCTCACCCATCTCGACCTGATGCATACCTATAATGCCAGTCCCTCGCAGACCTTCTGGAAATTGCGGGTGCCGGCCTCGGTGCCGTTCCTGTTCACCTCGATGAAGGTGGCGGTGGCCGCCAGCCTCGTCGGCGCCATTGTCGGCGAGCTGCCGACCGGCGCCATCGCCGGCATCGGGGCCAAATTGCTCGCCGGCGCCTACTACAGCCAGACGATCGACATCTGGTCGGCGCTGGTCGCCGGCTCGGTGGTGGCGGCGCTGCTGGTTATGCTGGTCGGCATTGCTGGGCGCCTTGTTGACCGCGCCATGGGCGGGAGGCCGGCATGAGCTCGCTCCTGAGCCTTTCCTCAATCACCCCCCGATCCTGGCAAGGATATGCCGCGCTTATCCTGCTTGTCGGCGCGCTGCTTCTTTGGCCGCTCGTCAGTGCTACGCCCGGTTACGGCATGGCGACTACGGTTTTGATTTTCATTTTGCTGCTCATGGCAATCGAGGCCGACAACTTTCCACCGATGATCGGGGTGGTGTTGCTGTTCCTTGGCGCTCACGGCGCGGCGTGGATGTTGCTCGCCGGCATAACCGGCAATGAGGGCAGCGCTCGTGGCTCCTTCTATCTGCTGCTCGTCGCGGCGTGGTTTTTGGCCTGGCGCTGCGTAACGGTCTTGTCGTCGGTTCGCCCGACGTCGCGCTGGGCGTCAACCGCGTTGCGCCTGATCATTCCAGCCATCTTCGGCGCTTGGATCCTGATCATCTGGGAGGCGGTGACGCGTGGCGCCGGCATTCCCTTCATCCTGTTGCCGCCGCCAAGCGCCATCGGTGCACGCATCGTCGGCTCGCTGCCGGTGCTGGGGGCCGATGTCAGGCAGACCATCTTCAAGGCGGTGATCTTCGGCTATGTCGTGGGCAGCAGCGCCGGCTTCCTCGTTGCCATCGCCGCCGACCGTGTGCCGTTCCTGCGGCGCGGGCTTTTGCCGATCGGCAATATGGTGTCGGCGCTGCCGATCATCGGCGTCGCGCCGATCATGGTCATGTGGTTCGGCTTCGACTGGCAATCCAAGGCAGCCGTGGTCATAATCATGACCTTCTTCCCGATGCTGGTGAACACCGTCGCCGGGCTTACCGCCTCCGGCCATATGGAGCGCGACCTGATGCGCACCTATGCCTCGAGCTACTGGCAGACGCTGTTCAAGCTGCGGCTGCCGGCGGCGGCACCGTTCATCTTCAATGCGTTGAAGATCAATTCGACGCTGGCGCTGATCGGCGCCATCGTCGCCGAGTTCTTCGGCACGCCGGTGGTCGGCATGGGATTCCGCATTTCGACGGAAGTCGGGCGGATGAACATCGACATGGTGTGGGCCGAAATCGCAGTTGCAGCACTTGCGGGTTCGGTCTTTTATGGCGTGGTCGCTCTTTTCGAGAGAGCAATCACGTTTTGGCATCCCTCTGTCCGTGGTGGATAGGGGCGGTGGGTTTAGGGCGCTAACTTCAGAGGGTAAAAACATGAAAAGACTTGTTGTTTCGATGCTGGCCGGCGCGATGTCGCTTGCCGCGTTTCAGGCGATGGCCGCGGATAAGGTGACGCTGCAGCTGAAATGGGTCACGCAGGCACAGTTCGCCGGCTATTATGTCGCCAAGGCCAAGGGCTTCTATGACGCCGAAGGCCTCGACGTCGACATCAAGCCCGGCGGCCCGGACATCGCACCCGAGCAGGTCATTGCCGGCGGCGGCGCCGACGTCATCGTCGATTGGATGGGCGGCGCGCTGGCTGCACGCGAAAAGGGCGTGCCGCTGGTCAACATCGCCCAGCCGTTCAAGAAGGCCGGCATGGAGCTGGTCTGCCCGAAGGACGGCCCGATCAAGACGGAAGCCGACTTCAAGGGCCACACGCTCGGCGTCTGGTTCTTCGGCAACGAGTATCCGTTCTATGCCTGGATGAACAAGCTTGGCCTCAAGACCGACGGCGGGCCGGACGGCGTCACCGTGCTCAAGCAGAGCTTTGACGTGCAGCCGCTGATCCAGAAGCAGGCGGATTGCATTTCGGTCATGACCTATAACGAATACTGGCAGCTCATCGACGCCGGCTACAAGCCGGAAGAGCTGACTGTCTTCAACTATTCCGCCATGGGCAACGATCTGCTCGAAGACGGGCTCTATGCATTGGAGGACAAGCTCAAGGATCCGGCCTTCGAGGACAAGATGGTGCGTTTCGTGCGCGCTTCGATGAAGGGTTGGAAATACGCCGTCGACAATTCCGACGAGGCGGCCGGCATCGTCATGGACAATGGCGGCCAGGACGAGAACCACCAGAAGCGGATGATGGGCGAAGTCGCCAAGCTGATCGACAATGCCGATGGCAAGCTCGATCCGGCGACGTACGAGCGCACCGCGAAGGCGCTGCTCGACCAGAAGATCATCAGCAAGGAGCCTACCGGCGCCTACACGACCGCGATCACCGACAAGGCCATCAAATAGGGGCTGTCAAACCGGCTCCGTTGGAAACCGAAAGGGGCGGGCGACCGCCCCTTTTTAGTGGGATGTAAAATGAACGTTACCGGTGGAAACATCCGCTCGCAAAATCGTTGTGCCGGTGCATCCGCCTCAAGGGTGTCACAACGGAGGTTTCCATGCGCATCCAGTCCTTCACGCCGATGCTTTCGGCGCTGGCCATTTCTGCAGCCATCTTCTCTGCTTCACCGGCCCTGGCCGAAACTATAAAGATGACGGCGACGCTCGATGGTGCTCAGCAGAACCCGCCCGTCACCACGAAGGGCAAGGGCACCGCCACGCTCAGATTCAACACCGCCACCAAGAAACTCAGCTGGACGGTGAGATATTCCGGCCTCAGCGGGCCGGCGAAGGCCGCACACATTCACGGCCCGGCGGCAGAGGGTCAAAACGCCGATCCAGTGGTGCCGTTCGAAGGCAAGCTGAAGAGCCCGATCAAGGGTTCGGCGACATTGACCGATGCCCAGGCCACCGATCTTGAGGCGGGCAAATATTACGTCAACATCCACACCGCGGCCCACGCCGACGGCGAGATCCGCGGCCAGATCGAAAAGGTCAAATAGGCACATCAAGACGACAAAAACAGGGCAACCACCCTGTTTGTCAGGCCTTGTCGCGAATCTGGGTCATCGTGCGGGTCGGCGTGATGGCTTCGGGGTCGAGCCTGATCTCGACGATCGACGGCTTGCCGCTAGCACGGGCGCGCTCGAAGGCCGCCGCGAAGTCGGCGGTCTTTTCCACCGTCTCGCCATGGCCGCCATAGGCACGGGCCAAAGCAGCAAAGTCGGGGTTTTTCAGATCGGTGGCGACGACACGGCCCGGATATTCGCGCTCCTGATGCATGCGGATGGTGCCGTAAATGCCGTTGTTGACGACTATGACGATGATCGGCAGCCCGTATTGCACGGCGGTGGCGAATTCCTGCCCGTTCATCAGGAAACAGCCGTCACCGGCAAAGGCGATCACGTCGCGGTCGGGGAAAAGCTGTTTGGCGGCGACGGCCGCCGGCGTGCCGTAACCCATCGAGCCGGATGTGGGTGCTGCCTGCGTGCCGAAACGCCGGAAGCGATGGTAGCGATGCACCCAGGTGGCGTAGTTGCCGGCGCCATTGGTGAGGATGGCGTCGTCCGGCAGCATCGTTTCGAGATAATTCATGATCGGCCCCATCTGCACGGCGCCGGGGCCGCTCTCCGGAGGCGTCGACCAGTCGAGATAGGCGGTGTGCAGCTTCGCTGCCTCCGCCGCCCACACCGGCGTTGCGGCCGGCTTGCGTTTGGCAAAGGCTTCGACGAAAGCGGCAGGCGAGGTATTGATCGCCAGCGCCGGCCGGTAGACGCGGCCGAGCTCGCCGGCGTCGGCATGGATATGGACCAGCGTCTGGTCGGGGTAGGGGCTCTTCAGCAGCGTGTAGTCGGATGACGGCATCTCGCCCATGCGGCCGCCGATCAGCAGCACAAGGTCGGCCTGCTTGATGGCGGTTGCCACTTTGGGATTGATGCCGATGCCGACATCGCCGGCATAGTTCGCGTGGAGATGGTCGAACAGCATCTGGCGGCGGAAGGAGCAGCCGACCGGCAGCGACCAGGCTTCGGCTATCGTCCGCATCCGTGCAACGGCCTGCGCATCCCAGCGCGTACCGCCAAGGATGACGAACGGCCGCTTTGCCTTGTTGAGCAGCTCGTCCAGCGCGTCGAGCTCGGCTTCGCCAGGCCGCGTCTCGACAGGGGTGTAATGCCGGGCTTCCGGTGCCTCGGCAAAGCTGGTCAGCATGTCCTCGGGCAGCGAGATGACGACCGGGCCCGGGCGGCCGGACGTCGCCACTGCAAATGCCCGTGTGACGAATTCGGGGATGCGCGCGGCGTCGTCGATCTCGACCACCCATTTGGCGATATCGCCGAAGAACCTGACATAGTCGACCTCCTGGAAGGCCTCGCGCCCCTTGGCGTGGCTGGCGACCTGGCCGATGAACAGGATGAGGGGGACCGAATCCTGCATGGCGATGTGGATGCCGGCCGAGGCATTGGTGGCGCCTGGGCCGCGGGTGACGAAGCAGATGCCGGGCCTGCCGGTCAGGCGGCCATGGCAGTCGGCCATCATTGCGGCACCGCCCTCCTGGCGGCAGACGATGGTGCGGATTGGCGAATCATGCAGCGCGTCGAGCACCGCCAGATAGGATTCGCCGGGCACGCAATAGATACGGTCCGTTCCGTTGGCTTCGAGCGCATCGACGATGAGTTGTCCGCCGGTCTTCATTTTCCTGACCTCTCCAGTTCGGCAAGGATTTCTTCGGTGTGTTCGCCGAGACGCGGCGACGGCCGTTCATAGACCAGCGGCGTGCCGGACATGACCATCGGCGCGCGCACCGAGGGCAAGAGATTGCCATGGCCGTCATCGAGGTCGAGCCGCATGCCGCGCGCGATGGTCTGCGGGTCGGCAAACATCTGGCCGATATTGTTGATCGGGCTGGCCGGCACGCCGGCTGTCTCCAGCCTGGCCAGCAGCGGGTCGCGATCGAAGACCTTCAGCGCCTCGACCATGTGCTCGCGCAGCTTTGCCCGGTTGGCGACGCGGGCGGGATTGGTGGCGAAGTCAGGGTTCGAAGCCAGCTCATCGAGGCCGACGGCAGCGCAAAACTTTGCGAATTGGCCGTCATTGCCGACCGCCAGGATGATGTGGCCATCTTTCACCGGCACCACCTCGTAGGGCGCGATGTTCATATGCGCATTGCCCATCTGCACCGGCGATTGTCCGGAGACGAGATAGTTGAGGTTCTGGTTGCCGAGCGTTGAGATCTGGGTGTCGTAGAGCGCCATGTCGATATGCTGGCCTTCGCCGGTCTTCTCGGCGTGGCGAAGTGCCGCCTGGATGGCAACGACCGAATAAAGCCCGGTGAAGACATCTGAAATAGCCACGCCCGCCTTCTGCGGTTCGCGGCCGGCTTCGCCGGTGATCGACATCATGCCGGCCATGCCCTGGATGATGAAATCATAACCGGCGCGCGGCGCATACGGTCCCGACTGGCCAAAACCGGTGATCGAGCAATAGATCAGCCGTGGGTTGATTTTCCTCAGGCTGTCATAGTCGAGGCCGTATTTCTTAAGTCCGCCGACCTTGAAGTTTTCGATCAGCACTTCCGAGGTCGCGACCAGCCGGCGCACCGTCTCGGCGCCCTCGGGCGTCGAGAAGTCGATGGCGATGGAGCGCTTGCCGCGGTTGCAGGAATGGTAATAAGCGGCCGAAAGGTTCTCGCCATCATGGCCGATGACGAAGGGCGGTCCCCATTTGCGGGTGTCGTCGCCGCTGTCCGGGCTCTCGACCTTGATCACGTCGGCGCCGAGGTCAGCAAGCAGCTGCCCGGCCCATGGCCCGGCGAGGATGCGTGCGAGTTCGATGACGCGGATGCCTTTGAGCGGAGGCTCAGTCATGGATCACCGTGGTTGGCCGAAAGCGCAGGCTTAGATGTTTTTTGTGCATGTCGTTATCCCAAAACCGCTGCGCACCCTCGGGTCGAGCCCAAGGGCATGCTTTGGGCGACATCCCACTATCAATCCCGGGTGCCGCTGTCACGGCCCTTGCAATGGGCCAAGTATCAAGGCGCCCTCAGCACGCGATCGGCCCAAGCGGCAAAATCCTCCATGATGATGTCTCGATTGACCTCGTTCAGGCTCTCGTGGCGGGTTTCGGCGTAAACCTTTGAAACGAGATTCGAAAAGCCCAGCATGTGCATCCGGCCGGCGAGATGGCTGACCGCCTTGCCGCCGTCCGAGGCCGGATCCTGCTCGCCCCCGACCAGATTGACGAACAGGTCGCGCCGCACGCCGGAAAAATTGCGGTCGCGGCCGCAATGCAGCGTCATCTTGACGATGTCCTGCCACATCGACACCGATGCGTCCCAGCCGCAGAGCGGGTCGGCGATGTATTTCTCGACTTCGGCGGCATCGCGCGACAGCCAGTCGAAGGGCGTCCGGCGATCGGGCACTGCCTTGCCCCAAGCCCGGAACGTCAGCCGGGGCAGCATGCGCGACGGCACGTCTGAGCCAAGCCGGAACTTTTCCCAGGCAAGCATGCCCAGCGCGATTTGGCCGAGCAGTCCGGCAGAGAAATTGCCGTTCCAGATCGCGGCGGCATGGATGCGCGCCGAGTTGCGGAGGACAAAGTTCAGAGCGACCGACGCGCCCAAGGAGTGACCGAAGGCGATGACCGGCAGGCCGGGCTGTTCCCTGGCGATCAGATCATGGACGGCAGCGACATCGGCGATGACCTTGGCACCTCCATCCGCATCGGCGAACCTGCCAGGTGGCGCGTCGGGCGCCTTGGTGACGCCGTGGCCACGGTGGTCGTGCGCGTAGACCTGGTAGCCGCGCGCGCCGAGGAAATCGGCGAAGCGGGCATAGCGCGCCGCGTGCTCGGCCAACCCGTGATTGATCTGGACAATGGCGCGCGGCTGGCCTGTGGCGTGTTTCACATAAAGGTTGAGCTCGGCGCCGGTCGGCGATGCCAGCATCCTCTGCTTGTCAAATGGCATGTCTCGCTCCCGTCGGCGACTGTTGGGCGACGCAGCGATCGACGTCAAGAGACGTAGGGTACCCATTCGACGCTAGTTGACAGTATGCTGTCAATATGATTACATGACAGCATACTGTCAATTGGCCAGCAGATTGGGGGTATGACTATGAAAACCACCGGGGCCATTTCGCGGCGTGCAATCTTGCTGGCGGGCTTCGCCTTCACGACGGCCACCCTGTTGCCAGGGATTGCTGCGTTCAGTCAGGAAACCAGGGAGATGACCCATGATGACGTCCACCGTTCCAGGCCCGCAAGGCCAGCTTGCCACTTATAGGATCAACGCCGGCAATGGCCTGCCGATCCTGTTCCTGCATGGAGATTGCAGCCGCGCTTCCCACTGGGACCGGGTGATGCAGCTCTCCGTCGAAGGCCGCGAGGCGGTAGCCTTCGATTTTCGCGGCCATGGCGCCTCCGCGCCGGCGCAGGACGGTGACTATGGCTATGACGGCCGTGCAATGGATGTCGGTGCCGTGGCCGACGCGTTTGGCCTGAAGCGGTTTCTCATTGTCGCGCACAGCGGCGGCGGTGGTGTGGCGCTCGCTTATGCCGCCAGCCATGCCGACCGGGCCGCAGGTGTCTTGCTCGTCGACCCGGCGACCAATCCTCGTGCGCTGCCGCAGGCGATTCGCGACGGCTTTGTCCGCGATCTGGCCGGTCCGCAAGGCCGCGATGTCCTGAACGCCTATTACACGTCGATTGCCGGCCCTAACGCGGCTGTTCGCCAGCGTGTTCTGGCCGATGTGGCAGTGGTCGATCCGGCGGCGAGGGCAGGTGTCGGCAAGGCACTGGCCGAATGGAACCCGGAGCCGGCACTCAATGCGTATCGCGGGCCTATGTTCGTATTGGCTACCGAGGCCAGTGACACTCCAGCCGCGCTCTACCGGCTGCGCACGGACATTCCGCGCCAGATCGTGGCGGGCAGCGGCCATTGGGTGATGCTTGACAAGCCCGAGGTCGTAGCCGAAGCCGTTAATAATTTCGTCGCGACCATCGAGGCCGGCCAGAAATGACGACCAGGACCGAAGCGGCAAATGTGTTCACGGAACTCGTGCTTGCCGTGTTCAGGATGAACGGCAGTTTTCTGGATGCGGCCGACCGGCTGGCCGCTCCAACCGGGCTGACGGCAGCGCGCTGGCAGGTTTTGGGTGCGGTTTTGAAGGAGCCGAAATCCGTGGCCGACGTCGCCCGCGACATGGGTCTCGCCCGTCAGAGCGTACAGCGGCTGGCCGACATACTGGCTGCGGAGGGGCTTGCCGCCTATGCCGACAACCCAGCGCATCGCCGCGCCAAGCTGTTGTCGATAACCGATGCCGGCCGGGCAGCGGTCAAGAATATCGGCACACGCCAGCATGTTTGGGCGAACCGCGTTTCGGAGGGTATGGACGCCGACGCGCTAAAAGCCTCGCTTGATCTGCTGCGCACCTTGACAGAACGCGTGGAGGCGGGCGGATCCTGATCGACCACACGGGAACCGTCTCAATGCGCTGGCGATTGTTTTTACGGCCGACGAAAGAAATCGTAATTCTGACATGTCGCAAGTTCTAGCTTGCGGCGTGAATACGAGGAGTGCCGGAATGCGGATTTGGGCGATATGGGGGGCGGTGTTTCTTGCGTTTGCTGGCGCAAGCGCGGCGCGGGCCGATGTGAAGATGACCGGCTCTTTCGTCGCCGATGCCGCCTGTCCGGCAACGCAGGCGATCAAGAGCGGCAAGAATCCCCGCAACGTCTCGACCGCGGCTGGCCAGAGTTACGATCTGCTGGCCGGCAACAAGGACGCGCCCACGCACTATCTCATCCGCGTTCCGGGCGCCGATCCGGAGCGCCGCTGGGTTAAGATCAGCTGCGGTCACGTTTCGGGCGGCAGCGCGTCGACGATACCGGCTGCACCGGCGCCTGCCGAGCCGAACAAGCCATCGGCGTCCGGAAAGCCGGAATATGTCTTCGCGCTGAGCTGGCAGCCGGCTTTCTGTGAGACCAAATCCAGCAAGACCGAATGCCGGGCGCAGACCGCCGCCGGTTTCGATGCGACCCACTTCACCTTGCATGGGTTGTGGCCGCAACCGAATGGAAATTTCTATTGCCAGGTCGCGGCAAGCGACAAGGCGAACGACGATCCGGCACATTGGCGGGATTTGCCGCCGGTCACGCTGGACCCGAATACGCGATCGGAACTCGACCAGGTGATGCCGGGCACCGCATCCGCCCTCGAAAGGCATGAATGGATCAAGCACGGCACCTGCTACGGCAAGAGCCAGCAGGAGTATTTCTCCGACGCTTTGAACCTGATGCAAGCGGTGAACGCGTCGCCGGTGCGCGATCTCTTCACCAGGAACGTCGGCAAGCAGCTGACATCCGATCAGATCCGCAGCACCTTCGACAGCGCCTTCGGCAAAGGCGCGGGCGACCGGGTCCGCGTATCCTGCGTGGTCGATCCCTCGAGCGGCAGGCGGCTGATCGACGAGCTGACGCTCGGCCTGGCCGGCCCGATCGCTTCGAACTCTTCGCTCGGTGCGCTGCTGCTTGCCTCGGCACCGACAGCCAAGGTGGGTTGTCCGAAGGGTACCGTCGACGCCGTCGGGTTCCAGTAGACAGGCCGAACGCGACTGTCGCCTTGCGCCGGGGGTGGTATGGTCTTGAAGGCACACATTCGTAGGGGGTGGCGATGAGTGGCATGACGAACGGGGCGCTGGCGCGGCTGGCGTTCTGGGCCAGGGGCATGACGGCGATCCGAGACGGCCATATGGAATGGCCGGGCTTTTCCTACACCGAAGTGGAGTGGGCGCGCATGACCACGCTGGCCAAACCGATCGGCGGCGGCACCTACCAATTGTTCACGCTGGTCAACGCGGCGATCTTCATCGCCATCGCCGCGCTCGGGATCTTCTGTGTCTTCCTGCCGCTGGCGACGCTGCTGTTCCCGGTACCACCCGAAACCAGTGCGCTCAAGTTTTCGCTGCTCCTGGCGGCATGCGCCTTGCTGATCATCGGCATCGGCTTGCCGATTTCGCTGCGTCTCTCGACCGCGCTGGTCGCGCCGAAGGCAATGCGGGCCGCGCTTGTCGCCGTGCCCGGCGACCAGATGCTTGCGGCAAAAGTGTCATGGCAGATCAACCGGATCACGCTCGTGCTTTGCGGCCTGCTGGTGCCGGGCATTCTTCTGTTCATCGCCTACGACATCGATGCCGGCCCGGTCATCGCGGCAATGAAATGGCTGGCGATCGGGTTGATGGCGGTTTCGGTTGCGATCGGCGCATGGCAGCGGCGCAAACAATCCTGATTGCGCCAATCCGAGACCAGAGTGAGAGTTACGCGCCGGCGCTGCGCTCCGGCCTGTTCCATGTGTTGCGCCCGTCTGCTTCGTTGCCACCCGGTTCGCCGACAACGCGATCGCGTCCGGTCGATTTGGCCTTGTAGAGACGCTGGTCGGCCAGCGCAAAGAGATCGGCAAGGCAACGCGTCGTCTCGCTGACCGTCGAGATGCCGGCGCTGACGGTGATGTCGAACCGGCTGGTGCTCGCAGACGTCTTGACCGCTTGCCTGACGGTTTCGCCCAGCAGTCTGGCGAGCGGCTGTGGACGCCAGCAGAGGATGGCGAATTCCTCACCGCCGATCCTGAACAATTGATCTTCGGTCCCGACAAGTTCGCCAAGCAAAATCGCCAGGGCTTTCAGCACCTTGTCTCCCTCGGCGTGGCCGAAGCGGTCATTGATCGATTTGAAGTGGTCGACATCGATGATCAGCAGGCTGAGCGGCCTGGCAGTCCGCAGGCTGGCGGCGACGGCGGCCTCGCCATCGCTGTCGAAGCGCCCCCTGTGCAGGAGGCCGGTGAGGCCGTCGCGACCGACATGCTCGACCAGCGCCTCATAGCGCTCGCGATAGGTCAGCGTGTCGAAAATGTCGGAAAGCCCGCGCGGCGCCGGCACCTGCCGCGCCTCGAACCACCTGATATAGGCGACCAGCATGGTGCTGTAGACCAGGGCCGCTGCCATCTTGGCGAACCAGCCGCCGAAGAACACCGCGACCGGCGCACCGGTGACGAAATGCAGCGCCGTGAAAAAGCCTGCCTGGTCGAAGGTGAGCACGCAGGCGACGGAGACCAGGATGCGGGTGAAAAGCGCCTTGCGCAGATATTTGCCGAGCTTTTCATAGAGCAGGATGATCAGGATGGCGTCGACGAACAGCAGCGTCGTGCCCCACACCATCAGCCAGCCCATCTCGTCGATGAAGCCGATGTCGGGAAGCTTGCCGTCGGGCAGCGGTGCGATGTCATGCAGGCGCAGGATCAGCACGAGCCCGATCATCAGGGCATTGCCGAGCAGCAGGCCGTAAATCGGCTGCCGGACAGTTGCCGCGTCCTCCTTGATGTAGAGCAGGAGCAGCATGACCAGCTTGCCGGAAAACAGCACGGCCGAACCCGGCGATACCATGCCGAACGGCAGCGCGACGTAGAAGACGCTGGCGAGATAGGTTTCCAGGAAATGCATGACGCCAATGGCGCAAACAAAGACACCGAGGCCGATGCGGCCCCTGAACCGGAAAAGCGTGACCATGATGCCGAAATAGAGAACCGCTTCGGCAAAAAGCAGGAAACTGTTCAACACGGCCCGATCTCTCTCCCCGAAATCGCGGCTGCCAGCGATTTCCCATCCAAACACTGTTTTGACGCGGAATGGTTAACCGGAGCTTTCGCCCGGGCGCCGGCACGAAATGAAGCGGCTAAGCGTTCGCGGTGCGACCAACTCCGCCTGGGACCAAAACTGTTTGCCGTTCGGGGCCGCATCGCTTACATAGCCCCCAACTTCCATTCAATCCGACATCAGTCGACTTTTCAGGGAAAGCGCGCGTGGCACGCCAGTTCATCTATCACATGGCCGGCCTCAACAAGGCCTACGGCACCAAGAAGGTGCTCGAGAACATCCATCTGTCCTTCTACCCGGACGCCAAGATCGGCATCCTCGGTCCCAACGGCGCCGGCAAGTCGACGATTCTCAAGATCATGGCCGGCATCGACAAGGAGTGGAGCGGCGAGGCCTGGCTGGCCGAGGGTGCTACCGTCGGTTACCTGGCGCAGGAGCCGGCGCTCGATCCGAACAAGAATGTGTTCGAAAACGTCATGGAAGGCGTTGCCGCCAAGACCGCCATCATCGAGCGCTACAACGAATTGATGATGAACTATTCCGACGAGACGGCGGACGAGTCGGCCAAGCTGCAAGACGAGATGGACCGGCTCAATCTGTGGGATCTCGAGCAGCAGGTCGAGATGGCGATGGAGGCACTCGGCTGCCCGCCCAAGGAGGCCGATGTCACCAAGCTGTCGGGCGGCGAACGCCGTCGCGTCGCGCTCTGCCAGCTCTTGCTGCGCCAGCCCGACCTTCTGCTGCTCGACGAGCCGACCAACCATCTCGACGCCGAGACGACGGCGTGGCTGGAAAAGCATCTGCGCGCCTATCCGGGCGCGGTGATGATCATCACCCACGACCGCTACTTCCTCGACAATGTCACCGGCTGGATCCTCGAGCTCGATCGCGGCCGCGGTATCCCGTACGAAGGCAACTACACCAAATATCTCGAAGCCAAGGCCAAGCGGCTCAAGCAGGAAGGCCGCGAGGACGATGCGCGCCAGCGGGCGATCGGCCGCGAGCGCGAGTGGATCCAGTCCAGCCCGAAAGCCCGGCAGACCAAGTCGAAGGCCCGTATCCAGGCGTTCCAGGATCTGCTGGATGCGGCCGACAAGCGGCGTCCGAGCGATACGCAGATCGTCATTCCGCATGGCGAGCGGCTCGGCAATGTGGTGATCGAGGTCGAGGACCTGTCGAAGGGCTTTGGCGACACGCTTTTGATCGACGATCTCGAATTCAAGCTGCCGCCCGGCGGCATCGTCGGCGTCATTGGCCCGAACGGCGCCGGCAAGACGACGCTGTTCCGCATGATCACCGGCCAGGAAAAGCCCGATGCCGGCACCATCCGCGTCGGCGAGACGGTCAAGCTCGGTTATGTCGACCAGAGCCGCGACGCACTCGACCCGACCAAGACCGTCTGGGAAGAGATCTCGGGCGGCGCCGAAGTGGTCAAGCTCGGCAAGTTCGAAGCCAACACCCGCGCCTATTGCGCGTCGTTCAATTTCCGCGGCGGCGATCAGCAGCAGAAGGTCGGCAACCTGTCCGGCGGACAGCGCAACCGCGTGCATCTGGCAAAGATGCTGAAGACCGGCGGCAATGTGCTGCTGCTCGACGAGCCGACCAACGATCTCGATACCGAAACGCTGGCCGCACTTGAAGACGCGCTCGAGAGCTTCGCCGGCTGCGCCGTCATCATCTCGCACGATCGCATGTTCCTCGATCGTCTGGCGACGCACATCCTCGCCTTCGAGGGCGACAGCCATGTCGAATGGTTCGAAGGCAATTTCGAGGATTACGAGCAGGACAAGATCCGTAGACTCGGGCCCGATGCCGTCAATCCGCACCGCATGACGTATAAGCGGCTGACGAGGTAGGGTCTCGATCCGTTGCGGGCGATCGTCGTTTGGCCTAAATTGATCGGATGGAGTTGCCCATGATCACGGTCAAATTGCCGCAAAAAGCCGAGAAGCTGCTGGCCGATATTGCCAAGGCCAGCGGCCGTACGATCGATCAGGTCGCAGTTGAAACGATCCTCGAAACCATTGAGGATTGGCAGGATGCCAGGATTGCGGAGGAACGCCTGAGGGATGACGACGGCGTACGCATTCCGTTGGAAGAGGTGATCCGGAAGCTTGAACTTCGCGAAGTCGAGGAGCGGCACAAGAAACCTGCCGCTGAATGAGTTGGCAGGTCGAGTTTACGCGAGCCGAAAAAGACATTGAAGGGCTTTCACCGAAGGACTAGCGCCGTGTCCTAGAATTCCTGTATCAAAGAGTTTCTGTGCACCCCAATCCAAGAGCACTCGCCAAACGGCTGACTGGGACCAAGGAAGCTTGGCGGTTTCGCGTCGGCGACTACAGAATCATTGCCCAGTTTCAGGACAGCCGGCTCGTCGTGCTGATCGGGAGATAGGCAACCGTCGCGAGATCTATCGATGAATAACAGCATAGCGGTAAAGGCAAAACCCGACTGGTCCGCCGCACTCTACCTGAAATTCGAGGATGAGCGCACGCGGCCGGCGCGCGACCTCCTAGCGCAGGTGCCAGTGCCGGAACCGCGCCGGGTGGTGGACATTGGCTGTGGGCCGGGCAATTCGACCGAATTGCTGGTCGAGCGCTGGCCGCAGGCACAGATCAGCGGCTTCGATACCTCGCCCGACATGATCGAGAAGGCGAAGGCGCGCCTGCCCGGCGTCACCTTTGCCTTGGCGGACGCGGCGACGTGGCAGCCGGCCGAACCGGTCGACGTGATCTTCGCCAATGCAGTGTTTCAGTGGCTACCGGAGCATCCGGCTGTCTTCCAGCGGCTGATAGGATTTTTGGCGCCCGGCGGCGCGCTTGCCGTGCAGATGCCGGACAATATGGGCGAGCCTTCGCACCGGCTGATGCGGGAGACCGCGGCCGAGATGCCGTTCACTGAAAAGTTCGAGCGTGCGGCCCGCGCGCCGCTGCCGCCTGTCGCGTTCTATTACGACCTTTTGTCGCCATTCTCGGATCGGCTCGATATCTGGCACACGATCTACAACCATCCGCTGGCCGATGCCGAGGCGATCGTCGAATGGGTGAAGTCGACGGGGCTGAAGCCGTTCCTCGATCCGCTCGACGAAGGCGAGCGGCAGCTTTTCCTGAAGCGCTACACGGCCAGGATCGCCGAAGCCTATCCGAAAACGGCAAGCGGCAAGGTGTTGCTGCGCTTTCCCCGTGTCTTCATCGTGGCGCGGCGTTCTGCTTAGAAACTCTTAGCTACACCCAAAAACAGCCAGCAGCGGATGCTTGACCGGCTTTCGCCGTCATGCGCATCTCGCTGGGGCAGGGATGGCGGCCCTCATGGGCCATGGGGGGTGGATGATGACACTGAAAACGCTCATTTTCGGCGGCAGCATTTGTGCGGCCGCTGTGCTTGCCTTTCGATATCGGCGCAGGCCAAGCGAGCGCGCTGCTTCACCAGCGATGACGGGTATTTCTCCTGCAGCTATCGGGCGCTGGATGATGCCGGCAGCTTTCGCATCTCGGCGCCGGGCTATCCGACTTACGTCCTGGAGATCGACGACCCGGGTTTTGCCTACGGCTATGTCAATCTCGGCCAGCGCAACGTGCCGCTGCCCGGACAATTCGTGCGCAGCAATGATGACGGTGCCTGCTGGAACAACCCGCAGACCAATACCAAGCTCTGCGCCTGGTAAAGACCCGTTCCAGGGACTTGATTTAAGCCGGCATAAACTGGCTAGGTGCAAAAAGAGGTTGCGCCGAGCTTTTGCGGCGTCGACATGAAGCCGCAACGCCTGCGCACGGGACGAACTGGAAATGCATCGCGTCATCATCAGCGGCATCGGCGTTGAAATCCCCGAAGCGTCGATCACCAATGAGGAGCTCGTCGCCAGCTTCAACACTTGGGTGGACATGGAGAACGTCCGGCGCGAGGTCTCGGGCGAGCCGCTGCTGCAGAAATCGGACAGTGCCTTCATCGTCCACGCCTCGGGCGTCCAGACCCGCCATGTCATCGAACGGGAAGGCATCCTCGACCCGACCCGCATGGCGCCGCGCTTCCCGGCGCGGCCCGACGATGCGCTGTCGCTGGAGGCCGAGTTCGGCATCGCCTCGGCCAGCAAGGCGCTCGATCATGCCGGGCTGAAGCCTGGGGATATCGACCTGGTGATCTGCTCGGCCTCGCACCATCAGCGGCCCTATCCGGCTATCGCCATCGAAATGCAGCAGGCGCTGGGCAGGAGAGGCGCCGGCTTCGACATGGGGCTTGGCTGCTCTTCGGCGGCGGTCGCATTGCACATTGCGGTCAATCTGGTGCGGGCAGGGGCGCATAAACGCGTACTGGTGACGACGCCGGAGATCATCACGGGCCACCTCAATTTTCGCGACCGGCAGACGCATTTCATCTTCGGCGACGCGTCCGTGTCGATGATCGTCGAAGGGCTCGCCCAGGGCGAGAAGCGGTCGGGGCGTTTCGAGGTGCTCGACACGCGTGCCTGGACGCAGATGTCGAACAGCATCCGCACCAATCTCGGTTACTATACCCGCGCCACCCAGGACGATCCGTACATGATCGATCTGGAAGGCAATCTGATCAAGCAGATCGGCAACAAGGTGTTCAAGGAAGTCACCGTCGCCGGCCACAAGTTCATCGTCGAATTCCTGGCCGAACACGGGCTGACACCGCAAGCGATCCGGCGCTTCTGGCTGCATCAGGCGAATGCGCGGATGAATGCCATGATCCTGAAATTGTCGTTCGGCCATGACGTCGACCATGACCGCGCGCCGATGGTGCTGGAGCGCCTCGGTAATACTGCCGCCGCCGGTGCCATCATCGCCCTGTCGGAGAACCATGCCGACATGAAGGCCGGCGACTACGGCCTGCTCTGCGCCTTCGGCGCCGGCTACTCGATCGGCGGCGCGCTATTGCGCATGCTTTGACCATTTCGGCGCGAACGGAACCAGCATCGGAACGCGCCGAGCAGAGTCGCATCAGTCCGCTTGATCGGAGCATCAGCGCTTTCGACTGGACCCGATGAGCTGACCGCGGCTAATTGCGCGTATCACGCGAGGAACGAACCCATGCTGGATCTTTTTCCCGAAGCCGAAACTCCGGTCGAGATCGTCCCGGCGCGAAAGCTCACCGCCAGGGTGGCCTCGCTCTATCTCGCACCATTCGATCATTTCGAGACACGGGCGGTGGATGAGTTGCAGCTTGGCTTCGACGGCATTGAAGGCGATTTCCACGCCGGCACGACGCGGCGCTCCGGCGGACGGGAACCCTGGTATCCGCGCGGCACCGAAATGCGCAACGAACGGCAATTGTCGATCGTCGCGGCGGACGAACTGGCAATCGTTGCCGAACGGATGGGCATCGCCGAGATCAAGCCGGAATGGATCGGCGCCAATCTCCTGATCGAAGGCCTGCCGCACCTCTCGATGCTGCCGTCCGGCGCGCTGCTGTTCTTCAAAGGCGGCGCGACTGTCAAGATCGACGCGCAGAACGGGCCTTGCCGCATCGCCGGGCGATCGGTCGCCGAAAATGCCGGGATGGCCGATCACGAGGCCGGCGCGCTGCTGTTCGCGAAAGCGGCGAAGCGTTTGCGCGGCCTCGTCGCCTGGGTCGAGAAGCCCGGCACGATCACGGCCGGCGAGGAGATTTCGGTGCGCGTGCCAGAACAGTGGATTTACCGGGCCTGAAGACTAAAATCTTAGAGGATCAGGGATTGTCTGTTTGTAGTTGGCTGCTGAAACAGCTTCCAATCCATCGCCTTGTTTGGCCGTTTTCTTTGTTCGCCGCAATTTCTTCACCGCAATTCTTGCAACGATAGATGCCGGAATTCGGTGGCTTGCTGCCTGGCGACCATTCGTTGTCGTAAGCAACGCTGTATTCTTGTGCCGCAAGCTCGGTGTTATCATAACAGTTTCAGGCGTGGCCGCGTTTCATCCGCGCCTGCTTAAGGATGGCGCGCCAGCGGATCATGGCGAAGGGGATCGGCTCGTTGTTGTTGGCGATGTGGAAGATCTCGTTGTTGAGGTTCTTCAGCGAGCGCCAGAAATCATAGTCGGTGATGCGTGGGTCAGCCGCCAGCCTGTCCGCCTCGACCTTGATGTCGGTTTTCATGCACGTTCCCCGAACCGCTGCTGCTCCGCCGCCCGTATCGCAACTCGATGCGGATGGTTTTCCAACGCCGCGCTGAGTCGTTCAACGTCTCAATTCGGCTTGTTCACGTTAAAACCTCGGTAAGGTTAACGGCGGTTGGGTTGCGGTTCAAGCCGGCTTACGACGAATACCGATCGAGCGGCCGGCGCGCTCCGGCATCGGCAGGGCGGCATGGGCGGCGCGCATCGCTTCCACCCTGGCAAGGACGTCGGCGGGGAAGGGCGCCACCTTCGGGCCAGCCATGTCGACATGCAGCGACAGCGTTTCGGACGTGGCGGCAAGCCAGCCGTCGACATGGCGGATTTCCTGATAGGCCCTCAGCCGCTTGTCGTCATGGTCGAGGAGCTGGAACGAGACCGTGACCTTGTGGTCGAGATGCAGCTCCTGGACGTAGCAGACATGGACTTCCGCGGTGTAGATGGTCAGCCGCCGTTCCCTCACATAGTCCATCCCCATTCCCATCATCTCGAAGGCTTCGTCGGAGCAACGGTCGAACAGCACGTTGTAATAGGCCATGTTCAGATGGCCGTTGTAGTCGATCCAGGCCTTCTCGATGTCCATGGCGCGAGAGACGAAAGGGGCGGGGATGGGCATCGGAAACTTCCTTCTCGTCATGCCGGGATGAGCGTGGACTGGACAGAGCGTGGTCGGTGAGACTACGCATCCCTAGATGCAGAACAAGGGTGGACGCTGGTCCATTCGCGGAGGAATCGATGGCTCTAAGCGACCTCAACCCGGTCGAACGCAACGAGGAAGGCATTGCCGCCGTGCTCGGCATCCTCAAGCAGCGGCTCGGCGAGCGATTCCAGACCGGCCAGGCGATCCGCGCCCAGCACGCGCACACCACGACCTATATCCCGACGCAGGCGCCGGACGGCGTCGCCTTTGCCGAGACGACGGAGGAGGTGCAGGAGATCGTGCGTGCCTGCGCGGCACATCGCGTGCCGGTGATCGCCTTTGGCGTCGGCTCTTCGCTCGAAGGTCACACCAATGCGCCGGGCGGCGGCATCTCGCTCGATACGTCACGCATGAACCGCATCATCGCGGTCAATCCGCAGGACCTCGATTGCATCGTCGAGCCCGGCGTGACGCGCGAGGACCTCAACCGGCACCTGCGCGACACCGGCCTGTTCTTTCCGATCGATCCGGGCGCCAACGCTTCGCTCGGCGGCATGGCGGCGACACGGGCGTCTGGCACCAACGCCGTGCGCTACGGCACGATGCGCGACAACGTCCTGTCACTGACGGCGGTGATGGCCGACGGCGAAGCGGTGACGACCGGAAAGCGCGCCAAGAAAAGCTCGGCCGGCTATGATCTGACGCGGCTGCTGATCGGCTCGGAAGGTACGCTTGGCATCATCACCCAGCTGACCTTGAAGCTGCAGGGCATTCCGCAGGCGATTTCGGGCGGCGTCTGCCCGTTTCCCAGCGTCGAGGCGGCCTGCAACGCGGTGATCGCGACCATCCAGATGGGCATTCCGGTGGCGCGCATCGAATTGGTCAATGCGCTGCAGATGCGAGCGATGAAGACCTATTCGAAGCTCGACTATCCGGAGAGCCCCTGCCTGTTCGTCGAGTTCCACGGCAGCGATGCCAGCGTCGCCGAACAGGCCGAGACTTTCGGCATGATCGCCGAGGAAAATGGCGGCGGCCCGTTCCTGTGGACCAGCATCGCCGAAGAGCGGACAAAATTGTGGAAAGCCAGGCACGATGCCTACTGGTCATCGCTGACGCTGCGGCCGGGCGCCAAGGGCCTGTCGACCGATGTCTGCGTGCCGATCTCGCGCTTTGCCGAATGTGTCACCGAGACCGAGGCGGATATCGCCGAGATGGGCCTGATCGCACCGATCGTCGGCCATGCCGGCGACGGCAATTTCCATGTATTGGTGCTGATGGACGTGGACGACCCGAAGGAGATCGCATTGGCGGAAAAATTCGTGGCGCGGCTCAATATGCGCGCCATCGCCATGGACGGCACCTGCACTGGTGAGCATGGCATAGGGCAGGGCAAGATCGGCTTCCTGCGGCATGAGCTCGGTCATGGCGTCGACATCATGCGCACGATCAAGCAGGCGCTCGACCCGCTGAATATCATGAACCCGGGCAAGATATTGCCGGCCGAATAGTGGAAGAAGATCCAGATGGTCCCTGGCTTGACCGCACCACCATTTGGATCGAGACTCCAAGCACCTGAGAGGCAGGCAGGCGTCACAGACGGAGGAATGGTGTCCTGGCGATTTCACGCAAGGAAGAGGCTCGGGCGCTGAGCGCCGACGAACATGCTCTCGTCGAGAAGTCGCACCATCCAGCAGTGCAGCATCTTGCCGACGCCGAACTCGCCAGCCTGGTCAAGCTCCTAAGGGAGCGGCGCGACAAGGCCCAGACCGAGGCGCATCGCCGCCGCCGCGAAATGCGCGGCAAGGGTGCGCCAAAGGGCGCCGGCGCCTCGAAGGCCGATGAAGGTTCGCAGTTGAAGCTGGCGGTTCTGGCGATGACCATGCGGCGGCTCAATGGCGAGGCCGAACGCCGCCGCCAGTTGGCAGCGCGTGTTTCGCTGGTCGAGAATGCACGCAAGGCGCTGTCCATGAAGCAGGGCGCTGCGGCAGACGGTCCCGAGTTCAACACGCGCACCGCGCACAAAGGCATGCGCGCGATCGTGAGCCGGCGGCCCGAGAATCTGATCCGGCCGATGGAACTCGGCCGGCAGCGGCAGGCGGCAAAGGTGGCGCAGGCAAAGCGCGACGCGCGCTGAGTTTTCTTGGCCGCCTTCTTTTGCTCTGGACGCCTGTCTGGCGGGAATTGCCTCTTTATCGACACGCTGATGCGGGTAGAGTGCGGCTGATTTTCAATCAACCGCTTCGGAGTTCATGCTCGCACGCCTGTTCGTGATCTTCGGTGGGCTTCTCGTGCTGGTGCTGTGTGCGGCGCTGGTGGTGCCTTACTTTGTCGATTGGACGGGTTACCGTGCCGATTTCGAGCGGGAGGCGAGCGCCGTTCTTGGCCGCAAGGTGACCGTGCGAGGCGATGCAACGGCAAGGCTGCTGCCGTTTCCCTCGGTGACCTTTTCCAACGTCGCCGTCGCCGGTGGCCCCAACGGCCAGCCGGCGATGACCGTCGAAACCTTTTCGATGGATGCAGAACTCGCGCCATTCCTGCGCGGCGAGGTGCTGATCTTCGACATGCGCCTGGTGCGGCCGAAGGCGACGATCGACATCGCCGCCAACGGCACGGTCGACTGGACGATACGGCCGTCCTCGCCGTTCGATCCCGGCCAGATCTCCATCGAGAAGCTGACGGTGACGGAAGGACAGATCGCGCTCAGCCACGCCGCCGGCGGCCGTAGCCATCTTATTTCCGAGATCAACTCGACGATCTCGGCCAAGTCGCTGGGCGGCCCCTGGCGGATGGACGGCTCCCTGTTGCTGGACGGGTTGCGGACCACGATCGCCGTTTCCACCGGCAAGGCTGAACCGGACGGGCAAATGCGGCTCAGGCTCAAAGCCGGTCCGGATGACTATCCGCTGGTCATCGAGACCGACGGCAATGTGGGCCTCGTCGAGGGCGCCGCGGTCTATTCGGGCCAGTTCAAGATATCGGGCGCAGACCAGACTGTAGCGCAGTTGCGCGGCACCGACGGCGAGGCAGTGAAAGTCAGCGCCGGCAAGCCGGATCCGGGGTTCAGGCTGAACGGCAAGTTTTCGCTCGACCACCAGGAGCTCGGCGTCGACGAATTCCGCTTCGAGACCGGACCGCTCGACAATCCCTACACCGCCGATGGCAAGGCTGCGGTCGACCTTGGGCTGAAGCCGCATTTCTCGATCGAGGCCAATGGCGCGCAGGTGCAGTTCGACGAGGCAGTGGGGGCGGCGGCCAGTGCCGGATTGACGCTGTCCGAGCGGGTGGCGGCGCTGGAGCAGGCGCTGCTCGATCTGCCGAAGCCGACCATACCGGGCACGGTCGAGGTGAAACTGCCGGCGGTGGTGGCAGGCGACACGACGATTCGCGACGTGCATCTGTCCGCCGAACCGGCCGAGGGCGGCTGGGCGGTAAAATCGCTGGCCGCCACGCTGCCCGGCCGCGCCAAGCTGGAAGCCAATGGCATGGTCAGCGTCGAGGATCATTTTGGATTCACCGGATCGCTGCTTCTGGCCGTGGCGCAGCCCTCCGGCTTTGCCGCCTGGCTGTCGAAGGACGTCGACGAGGCGATCCGCCGCTTGCCGGCCGCTGGCTTCAAGGCAAAAGTAGATTTGAGTGAAAAACACCAGGCCTTCAGCGATCTCGAACTCATCCTCGGCAAGGCGAAGTTCTCCGGCCGCATCGATTCCACCCAGCCCGAAGACACAAGGCCATCGGTGCTGATGCAACTGGAAGGTGGCGAACTCGACGTCGATGGGCTCGCCGCCTTCGCCTCGATCTTCGTCAGCGACAAGGGCGCCAACCGCTTTTCCGACCGCGACCTCGATTTCCAGATCAAGGCCGGGCCGGTCAGCGCAGGTGGGTTGACCGCCGATAGCGTCGACACCGCGCTTAGATTGCGCGACGGGCTGCTTGAGATCGACCGCCTGTCGGTCGGCGGACTTGCCGGCGCCTCTATCAGCGCCACCGGCCGGATCAAGGACTTCCCAGCGAGCCCGACCGGCAAGCTCGACGCCTCGGTGGTCGCCGTCGACCTCAAGCCGCTGATCGACGTCGCCGTCCGGCATTATCCGGACAATGCGGTGCTGAAGGGGCTGGCGGCGCGCGCCGCTGCCTATCCGGAGCTGTTCCAGGATGCGCGTATCGACGCCGTCACGAGTGCCGCAGACAATGGCGACGGTACGACTGGACTGGCAATGAGCGCACAGGGCAGGGCCGGTGGTTCGGCCTTTTCGGCGTCGCTGTCCGGCAAAGGGGCGCTCGACCGGCCCCTCGAAGCGCCGGTGACGTTGACCTTCAATGCCCGGAACGCCGACGCCACCGCACTTCTGGCGCTTTACGGGTTGCCGGCGCTGCCACTCGGCATGCTCGGCGAGGCGACCACCGACGTCTCGGCCAAAGGCACACTTGGCGGCGGCCTGGCGACACGCTTCAGCCTGGCCGGCAACGACTTCAAAGCTGGTTTCGACGGGACAGTTGCCGACACGCCTCAGGGCGCGGCCGCCAAGGGCAAGGTCAGCCTGGAAACGGCCGACATCGAGCCATGGCTGATGACGACCGGCGTCGGCCTGCCTGGCATGGGGACCGGCATGTCGACGTCGCTTGCTGCCGATGCCGACTACGGCAATGGTCTTTTGGTGCTGAGCGGCCTCAACGGCGCCGTCAACGAAGCGGCGGTTTCCGGTGACGTAAATATCGACGTCAAGGAGGGGCTGCCGCATCTTGCCGGCGCGCTGTCGCTGGACGAGCTGGACCTCGATCCGATGGCGATGATGCTGTTCGGCGACCAGGCCTTCCTCGTCAATGACGGGGCCTGGCCGACGGCACCGTTCAGCCAGAAATCCAGTTTGCCATTTACCGCCGATCTCGATCTGACGGCGGCGTCGCTTGCCGCCGGCCCGCTTGCCACCGCCTATGACGCTGCGCTTTCGCTGCAGCTCGACCAGGAGGGCATTCGTGTTTCCGACCTCAAGGCAAAATTCCTCGGCGGCGAGTTGAGTGGCCTGTTCGAGCTCAAGAACAATGACGGCACCGGGCTTTTCTCCGGTCAGATGAAACTCGCCGGCTCCGATCTGGCAGCCGTGCTGCCGGAGGCCGGTTTCAGCGGAAGCGGCGATTTCTCGACGGCGCTTTCGACCAGCGGCAAATCGGTCGACGCGATGGTCGCGGCGCTGTCCGGTTCCGGCACGGCGACGCTGAAGGGCATGACTATTGCCGGCTTCAATCCCGATGCCTTTGGCGCATTCATCGCCAAGGCCGACGCGATAGGGCGCGATATCGACGCGTCGAAGACTGCCGGCTTCGTGCCGCAGATCGCCGCGGCGGGAAGTTTTCCGGCGCAGGACACCGATATTGCCTTCACCATCGCCGGCGGCACGCTGAGGGCGCCACCGGTCAAATTCGAAAGCCCGGGCGCGACGCTGTCCGCCGACATCACCGCCGATCTGAATACCAGCACCGTCGATGCCAAGGGCGAGATCGCCTACCGACCCGGCGACGAGGCGCTGGTCGGCTCCGAACCAATTTTGAATTTCAGCGTCGACGGTCCGTTCGGCGCCATCAAACGGCAGTTCGACAGCGAGCCACTGGCACAGTTCCTGACCCAGCGTGCGCTGGAAAAGGAGCAGCAGCGGGTCGAAGCCATGCAAGCCGCGCTGCTCGAGAAACAAAGGCTGCGGCGTGAGGTGCGCTACTACGCTGCCCTGCAAACCGAGCGTGAAAGAGCGGCGGAGGAACTGCGCAGGCAACAGGAAGCAGCGCGGCTGAAGGCCGAGGCCGACGCCAAGGCAAAGGCCGAAGCTGAGGCGCAGGCCCAAGCCGAAGCGGAGGCGAGGGCGCAGGCTGAAGCCAAGGCGAAGGCTGAAGCGGACGCTAAGGCACAGGCCGAAGCCGAGGCTCAGGCCCAAGCCGAAGCGGAGGCCAGGGCGCAGGCTGAAGCCAAGGCGAAGGCTGAAGCGGACGCCAAGGCAAAGGCCGAAGCTGAGGCGCAGGCCCAAGCCGAAGCGGAGGCCAGGGCGCAGGCTGTAGCCAAGGCGAAAGCGGATGCAGCGGCGAAGGCCGAAGCCGAGGCCAGGGCGAAAGCCGAGGCGGCTGCAAAGGCCAAAGCGGATGCCGAAGCCAAAGCCGAGGCGGCGCAACAGGCTGCCGAGGAAGCAGCGCAGGCCGAAGAACAGCAACGCCAGAGGGCGGAAGAGGCGTTGCGGATCGCCTCGGAAGAGAAGGCAAAGCTCGACGCCGAACGCAAGGCCGCGGCGGAGCAAGCGCAGAAAGCAGAACGTGCGCCACCGGCCGCAAATAACGTGCCACCCTCAGTGCCGCCCCCGCCAAAGCTCAAGTTCGATCCCTCGTCGATCGACGATCTGCTAAAATCGCTGAATGGCGGGTGACGGCGCATCCCTTATGCGCCGCGTCCAGCAAGCAAGCGCTTCAGCATCGGCTCGATCCGCCCGAGTTCGTCGAGATGAGCGGCTGACAGATCGGCGAGACTGTCGTCGGCGCGGTCGGTCAGCCGCAGCAGCACGCGGCGGTGGTCCTCCTCGTAGTGGTCCCTCGCGACGAGCCCGGCTTCGCAAAGACGGTTGCCTATCCGGATGAGTATCTCGAGGGCCCCTCCGACAAGCTGCTGATGGCGAACGTGTCCCATTTGCCCGTCGTCACGCGAGAAAATGCGCGGCTGGTGGGCTATGTCGGCTGGAAGGACCTGATGCGTGTCAGATCGAAGAAGCAGGCCGAAGAACGCGACCGCTCGGCTTTGCTGGGCTTCCGTATCCGGCGCAGGAAACAAAATAGCGTTGCCTGAAGGCTACAACTTGCGGCGCTTGGCCCAGTCCAGCACATAGAGCCTGAGCGCCGAGGAGAGGTTCGCATCGCGCGGGCGGCTCTCGTCGATTTCGGCGACAAGCGCGGCGAGCGTCAATTTTCGCGCGGCCGCGATGGCGACCAGGTCGTCGTAAAAAGGCTTTTCGAGCGAATAGCTGGTGCGGTGGCCGCGAATGGTGACCGAGCGCTTTTCGACCGGGCTCACGCGACCGCCCTCACACTTCAAGCATCGGATTTGTCCGAATCGCCCGATTTTTCCCGGCGATGACTGGCGACGAATTTGTCGGCCTTGTCGGCGATCAGGCGGTCGCGATCCCGGCTGGTTTTGGAACGGCCATGCAGCGCCCGGTTCTGTTCGGCCAGGCGCTCCTTCTCGGCTCGCGCCTTCTGCTTGCGTGCCTGACGGAGATTGACGATCTCGGCCATGTCACGCCGCCCGTCGGGTCACTTCTTGCGGAAGGCGTCGAGCGACACCACGTCGGCCCCCTTGGCGCCGGCGTCGGCCGCGGCAGGCTTCTTTTCCGCCTCAGCGGTTTTCTTCTTCGTCTCAGGCTTTTTCTCGGCGACGATGGCCAGCGGCTCGGGAGCAGGCTTGGCCTTTGTCTCCTGTTCAGCCGGGGTATCCGTCTTGACGTCGAATTCGAGCTCGAAGTTGACGGACGGATCGTAAAAGCCGCGTACGGCCGAGAACGGGATTTCCAGTTTCTCCGGCACGTCGGAAAACGACAGCCCGACCTCGAAGCCGGTGTCGCTCACCTTCAGGTCCCAATATTGGAACTGAATAACGATGGTCATCTGTTCGGGATAGCGTTCGCGCAGCCGCGAAGATACGCGCACGCCCGGCGCGCCGGTGAGAAATGTGATGAAGAAGTGATGGTTGCCTGGGAGACCGGTGCGCGCGACCTCGGCCAGGACCTTGCGCATGACGCCGCGCAACGCCTCCTGGGCCAAAATGTCGTAGCGGATGTGGTCGTCGGCCATGTGGCTGTCGGCTTCCGTTGAATCGTCCTGATAGCTGTAATCAAGCTTGAGCGCGGCGTAAACCGGATATAGATCGCCTGCGTGCGGAAGCGAAGCCCATTGGCGACGATTTGATCGTCAAACGGCTTTGACCGTCAAGCGCTGGCGAGCGCGCCCTGCTTACGAGCCACAGGCTGCCGCTTGCCGAAGGCGCGCAGGAAGGTGCGCACGCCATTTGTCGCTGACTGCACCACCTCGTCCTCGGTTGGTGCGCCGCCGAGCATGAACGTCGTCTGCAACTCGGCATTGGCAAGCGCCATGAACTGGCGCGCTGCGACATCGGGATCGTCGATATCAAGGAAGCCGGCATGAGCGAGGCGGGCGAAACGGGCGGCGATCGCCGGCCATGTCCTGCCCGGTCCTTCTTCGCGCCATTCGGCGAACAACTCGGGATAGCGCCCGCCCTCGGTCTGGATCAGCTTGCGCAGGAATTTGCCGTCGCGGTTGCAGATGCAGTTGTGATTCATCCGCACAGCAAAGGCGATGAGGTCGGCTTCGAGATCCTTCGGCTGATCGGGAAAAGTGGAAATCGTGGCAAAGATGCCGGCGTTGCAACGTTCGGTGAGGTCGCGGACGATGGCAACGAAGAGTTTTTCCTTGTCGCCGTGATGATTGTAGATGGTCTGGCGGGAGACGCCGGCCTCGGCGGCAATCATGTCGATATTGGCACCGGCGAAGCTTTCGCGGCAGAAGACCGAGGTGGCGGCATCGACAATCGACATCCGCTTGGCCTCATGGCCCCGTGGCGGGAAAATGTCAGGAGAAACGTTGGCCTTCATGCAAAACTATATAGAGGTGGTTGACGAATTAGACAAGCCTGTCTAAATTTGTGGACTGCACGAAGGGAGTTTCGTTCCGCAGAAGAGTCGGAACTCCATGGGATGGAACGTCCTAGGGTTACGCGCCGGTCCTCGGCGGCAACCAGAATTCGAAAGAGCCTGCTATCATGAACGCCAAATTCCTCCGCATTGCGGTCGTGCTCGGCCTATTGTCCGCGATCGGCCCGTTTGCCATCGACATGTATCTTCCGGCCCTGCCGTCAATAGGCGAGGATCTGCATGCCGGCACTGCCGCGGTGCAGATGAGCCTGCTGATCTTCTTTCTTTCCATGGGCTTCGGCCAGATCGTCGTCGGACCGATCTCCGACATGGTCGGCCGCAAGCTGCCGCTCTACGGCGGCCTGGCGCTGTTCATGGTCGGCGGCGTCGGCTCGGCGCTGGCTCCCTCGATCGAATGGCTGATCGCCTTCCGTTTCCTGCAAGGGCTCGGCGCCAGCGCCGGCATGGCCGTGCCGCGCGCGATCGTTCGCGACCTGCATACCGGCACCGAGGCCGCCAAGTTGATGTCGCTGCTGATGCTGGTGTTTTCGGTGTCGCCGATCCTGGCGCCGCTGACCGGTAGCCAGATCATCGAGAACTTCGGCTGGCGCGCCGTGTTCTGGACGGTGACGGGCGCGGCCGTGCTCGCCACCATCCTGCTGGCGACCTCTCTCAAGGAGACGCGGCCGGTCGAAGAGCGCGCCGGTTCGTCCTTCGGGACGGCACTTTCCGGCTACCGCTTCCTGATGGGCGACCGCAACTTCCTTGGCCTGACGGCCATCGCCGGCTTCGGCATTGCGAGCTTCTTTGTCTATCTGTCGAGCTCGTCCTTCATCCTGATCGACCATTATGGCCTGTCCCCTTCGGTTTACAGCGTGTTCTTCTCGATCAATGCGGTTGCCTTCATCGGCATGTCGCAGCTGACAGGGTTGCTATCGGAGCGGTTCGGGCTGCAGCGCGTGGTGCGCGTCGCCGTGACCGGCTATGCGACGACGATGGTGGTGCTGTTTGCGGTGATGGCATCGGGTGTCGACCGGCTCGACGTAATGGCGGCGCTGCTGTTCATCGGCTACGGTTTCCTCGGCCTGGTTATCCCGACGACGTCGGTGCTGGCCATGGAAGAGCATGGTGAGATCGCCGGCACGGCGTCGGCGCTGATGGGCACGCTGCACTTCGCCATCGGCGCGGTCGCCATGGGTGTCGCCGGCGTGTTCTTTGACGGCACGCCGCTGCCAATGGTGGCGGGCATCACGCTGTGCGCGGCGATCTCCTTCACACTGGCCAAGATAACGCTCGGCCGCAGCCGGGACGTTGCGGAAGCGCCGGCGGAGTAAGCTTCACCTATCGAGACAAAAAGGCCGGGCGATGTTCCCGGCCTTTTCACGTTTGCGGTCCCGGTTCAAAGCAGCCTTTGCCTATATGACGGGTTCAAGACATGCAGCTTAGACATCTCAAGACCTTCGTGGCGGTCGCCACCACCTTGAACATCACGCGCGCCTCCGAGCGGGTTCATCTTGCCCAATCGAGCGTGACCGAACAGATCCAGGCGCTGGAAGCCGATCTGGGCACGTCGCTGTTCGACAGGTCACGGCGTGGCTTGAAGCTGACGGCGGCAGGACAGCGCCTGCTGGACTACGCAAACGATCTCCTCGACCTTGCGGACGAAGCCCGTTCCGCTGTCGCCGACGCGAGCGGTACGGTTGCCGGTCGCCTGACGGTCGGCGGCCTGGAGACGCTTTGCGTTACGCGCTTGCCAGCCTTGCTGAGCGAATTCCACCGGCGCTATCCAGACGTGGAACTGAACCTCCAGGCGGGCGATAGCAGCCGGTTGCGTGCCGGCGTGGCCAGCGGGGCGCTGGACGTGTCTTTGCATTTCGGGGCCGCCCCGGCGGCGGCGCCGGAGCTGCGAAGCGAGCAGGTGGCAGAAGAAGAGCTCGTCATCATAATGCCGGCAAATCACCGGTTGGCCGGATATTCTGCCATAACGCCCGACGATCTGGCTGACGAGGCCTTCCTCGTCACCCAGCCCGGTTGCGTCTACAGGCGGATGTTCGACGAAACGTTTGCCGCAACGTTGCCTGACCGTCCAAAACTGGTCGGCGAGTTCGCCAGCATGGGCGCGATACGGGGCCTTGTTGCAGCCGGTCTTGGATGCGCGCTGGTCCCGCGTCTCGTGGGTTCTGCGGCTGACGCCAATATCGTCGTGCTGCCTTGGGTCGGAAGCAGCCCGGTGACGCCGGTCACCATGGTATGGCGCCACCGGCGCATTCAAGCGCCGGTCTTGCAACTGTTCCTCGCAATGGTTCGCGAGGTCTGGCCATCACTAGACCAATCGCTGGCCACCATCGACATGAAGCACGGTTCCGGTGATGAAGCCGTTATGCATCAGGGACGTGATAGCTTGGGCAACGTCGGCTGCCCGGCCGATCCGGCCGACGAGCAGACGCTTTGCCATGGCGTCCAGCGCAGCCGTCTTTCCGCTGCCGACGACGGCATCCCAAATCGGCGTGTCGACCCAGCCCGGCGAGACGACATTGACGCGGATCGGCGCCAGTTCGACGGCAAGCGCGTAGGCGAGTGAGCCAAGGGCCCCATTAACGGCTGCCACCACCGAGCCTTTCGCCGCCGGACGATAGGCGGCGATGCCCGAGGTCAGCGTGATCGACCCCCTGGGCGTCAGATGAGGCGCGCCGTGTTTGGCGAGAAGAAGCGGCGCGACGACTTTGGAATCCATCACTTTCCGCGCTATCGAGACGTCCATCTCGGGAAGCAACACATAGACGCCGATGATGTCTGCGGCGGTCGAGACGATGTGGTCGAGCGTACCGACGTCCTCGAACAGGCGCTGGACCTCGTCCTCGCTTGTGACGTCGGCTGCGATCGTCCTCAGCCTTTCCGGGTGAGGCAAGTGCTGCCGTGCGGCCGACAACCGGTCCTCGGAGCGGCCGACGATCGTAACCTCGGCGCCGGCAGCAAGCTGCTGTTCGGCAAGCGACAGTCCCATGCCGGAACTGCCGCCAACGATCAGGATGCGTTCGGGTGTTGGTGTGGTTTCCTGGTTCATCTTTTCTCCATCAGGTAGCTCGCGGGGCGTGACCGACACGCGGCGAGAAACTGAAGCCTTGTTCGACAAAGGCAGGGGAGAAGGGAAACGGGAAGATACGAATGCTGCCATCGGAAATTCCGATGAAGGGAAGCCCTTGGGTTTTCGCCTTGGCCTGAGACGCCTTAGCCTGAGACGTTGACGATGCGCGATTTTCTGTGTTAGCAGCGATGATCATGAAGATCGCTATGGTTCTTGCAGTGGTAGGAAAGCGCATGGGCAGGATGGTGTAACCATCCGGCGACAGCCACCCGTGCGCGACAAACAGGCTCCTGACGGGGCCTTTTTTTATGCCCGAAATTCTTCTTACGCCCGATTTCGGCGATGCCCCGTCAACCCATCCTCATCACGCTACGGGACAGAACCATGACAAGCGATAATTCCATTCAGGATACGAGCAACCGCATGACAGGAGCGGAGATCGTTCTCCGCGCACTCAAAGACAATGGTGTGGAGCATATTTTCGGCTATCCCGGCGCGGCTATTTTGCCGATCTATGACGAGATATTCCAGCAGGACGATCTCAAGCATATCCTTGTGCGCCACGAACAGGGCGCCGGCCATGCCGCCGAGGGTTATGCCCGGTCCACGGGCAAGGTCGGCGTGATGCTGGTCACGTCAGGCCCAGGCACGACGAATGCCGTGACGCCCCTGCAGGACGCACTGATGGATTCAGTGCCGATCGTCTGTCTGTCCGGACAAGTGCCGACAACATTGATCGGCTCCGATGCCTTTCAGGAATGTGACACGATCGGCATCACGCGATCCTGCACCAAGCACAACTCTTTGGTCAAAGACGTCGATGACTTAGCGTCAGCGATCCATAGGGCGTTCCACATCGCCCAGTCGGGGCGACCGGGGCCTGTTCTCGTCGACATGCCAAAGGACGTTCTGTTTGCGTCCGGCATGTACACGCCGCGTTCGGACGTTGCTGCGCTGAAAAATTATCAACCGAAGCTGCAGGGCGACATCAACAAGATCGGCCAGGCGATAGCGCTGATGGCCAATGCCAGCCGTCCCGTTATTTATGCCGGCGGCGGCATCGTCAATTCCGGCCCGAAAGCATCGACATTGCTCCGGGAGCTGGTTCAACTGAGCGACTTTCCGGTCACCTCGACGCTTATGGGCCTTGGAGCTTACCCCGCCTCCGGCAAGAACTGGCTCAAGATGGTCGGTCTGCATGGTTCCTATGAGGCGAACATGGCGATGCACGATTGCGACGTCATGATCTGTATCGGCGCGCGCTTCGATGACCGCGTGACCTCGCGTGTGGATGCTTTTTCGCCCAACTCCAGGAAGATACATATCGATATAGATCCGTCCTCGATCAACAAGAACGTCCACGCCGATATCGGCATACAAGGCGATGTCGGCAATGTTCTGGGTGACATGGTTCGTCTATGGCGCGCATTATCTCAGAAACCGGATGGAAGCCGCCTTCAGGACTGGTGGAGAAAGATCGCCGCCTGGCGCGCATGCAATTCGTTCTCCTATGAGATGAACAACGACGTGATCATGCCGCAATATGCGGTGCAGCGCCTTTACGAGCTGACGAAGGATCGCGACACATACATCACCACTGAAGTCGGCCAGCATCAGATGTGGGCGGCCCAATTCTACGGCTTCGAAAAGCCGAACCGCTGGATGAGTTCGGGCGGCCTGGGGACGATGGGTTACGGCCTGCCGGCGGCGCTCGGCGTGCAGATCGCTCATCCGGACAGCCTCGTCATCGATATCGCCGGCGACGCGTCGGTTCAGATGACCATGAAAGAGCTGTCGACGGCAGTCCAGTACGACGCGCCGATCAAGATATTCATCCTGAACAACGGATATATGGGCATGGTTCGCCAGTGGCAGCAAATCCTTCATGGCAACCGCCTCGCGCATTCCTATTCCGAGGCCTTGCCCGATTTTGTCAAATTGGCCGAGGCGTTCGGAGCGGTCGGTCTGCGCTGTGACAAACCAGCCGACCTTGACGATGCGATACAGGAAATGATCGACGTGGACCGGCCGGTGCTCCTCGACTGTCGTGTTGCCAAGCTCGCCAATTGTTTTCCGATGATCCGGACGGGCAGAGGGCACAATGAGATGCTGTTGCCCGATGAGGCTACTGGTGAAACATTCGCCGGTGCGATCGACGCGGTCAGCCAGGGGCTGGTATAAACGCCGCGGCGTCTTGAGCGTATCAGGGCGCATAAAAAGCCCAGCCGGCGAGGCCTGCAGCTGCACATATCAAAAAAGAAGAAATGGAGGTTTCTGTTGCCAGGTACCTCCGAACCCCGCCTAGAAGTGCGAACCACTAGGGCTTGAATTGAAGCTATCGCACCGCTTACGCGGCGAGACGTGCTTCCGCATAGTTGTCGTTGGCAACTATAAGTTTAGCCCGATAACGGTGGTACAATGCCGGGCAAAAGTACGATCTTTACACCTTCGTCGATCCTATTTCGCCCCCAGCAAAAGCCGCTCTTGAGCAGCGGTTTTTGGTGGAGGCGCCGGGTACCGCCCCCGGGTCCGAACGGCTTATTTCATCGCCTGTTTATCACCATAGTCGGTCGAGCCGACGAGGCGAATATAGGGACTGGCGGTGGAAAATGAAAGGCCGGAATGCCACTTTCGTCCGTGTCAAAGTGGATCATCAAGGGGTTGACTTGCAGCCGGTCTCAACCGAAGCTTTGTGGCGGTGAGGAGACCCAGCGCACAGTTGCGGCAGCGCGCCACAATCCTCATCGACCGGATCCCGTGGCGCCGACGAGGGGAAATTCGATGGCCGATTATCTCGCAGACGTAAAAAAATATGATGCGGCGGCGGATGCCGACGCGGTCGCCAAGATCGTCAAGCATCTGGGCATCGCGCTCAGGAACCGCGATTCCTCGCTGGTGTCCTGCACCGACCCGGAGGAACTGAAGCGCGTCAGGAACAGCTGGGTCGCTGGCAAGCTCGGTGTCACCGACGGCGCCAAGGCGGATGCGGCTATCGAAAAGACCTGCAAGGCGATGGCGGCCGACAACAGCAAGAGCCGGGTGACGTTCTATTATCTTGTCGCCAAGGATCTGGGCATGCTCGGCTCGCTCTGAACAAACTCGCCGCTGATGCTGGCGAGGCTTCTGCTGGAATTGTCTCGCTTTGCTGTGTTCGGCCGACGGTCATTCGGCTATGATGGCTGACAACCCGAATCGGACCGGAGCCGATGCGCCAGTATCTCGACCTTCTGAAGCATGTGCTGGAAAACGGCGCAGATCGCGGCGACCGTACCGGCACCGGAACACGCTCGATATTCGGCTACCAGATGCGCTTCGACCTGGCCCGCGGCTTTCCGGTCACCACCACCAAGAAGCTGCACCTCAAGTCGATCATCCATGAGCTTTTGTGGTTCCTGGCCGGCGACACCAACATCAAATATCTCAACGATCACGGCGTCTCGATCTGGGATGAGTGGGCCGACGAGAATGGCGATCTCGGCCCGGTCTATGGCAAGCAATGGCGTTCGTGGCCGGACGGCCATGGCGGCGCCATCGACCAGATTGCGAATCTTCTGAAGGAGATACGCAAAAATCCTAACTCGCGGCGGCTGATCGTTTCGGCGTGGAACCCTGCCGAGGTAGAGGCCATGGCGTTGCCGCCCTGCCACTGCCTATTCCAGTTCTATGTTTCGGAAGGCAAGCTTTCCTGCCAGCTCTATCAGCGCTCCGCCGACATCTTTCTCGGTGTGCCCTTCAACATCGCTTCCTATGCGTTGCTGACGCTGATGGTGGCGCAGGTGACCGGATTGAAACCCGGCGATTTCATCCACACGCTCGGCGACGCGCATCTTTACTCGAACCATTTCGAGCAGGCGCGCGAACAATTGCGGCGTACGCCCAAGGCGTTGCCGACGCTATGGATCAATCCCGAGGTGAAGGATCTCTTTGCCTTCGGCTTCGAGGATTTCCGGCTCGACAACTATTTCGCCGACGCGACGATCAAGGCGCCGATCGCGGTTTAGCACCCTACCTGACTGTGCATATCGAAATTGCCTACTGCGGCTACGCCCTCGGACGTTGTCAGCATCCATCTTGATCGACCGACGTCTGTGGTGCGCGCAACAGATTCCATGCGATATTTTCTTCGACCTCGATACCGCTGTATCTAAAGGAGGTTATCGCAGGCGGAGAAAACCGCAGCTCAGAATGCCGTCGCCTGGTAAAGAGCCTTTCCTTGTTATGTTCACATGGATATATCGATGGACGGCTTCGGGCGATCCGAGACGAGGAGAGTTCATGCTGGCGCGCAAAGGTTCGACGACGATTGCCATCGCGGGTCTCGCTGCCATGCTGATGGCCGCGGTGCCGGCGGCCCATGCCGATGACAAGGTGGTCGTGTTTGCCGCGGCGAGCCTGAAGGACGGGCTCGATGCCGTCAACAAGGCCTGCGAGGCCAGTGTCGGCGAGGCGGCAACCATTTCCTACGCGGCGAGCTCGGCGCTGGCCAAGCAGATTGAAAGCGGCGCGCCGGCGGACGTGTTCATCTCGGCCGATCTCGACTGGATGAAATATCTTTCCGACAAGGAGCTGACCAAGCCCGACACCGAAGTGAAATTGCTCGGCAACCAGATCGTGCTGATCGCGCCGCAGGATTCCAAGGTTGAAACCAGGATTGAAAAGGGTTTCGATCTTGCCGGGCTCGTGGGTGACGGCAAACTTGCCATGGGCGATTTCAAGGCGGTGCCGGCAGGCAAATACGGCAAGGCGGCGCTCGAATCGCTCGGTGTCTGGTCTTCCGTCGAAGGCAACGTGGCGCAGGCCGAGAATGTGCGCGCCGCCCTAAAGCTGGTGTCGACCGGCGAGGCAGCACTCGGCATCGTCTATGCCACCGACGCGCATGCCGAGCCTGGCGTGAAGGTGGTCGGCACTTTCCCCGACAATACACATCCGCCGATCATCTATCCGGTTGCCCAGCTTGCGGATTCGAAGGGCAAGGATACCCCGGCATTCCTGAAATGCCTGCAATCCGCCAAGGCTGGCGAACTCTTCAAGGCGCAAGGTTTTACCGTGCTTGCGCCGAGCAACTGACGAACGGCCCTGAGCATGAGCTGGCTGCTGGATCTCGCTCCCGACGAATGGAATGCGGTCCGACTGTCCATCAAGGTGGCGACCGTGGCGATGATTGCCAGCCTGCCGCCGGGCGTAGCGATCGCTCTTGTGCTCGCCCGCGGCCAGTTCTGGGGCAAGACGCTGCTCAACGGGCTGGTGCATCTGCCGCTGATCCTCCCGCCGGTGGTGACCGGCTATTTGCTGCTTTTGACTTTCGGCAAGCGCGGTCCGGCCGGAGCTTTCCTGGCCGAACATTTCGGCATCGTTTTTTCCTTTCGCTGGACCGGCGCCGCGCTCGCCTGCGGCGTGATGGGTTTTCCGCTGATGGTGCGGGCGATCCGGCTGTCGATCGAAGCGGTCGACCGCAAAATCGAGGCGGCCGCCGGCACGCTCGGCGCCAATCCATTATGGGTGTTCGGCACGATCACGCTGCCGCTGATCCTGCCCGGCCTGATCGCCGGTGCGATCCTCTCCTTCGCCAAGGCGATGGGCGAATTCGGCGCGACGATCACCTTCGTCTCCAACATTCCGAACGAGACGCAGACGCTGCCGTCGGCGATCTACACTTTCACGCAGGTTCCCGGCGGCGACGCCGGCGCGCTCAGGCTGACGCTGATCTCGATCGTCATCTCGATGGCGGCACTGGTCGCCTCGGAAGTGCTGGCGCGACGCGTCGGCCGGCGGATGGACATCGAATGACGGTTCAGGTCGACATCAGCCACCGGCTTGGCGATTTCGCCGTCAATGCCCGCTTCGAAAGCGCCGGGCGGCTGACTGCGCTGTTCGGGCCTTCCGGCTCCGGAAAGACGACGCTGATCAACCTGATTGCCGGGCTGATCCGCCCGGACAAAGGCCGTATCGCGGCCGACGGCCGTGTGCTGGTCGATAGCGATGCCGGCTTGTTCATGCCGAAGCACAAGCGGCGGATCGGCATGGTGTTCCAGGACGCGCGGCTGTTTCCGCATATGAGCGTGGCGAGCAATCTGCGCTATGGCCGCTGGTTCACGCCGGCTGCTGAGCGCTACGCGGATATCAATGGCGTGGTCGAACTGCTCGGGATCGGCCATTTGCTCGACCGGCGGCCGGCAAAACTCTCCGGTGGCGAGAAGCAGCGCGTGGCAATCGGCAGGGCGCTGCTTGCCAGTCCGAAATTGCTGCTGATGGACGAGCCGCTGGCGTCGCTCGACGAGGCGCGCAAGGCCGAGATCTTGCCTTATATCGAGCGGCTGCGCGACGAGACGAAAATCCCGATCGTCTATGTCAGCCACTCGATCGCCGAAGTGGCGCGGTTGGCGAGCGACGTCGTGGTACTGATGCAGGGCAAGGTCGCTGCTTCCGGTCCAACCGGAGTGATCATGCAGCGTCTGGATCTATTGCCGGCCGAAGAGCGCGGCGAGGGCGGTGCCGTGCTGGATACCGCGGTTCTGCGCCACGACGAGGCGTTTGGCATGACCGTGCTTGGCTCGGCGGCGGGCGAGATCCGTGTGCCGCTTCTGGCAACGCCGGTCGGTGCGCCGGTGCGCGTCCGCATCCGCGCCCGCGACGTGATGATCGCCACCGAGCAGCCGGTTGGCCTCAGCGCGCTCAACATATTCCCGGGCGCGATCATGGCGATAAAGCCGGGCGAAGGGCCTACGGTCGAGATCGGCATCGACTGCAATGGCGCAACCGTGCTTGCCCGCATCACTGAACAGTCGCGGCAGACGCTAGGGCTCCAGCTTGGTCGAAAGGTCTTCGCGGTGGTCAAGACGGTGAGCTTCGACCGGGCAAATACCGGCGCCGGCCTCCCCGCCGAGGCGGATGGGTGAACGGCCGATGATTCGCTATATCGTGTTGGAATAGCGGTATCGCTGGAGAACTTGTAGAATGGCGCGACCGCGGAGGAGCAAATGCCGTCGCTGAGCTTGCGGATAAATCTCGATCCAGATGGCCGCATCGGGCCGGGCAAGATCGAGCTTCTGGAACAGATCGCTGCCTTCGGCTCGATTTCGGCCGCGGCGCGCGGCATGGAGATGTCCTACAAGCACGCTTGGGATCTGGTCGAGGACATGAACCGCGTGTTCGGCAAGCCGCTGGTTGCGGCACAGACGGGCGGCAAGAAAGGCGGTGGCGCCCAATTGACGTCGGTCGGGCTTGCGGTGGTCAGCCGCTTCCGCGCCATCGAGCGGGCTGCGTCTTCAGCAGCGGCGGCGCATATGGAGGCGCTGCAGGCCGAGATCGATGCTGCGTGAACTCGGCGGAATTCATGCCGCGCTCAATCCCTGTCACTCCTCAGGCTCGCCCGGCTTGCGCAGCAGATAGGTGTCCATGATCCAGCCCTTTTTCCGGCGGGCCTCCTCACGAGTGCTGACGATCTCGTCGCTGACGTCGCCAATCCGGCCCGAGATGATGATCTCGTCGGGTGTGCCGAGATAGGCGCCCCAGTGGACGCTAACGTCCTTGTCGGCCAGCGTGTTGAAGGCGCATTTGCCGTCCAGCATGACGATGGTGCTGCCGGCGTTTTCGGGCAGACCTTCCTCGGCGAGCCGGCGGCCGGTGGTGATCAAAATGGCGTCGCCGATGCGGTTCAATGCCATTTTGTGACTGGCTGCGAGTGCCTGGATGGCGGTGATGCCAGGGATGACCTCCAGTTCGAACGCGACATTGCCTCTGAGGCGCACGCGCTCCAGGATACGCAGCGCGCTGTCATAGAGCGAAGGATCGCCCCAGATCAGGAAGGCGCCGCAGCCATCTTCGGGGAGTTCGCCGCGAATCAGGCCTTCATAGATCGCGGCGATCGCCTCGTGCCAGTCGTCGACGGTCGAGCGGTAGGAAGGCGCCGGCTCGGCGCGCACCGGCACATCGAATTCAACGCGGCGCGAGTTCGGATCGATGACGAAGCGGTCGCAGATCTGGCGGCGCAATTCGGCGAGATCGTTCTTCTTCGCGCCCTTGTCGGGGATGAACAGCACGTCGGCCCGATTGAGGCCGTTGATGGCCTGGACCGTCATGTGCTCCGGATTGCCGGCGCCGATGCCGATGACAAGAAGCTTGCGCATGAGCGAACTCCTGCCCGATCGAGACCGGCGTGTCTAGACCGACACGACAAGCCGGCACGCGCCGGCGCGTTTGCCGAAAGGCTTTGAAACGCCACATTGAACGGCTAGAGTCATGTTGGCATTTTCGCCGGGGGAGTTTCCATGTTCCGTTACGTCCTGACCGCAGCCTTGGCGCTCTCGGCTACGCCCGCACTCGCCAATGATTCGGTCGCCGAACTCGGCACCGGTGGGCTGATCCTGTCGCGCAGCGATGCGGTGGCGATGGAAAGCGAGGATCTCTACATCTCGCCGGAAAAGGTGACGGTCGATTACGTCTTCCGCAACAACACCGACAAGGATGTCGATGCGATCGTCGCCTTTCCGATGCCCGACATCGAAGGCGACCCCGAAGAAATACCGGCGATTCCCGAGGCGCAGAGCGACAATTTCCTCGGCTTCGAAGTGACGATCGACGGGGTGCCGGCAAAGCCGCAGCTCGAGCAGAAGGTGTTCGCGCTCGCCATCGACATCGGCGCCGACCTGGAGGCGCAGGGCGTGCCTTTCTATCCATTCGGCGATGCGGCCAAGGCAGCGCTGGCAAAGCTGCCGCAAGCGGTCACCGACGACTGGGTCAACCGCGGCATCATCATCGAAGACACTGCCGATGACGGTTCGGGCATGAAGACCGTCTATACGCCGTTCTGGCAATTGCGCTCGACCTATTGGTGGCGCTCGACCTTTCCGGCCAACAAGGCGGTGCATGTCTCGCATCGCTACAAGCCGAGCGTCGGCGGCACCTCCTCGGTCAGTTTCTTCTATGACGGCCAGTTCCAGGGCCAGTATGCCCCCTACAAGACCCGCTACTGCATGGATGACACGTTCGAGAACGCCGTGCGCAAGGCAGCCAAGGACGATCCCGACGGCTACCCCAAATATTTCGAGAACCGCATCGCCTATATCCTGACCACGGGCGGCAACTGGGCGTCGGGAAACATCGGCACGTTCAAGCTGACCGTCGACAAGGGCGATCCGAAGAACCTGGTCTCGTTTTGCGGCGAAAACGTCAGGAAGATCGGACCGACGACGTTCGAGATGAAGGCGCAGAACTTCTACCCCGAGCGCAACGTTGACATATTGCTGCTGGAGCCATCCGATGGCGGGAACGGCGGCTGATGGACCTCGCGATCTACGTCGCCATCGCCGAGAACGGCGTGATCGGGCGCGAGGGTGGGTTGCCGTGGCGGCTTTCCACCGATCTCAAGCGGTTCAAGGCCGATACGATGGGCAAGCCTATCATCATGGGCCGCAAGACCTATGAAGGCATCGGCCGGCCGTTGCCGGGCAGGCTCAACATCGTGGTGACGCGGGACAGGGCATGGCGCGCCGAGGGCGTAGAAGTCGCGCACTCGATCGAGGACGCAATCGCGCTGGCGACGGTGCGCGGGCGCTGCATGGCAGGCGCCGACGAGATCTGCGTCATCGGCGGCGGCGAGATCTATGCTCAGGCGCTGCCGCTGGCCGATCGGCTGCACGTCACCCATGTGCTGGCCGCGGTCGACGGCGACGCTCATTTCCCGCCGATCGACCCGGCACTGTGGCGGATAGTCTACTCACAGGAGGTTGAGGCCGGTGAGAAGGACAGCCATGCGACACGCTATTCGGTTTACGAGCGGCGCCGCGATGTGAATTGAAGACGACAAAGCGTCGCGACAGGTCTAAATGGACCCAAAGGCGGACTGTGACGGCAGCCGATCGCGTTGAAAGCGTGCCGTTGCATCCCTATAGAAGAATAATATTGGATTTTGCGCCGGTGAGCCGGCGCTTGAGGGAATTCCAAGCGAAAGGACATTCATGCCCTGGAACGACAAGAGCGGCGGCGGCCCGTGGGGCGGCGGCAACAATCAGGGACCTTGGGGACAGGGACCCAAGGGACCCAGCGGCCCGCAGGGCTCGCCTCCTGATCTCGAGGATATCATCCGGCGTGGGCAGGATAGGTTGCGGCGCGCACTGCCGGGCGGCGGTGGCGCGAGCCCGGCGGTGTTCGGGCTGATTGCTGCGGCGCTGGTGGTGCTGTGGGCGTTCAAGGCGGTCTACACCGTGCAGCCCGACGAAGTTGCGGTGGAGCTCAGGTTCGGCAAGCCGAAGGCGGAACTCTCGCAGCCTGGCCTGCATTTCCATTGGTGGCCCATTGAAACGGTCGAGACCGCCAACATCGCCGAGCAGCTTGTCAGCATCGGTGGCGGCAGCACCAGCGGCAATGGTCTGATGCTTTCCGGCGATCAGAACATCGTCAACGTGCAATTCTCTGTGGCCTATCAGGTTTCCGACCCGAAGGCCTATCTGTTCGACGTGTCCGACCCCGGCGGCATGCTGCAGCAGGTCGCCGAAAGCGCGATGCGTGAAGCGGTCGGCCGGCGCCCGGCGCAGGACATTTTCCGCGACGACCGGCAAGGAATTGCGGCGTCGGTGCGTGAGATCATCCAGACGACGCTGGACGGCTACAAGGCCGGCCTCAACGTCAACGCCATTTCGATCGAGGATGCCGCGCCGCCGCGCGAGGTGGCGGACGCGTTCGACGAGGTGCAGCGGGCCGAACAGGACGAGGACAAGTTCGTCGAGCAGGCCAATCAGTATTCCAACCAGAAGCTCGGCCAGGCGCGCGGCGCTGCCGCGCAGATCCGCGAAGACGCGGCCGCCTACAAGAACCGGGTCGTGCAGGAGGCCGAAGGCGAGGCGCAGCGCTTCATCTCGGTCTATGACGAATATGCAAAGGCGCCGGAGGTGACGCGCAAGCGGCTTTACCTGGAAACAATGGAGAGGGTGCTGAAGGATTCGAGCAAGGTCATCGTCGAGCAAGGCAATGGGCAAGGGGTCGTTCCCTACCTGCCGCTGCCCGCATTGCAGCAGAAGGCGCCGGCACCGGCCGCCGGAGGAAACCAGTGATGGCCAACCGTCTTCCCGTCATTGCGGTCATCGCCGCGGTCATCCTGTTCCTGCTCTATTCGTCTGTCTTCGTCGTCAATGCGCGCCAGCAGGCGCTGGTGCTCAGGTTCGGCGAAATCGTCGACGTCAAGAACCAGCCAGGCATCTATTTCAAGGCGCCGTTCTCCTTCTTCGATGCCGACACCGTGCAGCTGATCGAAAACAGGGTCCTGCGCTTCGACCTCGACAACATCCGCGTCCAGGTTTCGGGCGGCAAGTTCTATGAGGTCGATGCCTTTATCGCCTATCGTATCTCGGATCCGCGCGTGTTTCGCGCCGCGGTCTCCGGCCAGATCGAACTCGCCGAGGCCCGGCTGAGGACGCGTCTCGACGCCGCCTTGCGCCGCGTCTACGGCCTGCGCGACTTCGAGGCGGCACTCTCGGAAGAGCGCGCCGTGATGATGCGCGAGGTACGCGATCAACTGAGGCCCGACGCCACCTCGCTTGGCCTGCAGATCGAGGATGTCCGCATCCGCCGCACCGATCTCACGGCTGAGGTCTCGCAGCAGACCTTCGACCGCATGAAGGCCGAACGTCTCGCCGAAGCCGAGCGGCTGAGGGCGCGAGGCAATGAGGCAGCGCAGCGGATCAGGGCCCGCGCCGACCGCGAAGTGGTGGAAATCGTCGCCGAAGCGCAAAAAGAGTCTGAAATCCTGCGTGGTGAAGGTGAAGCCCAGCGCAGCGCGACGTTTGCCGGGGCCTATCAGCGCGATCCGGCCTTCTTCGATTTCTATCGATCGATGAATGCCTATGGCACGGCGCTGAACAGCACCGGAACGACGATGGTGCTGTCGCCGAATTCCGAGTTCTTCCGCTTTTTCCGCGACCCGAACAGCAAGGAAACGCTCGCGGCACCGGCGGCACCACCGCCAGCGCCGCCCGCTCCCGCCGCGCCAGCGGCACAGCCAGGCACCGGCCAGTAGGGCCGGTGCAGGGGAAGCCGGCGTAACGGAGGATTTATCCTCTGGCGGTAGCCGTAGCCGCAAACGTGCCTTATTTCTTGCCAACATGACGCGACGCGGCGTTTTTGCCGAAGCGCTTTTTTAGAACACCCGGAGGCCTTTCGATGACATCCACCACCCTTCTGCGTGCAGCGAGGCGGACGTTCATCGCCGGGGCCACTGCGCTTCTGGTCGGCGCAGTTGCCGTTCCGTCGTTCGTGACGCCGACAGTGGCAGCCGACGGGCCACCCTCGGTTGCCGATCTCGCCGCCGGCCTGCTCGGCGCGGTGGTCAACATCTCGACTTCGCAGACGGTGAAGGGCACGGAGGGTCCGGGCGCCGTGCCGATGCCGCAGCTCCCGGAAGGCTCACCCTTCCAGGACTTCTTCGACGATTTCTTCAAGAACCGTGGCGGCGACAAGGGCGGCGGCGGGCAAAAGGTGCAGTCGCTGGGCTCCGGCTTTGTGGTCGACGCCGAGCAGGGCATCGTGGTGACCAACAACCACGTCATTGCCGATGCCGACGACATCGAGGTGAATTTCTCCGACGGGGTGACGCTCAAGGCGACGCTGGTCGGCACCGACACCAAGACCGACGTCGCGGTGCTGAAGGTCGATCCGAAAGGGCACAAGTTGACAGCGGTGAAGTTCGGCGATTCCAACACGATGCGTGTCGGCGACTGGGTGATGGCGATCGGCAATCCGTTCGGTCTCGGCGGCACGGTGACGGTCGGCATCGTCTCGGCGCGCAATCGCGACATCAATTCCGGCCCGTATGACGACTTCATCCAGACCGATGCCGCGATCAACCGCGGCAATTCCGGTGGACCGCTGTTCAACAGCAGCGGCGAGGTCATCGGCATCAACACGGCAATCATCTCGCCGTCGGGAGGCTCGATCGGCATCGGCTTCTCCATTCCGTCGCAGCTCGCCTCGGGCGTAGTCGACCAGCTTCGCCAGTTCGGCGAGACGCGGCGCGGCTGGCTCGGTGTGCGCATCCAGCCGGTGACCGACGACATTGCCGAAAGCCTGGGCATGGCGACCGCCAAGGGCGCGCTGGTTGCCGGCGTCATCAAGGGCGGACCGGTCGACAACGGCACCATCCAGGCCGGCGACGTCATCATCAAGTTCGACGGCAAGGACATCCATGAAATGCGCGACCTGCCGCGCGTCGTGGCGGAAAGCCCGGTCGGCAAGGCGGTCGACGTGATCATCGTGCGCAAGGGGGTCGAGCAGACCGTGAAGGTGACGCTCGGCCGACTCGAGGACGGCGAAAAGCTTGCCAGCGGCGGTGAAAACGGCAACACCGACCAGGACGATGCCGACAAGGCGCCTGCCGTTTCGACGGCTGCCGTGCTTGGCATGACGATCGGCGAGCTCAACGACGAGACGCGCACGAAATTCGGCATCGCCGCCGACGTCTCCGGCGTCGTCGTGACCGACGTCACCAAGGATTCAGCCGCTGCCGAACGCGGCATCCAGCCGGGCGAGGTGATCACCGAGATCGCGCAGGAATCGGTCGCCACGCCCAAGGACGTCATGGACCGGATCGGCGCGCTGAAGGAGCAAGGGCGCAAGAACGCGCTTTTGATGCTGGCGTCGAAGACCGGCGAGCTGAGGTTTGTGACAATCCGGATGGATTGAGTACGGAAGAGCCTGTAACACTCTGATCTTGAAAAGAAAAAGGGCGGCTAGCGGGCCGCCCTTTTTCTTGCTTGCCAGTCTGTGCGTGACAGCCTGTAGAAGACATGTCGCCTGAGTGCGGTGTGGCTGTCCGGAACACCGGGATGGTCGAAGTCGGAGGCCGGGTCGGCGATCATGTTCAGGCGCTCCATGACGGCAGTGGACCGGCTGTTATCCTTGACGGCGAAGGACACGATTTCGTGGAGGCCAAGTCTTTCAAAGCCATAGGTGAGCCAGGCTTCGGCTGCTTCGGTGACATAGCCGCGGCCCCAGAATTCGGGTGCCAGCCGCCAGCCGATCTCGATCGTGCCGGGCGGCAGGAAGGGCAAATGATCGGTTCGGGTTATGCCGACGAAGCCGATGCATTCACCTGTGGCTGTGATCTCAGCGGCCGCGAAGCCGAAGCCGTTGCGATCGATAGCGGCGCGCAACTCCTCCATCTTGGCGTCAGCCTGGGCGCGGTCGCGGCGAAACGGAAAGAATTCCATGACGCGCTCGTCGGAATTGATGCGATGGAAGAGCTCGCGGTCACGATCTTCCCAGTTGCGCAGGATCAGGCGCTCGGTGCGGATCGGCGTCATTCGATAAATTCTTTCCGGCGATAACCCTGCAGATAAAGCAAGGCGGTGAGGTCGCCGTGGTCGATGCGGATCTTTGCCTCGGCTGCCACGGCCGGCTTGGCGTGCAAGGCGACGCCGATGCCGGCAAGACGGATCATGTCGAGATCGTTGGCGCCATCACCCACGGCAATGGCATCGGCAGGCGTCAGGCCGAGGCGGGCGGAAATCTCGATAAGGGCTTCGGCCTTGGCGGCGCGGCCGAGGATCGGCTCGGCGACCAAGCCGGTGAAGCGGCGATCCTGCTCGATCAGCCGGTTGGCGCGATTTTCGTGAAAACCGAGCAATGCTGCGATGCGGGTGGTGAAGATGTCGAAACCACCGGAGATCAGCGCCGTCCAGGCGCCGTTGGCCGCCATTGTCTGGACGAGCGTGCGACCGCCGGAGGCAAGCGTCAGGCGATTGTCGATGATGCGGTCGATGATTGCGGCATCGAGACCCTTAAGCAGCGCGACGCGCTCGCGCAAGGCCGGCTCGAATGCGATCTCACCGTTCATCGATCGCGCCGTGATGGCGGCGACGCGATCCTTGACGCCGATCTCGTCGGCAAGCTCGTCGATGCATTCCTGCTCGATCATCGTCGAATCCATGTCGGCGATCAGGACCTTCTTGCGCCTGTTCTCAGCCGGCTGGACGGCCACGTCGATGGGTTCGGAAGCAAGCGCGGCATGCAGGCGGGCCGTTATTTCGGAAGCTTCGGCGGTCTCCGGCAAATCGAGCTCGCAGGCGATGCCTTCGGCCAGCCAGCGAACAGCGCTTGCGCCGACCAACCGCGAGGCCATATTCGCTAGCGTCGGCGTCAATGCGCGGCCGGCGGGATGGGATAGAAGCGTGGCGATCAGCGGCATCGAAAATTCCAGCAGACAGGCGGGCGAAGGTCGCGTGAAGAACGCGATCCTGATAGCCGGGCCGACCGCCAGCGGCAAGTCGGCACTCGCACTCGACCTCGCCGAGCGCAATGGCGGTGTCATCGTCAACACCGATTCCATGCAAGGCTATTCGGTGCTCGACGTGCTGACGGCGCGGCCTGGTCCTGCCGAACTCGCCCGCGTCCCCCACTTTCTTTATGGACACGTCGATCCGTCCACCGCCTATTCCACCGGCGCCTGGTTGCGTGATGTCATGAAGCTGATCGACGACGGCACGCTTTCGGCGCGGCAAGTGATTTTCGTCGGCGGCACCGGGCTTTATTTCCGGGCACTCACGGAAGGTATTTCGGAGATGCCCGACATTCCGCAGTCGATCCGCGAGCGCTGGCGCTACGAGCTCCAGGAACAGGGCGCGGTGAGATTGCACCGCATCCTGTTGCGCGAGGATTCTGCGGCCGGCATGGTGCTGAAGCCGACGGATGGCCAGCGCATCGTGCGGGCGCTGGAGGTGCTCGACGCGTCGGGCCGTTCCATCCTGGACTGGCAGGCCGCGCGTGGCCAGCCGTTGATCGACAGAAGCAGCGCGCGCTTTTTCGTCATCGAGCCGGAGCGGGCGGCGCTGGTGGAGCGGATCGATGGCCGCTTCGACCGCATGCTGGACAAGGGGGCATTGGACGAGGTGAAGCAGCTTTCAGTGCTCGGCCTCGATCCCGACCTGCCGGCGATGAAGGCAATCGGTGTTCGCGAGCTTCAGGCCGCGCTGGCCGGCGCCATCAGTTTTCCCGAGGCTATCGAGCGTGCGAAGATCGCGACGCGGCAATATGCAAAGCGGCAGGCGACCTGGTTCAGGCACCAATTGGGTCCGGAATGGCACAGGTTGCGTCCCGGTGAGGGGATCAACTGGGTGATCTCACCCCCTCCTTCGAGCGCAACCTGAAAAGTCGACATCGAGGGGACATTTCGCGTTGAAGTTGTCCAGGTTAACTGTCCGTAAGCTCCCGCATGCCATAAGATCGATAGGAACTTTTCAACGGGGAGCAGATGCATTTCCACAAGGCGGAATCAGCGTTTTTCGTCTTTATTTTTGTGATCCTGGCCGCCGGCCTGGTGACGCTTTACGCCTATGGACTCCTGCAAACCCTGGCGGCCGACATTAGCAATACGCCTTCGGAACTCGATGAAATCGTCTATCTCAACAAGCTGCTGTTTGCGATCGGCGTGCTGCTGGCGACTGCGCTGTTCTTCGGCATTTTCTTCATCTATCCGCTGATCCGAAAGCAGGCGACGGAAGAAGGCAAGCTGCGCGCGATGACAGTTTCACTCAGTGCGCGCTCGGAGACGCTGGAGCATGCGGCGCTGACCGACAGCCTCACCGGCATGCAGAATCGGCGCTATTTCGACGATGCGCTGAAAGAATATCTCGAGGAGTTTCGCCGCATCGAAAAACCAGTCGGGCTGATGATCCTCGATCTCGACCACTTCAAGCAGGTCAACGACAGCCACGGCCACGATGTCGGCGACGAGGTGTTGCGGGCGGTCGCCAACTGTCTCAAGGACATGACACGCTATCACGACGTGGTGGCGCGCCTGGGCGGCGAGGAGTTCGCGGTGGTCACGCCCAATATGGACGCCGAGCTGCTATCCAAATTCGCCGAGCGCATCCGCAAGGCGATCGCCAGCATGTCGGTGCTGACAGGCAATGTCCGACTGAAAATCACCACCAGCGTCGGGCTTGCCGTCTGGGACCGCAAGGAAACCGCCGAGGAGTTCTATCGCCGCGCCGACCGCCAGCTCTATGAGGCAAAGAGGCAAGGCCGCAACCGCGTCTGCGCCTGAATCCCGTCATTAAATTCGTGATGCTGGAAATTCGGGATGCTGGCCGTCTGGTGCCGTTTTCTGCGCTTCCGGCGCTCGCAGACCGACGTCGCCAAGTAGGCTGAGACGGCGCCTTGCAAGGCTTGTGGGAGATAGAGGTGTTGCCGTGATCAAATCCGACCTCTCCGATCTTTACCGAGGCTATATTGCATGTCTGAACAAGCAGGATTGGCCAATTCTGGGGCAGTTTGTTCATGATGAAGTGATCCACAACGGTCGGCCGCTCGGATTATCCGGGTACCTCGAAATGTTGGAGAGAGACTTCGATGAAATTCCGGACCTTTATTTCGACATTCGGCTATTGGTTGCCGATCCGCCTTATATAGCGAGCCGGCTAAGCTTCGACTGCGCGCCAAGGGGAACGTTCCTTGGGCTTGATGTAAGCGGGAAGAGAATTTCGTTTGCCGAGAACGTATTCTATGAGTTTCAGAGAGGGAAAATTCGCCAGGTGTGGTCAGTTATAGACAGGGCAGCCATCGAAGCTCAGCTTTGATACCTGCGGCCGCACCGATGAGGTCTGCCTAAAAGTCGCCGACTCATTCGTTTTGCGGGCGTAGCCCGAAGGTCGCCGGCTTGAGGCCGTAGCGCAAGTCGAAATCGTCGCTCCGCTGGGTGCGTGCGGCCGGCGGTTTTCGATAGTCCGAGTCGCCGGCCTGCCGGCCCGGATCGACGACTTCCGCGAAAGGCATTGCCTGTTGTGATTTCGGCACGTTGCGCAGCCGTTCGACGATCGCCACGAGGTCGACCTCGTCGCCGGTTTCGGAGGGCAAGGCGTCCTCGCGCTTAGCCGTGCCGGGGATCAAATCCTCGGAGAGTTTTTCGAATTTCATCCGCATCGTCGTCGCCACGCCTTCTCCGAAGGCAATGGCCTCGCGCTGCCCCATGGAAGACAGGAACGCCAGCGTCGAAGCCGAGGAATCGGCGATCGCCGAGCGGATGATCGCCTGGTCCTGCTCATTGGCGAGCCGCATGGCGAAGAACGTCGAGCACTGCGACAGGATGGTCGGATCAAGCTCGCCCGGGCGCTGGGTGACGACGCCGAGATAACAGCCATATTTGCGGCCTTCCTTGGCGATGCGCGACAGCGCGTGCCGGGTCGGCGCGAAACCGAGGCGCGGATCGGCCGGCATATAGCGATGCGCTTCCTCGCACAGGAAGAGCAGCCGCAAGCGGCCTTCGCTCCACAACGCCAGGTCGAACGCCAGCCGCGCCAGCACCGAGCATACGGAATTGACCACCTCGGACGGCATACCGGCCATTTCGAAGCAGGTCACCGGGCGGCCGTGATGCGGCACGCGGAAAATGTTGCCGATCGTCTCGTGAATGGTGTCCTCGATCAGGCGCGAGTTGAACATGAAACGGTAGCGCGGATCGGATGCCGCCGATTCGATACGTGTCTTCAGTGACCTGAGGGTTGGACGATCGTTCTTGCTTTCCAGCAATCCCATGCGTTCGTCGACCAGCTTGATGAGGTCGGCAATGCGATAGGGTACCGGCGCGTCGGCGGTCAGCGCGTCGGTGCTGCGCCGCAGGTAGTTGCCGGTGTTCGGATTGCGATAGAGGTTCTTGGCCGCGGGAATGAGATCGCGCAAGGCGTCGACCTCTTCCGGCACCGTCTCGCGGCCGCGAAACAGCACCTCGGCGAATTCCTCGAGTTTGAACATCCAGAAAGGCAGGTCGAGCGTCGTCGAATCGACCCTAAAGCAATATTCGGGCAAGGACGCGGCGAACTCGTTGTGTGGATCCAGGATGAGCACGCGCAGGTCGGGCCGGGCGGCGATCGACTTGCGCAAGAGCAGCGAGACGGCGGTCGATTTGCCGACCCCGGTCGTGCCGACAATGGCGAAATGGCGCGCCAGCGTATCGTCGATGGCAATATTGGCGTCGATGGCCTCGTCCTGCGACAGCGTGCCGATGGTAATCGAATGACGCCCGGCGAGATCGTAGACGGCCTGTAGGTCGCGGCTGCGGATACGATGGGCAATGGCGCCGATATGCGGATAGGTCGTGATGCCGCGGTCGAATACCGGCTTGGCGCCGGGTTCGGCGCCGTCGCGCACCTCGCCAATCAATTCGATGCTGACCTCGATCGGATTCTGGCCCTCGCTGCTCCAGGCACGATCCGACTTGCCGATTTCGTAGACCAGTCCGACGGTTCGTGATGTACCGAGATTGATCGAGATCATCTTGCCGACGCTCCATAGGCCGGTGACCGTGCCTTCGATATCGTCGGCATAGGCGCTGATGGTGGCGCGCGCGCCATCGCATTGCACGACATTGCCCAGAATCCGCTTGTCGTTCTGCTCCGCCCTGCGGCGCTCCAGCAAAGTCGGTTCACCAATGGAGGTTTCGCGTTCGACGAGCATGGACAGGCCGATCCCCTTTTCCCAAACAATGAGCCTAGGCGAACGGCGTTAAGGTGGGGTGAGGCCGGATGGTTTAGCGGACGTTAAGCGGTTTGCGAAAACTGGACGAAACGGCCGTTGCCGGAGCGCGTGATTTCGCTATAGTGGATGAATGGATAATATAGCGAACGATATCTCATCGATTATCGGCAGAAGGATACACGCCGAAAGGGTGGCTCGCAGCTGGTCTCTCGCGGAACTGGCGGAGCAGTCCGATGTCTCGAAAGCCATGCTGAGCACGATCGAGCGCGGCATGACGAGCCCGACGGCGGCGCTTCTTGTGCGCATTGCGGCCGCGTTCGGCATGACGCTTTCCACTTTGATCGCAAGGGCGGAGTTGCAAGGCGGTGGCCTGCTTCGCGAACGTGACCAGCCGGTCTGGCGCGATCCGTCTACGGGTTATGTGCGGCGGCACCTTTCGCCGGTTTCGGACATGCCGCTCGAACTGATCCGGGTCCAACTGCCGGCGGGCGCCAAGGTGAGCTTCCCGGCGGCCTCCTATGCCTTCATCAGACAACAAATCTGGCTGATCTCCGGGCAGCTTGAATTCATCGAGGGCGACGTCGTTCACAGGCTCGAGCCCGGCGACTGCCTGGCGCTCGGCGCGCCATCCGATTGCGTCTTCCACGCTCCGGGACCGGACGCCGCCGACTATCTGGTTGCATTGGCCAGGAGCTGAGACGATGGCGCGCCGTCCGAAACGCTCCGACAATGGCGGTCCGCCGCTCGACGACTACGACGGTCCGCCTTGGGGCAAGGGAGACCCCTATATCTTTCTTGCCTGGCGGACCGCCCATGCCCAGGCATGGAAAGTGCCGAGCCGCGAGATCATGCTGATGCGGCTGGACAAGGCCGAGCGGCTGGGCCTGACTTATGAGGAATACACGCTCGAACTGCTGGAACGCGGGCGACATCTGCAAGAGGAAGACGCCGAGCGCATCGGGGAAATCCGCCGAGCCAGGAAGCGGAAGCGGACCAGTCATTTCGGCTAACGGTGCAGGCCATGCTGCCGCTCGATGCACTGCCGTTCCCGTTGCACACAGAGGAGACCACATGGATTCAATAGAAATCAACCTGCTCAGCAATACTGCCGGAACGAAAAAAATGCTGGTCGATTTGCTGATCGGCACGGTTGCCGCCGGCGGCTCGGTCAGCTTCATGCATCCCTTGGCGCCGGAGATGGCCGCAGCCTTCTGGAACAAGTCGCTTCAGGCGGTCAACAGAGGCGAAAGGGCGGTGCTCGGGGCCTGGAACGGCGAGGCTCTGGTCGGCACCGTCACCTTGCTGCTCGACTGCCCTCCCAACCAGCCGCACCGGGCCGAGATCGCCAAGCTGATGACCCGCCTCAATTATCGCGGCAAGGGCGTCGCAACCCGCCTGATGGAGGCGGCGGAAGCCGTTGCCATGGAGAAAGGCCGCACGCTGTTGGTGCTGGACACGGCAAAAGAGGAAGGGGCTTCCGGCCTCTATGAAAAGCTCGGCTTCACGCTGGGCGGCGAAATACCAGATTATGCGATGAAGCCGCATGGCGGGCTGACAGGCACCCTCATCTACTGGAAGCGCATTGGTACAGTCTGATCCGGCCCGCGCACATTCGCCGTTGACAGCACCATCAAACCAATTCTATTGTCCGCGACCATGAAAACGGCACTCATTCTCGTAGGAAAGCGCGTGGGCAAGGCGGTGTAACCGCCAGGCGGTGACCTCCCATGCGCAAGACACAGGCTCCCTCGGGGGCCTTTTTTATTGCCCGAAACACGACTAAACGACCAGCAATCGCCCGATGGCGAACAGTACGGGACCAGACCGATGAGCAGTGGACAGAATGAGCGGCGCGAAACGCCAAGAACCGAGATGACTGGCGCCGAAATGGTGGTGCAGGCGCTGAAGGACAATGGCGTCAAGCATGTTTTCGGCTATCCGGGCGGCGCGGTTCTGCCAATCTACGATGAAATCTTCCAGCAGGACGAGGTCGAGCACATCCTCGTTCGCCACGAGCAGGGCGCTGGCCACGCGGCGGAAGGCTATGCGCGCTCGACCGGCAAGGCCGGCGTCATGCTGGTGACCTCCGGGCCGGGCGCGACAAACGCGGTGACGCCATTGCAGGATGCGCTGATGGATTCGATCCCGCTGGTCTGCCTGACCGGCCAGGTGCCGACCTCGCTGATCGGCTCGGATGCGTTCCAGGAGTGCGACACGGTCGGCATCACGCGGCCCTGCACCAAGCACAACTGGCTGGTGAAGGACGTCAACCAGCTCGCGGCAACGATCCACGAGGCCTTCCATGTGGCAACGACAGGGCGCCCCGGTCCGGTCGTCGTCGACATCCCTAAGGACGTTCAGTTCGCCAAGGGCATCTATGTCCCGCCGCAGACGGCGCCGCGCACCAGCTACCAGCCGAAGGTCCAGGGCGACCTGGAGAAGATCAAGGCGGCGGTCGAGCTGATGGCCGGCGCCAGGAGGCCGATCATCTATTCGGGCGGCGGCGTCATCAATTCCGGCCCGGAGGCGAGCCATCTGCTGCGCGAGCTGGTCGACCTGACCGGCTTCCCGATCACCTCGACGCTGATGGGCCTTGGCGCCTATCCGGCGTCGGGCAAGAACTGGATGGGCATGCTCGGCATGCACGGCACCTATGAAGCGAACATGGCGATGCACGATTGCGACGTCATGCTCTGCATCGGCGCGCGCTTCGACGACCGCATCACCGGGCGGCTGACAGCGTTTTCGCCGAATTCGAAGAAGATCCACATCGACATCGACCCGTCTTCGATCAACAAGAACGTCCATACCGACGTGCCGATCATCGGCGATGTCGGCCGTGTGCTGGAGGATCTTGTGCGACTGTGGCGGGCAACCGCCAAGGCCGACAAGAAGGCGCTTCACCCGTGGTGGGAGCAGATCGCCAAATGGCGCGCGCGCGATTCACTCGCCTACAAGATGAACCATGAGGTGATCATGCCGCAATATGCCGTCCAGCGGCTTTATGCGCTGACCAAAGACCTCGACACCTACATCACCACCGAAGTCGGCCAGCACCAGATGTGGGCGGCGCAGCACTATCATTTCGAGAAGCCGAACCGCTGGATGACCTCCGGCGGGCTGGGCACGATGGGCTACGGCCTGCCGGCCGCGCTCGGCGTGCAGATCGCGCACCCGGATGCGCTGGTCATCGATATCGCCGGCGACGCTTCGGTGCAGATGACGATGCAGGAGATGAGCGCGGCGGTACAGCACGAGGCGCCGATCAAGATCTTCATCCTCAACAACCAGTACATGGGCATGGTGCGGCAATGGCAGCAGCTGCTGCACGGCAACCGGCTGTCGCATTCCTATACCGAGGCGATGCCGGATTTCGTCAAGCTCGCCGAAGCCTATGGCGGCCACGGTATTCGCTGCGACAAGCCGGACGAGCTCGATGACGCCATCAAGGAGATGATCGCGGTCAAGAAGCCCGTCCTGTTCGATTGCCGCGTGGCGACGCTCGCCAACTGCTTCCCGATGATCCCGTCCGGCAAGGCGCATAACGAGATGCTGTTGCCTGATGAGGCGACCGACGAAGCTGTCGCCAACGCGATCGACGCCAAGGGCAGGGAACTGGTGTAGCCTGGTTCAAGGAAGCTGTGCGGAAACAGCAGATTAGCACAAAAGTTTGAAATCGAGATTCATGTCATGAACGCACAGTTGCAACCGACCGGCTCCGCCTATTTCATCGCCAAGGAGACGGAAAAACCAGAGAACCACACGCTTTCGGTCCTCGTCGACAACGAGCCGGGCGTGCTTGCCCGGGTCATCGGCCTGTTCTCCGGACGTGGCTACAACATCGAGAGCCTGACGGTCTCGGAAACCGAGCACGAAAAGCACCTGTCGCGCATCACCATCGTGACGCGCGGCACGCCGCACGTGCTGGAGCAGATCAAGCACCAGCTCGAGCGCATCGTGCCGGTGCATCGTGTCGTCGATCTCACTGTGCGATCGCAGGAATTCGGACAGGAGCGGCCACTGGAGCGGGAGCTCGCGCTGGTCAAGGTCGCCGGCACCGGCGAATCCCGCGTCGAGGCGCTCAGGCTCGCCGATGCATTCCGCGCCAGCGTCATCGACGCCAACACCGAGCATTTCATCTTCGAGATCACCGGTAAGGGTTCGAAGCTCGATCAGTTTATCGCCATCATGAAGCCGCTCGGGTTGGTCGAAATCTGCCGTACCGGAGTGGCGGCGATGAACCGCGGCCCGCAGGGGATGTAATCGTCCTGCTCGCATTGATTAGGGGAACGGCATGACCTTCGACGCATTCTTCGCCCTGCTGGTTTATGCCTTCGTGACCTCGATCACGCCGGGTCCGAACAATTTCATGCTTTTGGCCTCGGGTGTGAACTTCGGCTTGGTCAAGACCGTGCCACACATGCTCGGCATCGGCTTCGGCTTCCTCGTGCTGTTGCTTGCCGTAGGCTTCGGGCTTGGGGCCGTGTTGACGGCCTTTCCGGTGCTGCATACCGGGTTGAAGATCGCCGGCGGCCTCTACCTGCTTTATCTGGCCTGGAAGATCGCCATGTCGCGCTCGCTCGGCGGCGAAGGCGAGGCGAAGGGCCAGCCGATGCGCTTCATCGAGGCTGCGGCTTTCCAGTGGGTCAATCCTAAGGCCTGGGTGATGGCGATTACGGCCATGGCCGTCTATACCAATCCGGAACGCCCGTTTGTGTCCGTGGTGCTGATCGCGGCCGCTTTCGCCGTCGTCATGCTGCCGAGCATTTCGACTTGGGCCGGTTTCGGCATGGCGCTGCGCGGTTTTCTGGCTGATGCGGTGCGGCTCAAATGGTTCAACATCGCCATGGGCGTGATGCTTGCGGCGACGCTGTGGCCGATGCTGCGTTAGCTGCCGTTTTATTGTGCACTGCACATTAAATCTTCGTAATGACGGCTTTTGGCCCTTTTTCGCCTTCGGCATTCTCTATTATCTGGCAAAAGCGCGGCAAGAGGCTGCGAGTTGAGCTAGACTGCGGCCACCGGATAGCGGCGTGTCGGATCGAGAGGCCTTTTGTCGATGCGCGGAAAGATCGTATTTGCGGTGATTGCTGCAGCCTGCGTTGCCGCGGCGGCGTGGCTTTATCATTCGCCCACCGCAATGAGCGGTCTTCAGCAGATGCTGTCGGCGAAGCAGACGACGGCGGCGGCGGACAAGCCCGCTGCAGCGGCAAATGCCGCGCGTTCGACTTCGGTGGTTGCCGCCACCGCCTCGACGGCCGATTTCCCGGTCCGGCGCTATGCCATCGGCTTTGTGTCCTCTCCCGCCGTGGTCAGCATCAACGCACGGGTCTCAAGCCAGATCGTCGCAATCGCGGTCAAGGACGGACAGATGGTGAAGGCCGGCGACCTTCTGTTCTCGCTGGACGATCGCTCATTGAAGGCCCAATTGGCACGCGATCAGGCGACGCTCGCAAAAGACCAGGCGCTGCTTGCCAGCGCCACGGCCGATCTTCAGCGCGCCAAAAATCTCGTCGCCAGGCAGGCCGGAACACAGCAGACCTATGATCAGGCCGTCGCGGCGCAGAAATCCGCCGCGGCCACTGTCGACGCCGATAAGGCGACGATCGATGCGGACGAGGTCCAGCTTGGCTTTGCCACGATCAAAGCGCCGATTTCCGGCAGGCTTGGCGCGGTCAGCGTCGCGGTCGGCGACCTCGTCACCACCAGCAACGGCAGCAGCACGTCGACGCCGCTGGTGACGATCACGCAGGTCGACCCGCTGCAGGTGAACTTCAATCTTCCGGAAAGCGATCTTGCCTTACTGCACAAGGCGCTGGCGGCGCCGCAGCAAGGCGCGGTGACGCTGACCAAGGACGGCGACCCGAAGCCGATCGGCAAGGGAACGCTGGATTTCGTCGATTCCAGCGTGGACACGGCATCCGGCACCATCGCAACGCGGGCCAGCGTGCCCAACGCCGATCTTTCGCTGTGGCCGGGCCAATATGTAAATGTTGTGCTCGATGCCGGCATCATGCCGCAAATGACGTCCGTTCCGACGGTCGCCGTCCAGCCCAGCCAGAAGGGGCCGTTCGTCTATGTGATCAAGCCGGACAACACCGTTGAAATGCGGCCCGTGCAGGTCGCGCTGACAGAAGGCGCCAACACCGCGATCAGCCAAGGATTGGAAAGCGGCGAGCGTGTCGTCGTCGAAGGCCAGACCAAGCTGAAAAACGGCGCGGCGGTCCGCGAAGGCAAGGCCTCGACCGGTACCGACGACCAGGCGACTCCGAAGGTCGCGGAGGCCGACAGGACGGGCGGAACACAGCCATGATTTCCGAATTCTGCATCCGCAGGCCCGTCGCCACGCTGCTCATGTCGTTCGCCTTGGTTCTGGGCGGGCTATTTGCTTACAAATTCCTGCCGGTCGCGGCGCTGCCAAGCGCGGAATTTCCGGTTGTCAACGTCTCGGCCTCGCTGCCTGGGGCCTCGCCGGAAACCATGGCGACCTCGGTGGCAACGCCGCTGATCAAGCAGTTTGCCACTATCGCCGGCATCGATTCGATCTCGACGACCAATTCGCTCGGCACGACCTCGATCGCCATTCAGTTCGTGCTCAACCGCGACATCGATGCAGCCGCCGCCGATGTGCAGGCGGCGATCGCACGCACGCAACGACAATTGCCGCCGGAGATGACCAGCCCGCCGAGCTATCGCAAGGTCAATCCAGCCGACGCGCCGATCCTGCTGATGTCGCTGGTCAGCGACACCATTCCGCTGACCGATCTCGATGCCTTTGCCGAGAATGTGATTTCGCCGTCGCTGTCGACGATCGACGGCGTTGCGCAGGTTTCGATCTACGGCCAACAGAAATATGCCGTCCGCGTCCAGATCGATCCGACGGCGCTCGCCGCACGCGGCATCTCGATCGACCAGCTGCAGACGGCCATTGCCTCGGCCAACAGCAACACGCCGCTCGGTGTGCTCAAGAACAACAAACAGCAGCTGACCATCACGGCGAACACGCAGCTGACCAACGCGGCGGGATTCTCCAACATCATCATCGCCACCAAGAACGGCCATCCGGTGCGGCTCGGCGAGGTGACCCGCGTCATCGATTCGGTCGAGACCACGACGACGGCAAGCTGGTATGACGGCACCCGCGCCATCATCATGGCGGTGCAGCGTCAGCCGGATGCCAATACCGTCGATGTCGTCGACCGCGTCAAGGCGATGCTGCCTTCCTTCGAGGGTCAGATGCCGGCAGCTGCGAGCATCCAGTTGCTCAACGATCGCTCGACATCGATCCGCGAGGCGGTCGACGACGTGCAGTTCACGCTCCTGCTCACTATCGCGCTGGTGGTGATGGTGATCTTCCTGTTCCTGCGCCGGGTGACGGCGACGGTGATCCCGGCCGTGGCGGTGCCGATTTCGCTCATCGCCACTCTGGGCGTGATGTACCTGTTCGGCTTTTCCATCGACAACATCTCGCTGATGGGACTGACGCTGGCGGTCGGCCTTGTCGTCGACGACGCCATTGTCATGCTGGAAAATATCTTCCGGCATATGGAGGAGGATGGGCTCTCGGCAATGGAGGCGTCGCTCAAGGGCGCCCGCGAAATCGGCTTCACCATCATCTCGATCTCGATCTCGCTGGTCGCCGTGTTCATTCCCGTGCTTTTGATGGGCGGCGTGATCGGGCGCATCTTCAACGAGTTCGCGGTGGTGGTGACGGTCGCCATCCTGGCATCGATGTTCGTCTCGCTGACGCTGACGCCGATGCTGTGCTCGCGGCTATTGTCGTTATCGAAAGCCGAGCAGAAAGCAGCGCACGGTGAAGGCCATAGACAAAACGTCTTCATGCGGGGCTATGACCGGCTGCTGACATTCTGCCTGCGCCACAATTTCCTGGTTTTCCTTGTCTTCCTGGTAACCGCCGGGCTGTCGGTGTGGCTGATCCAGATATCGCCGAAGGGCTTCTTCCCGCAGGAGGATATCGGTCAGGTCTCGGTGACGACCATCGCGCGCCAGGACATTTCGTTCGACGCCATGGTGAAGCTGCAGGGGCAAGTGGCTGATGTCTTCACCCATTCGCCCTATGTCGCGCATGTCGGCTGGTCGGCGGGCAGCGGAAACAATGCGCTCAACCAGGGCCAGCTCTTTGTGCAGCTGAAGGACAAGGACCAGCGCCCCAACATCGACAAGGTGCTTTCGGATCTGCGGCGCCAGCTTGCCAATGTGCCCGGCATCGAAACCTACATGCAGCCGGTGCAGAACCTGCGGCTCGGCGCGCGTTCTTCGGCGAGTGCCTACCAGCTTGCCGTGCAGGGCCTCGATACCGGCCTGACGAACGTCTGGGCGCAAAGGCTGACGGACGCAATGGCCGCCGATCATGCCGCCTTCACCGACGTGACCAATGACCTGCAGAACAACGCGCTACAGGCGACGCTGGTGATCGACCGCGACAAGGCGGCGAACCTCGGCGTCGATACCGACACGCTGCGCTCCAGTCTCTATGGCGGTTTCGGCACCCAGCAGGTGTCGACCATCTTCGGCTCGGCCGACAGCTACGACGTGATCATGGAGCTCGACCCGAAGATCGAGTGGTCGCCCGAGCGGATGCTGGCCATCAAGGTGAGAACGGCGAGCGGCAGCCTGGTGCCGCTCGGTGCGTTCGCTCGCGTCGATCGGACCGCCGGTGCTTTGACCGTCAACCAGCTCGGCCAGCTTCCGGCTGTGACCATCTCCTACAATCTGCCGCAGGGCGTGGCCCTCGGCGACAGCGTGAGCCACATCAACGCGCTGAAGGACAAGATCGGCATGCCGCCGACGATCTCGACCGCCTTCTCGGGCACGGCGAAGACGTTCCAGGATTCGCTTTCCAACCAGGGGCTGCTGATCGGCGGCGCGATCCTGACCATCTATATCGTGCTCGGCATGCTCTATGAGAGCTTCATCCATCCGCTCACCATCCTGACCGGGCTTCCATCGGCGGTGCTCGGCGCGCTGGTGGCGTTGCGGCTGGCGGGGATGGATCTGTCGGTGATCGCGGTGATCGGCATCCTGATGCTGATCGGCATCGTCAAGAAGAACGGCATCATGATGATCGACGTGGCGCTGGAACTCAGGCGCGAGGGGATGTCGCCTGTCGAATCCATCCACAAGGCCTGCCTGATGCGCTTCCGGCCGATCATGATGACTACGCTTGCCGCGCTGATGGGTACCATCCCGATCGCGCTCGGCACCGGCGCCAGCGCGGAATTGCGCCAGCCTCTCGGCGTGGCGGTGGTCGGCGGCCTTGTCGCCTCGCAGGCACTGACGCTGTTCGTCACGCCCGTCATCTACGTCTACATGGAGCATTTTTCCGGCTGGCTCGTCAGCGTATGGGCGGGGCACCGGGGCGAGCCGAGCCCGGTCGAGGCGGTCGACCAGCCGTCACTGTTCGACGACGAGGAAGAACCGGTGCCGCAGAAGGCGGCAGCCGAATAGCACTGGCCCAAGCCGTGGTGCTTGCGGCCGGAGGTCCGCGATCGTAATTTGATGCCATGCTGCACAATCACGACCACGACAACGAGCTTGATGCTTTTGCGGCGCGTGTGCGCGCACTGGAGACGATTCTCACCCGCAAGGGGCTGATCGATCCAGCGGCGATCGACGTCATCGTCGATACCTACGAAACCAAGGTCGGGCCGCGCAACGGCGCAAAGGTGGTGGCGAAGGCCTGGGTTGATCCCGGGTTTGCCGCATGGCTGAAGCGTGATGCGACGGCGGCCATCGAATCGCTCGGCCACACCGGCCGGCAAGGCGAACACATGCAGGCGGTGTTCAACACGGCCGACACGCACAACCTCGTCGTCTGCACGCTATGCTCCTGCTATCCATGGTCGGTGCTCGGCCTGCCGCCGGTCTGGTACAAGGCGCCGCCCTACCGTTCGCGCGCGGTGATCGATCCGCGCGGCGTGCTCGACGAATTCGGGCTGACCTTGCCGGCGACGACGGCAATCCGGGTGTGGGATTCGACCGCCGAGCTGCGCTATCTGGTGGTGCCGATGCGGCCCAGGGACACAGAGGGCTGGGATGAGGCGCGGCTCGCCGATCTGGTGACGCGCGATGCCATGATCGGCACGGCGCTGGCGCGGGAACCGGCATGAACGGGCCGCAGGATCTCGGCGGCCAGATGGGTTTCGGGCCGGTCGCGCCTGAACAGGACGAACCCTATTTCCATGCCGATTGGGAAAGGCGGGCGCTGGGCGTGACGTTGTGCGCCGGCGCCATGGGCGCCTGGAACATCGACGAGAGCCGGCACGCGCGGGAATCGCTGCACCCGGCCGACTACTATGCGTCGAGTTATTACGAAATCTGGATCAAGGCGCTGGAGGTGTTACTCAAACGCCATGGTTTCGTCAGCGACCGCGATCTGGCCAGGGGCGATGCGGTCGACCCGGTAGCGACACCCAAGCGGGTCCTGAAGGCGCAAGACGTTTCGGCGGTGCTGGCCAAGGGCGGGCCTTGCGACCGGCCGGTCGCCGTCCCGCCGCGATTCAAGGCAGGCGACCTCGTGCGAACCAAGAACTTTCATCCGACCGGCCACACCAGGCTGCCGCGTTACGCGCGTGGCAAGCGAGGCGTCATCGAGGCCATGCGTGACGGCTTCGTTTTTCCCGACACCAATGCGCACGGCCAGGGCGAAAACCCGCAATGGGTCTATACGGTGGCCTTCACCGGCAGCGAAATCTGGGGCGAGGGCGCCGACCCGACACTTGTCGTGTCGATCGATGCCTGGGAGAGCTATCTTGAAGCGGCGTGAGACGGGCTCAGTCGCCATCGCGCTGCCCGCCGGTGTCGAGGCGCCAGTCTTCGCCCAGCCGTGGCAAGCAGAGGCCTTCGCCATGACGGTGGCGCTACACGACAACGGGCTGTTTTCGTGGAGCGAATGGGCGGACGCCTTGTCGGCCGAGGTGAAGCGGCCGGGCGCCGCGCGCGACGGTCATGACTATTACAAGCACTGGCTGGCCGCGCTAGAAAAGCTTTCGGCCAAAGGCGTTGCCGGTAGGAGCGACGTCGACAGCCTTGCTGCTGCCTGGGAACGGGCCGCGCATGCTACGCCGCATGGCAAGCCGATCCTGCTGGAGAACGATCCACAGCGGGCTGGGTAAGCTGTCGTCGCCCGGCGTTGTTCTCTTTACGTTCCTCTTCGTCGCTGATAGCCTGGCCCTGTCGCAGCAGCGTAATTGCAGGCGATGAAGTTGATGGTGACGGCAGTCACCTTGTCTTTCCCTCGCGAATCCGGTCTGTCGCGCTGATGGAATTCTCCCCTCAACAAGACGAGGCGCTGAAGGCGGTGGCCGGCTGGTTGAAAGCCGGCAAGCCGCAGCTGTTCCGGCTGTTCGGCTATGCCGGCACCGGCAAGACGACGCTGGCGCGCTATTTCGCCGAGCATGTCGACGGCCAGGTGCAGTTCGCCGCCTTTACCGGCAAGGCGGCGCAGGTGCTGCGTTCCAAGGGCGCGGTCAATGCCCGCACAATCCATTCGCTGATCTACCGGCCGAAAGGCGAGGAATCGGTAGCGGACGAGGTGACCGGCAAAACCTCGATGTCGCCGACCTTTTCGCTCAACCGGCAGAGCCCGATCTCGCGGGCCAAGCTCGTCGTCATCGACGAATGCTCGATGGTCGACGAGCAGCTTGGCCGTGACCTGATGAGCTTCGGCACGCCGATCCTGGTGCTTGGCGATCCCGGCCAGTTGCCGCCGATCTCCGGCGGCGGCTTCTTCACCGACCATGAGCCGGACATTCTGCTCACCGAAATCCATCGCCAGGCGCGCGACAACCCGATCATCCGGCTTGCGCTCGATGTGCGCGAGGGCCGCGAGTTCATGCGCGGCGACTATGGCGCGGCGCAAGTGATCGGCAAGGAAGACGTCACCCAGGAATTGGTGCTGAAGGCGGACCAGGTGCTGGTCGGCACCAACCGCACGCGCCGTCGCTATAATCAGCGGCTGCGCGAGCTGAAGGGGTTCAACGCCGATTATCCGCAAGCCGGCGACAAGCTGGTCTGCCTGCGCAACGATCCAGCCAAGGGGTTGCTCAACGGCTCGCTGTGGAAGGTGATGACCTCGTCGCGCGAGACGGTCAAGCCCGGCATCAATCTGCTGGTCTCGCCGGAGGAAGACGATCCGGATCGCGGCGTCGCCAAGATCAAACTGCTCAAGGCGGCGTTCGAAGATCCGGACGCCGACATTCCCTGGCAGCAGAAGAAGCGCTTCGACGATTTCGATTATGGCTACGCGCTGACCGTGCACAAGGCGCAGGGGTCGCAGTGGAACGAGATCGTGCTTTTCGACGAAAGCTGGGCATTCAAGGAAACCCGGCAGCGTTGGCTCTACACCGCCATCACGCGCGCGGCCGAACGGCTGACGATCGTCCGATAGGGCGGCCGTATCAGCGCTGGGCGATCGGTCTGGCGCCAAGCCATTCCCAGGCGGCGGTTTCGTCCTTAGCCTCGAAATGCCGGAGTTCGATAGGCAAAGAGGCTGGCAAGAAGGCTCTTGCCTCCGCTATCCAGTTCGGCTCACCGACCGCCGCGCAGCGGCCGATATGCTCCACCGCGTGAGCTATGCCCTGTTCGATCGTCTCGTCCGATACGTCGGTCCAGTCGACACCCTCATGATCGATCAGGCGCACCAGCACGTCGATTTTCGTGTGCAGCGCGTAGGCTGCCTCCAGCAATCCGAACAGGTTTTCGGCATCAGCCGCTGCGACATGGCCGACGACATCGATGGCGAAGAGGTCTTCGCGATCGGTATCGATGCGGCGGATCGCCGGCACGGCATCGAGAAAATTCAACAGGAAACTCCTTGCGCTCGATTTTCTTCGTTCCCCTGGAACACCTGAAACCCTCTGTCTGTTCCCCTTAAAGGCGCTATAGATGCGCGCCGAGATCAGCCTGGAACCGTGCAAATGCCTGCAAAGCTTTCCGTCAACCTCAATGCCATCGCCATGCTGCGCAACCGGCGCGACCTGCCGTGGCCAAGCGTGACGGGGCTCGGACGCATCGCCCTTGCCGCCGGTGCGCATGGGCTGACGGTGCACCCGCGACCCGACGAGCGGCACACCAGGCATTCCGATCTGCCTGAGATCAGGGCGCTGATCGACGACGAGTTCCCGAGTGCGGAATTCAACATCGAGGGCTATCCGACCGAGGAGTTCCTGGCGCTTGTGGAAAAGCATCAGCCGGAACAGGTGACGCTGGTGCCCGACGACCCGGTGCAGGCGACTTCCGACCATGGCTGGAACTTCGCCGCCGGGGCTGCGTTCCTGACACCGGTCGTCAAGCGCCTGAAGAAGGGAGGCTTTCGCGTATCGCTCTTTTCCGATCCGGATCCCGATGGCGTGAAAGCCGCTCGCGACACCGGCGCCGACCGGATCGAACTCTACACGGGTCCATATGGCAGCTATCATTCCGATTCGGCAAAAGCGGCGAAGGAATTGGAGAAATTGGGAAAGACGGCGGATGCCGCACTTGCTGCAGGGCTCCAGGTCAATGCCGGGCACGACCTTGTGGTGAGCAATTTGCCGGCACTGGCCAGGCGCATCCCGGCCTTGGCCGAAGTGTCGATCGGACATGGGTTGACAGCCGATGCGTTGGAGTATGGCATGGCCGCAACGGTCAGGCGGTTTCTGAAGGCTTGTGGCTGGTAGAGAGAGGCGAGCCGATAGGCCGTGCGTTCCCGGCATGGCAGCGCGTCCTTTCCACCCCGCAGCATAGAGCACCGCACGTCTATGGGAGTGTCGTCCATGGCCCTTGCTCACGCCGGTAGCGAGGCAGAACCCATCGAGCAATCCAGCCACTCCACCGTCGAGCAGCACAGCACCAAGGTGCTGATGCTGGGCGCGCTGGGCGTGGTTTACGGCGATATCGGCACCAGCCCAATCTATGCATTTCGGGAAGCGCTGCACGCATCGTCGGGACCGGTAGCGCGCAACGACGTCCTTGGCGTGCTGTCGCTTATCGTCTGGGCGCTGACGATCATCGTCACGATAAAGTACGTCGCTTTCGTTCTCAGAGCCGACAACAAGGGCGAGGGCGGCACGCTGTCGCTGATGTCGCTTGCGCGCAGCGCTTATCCCAATGGAGCCAAGCTCATCCTGGGGATCGGGCTGTGCGGCGCGGCGCTGTTTTTCGGCGACGCCATTATAACGCCGGCCATCTCCGTGCTTTCGGCGGTCGAAGGCCTGGAAGTGGTGACCCCGACGCTGGAAACCTATGTGGTTCCGATCACGCTGGTCATCCTGGCAATGCTTTTTGCCGTGCAACGCTTTGGCACCGGCAGGGTGGCGGCCGTGTTCGGACCGGTGACGGCAGTGTGGTTCCTGGCGATCGGCGCCGCCGGGGTGTACCATCTGCTGGACGACCCGTCGGTCCTGCTGGCGATCAATCCCTATTACGCGGTCGCTTATCTGGCCAATACGCCCACCGGTGCCTTCGTCACGGTCGGGGCGGTGTTCCTGGCGGTCACCGGGGCCGAAGCCCTCTATGTCGACCTCGGTCATTTCGGGCGCAGGCCGATCGTGCTGGCATGGTTTTCCGTGGTGTTCCCTTGTCTGCTCCTCAACTATTTCGGACAAGGCGCGTTCGTTCTGGCCAACGGCGGCAAACCCACCAATCCATTCTTCCAGATGCTGCCTGATTGGGCGCTGATGCCCATGGTTGGGCTGGCCACGGCAGCGACCGTGATCGCCAGTCAGGCGGTGATCTCCGGCGCTTTCTCGCTGACCCGCCAGGCGGTGCAGCTCAATCTGCTTCCGCGCATCGAGGTGCAGCATACGTCCGAAATGCAATCCGGCCAGATCTACATGCCGCGCGTCAATCTGGTGGTTGCGCTGGGCGTGATGTTGCTGGTGGTCGGCTTTGGCGGTTCGAGTTCGCTGGCTTCCGCCTATGGCATTTCGGTGACTGGCGAAATGCTGATGACAACCATCCTGCTGTTTGTCGTGATGCGGTTCCGGTGGAAATGGCAGCTTGCACTGGCGGCGGCGCTCACACTGCTGTTTGGCACGATCGATACCGGATTTTTCCTCGCAAACATCGTCAAGATCCTCGAAGGCGGGTGGGTCTCGATAACAGTCGCTTGCGCCATGGGGCTGATCATGTCCACCTGGATCCGCGGCACCCGCTATTTGTTCGAAAAGACCCGCCGGAACGAGATTCCGCTCGATTTCCTTGCCGGCAATCTGCTGAAGAAGAAGCCGCATCTGGTGTCGGGCACCGCAGTGTTCCTGACCAGCGATCCGCTGAGCGCGCCGACCGCGCTGATGCACAGCCTCAAGCACTACAAGGTGCTGCACGAGCAGAATGTCATCCTTTCGGTGGTGACGGCACCGCAGCCGGTTGTGCCCGACAGCGAGCGCGTCAAGATGGAGACGGTCAACGAACTGTTCATGCGGGTGACGCTGACCTTCGGCTATATGGAGCAGCCCAACATCCCGCGCGCGCTGGCGATCTGCCGCAAGCAGGGCTGGAAGTTCGACATCATGACGACATCCTTCTTCCTGTCGCGGCGCTCGCTCAAGGCCTCGCCCAATTCCGGCATGCCGGTCTGGCAGGACAAGCTGTTCATCGGGCTGGCGCGCACGGCGGCCGATGCGACGGAATATTTCCAGATCCCGACCGGACGCGTGGTCGAGATCGGGACGCAGGTGGCTATTTAAAAACGTGTCCGTTGCGACATTCCAGGTAGTCTGCCGATGGGACTGAGTCTGCCAAGTCGTGGACGACTCGCAATATCGGGACGGAGCCATTACGTGACGGCACTTGATATTGCAGCGCAGCAAGCGTAGAGCACCGCCCGCTTATCGGAGTGTCGTCCATGGCCCTTGCCAATGCTGGTAATGAGGCAGAACCTGTCGAACAATCGAGCCATTCTGAGGTCGAGCAGCACAGCACCAAGGTGCTGATGCTGGGCGCACTCGGTGTGGTTTACGGCGATATAGGCACCAGCCCGATCTATGCATTCCGAGAGGCGTTGCATGCATCAGCCGGCGGCAACGTCGCCAACCGTGGCGACATCCTGGGCGTACTCTCGCTGATCATCTGGTCGCTGACGATCACCGTCACCATCAAATACATCATGTTCGTGCTTCGTGCCGACAATCGCGGCGAGGGCGGGGTGCTGTCGCTGATGGCGCTGGCGCGCAACAGTTTCCCGACGCGCTCGGCGGTGATCCTCGGCATCGGCATTGTCGGCGCGGCGCTTTTTTTCGGCGACGCAGTCATTACGCCGGCGATCTCGGTACTATCGGCGGTCGAAGGCATGAATGTCGTCACGCCGACATTCCAGCCCTATGTGGTGCCGCTGACGCTGGCCATCCTGGCGATCGTGTTTGCGGTACAGCGGTTCGGCACCGGCGGCGTAGGATTGGTGTTCGGGCCAGTCACGGCGCTGTGGTTCCTGGCCATCGGCCTTTCCGGCATTAACCACATCATCGCCGATCCGGAAATCCTGCTGGCGATCAGCCCGCATTACATCGTGTCGTTCCTGGTCAACTCGCCCGACGTCGCCTTCGTCACTGTTGGTGCGGTCTTCCTCGCCGTCACCGGCGCTGAGGCGCTCTATGCCGATCTCGGCCATTTCGGCCGCAAGCCGATCGTGCTCGCCTGGCTGGCAATTGTGTTCCCTTGTCTGTTGCTCAACTATGTCGGGCAAGGTGCCTTCGTGCTCGCAAATGGCGGTGTTGTCGGCCATCCCTTCTTTGAGATGAACCAGGGCTGGACGCTTATTCCGATGGTCGTGCTGGCGACGGCGGCGACCGTCATCGCCAGCCAGGCGGTGATCTCCGGCGCTTTCTCGCTGACCAGGCAGGCGGTGCAGCTCAACATGCTGCCGCGTTTCGTCATCCAGCACACGTCGGAAAAACAGTCGGGCCAGATCTATCTGCCGCGCATCAACCTGATGCTGGCGCTGGTGGTGATGTTGCTGGTGGTCGGCTTCGGCGAATCCAGCCGCCTGGCCTCGGCCTACGGTATTTCGGTGACCGGCAACATGCTGGTGACGAACATACTGCTTTTTGTTGTAATGACGCGCATCTGGAAATGGCCGCTCGGCGTCGCGGTCGCCTTGATGGCGGTGTTCGCCTTCGTCGATACCGGCTTCTTTGCAGCCAACATAGTCAAGGTGTTTGAAGGGGGCTGGTCCTCGCTTGCCATTGCCGCAGTTATTGTGCTGACCATGTGGACCTGGATCCGCGGCACCCGCTATTTGTTCGAAAAGACCCGCCGGAACGAGATCCCGCTGGATTTCCTCGCCGGCAATCTGCTGAAGAAGAAGCCGCATCTGGTGTCGGGCACCGCAGTGTTCCTGACCAGCGATCCGCTGAGTGCGCCGACGGCGCTGATGCACAGCCTCAAGCACTACAAGGTGCTGCACGAACAGAACGTCATCCTTTCGGTGGTGACGGCGCCGCAGCCTGTCGTGCCCGACAGCGAGCGCGTCAAGATGGAGACGGTCAACGAGCTGTTCATGCGGGTGACGCTGACCTTCGGCTACATGGAGCAGCCCAATATCCCGCGCGCGCTGGCGATCTGCCGCAAGCAGGGCTGGAAGTTCGACATCATGACGACATCCTTCTTCCTGTCGCGGCGCTCGCTCAAGGCATCGCCCAATTCCGGCATGCCGGTCTGGCAGGACAAGCTGTTCATCGGGCTGGCGCGCTCGGCGGCCGATGCGACGGAATATTTCCAGATCCCGACCGGACGCGTCGTCGAGATCGGGACGCAGGTGGCTATCTAAACAAACGGCCGTGCCCCTTGAGGGCACGGCCATTGTGAGGCTCAGCTCACCAGAGCCGCCTTGTTTGCTTCAAGAAATTGCTTCAGCGGCTGCGGCTTCCTGCCGGACAGCGTCTCGACCGCGTCGGTCACCATGCTGATGCGACCGGAGCGGGTGTTGGTATCGAAGGAAACGATAACGGGGGCGAAAGCCTCGGGAACGCCGGCTGCCTTCAATCCCTCGGTCAGCGCTTCATCCGAAAGCTGGACAACGTCGATTGGCTTGCCGGTGATCTCGGTGACGAGGGCTGCAATTTCGGCCATCGTGTGGGCCTTGGGGCCGGTCAGCGTGTATGTCGTGCTTTCGGTTGCGCTCGAAGCGAGGCCGGCGGCAATCGCGGCAGCCATATCGTCGCGCGCGCCGTGGGCAATGCGGCCGTCTCCAGCGGACGTGTACCACTGCCCAGAGGCGATGGCGTGCGGCAGCGCCAGGAACAGGTTCTCCTGATACCAGCCGTTGCGGAAGATGGTGGAGGGGATACCGCTCGCCTTGATCGCCTGCTCGGTGCCGTGGTGATCGGGCGCAAACAGCACCGGCGATCCTGGCTCCGGATTGGGCATCGATGTGTAGAGCAGATGCGAAACACCCGCGCTTTTTGCGGCGGCGACCGCGGTCTCATGTTGCTTCAGGCGCTTGCCCGGAATGGCGAGCTCGTTTGTCGAAATGATCAGAACCCTGTCGGCGCCGGTAAATGCACTGGCCAACGATGCGGTGTCGTCGAAGTCGACCGTCCTGATGGTGACGCCTCGGGCTGCCAGATCGGCCAGATTTTCCGGATTGCGGGTAGCGGCGATGATGCGCTGAGGGGAGACCTTGAGCGTGTCAAGCAGATGATTGATGACGCCGCGGCCAAGCTGGCCGGAGGCGCCGGTGACGAGAAGGGTGTCGGTCATGAAAGGTCCTGACGTTGCGCCGGAGCGGCGGGTGCATATGTTAGTCTCAAAAAGAGACCAGCACTAAAATAGGAATTGACCCATCCTCGTAAAGAAGGCAGTTTTGCGGGAGGTAGGCACAGCCAGGGAACCAGCCATGGACGGCAAGATCGTCAATCTGAGATCGAAGCTCGAGATCTACAAAGCAGGCAGCGGTGGCGGAAACCTTGCGGATTGCCCGGTTCGCGACGTGATCCAGGGCATAAGCAACAAATGGAGTTCGCTGCTGATGGAGGCCTTGGCCGAGAAGCCGTACCGCTTTGGCGAGTTGCGGCGCCTCGTGCCCGATATTTCACAGCGCATGCTCACCCAGACGCTGCACGATCTGCAGCGCGACGGCTATGTGCATCGCGAGGTTTTTCCGACCAAACCGCCGAGCGTTGAATACAGCCTCACCGATCTCGGGCGCTCGATGTTTGGACCCTTGCACCAGCTGATCCAATGGGCCGAGCTCAATCACGGCGCTGTACGCGAGGCGCGGAAGGTTTTCGATGCTGCCGAAGGCTGAGTCTCAAGGCCGAGACAGCGGCTTGATTTAGCGACAACGCTGAAGGATTGTCCGGCCTGGGTCGGGTCGGGCAAATGGGCAATTCTCTGGACATCGCGATTGCCGGCGCGGCGATCAGTTACGCGCTCATCGGAACGGACGTATCGATACTGCGCTGGAGGCTTGCGTCCGCGACAGGCTGGTGGCCAGTGGCAAGCATTCCGCCGGAAACGAATATCCTTGCCTCGATGATTACCGGCACTGTGATCAATCCATTCAAGCCGATCGGGCTTGCGGAAGCCCGGTGGCCGGATCGTTTCGGCGGATGATTTCCGAAAGGTGCGAGCCCTTCGCCTGTAGGAATGTATGGAGGCGTTGCGGATAATCGGGAGCGACCGCGTCCTTCACGGATGGGCGTTTGCGCAACGCCTCGCGCCACACCTGGACATGCGGCTTTCCGTCCAGGATGCCGAAATCGCCGATCCGGTCGAAGACGTCGAAATAGCGGAAAATCGGCCCGTAGACCGCGTCGACCAGTGAAAAGCGCTCACCGGCGAACCACGGCCCAACCGCGCCATTCGCCAGTTCCACTTCCAGGCGATCGAACATCGCCGATAGCGCCTCGCTTTCGGCGAGCAACGCGGCTTCCGTAGGCGCTGAATAGAAGCGGCCGATGGCATTGAGGATTGCCGAGCCAAACTCGATCCAGGCGCGATGTCGGGCACGGGCATAGGGATCGGTGGGATGCAGCGGATTGGGCTGGGTTTCCTCGAGGAATTCGAGGATGACGAGCGATTCGAAGATCACCGTTTCCTGGCCGTCATGCTCAACGCGAAGCAGCGGCACCTTGCCGAGCGGCGATATCGCCTTGAACCAGGCAGGCTTGTTGGCGAGATCGACGGCGATGCGCTCGAACGGCACGCCCTTTTCGCGAAGCGAAATCGCCGCGCGCTGCACATAGGGACAAAGATGGTGGCTGACGAGGATGAGCTTGTCGGTCATCTCACTCTCCCCAGACATAGTTCAAGGCGCCGTTCTCGACGCGGGTGGAGAGGAACATCAGGCGGGAGCCCTTCGGCGCTGGGCCTTCGAGGCGATCACCGTTCGCCATGTCGAACGAGGCGCCGTGCCATTGGCAGACGAGCTTGCCGTCCTTGCAGTCGAGCGGGCCACCGAAGTGCAGGCAGACGTTGGCGGCGGCGCGGATACGCTCGCCGCTGCGGTAGACATGGACCTCGCGGCCGAAAAACGGAGCGATCAGGCTGCCTGTTTCCGGAATGTCGGCGATCCTGCAGATTTCATGCTTCATCGGAATTGCCTTTCATGATTGATGCGATTGCATCTATATAGATGCATTTGCATCGATCGTCAAGCTTGATGCAGTTGCATCTATCGCCTACGATGTAATCATGACCGGGATTCCTTCACCTCCAGCAATCAAAGCCTGGGCCCGCCTGATGCGGGTTTCGCGCCAGTTGTTGGAAAGTGCCGAGGACGCGCTGAAGGACAGTGGCCTGCCGCCGCTTGCCTGGTACGACGTGCTGCATGAGCTTGCCGAGGCGGGCGAGGGCGGATTGCGGCCGTTCCAACTCACCGAGCGCACCCTGTTTGCGCAATACAACATCTCGCGGCTGCTGGCGCGGCTCGAAGCCGACGGGCAGGTCGAGAAGCTTCCAGTTGCCGATGACGGCCGCGGGCAAACCATCCGCATCACCGGCAAGGGGCGCGAGACGCGCCGCCGCATGTGGGTCGTCTACGGCCGCTCGATATCGGAGTTGGTCGGCTCCCAGCTTTCCAACGATGATCTGGACACGCTGTCGGCTCTGCTTGGGCGCCTGCGAGATCCGCCCGCCCTGGCGTGACACGCCTTCGTGCCGAAGATGGCGCGGATCTGCGAGGTCAGGCACTGCCCCAAAGGAATGCCAATGTCGCCAGAACCCCAAGCCCGACGCGGACCAGATGCAGATTGCCCCATTTGACGATCATTGTCCGAGCCTCAGGATTGACGGTGTTAGCGTCCATCACCTCCAGCAGCCGATTTGCCGGCATCATCACCAGCAGCGTCCATGGCCAAGGCAGGATGATCAGCACGGCGCCGGCCAGATAAGCGAGATTGCCGGTCTGCCACCACGCGACGAGGCCCAGAATACAGGCGATGACGGCGATCGAGGCCTGCATGGCGGCGCCGCGCTTGTAGGAAGGCTGCCATTCCTGCAGCAATGCTTTGTCATCGAGGCGAAGCCGCGCCGGCTGTTCGGCGACGCTGACGTAGATAGCCGCGCCTGCAAACACAGCGGCAACGGTCAAGGCAAGCAATCCGGCGAGCATGATCCGTGTCTCCCGTAATGCCCCGCATGGAGCAAGCTACAGAAATAAAGGCTTGCGCCGGGTCGGGCAATACGCCATAAAGCCGAACCGTAACGTACGGTACGCTGTCGAGTCCGTATCTGAACTGCGGGTGAGTTCGCCTCCTGAGGAAAGACTGTGTTGCACGCTGTGACCGACATCGACACCAGCGAGACGCTGACGGAGCGGCAGAAGGCCGTGCTCGACGCCGCCCTTCGCCTGCTGGTCGAAGAGGGCGATCAGTTGACCATGACCGCCGTGGCGCGGCGGGCGAGCTGCTCGAAGGAGACGCTCTACAAATGGTTCGGCGATCGCGACGGGCTGTTGACGGCAACGGTGCAATGGCAGGCGTCCAAGGTGCGGGTAGTGCCGGTCGACCGCAAGGGACTCGATCTTGCCTCGCTGACGGCGAGCCTCGAACGCTTCGCTTCGGACTGGCTCAGGGTAATTTCGAGCGACACCTCGATCGCGCTGAACCGGGTGGCGGTCGGCCATGCTAGTTCGGGGAAGGACGATCTCGGCGCCATCGTGCTGGAGAACGGCCGCTTCGCGCTGGCCAGGCGGCTGAAGCCGGTGCTGGAGGCAGGCAAGGAAGCTGGTTTCCTCGAGTTTTCCGACGCTGAGATGGCTTTCCGCACCTTTTTCGGGCTGGTCGCCCGCGACGTGCAGATCCGCCTGCTGCTCGGCGACCGGCTGGAATTGACTGATGCGGCGATCGGCGGCGATGCCGTCCGGGCGACGCAGCAGTTTCTCGCTCTTTACGGGGCAAAAACCGGGCCGCAGGGCCTCTGAATTCAAAACGGGAAGGAAGAAAAATGCGTGTCTATTACGATCGCGACGCCGATCTCAACCTGATCAAAGGCAAGAAGGTTGCCATCATCGGCTATGGCAGCCAGGGCAGGGCGCATGCGCTCAACCTCAAGGATTCCGGCGTCAAGGATATCGCCATTGGCCTCAAGGCCGGCTCGGCGACCGCGAAGAAGGTCGAGGCCGACGGGCTCAAGGTGATGAGTGTGGCCGATGCCGCCAAATGGGCCGACCTGATGATGATGGCGACGCCCGACGAGCTGCAGGCCGACATCTACAGATCAGAGATCGCGCCGAACATCCGCGACGGCGCGGCGATCGCCTTCGCCCACGGCCTCAACGTGCATTTTGGCCTGATCGAGCCAAAAGCCTCGGTCGACGTCGTCATGATCGCGCCAAAGGGCCCGGGCCACACGGTGCGCGGCGAATACCAGAAGGGCGGCGGCGTGCCGTGCCTGGTCGCGGTCAACCAGGACGCTTCGGGCAATGCGCTCGATTTGGCGCTCTCCTACGCCTGCGGCGTCGGCGGTGGCCGTTCGGGCATCATCGAGACCAATTTCCGCGAGGAGTGCGAGACCGACCTGTTCGGCGAGCAGGTGGTGTTGTGCGGCGGTCTGGTCGAGTTGATCCGCGCCGGTTTCGAGACACTGGTGGAAGCGGGCTATGCGCCGGAAATGGCCTATTTCGAGTGCCTGCACGAGGTCAAGCTAATCGTCGACCTGATCTATGAAGGCGGCATCGCCAACATGAACTATTCGATCTCGAACACCGCCGAATGGGGCGAATACGTCTCGGGTCCGCGCATCATCACCGCCGAGACCAAGGCCGAGATGAAGCGCGTGCTCAAGGACATCCAGACTGGCAAGTTCACCTCGGAATGGATGCAGGAATACCGCGCCGGCATGTCGCGCTTCAAGGGCATCCGCCGCAACAACGACAGCCACCAGATCGAGGAAGTCGGCGCCAAGCTGCGCGCGATGATGCCGTGGATTTCCAAGAACAAGCTGGTCGACAAGGCCAAGAACTGAAGGAAATCCACGTTCGTTTCGTTACGCGTCCTCGGGCTTCGCCCTGCGGGCGCGTGGGAATTTCCAAGAACAAGCTGGTCGACAAGGCCAAGAACTGATCGCAATTTCATTGTCGATCAAGAAAGCCGGCGGAGCGATCCGCCGGCCTTTTTGCGTTGATTTCTCAGCAGGCGCGCTATTCCCGCTGTCGTGGTATGCGTGTGCAGGGCATGGCACAAAATGGCCAAGGGGTGAGCGTTGGAACTCAAATTTCTGTTGATCGGGTTTGCCTGTGCGGTTGCCGGCATGCTGTCCCTCGTTACCTTGCTGAAATGGTGGGAGGTGAGGGCGGCCAGCCGCTGGTCCCCGACGCAGGGAAAGATCATCTCGTCGCGGGTCGAGGCTCGCGAGGTGACCAGTTCGGGATCCGGTTCGGACAGCAGAGGGTCGACCGAGATGCGCAACTTCCCGGCGATCACCTTCGAATACAAGGTGAACGGCAAGAAGTTTCGCAGTTCGCACTACAGCGTGCAGGAGAACCTTGGAAACTTTGCGGTGGCGGAAACCCTTGCGAAATTTCCAAACGGGGCCGGCGTAACCGTCTTCTACAATCCGGCCGATCCAGCCAAGGCCGTGATCGAACGCACCATGCCCGACGGTTCCTTCAAATTCATGGTCCAGCTTTCGGCCGGGTTGGTGGTTGGCGCGCTGGTATTGGTCTTCTCCGTTGGCGGCGTCCTGGAAGCGATCCGGCCGTTTTTGCCCAAGCCGCAGAACCTCGGCGCCGCGGCCCTGCTGCTTTTCATGGGATTGTTTGTCCTGCGCATGGGCTTTGCCCAGAAGTCACTTGCGGAACAGGCGGCCAAATGGCCCATCACGGCAGGACGCATCGACGCCTCGGGCCTGCAGAAATTCGAGACCCGCGACAGGTCCGGAGGCGGCTATCGGCCTTGGCGCACAGTTTTCAAATCCCGCATCGTCTACAGCTATAGCGTTGCCGGCCAGCGCTACGCCGCCGATCGCATCGCTTGCGGCGCAAACGTGACGGCGTCGCTGCCGAGCCTCGTCAGCGGTCAATCACAGCGCTACCTCGAGGGCGACAAGGTCGAGGTCCACTACGACCCCGCCAACCCAGCTGCAGCGGTTCTCGAATGCAGGGTGAGCGGGCTTTGGCTCCTGTGGGTCTGCGCCGCTGGCTTCCTCGGTGGAGCCGCGCTTCTGGTAGGCGTCATTTTGAAGCTGCCGTCCTAGATCCAGCGGAAGAAGGCACCTGTCGTCAGCATCTGACAAGAACTCCGCTGTCGAAGCCAGGCCATGTCAATCTCACCGTCGCCCCGTCGACAACAATATGGATGACCCGAGAGAACGGCTCTTCGACCGACGGGTCAGATCCGTAGCATTGGCTGGCCCGCGCCACCCAGCCCGTGGGCGTCTCGAGAAACATTGCGTGTTCGCAGCCGAGAGCAGGGACCGACAGGGCGTCGCGGTACAACGCGTAAACAGTCTGGCGTTGAACATCCGCAACGGCGGTACAGTTCGATCTGTGCCCGGACCATGTGCCCACATAGGGTTCCGTGGCAAAGGCGCTGCCGCACGAAAATGTTAAGATCGAAATGAGCATCAAGAGATTTCGCATCATCGATTTCTTTCTTTCGACCGGGCCTCGGGCCATGCTAAAGCATCGATGCTTAAACTTCACAATGCTGCTGCTCCAGGGACTCAAATGATCATCCGCAAAGCAGCAGCTATTTTTCTGAGCATGCTGAGCCTGTTGCAAGCAGCGAACGCGACAGAATGTTCGCTCAGCCACGCGACCTATCGCGAGCCGCGTTCGGGAGCGACGATACAGTTCCGGCCCATCGACCGCGAACCGGCCGCGCTGACGACAGAGGTCTTTTCGCTGATCGTGCCCAATACCCCCATTCGCCTGCCATCGGACATCACCTGGACCAATGGCAAGTACTCGTTTCCTGTGGGGACGATTCGGCACACCTGCAACGACGACGATCGTGAGGCGGGTCTCGAGGACGGCACCGGGCTGTGCAGAGTGTGGGATGGGCAGGTCTATGCGTTCAACGCAGGCGGTGCCGAGCAGTTGAGCTCCCTCGAAGCCTCGCCGGCACCAACAGGGTTGCTGCTGCCTGACTTTGGCGCGATTTTTACCGAATGGCCCGATTTCGCCAAAGCCAACCCCGATGGTTCAGCCTGGGATGCCTTTACCTTGACGGGTTGCAGCGATGAATAGCAAGAGACTGCCGGCCTGCATCTGCGCCCTGCCGGTCCTTCTGGCCATGGCCATCGGGGCGCGTGCCGACCAAAGCAAGCCGTCGCGTCCGCCTGTCGACAAATGCACCTGGGAACGGCTGGCGGACAGAGATGTCGGGCTGGCTGCCTGGGTACAGCGCTGTGATTTCGGATTCCGCCAGATCCATTTCGAGCTTGGCGGCAATGCTCTTGCCATCAAATACAGCGATGGCGGGCCGGCCGATCCCGTCGTCGAAGTCTTCGATATGCTGCCGGGCGAGGCCGCTGGCGCCGCGTTGCAGCGAATATACTCGCAGAAGACCGAGAAGGCTGTCAGCACACGTTGCGTGCTCATGCCTTACACCGAAGGGGTCACGCCCACGGGCACCCTGCGGTATGTCTTCAGTCCCGATGCCGTTTATCTCAGTGAATTGAAAGCCGTTGCAGACCCTGACGAGGTCGGCGAACCGCCATGCGGCGAATGGGGCGAAGCCCCGGACGGCATTCAGTATTTCGAGTTGCAATCACCCGAACGGCGAAAGCTTCTATTCGTTCGCGTCGGCCAGGATGAGCCTTTGTTTGACGAGCAGACACTGCAAGTCCTGCCGCCCGGATAGGGCCGGGAACCTCAACCGTAGTGCCAGCTGGGCTTTGGTTCGGTGCCGGTGAACATCACCCCAATTCGGTCCTCGCGGCGCCAGCGGACCTCCGCCTTGTAGGCAATGCCGTCGGTTGGAACGTAGAGCAGGAACTCATCGGGCACGCGCGCGTCGATCGAGACCTTCAATTCGGCACCGCCGGCATGCATGTTGCGCAGCGTGCATGTGACCTCGGAGTTGGTCATGCCGGTCAGGATCGCCGCGCCCTTCAAGACGCGCTGCCGGCGTTTGTCCCTCTGTTCGTCCTCGGCCATCGTACGCAATCCAGCGATCTTTCGCGTCTCGGGCGTTCTGATCGGGAGGATTATTAGACCTGGCTGATAAAAATAGCGTTATCGCTGGTGGAGGCTGGACGATTTTCGCGATTCCTGGCTGAAAGAAAAAGGCGCCGCGAAGCACGGCGCCGAATGATGCTTGTTGTCGGCGTGCTCAGCTATAGGGCGAATAGCATTGCTGGCGCGGGCCGTTGTAGGGCTGGAACGTGTTGTCCCAGGCGCGGTACGACCGGTAGCGATTGTAACACCATTGGACATGCGCGCTGGACAGCCGCTGTGTCCGGTAATAGCGCCGCGGTGGCGGCGCGTCGTAGTAGTTGTAGTTGTTGTACAGGCTGCCAAGGCCGAGCCCCAGGCCCAAGCCAAGAATCGCGGCGCCCGCACCACCATCATCATAGTAGCCGCCACGGTAATGGCGGCGATGATGGCGCCTACGCCAGCTGTCGTCCCAGCCGCCATTGTCCCAGTGTCTCGAAAAATGACGGCCGCGGAAATTGTTGGACCGCCATCTCCAATCATTGTCGCCGTGCCATTGCCGAAAGCCGCGATGGCGCCAACGCCAGATCTGCCTGTCGTTGCCGCCTGCCCAATCTTCACGAATTTGCACGATGTCGGCGGCATTGCCCGCCACCGGCAGCAGGGGTTTGGGCATCGGCCCGGCAAGCGAGGGGGCCGAGAGGCCGGCTATCAGACCGAGGGCCATCAGCCCGGATCTGACGGAAGATAAAAAGAGCGGTTTCATCGCACTCTCCTAAGATTCAGGCCCCACGCCCAGAATACCCAGGGAAGAGCCCATTCATGGAACTTTCCATCTGAACGGAGGATGAACAAAAAAGGTTCCATCAACCATGACGAGCGCGCGGTCAATCGGGGCCGCCTGGGTTCTACGCCCTTGTTTTCGAGCGCGCTTGCGGGCAAAGGTCAAAGCCATGTCGCTGCGCCTTGCCACATTCAACGTCGAAAACCTGATGAACAGGTTTGATTATTCCGGATACCGCAATCAGCTCAACGAAGATCGCACGCTGGCGCTTTTCGACATCCAGAGCGAGGCCGAATACAAGATGCTCGAGCAGGCGCGGGCGATCGCGCAGTCCGACGACACGCGGCAGTTGACGGCACTGGCGATCGCGGCCACCCGCGCCGACATCATCTGCATGCAGGAGGTCGACAATATCGAGGCGCTGAGGGCCTTCGAATATGGCTATCTGTTCAAGATGGTGGGGCAAGGTTACCGGCAGAAATACACCACCGCCGGCAATGATTCGCGCGGCATCGACGTCGCCGTGATGATGCGCAACGAGACCGCGCAGGGCCAGCCGATCGAATTCGTGCGCATGACCAGCTACGCCTATGTCACGTTCGAGCAATTCGGGCTGCACACGGCGGAATTGGCAGCGCTCGGTCACCAGGCCCATGAGCGCATCTTCCGGCGCGACTGCCTGGAAGTCGATCTGACTGTGGCTGGCGCGCCGTTGACACTCTATCTCGTGCATTTCAAGTCGATGGGCTCGCCCCGCAACGGCCTCGACGGCCGCGAGGCGACAATGCCGCTGCGCATCGCCGAGGCGCAAGCGGTGCGCCGGATCATCGAGGAGCGCTTCGGCAAGGACCATGCCGCCGACAAGCGCTGGGCAATCTGCGGCGACATGAACGACTACCGGCAACGCGTGAAGATTACCGGCGATGCCGTCGACGGCTATCGCTTCGAGGTCATCGACGAGACCCGGTCCTGCATCGACGTGCTCACTGCCGGCGGTTTTTGCGAAAACGCGGTCGAGCGGCGGCCGGAAATGGATCGCTGGACTTTCTATCACACGCGCGGACCGGAAGAGCGGCATCTCTGCCAGCTCGACTACATCCTTTTGTCGAGGGCGCTAGCCAGGCAGAACGCCACCGCCGTTCCCGATATCATCCGCAACGGCCAGCCCTGGCGGACCATATTTCCGGCGGGCCAGGAGGTCGAGCGCTTTCCACGCGCCGGGTGGGACCGGCCTAAGGCATCCGACCATTGCCCGGTAGCAATTGCCCTCGACATGGCGTGAGACACGCGTGAGTTTCGACCTGCCGCGCAACGTCATCCTGCCGGTCGATGCCATCGACGTCAGGCTCGATCCCGGCCCACATCCGTTCGAGCGCGATAATGCCGAGGCGATCGCCGCAAACTGGCGGCGTGAGACCGCAGCCAAGCCGGCGCTTTTTGACGGCACCGTGGTGCTGCTTTCCGCTCTCAGCTATCGCGACAATCGCCTCGTCGGCCGCTGCCATGCGGTGCGTTATTCGACCTTCATGCTTTGGCGCAGCAATAGGCAGGTGCCTGGCGCCGAACATGCCTACGCGCACGCCATGCTGGTCGCCGGCGACAACGCGTTGGTGGCGATCCGCATGGCGCCGCATACGGTCAATGCCGGGCGCGTCTACTTCGCCGCCGGTTCGTTCGAGCCAACCGATTTCCACGACGGCCTTGTCGACGTCGACTTCAACATGATCCGCGAGGTGCGGGAAGAGACCGGCCTCGACCTATCAGGCGCGGCACGCGGCAGGCACCATTACGCCCTGTCGACGGCAAGCGGCACGGTGATCTTTCGCCGCTACCGCGAGACGGCCTCCGCCGACGACCTGGCACAGCGGATCAGCGCTTTCGTCGCCGCCGAGTCAGAGCCTGAAATCGAAGGCCCCGTCATCATCCGCAATGCCGCCGATCTGCCGGACGGGCTGATGCCGCATATGAGACCGCTGATCGAATGGCACTTTGCGAGCGAGCAAGGCTTCCGACTCTAACGTCGTAGCCTGCCTTCAATAGCCTTGCGGTCGTTGCGGGCGGCGACAAAATACAACAGCACGCCGAGACCCAGGAGCGCCCCCATCGCCGTTCCCATCGTCTGCCCAATTACCTGCTGGAAGTCAGCGGTGACGCGATCGGGATTCTCCATCCCATAAAGGATCAAATTCCACCAAAGCCCTGCCAAGGCGGCTTCGACGATCACAATCGCCAGAGCCAGTCGCGCTTTCTTGCTCATCCATTGTTCCCCCTTAGTCCCCAACAGCATTGTTATCATTGCAGAATGTGCTGCGACAAGGGCAGGTTGCATAAAAAATCGGCAGCGTCTGGAGGCGACACTTGCTGCAACGCCTACTCATATCTCAGCGCGTCGATGGGGTTGAGCCGTGCGCCGCGCAGCGCCGGGAAGAAGCCGAACACCATTCCGATCAGCGCGGAGAAGCCGACCGCAAGCAGGATGACCGCCGGGCTTGGCGCAAACGGGATCGTCAGCGTCAGCGAGGCAAGGCCGGCAAGCGCCAGGCCGATCAGGATGCCGATGATGCCGCCAAGCAGCGACAGCACGGTTGCCTCGACCAGGAACTGGATGAGGATATGCTTTTCGTGGGCGCCGATGGCGAGCCTGATGCCGATCTCGCGCGTGCGCTCGGTTACCGACACCAGCATGATGTTCATGATGCCGATGCCGCCGACGAGCAGGCTGACGCCGGCGACGGCGCCGAGCATGCCAGTCATGGTGGTGGTCGCGCTGGCCATGGCATCGGCGATCTGGGTCATGTCGCGGATCGAGAAATCATCGTCACGGTCGGGCGTGATGCGGCGTGTGTCGCGCAAGATGTCCTCGACGCGCTGCTGCAGCACCGTGGTCAGCGTACGGTCGTCGGCGGCGACATAGATCGAGTCGATGTCGCGATTACCGGCAATGCGACGCTGATAGGCGGCAAGCGGCATCAGCACGACATTGTCCTGGTCCTGGCCGAAGCCGGTATAGCCCTTCGGTTCGAGCAGGCCGATGATCTTGCAGGAGGTGCGGTTGACGCGGATGATCTCGCCTTCGGGATCGCCGGCGCCGAAGAACTGCTGGCGCACCGTCTCGCCGACGAGGCAGACGCCGGTGCCGGAGCGGGTTTCCGAATCGCTGAAGGGGCGGCCCGAGACCAGCTTCCAGTCGCGGGCATCGAGATAGGCGCTGTCGGTGCCGGTGACGCCCGAGGTCAGGCTTTCGGTGCCGAAAATGACGCGCACCTGCTTTTGCGACGCCGGCGAGATGGCGCGCGCGCCGTCCAGGTGCGCGACAAGCGCGGCGAAGTCCTTGTCGGCAAGAGGCCGGACCACCTGGTCGAGCCCTCCCGGGCCGCCGGGTCCGGCCGGCCGGCCGGAACGAATGACGAGCAGGTTGCTGCCGAGCTTGGAAATGTCGGACTTGACCTTCTCGGTGGTGCCCGAGCCGATGGTCAGCATGGCGATAACGGCGGCGACGCCGATGACGATGCCGAGCAGTGTCAGGAACGAGCGCAGCACGTTGCGGCGGATGGAGCGGAGCGAGAGGCGAACGGTTTCCCAGATCATGGCTAGGCCATCTCGAGATTGGCTGTGTCCGAGGCGACATGGCCATCGAGGAAACGGATCGTGCGCTGCGCACAGCCGGCAACATCGGCTTCGTGCGTGACCATCGCGATGGTCAGACCGAGCTCGGTATTCAACTGCGTCAGGAGCTCCATGATCTCGTGCGTGCGGGCGGTGTCGAGATTGCCGGTCGGTTCGTCGGCGACGAGCAGCGTCGGCCTGGTGACGATGGCGCGCGCGATCGCCACGCGCTGCTGCTGGCCGCCGGACAGCTCGGCCGGCGTATGATGCTCGCGGCCGATAAGGCCGACCTCGGCAAGTGCCTGCATGGCCAGGCCGCGGCGCTCGCGGGCACCGACGCCGCGATAGATCAGCGGCAGTTCGACATTCTCGGCCGCCGTGGTGCGCGGCAACAGATTATAGCCCTGGAAAACGAAGCCGACATAAAGATTGCGCAGCTGAGCACGGCGGTTGCGGTCGAGACGGCCGGCGTCGATGCCTTCGAAGCTGTAGGTCCCGGCCGTCGGCGTGTCGAGGCAGCCAATGATGTTCATGGCCGTCGATTTGCCCGAGCCGGACGGGCCCATGATGGCGACGAATTCGCCGCGCCTGATGGCGAGGTCGACGCCGGCCAGCGCATGCACCCGGGCTTCGCCCTGGCCATAGCTTTTGCAGACCTTGTCGAAGCCGATGAGGGTCGCGCCGGATGCCACGATCAGCTCCTCTGCTGCGAGGCGGTAATGACTTGCGCGCCTTCCTCGAGGCCGGAAACGATCTCGGTCAGTTCGCCATCTGTCGAGCCGACCTTGACGTTGACCGGATGCGGCCGCCCATTCTCCAGCACGTAGAGCGTGCGCGAGCCGTCGGTGGGCTTCGTCGCCGCCTGGCGCTGGCGGTTGCCTCCGGGGCGTCCCATGCGGCCAGTGAACAGGTCGGTGAGGCTCCAACCGCGCTCCGCCGTCTGCGCCGGCCGGTAGCGGAAGGCGATGGACGGCACGGTTAGCACGTTTTTGGCCTGCTTGGTGACGACCGAGACGGTGGCGGTCATGCCGGGCCGCAACAGAAGCTCGCTGTTGTCGACATCCAGCCTTGCATCGTAAGTGACGACGCCGTCGGTAGTGACCGAGGCATAGGAAATGTCGCGGATTTCGGCGTCGAATGGCCGTTCAGGGAACGCATCGACGGTGAAGCGCGCATGCTGGCCGGGTTTGACGGCGCCGATGTCGGCCTCGTCGACCGCAGCCTTCAGCTCCATGTTCTTCAGATCCGCTGCGATGACGAACAGCACCGGCGCCTGCAGCGACGAGGCGACCGTCTGGCCGGGGTCGACCGAGCGCGTCAATATGATGCCGTCGATGGGAGCGTAGATGGTGCTCTTGGCAAGATCCGTCTGCTGCGCCTTGAGATCGGCATTGGCCATGGCGAGGTTGGCTCTGGCGATATCGAGCGCCGCCTTCGAGCGGTCGCGCGTGGCGGTTGCCGCTTCAAGCGACTGGTCCGTCGCCATGCCGCGCTTGGTCAATTGCGCCGCGCGCACCAGGCCCTTTTCGTTTTCGGCCAGGGTCACGGTGGCGTCCTCGACGCTCGCCGCCTTGGCGGAGGCCTGGGCGCGCTCGATCTGGACCTCCAGCTTGGCAGTGTCGAGCGCGGCCAGCACATCGCCCTTCTTCACCAGCTGGTTCTCGTTGACCGAGACCGAGCGGACGACGCCGGAGAGTTCGCTGGAAATATCGACCTGGGTGAGGGGCTGCAGCGTGCCAGTAGCCGAAACCGCGACGGTAAGATCGGCCATGGCAGCCAGTGTCGTGGTATACTCGATCTTGGCGGGCGAGCCCGCGTACCACTCATAGCCGGCAAAAGCCGCGGCGACGGCAAGCAGTGCGAACACCGCGTAAAGCCAACCGCGACGGCGTTTTGTCTTCAGGCCCTGGTGGTCAAGCCCGAGCGCCGTCTCGATGGCGGAAGTGGAATCCGTCTTTGGCAGATTGACAATCTGGTCCACGCCGGACCCCTATGTTCAGTGATGTCCCATCAGTGCACAAATCAGGCCTAATGGTTCAAAATTCAAATTAAATTTCGCTCATGTTGGGAATGAGGCAGAGGACTTACTGAAATGCAGAAGCGGAATTACTTGCTTTACGACGTATTCACCACCACCCGGCTGGCCGGCAATCCGCTGGCCGTGGTACTCGACTGCGACGGGCTGGACGTTGCGGCGATGCAGGCGGTGGCGCGCGAGTTCAACCTGTCCGAAACCGTCTTCGTGCTGCCGCCCGACAACCCGAAGCACCGGGCCCGCATCCGAATCTTCACGCCTGACTATGAAATGCCGTTCGCCGGCCACCCAACTGTCGGCTCGGCGATAGCGCTCGCCGAAATGGCGGGAGAGGCCGCCGGCATCTTCGTGCTCGAGGAGAATATCGGCCCGGTGCGCTGCGCTGTCAGCAAGCACGATGGTTCGACCTTCGCCGAGTTCGACCTGGCAAAACTGCCGGCGCAGCTGGAATTGTCGGCCGATCGCGAGGCCATCGGCGCGGCCCTTGGCCTTGGGCCGCACGAGATCGGCTTCGAGAACCACCGCGTTTCATTCTGGTCGGCGGGCGTGCCCTACGTGACCATCCCCGTCGCTAATCTGGAGGCGGCTGCCCGGATCAGGCTGGACAACCAGGCGTGGTCGGAACTGGCACCACGCAAAAGCGAATGGGCCTTCGCCAGCCCCTATGTCTATTGCCGCGAGACGGTGCACCACGACAGTGCCTTCCATGTCCGCATGATGGTGCCCGGCAATCCGTCCTACGAAGACCCGGCGACCGGCTCGGCGGCGGCCGCGTTCGCCGGCGCGATCATGCATTTCGACGGCCCGACCGACGGCGTTTCACAACTGTGGATCGAGCAGGGGCTGGAGATGGGCCGGCCTTCGCGCATTCGCCTCGAACTGAATGTCGAAGGTGGCAAACTGACGGCCGCCCGCATCGGCGGCCATGCGGTCAAGGTGGCGGAAGGCAGGCTTTTCATCTGACCATGTGCGGCACTTGGGCAATTTGTCGGTAAATGAATCGGCAGGGCTGGACATGGCGGATGTCGGCGGCTATATGCCCGCCAACGCCGGTTTTTCCGGCCGAGTGGGTGCGTAGCTCAGTTGGTAGAGCAGCTGACTCTTAATCAGCGGGTCCACAGTTCAATCCTGTGCGCACCCACCAAAAATCTCCAGGATTTGGTGGAAGACCCTACAGCGGGATGTTTCGCGGCCGTCCCGTGGCTGCATTCATTCGAGTGCTATTGGATAGTTGGCCGCAGATAGCTGAGGATCGCTCGCGTTATGGCGAGGACGCCGTCGACGGCTTCGAAGCTTGTCTTGCTCTTGCCGACGATCCATTCGAGTTCAGGGGCTTTGGGCAGACGAAGCTCGCGACATAGTAGCCATCCAGAAAGCCAAAAGAGGTCCAATGATCTCGGATCTCCATCCGAATAATAGGGGAATTGGAAAAACAACCGAATAGGGCCGCCATATCCAAGCTTGAATTTGACATTCAATGTAACATCGCGACCAAATCTGTCTTCAAAAGTTCCACTGAAACTAAGATCCCTGGCATCGTAGTTATGCCATTGGCTGGCCAACCCCATGGAACCCCATGCCTTCAGGGTGTGGGCTTTTAGCTCCTTGCGGTTCGGGAATTTTGCCTCTTCAGGATCATAGCGAGTGGGCGGATCGATGTAGTCCGTCTCAGTTCTCCACTCCTCCGCAGCATTGCGAAGATCTTCAAAAGTCTGAACGATTTCCGGATTTGTCTTCTCGCCAGCGCAGATTGAAATCCGCCGCTGAGAAATCATCTCACACAGTTCCTCGACTGTATGGCCTGATCGCTCTGCCCAATCCTCCGTTGCCAGTATCCACGGCGAATTGTATGTCAGCCCGGCAAAGGCGCCGCTCGTGCTGTCGAAATCTCTGATGATCCGAGCAAGAATATCGCGAAGCCCCTGTTTGGGGTCTCCGAAGATCTGTGAGCGGTTGTTCATCAACGCGATCCGCGCTTGGCTCCGCCTTACTTCTCTGAGACCCCAGCCTCCGCAAAATTTGCCATGCGGGCGTGGCATTCGAGTGCCGAGCGGACGATGTTGACCGCCAGGCAGGCGCCGGAGCCTTCGCCGAGCCGCATGCCGAGATCGAGCAGCGGCGGCAGGCCCAGCGCTTCGAGCAGGCGGCGATGGCCGGATTCGGCCGAGACATGGGCCGCCAGTGTGTGGGCGAGGCCGGCAGGGCGCAGCTTTGCCAGCGGTGCGGCGGCCGCGGTACAAACGAAGCCGTCGAGCAGCACCGGCACGCCGAGATGGCGCGCCGCTAGTGTTGCGCCCAAGATCGCCGCAAGCTCGCGGCCGCCGAGGGCTGCCGCTACCTTCAGCGGATCGGCAAGCGCCGTGGCGTGGCGCTTCAGGCCGGCCTCGATGGCGACGATCTTGCGCACGAGGCCGGCGTCGTCGACGCCGGTGCCACGCCCGGTCCATCGCTCCGCGCCGCCGCCGAACAGCGCGGTCGAGATGGCTGCCGCCGGCGTGGTGTTGCCGATACCCATTTCGCCGAAGCAGACAAGGTCGAGATCCCTGCTGATCGCGTCGTAGCCTGCCGAGACGGCGGTGAGGAAGGCCTCGTCGTCCATCGCCGCGTCTTGCGTGAAATCGCCGGTCGGACGGTCGAGGTCGAGCGGGATAACATCGAGATCGGCGCCGGCGATGCGGGCAAGCTGGTTGATGGCGGCACCGCCGCCGGCGAAATTCGCCACCATCTGCACGGTGACTTCCGACGGGAAGGCCGACACCCCTTGCGCGGTGACGCCGTGATTGCCGGCGAAGACGAAGACCTTGACGCGGTCGAGCTTTGGCATGTCGCGGGCCTGCCAGCGCGCCAGCCAGGCGGCTATTGTCTCCAGCCGGCCAAGGCTGCCTTGCGGCTTGGTCAGCGTGTCCTGGCGGCGGGCGACGGCATTGGCGGCGGCGTCGCTGCCATTGGGCAGGTCGAGGCAGGCGGCGCGCAGTTCATCGAGCGATTTGAAAGGCATGGGGGCAAAATCTCCGAAACAGAGTCAGGAAAGGGAAACGGAAGCGACGAGCAGGATTGCGATCTCGCCGAGCTGCTGGAGGGCGCCGACGGTGTCGCCGGTCTGGCCGCCGATCTGGCTGATGCACAGCGCGCGGAAGGCGGCAAACAAAATCGCAAGCAGGATGAGGGCGAAAACGGCGGCGCCGAACCCAAGCGCCAGCAGCGCGACCGCACCGAGGACGGCACCGATGCCAGCGGTTTCGGCGGTAACTGTGCCTGCTTCGGCCGAGAGGCCGTCGCTTCGGGCCGGCGGCAAAAGGTGCATGAAGGCGCCGAGCAGGCCGCGCGAGGCCGCTTGCGCGGCAATGACGGCCCAGAAGACATGAGCCGGGCCGGCGAATCCAGAGAGCACGCTCCAGCGGATCAGCAGCGAGATGCTGAGTGCGCAGGCGCCGTAGGCACCGATGCGGCTGTCGCGCATGATCTCCAGTTTCCTGTCGCGCGTCTTGCCGCCGCCAAAGCCGTCGGCGACATCCGAAAGCCCGTCTTCATGCAGGCAGCCGGTGGCGAGCAGGATCGCGGCAAGGGTCAACGCTGCAGCAGGATCTCCGGCTAGGCCTAGCCTCGTGCCGACGGCGTAGACCAGGGCACCGGCCAGAGCGACGGCGAGACCGGCGACCGGTGCAGCCCAGATCGCAGCGGCAAGGCTGCGGCCACGAAACTCGGCTCTCGGCAACGGCAGCCGGGTGAAGAAGACGAGGCAAAGCGCGATGTCGTCGAGCAGCTGCCGTTGCGAGGGGATCTGGAGTTTGAGCATGATCTATTCCGAAAACCGGCTACCACTTTTCGGGATCATGCTCTCGCCCCTCGCAATGGCATGAAAGAACGTGCCGCTGACATTGCCGCGCCGGTAGCCCGACGCACCAAGCGGATTGCCTTGTCCGTCGGCGAGGTCGGCCAGCGGCTCGTCATTGCCGGTGGCAACCATCTGCGCGTAGTGGAATTCGTGGCCGCGAATCAGCGTGCCGTGGCTGCCGAGCGGGCACCCGGAACGCAGCCGCGCCTCGCGGTAGCCGAGATTCATCTTGCGCTTGGCGAAGCTGGTCGAATGACCGAGCAGGCCGAGCATCCGATGCGTCTCGCCCGACGCGTCCTCGAGCGCCTCGCCGAGCACCATGAAGCCGCCGCACTCACCATGCACCGGCCGCGTAGCGGCGAACCGCGCCGTGCCGGCCCTGAAATTCGCCGCGGCGGCGAGGCGGCCGGCATGAAGCTCGGGATAGCCGCCGGGCAGCCAGCAGACATCGCAATTGTCGCCAGGCGCTTCATCGGCGAGCGGCGAGAACGGGACGATCTCGGCGCCGGCCTTGCGCCAATGCGCAGCAACGTGCGGATAGAGGAAGGTAAAGGCGGCGTCCTCGGCGAGTGCGATGCGCTGGCCGGGGGGCGGCAGCGCGTTGCCGAAATTGCCCGGCGCGGGCGTGAATGGCGCCGCCAGCGCCATGATGGCGTCGAGGTCGAGCGAGCGCTCGACCATGTCGGCCAGCCGGTCGAGATGCGCCATCAGATTCTCATATTCGCCGGCCTGGACGAGGCCGAGATGGCGCTCGGGCAGGTTGAGCGAGGGATCGCGCAGGATAGCGCCGACGACAGGCAGGCCAAGTGCTTCGATGGCATCGCCACAAAGCCGGCGGTGGCGCTCGCTGCCGAGCCGGTTGAGCACGACCCCCGCCATGCGCACATCCGGATCGTAGGTGGCAAAACCCTTGGCGACGGCCGCTGCCGTGGTCGATTGGCCGGAGACATCGAGCACCAGCAGCACCGGCAGGCCGTAGAGCCGGGCAAGGTCGGCAGCCGAGCCGGACCGTCCTGAAGCAGCCGGAATCCCGTCGAACAGGCCCATGGCGCTTTCGAGGAAGATAAAATCGGCATCTTCGGTCGCGTCGCCGGCCAGTGCGTTGAGCAGGGCAGGCGGCATTGCCCAACTGTCGAGATTGACGCCGGACAGGCCGGTGGCTGCGGCGTGGAAGCCGGGATCGATATAGTCCGGGCCGGATTTGGCGCCGCGCACCTTCAGGCCGCGCCGGGCGAGCGCGCGCAGAATGCCGATGGTGACGCTGGTCTTGCCCGAGCCCGAGCGCGGCGCGCCGATGATGATGGCGCGGGTCATGACTCACCTGCCAATGCCGCGCGCATCGCGACGATGCCGCCAACGACGATCAGCGCCGGCGAGGTCAGACCGGCGGCCGCTGCCTCTTCCGCAATGGTGGCGAGCGTGGCGACGACGATCCGTTCCTGCGGTGTCGTCGCAGCGACAATTACCGCGGCGGGCGTCGAAGGCGCCAGCCCGCCCTCAAGCAGCGAGGCGGCGATCAGCGGCAGATTGGCCATGCCCATATAGATGACCACCGGCTGGCCGGTACGGGCGATGGCCGCCCAGTCGAGATCGTCATCGGTGCCGGCGGCGTGACCGGTCGCCAGGATCAGCGCCTTGTTGATGCCGCGCATGGTGCCGGGAATGCCGGTGGCGGCCAACGCGCTGAGGCCGGACGTCAGGCCAGGCAGGATGTGGAACGGGATGGTTTCCCCGGCCAGCGCCAGCGCCTCTTCGCCGCCACGCCCGAAAATATAGGGGTCGCCGCCCTTCAGCCTGACGACGCGCCGGCCCTCGCGCGCCAGCCGGACCAGCAGAGCGGTGATGTCGTCCTGCTTCATCGATGGTTTGCCACCGCGCTTGCCGGCATAGAACAGTTCCGCGCCCTCGGCGACGGCGACGACTTCGGGCGAGACCAGCGCGTCATAAACCAGCGCGTCGCACTGTCCGAGGGCGGCCAGCACTTCCAGCGTCAGGCAGCCGGGATCGCCAGGGCCGGCGCCGGCCAGCCAGACATGTCCGGGCTCCAGCTGGCGCGGCTTGAAGTTCAGCCGGGTGAGCGCCTGCTCGACAGTAGTGTTTCTATTGCTGCCGCTCACGATCCGTCTCGTCCGCGAAAACGCCGCTGGTAGTGGGCGTCGTAAAGTGAACTTTCACTAAAATCTTCCGCCGCCAGCGAGCGGCCGACGAAGATGATCGCCGTGCGTTCCATCGGATCCGCGCCTAGCTGCGCCTCAATGGTCGCCAGCGTGCCGGTCAACACCCGCTCGTCCGGCCAGGAGGCGCGGAAGACGACCGCGACTGGGCAGTCGGCGCCGTAGTAGGGCGTCAGCTCGGCGACGACGCGGTCGACAGCGTGGATGGCGAGGTGGATGGCGAGCGTGGCGCCGGTGCGGCCGAAGCCGGCCAGTGTTTCTCCGGGCGGCATTTTCGAGGCGCGGCCGGAGATGCGGGTCAGCACCAGGCTTTGCGCGACTTCCGGAATGGTCAGCTCGCGGCGCAGCGCGGCGGCCGCGGCGGCAAAAGACGGCACGCCCGGCGTCAGCGTGTAAGGGATGCCGTGCTTTTCCAGCCGGCGGATCTGCTCGGCAACGGCGCTCCACACGGAAAGGTCGCCTGAATGGAGGCGGGTGACATCATGGCCGGCCGCGTGGGCTGCCAGATATTCGGCCTCGATCTCGTCGAGTGACATCGGCGCGGTGTCGATCAACATCGTTCCGGGCGCGCAGTGCTGCAACAGCTCCGGCGCGACGATCGATCCGGCATAGAGGCAGACGGGACAACTGCCGAGCAGACGGCTCCCGCGCAAGGTGATCAGATCGGCGGCACCCGGGCCGGCGCCGATGAAATGGACGGTCATACCGCATCTCCGCTGATGGCGATGGCGCAGGTGACAGCACCGAGCACGGTGCGTGGTCCGAGCAGTTTTGCGCCTTTGCCGGCGGCGGCAAGCGCGGAGGCTTCGGAAACCGACGGCGTGCCGGCGTGCTCCTGTGATAGGTTGGAGTGGCTGGTTGTAGATGCAGCTTTGAGTTCGTCCTGCTCGACAACGATCACCGGAAGGCGGAGTTCGCGTCCGGCGGCGAAGATTGCCGCTTCATCCTGCTTGAGAGACGCGGTCGCGAGCGCCGAAAGCGCGGGCAGGGCAAGCCCGTGCGCCTCCAGCGCGGTTTCTACCGCAGCAAGCACGTCGCGTGCGCTGACGCCTTTGCGGCTGCCGATGCCCGCGACCATCATGGCTTCACCCAGCTCCATTGGGTGACCGGCATAGCCGGCCACCAAGCCTGCATCGAACCGACCGGCGAAGCACGGGATATGGCGATGCGGGTGAGCTCGCCGCCGAGCGCAGCGTGACGGGAAAGCAGCAGTGCCTCCATCTCCAGCGTCACCGCGTTGGCGACGAGGCGGCCGCCGGCGGGTAAGGCATCGATGGCTCTTTCCAGCACGCCGGCATCGCTGCCGCCGCCGCCGATGAAGATCGCCGCCGGCGTTTCCAGTCCGGCAAGAGCTTGCGGTGCCGAACCTTCAACGACGGCGAGACCGGGAACGCCGCAGGCCGCGGCGTTGTGTCGGATGCGCGCGGCGCGGGCCGGATCGGCTTCGACGGCGATGGCGCGCATGGAGGGATGCGCGAGCATCCATTCGACGCCGATGGAGCCGGAGCCGGCGCCAATGTCCCACAGCAGTTCGCCGCGCCTTGGCGCGAGAGCGGACAGGGTGACGGCGCGCACTTCGCGCTTGGTGATCTGGCCGTCGTGCTCGAACAAACGATCGGCAAGGCCCGATGTCAGCGGCAGGACGCGTGCTTGCGGGGTCGAATCAACTTCGATTGCGAGCACGTTGAGTGGGTTGATCTTTTCGAGGTCGAAAGCGCCGGCGTTCGCCGAGCGCAGCCTTTCGTTCTGCCCACCCAGCGCCTCCAGAACCGTCAACCGCGAGGCGCCGAAGCCGAGTTGGGTCATGAGACGGGCAATCGCGTCCGGTGCATCGCTATCCGAGGTCAGCGCCAGAATGCGGGTGCAAGGATGCAGCAACGGCCGGATCAGGTCGAGCGGGCGGCCATGCAGCGAAATGGTCTCGACGTCCTGTAGCGCCCAGCCCAAGCGTGAGGCGGCCAGCGAGAAGGCCGAGGGCGCGGGGATCACCCGCATATCCTCCGCCGCGACCTTGCGGGCGAGGGTGACGCCGACACCGTGGTAGAAGGGATCGCCGGAGGCCAGCACGCAGACGCGTCTGCCGGAGAGCGCCAGCACGTCGCGCATTTCGGCATCGAAAGGCGTCGGCCAGGCGCGCGCTTCACCTTTGGCGAGCGATGCGACGAGGGCCAGGTGGCGCTTGCCGCCGAAAACGAATTCGGCACCCGCGATCAACTGCTTGGCCTCGTCGCCGAGACCCGCTACACCGTCCTCGCCGATGCCGATGATCGTGAGCCATTTTGGAGTGAGCACGGCGGCGCGCGGACCTTCAGCAGGCATGATGACCCACCGCATTCTGATCCTCGGCGGAACCACCGAAGCCCGGCAGGTGGCCGGAATACTCTCGGTGCGCTCCGATCTCGCGATTACGCTGTCGCTGGCCGGCCGCACTGAAAACCCGGCCGCGCAAGGCGTGCCGGTGCGGGTTGGCGGCTTTGGTGGCGTCGACGGGCTGGCGTTGTATCTCCACGAGACGGACGTCGACCTGCTGATCGACGCCACGCATCCCTATGCGGCGCAGATCTCCGCCAATGCGGCGAAAGCAGCGCGCCGATCCGGCGTGCCGATCGTTGCGCTCAAGCGCCCAGGCTGGGAGCCTGCCGAAGGTGACCAGTGGACGCTGGTCGACGGTGTTACCAGCTCGGTGACGGCGCTGGGATCGGCGCAGCGCCGCGTGTTCCTGGCGCTCGGACGGCAGGAGATCACTGCCTTCGAGGCTGCACCCCAGCACCACTATCTCATCCGTAGCGTCGATCCGGTCGAACCAAGACTTACTGTGCCCGACGCGACCTATCTCTTGGCGCGCGGGCCGTTCCAGGAGCCGGACGAACACTCGCTGCTTCAAGAGCACCGCATCGATGTCGTCGTTTCCAAAAACAGCGGCGGCGAAGCGACCTACGGCAAGATCGCCGCAGCGCGGGCGCTCGGCATCGAGGTGGTCATGATCCGCAGGCCGGCGTTGCCGGACGTCACGTCGGCTGAGACGGTCGAATCTCTTGCCGCGATGGTCGATCATTTTCTGGTCGGTCATGTTCTTGGGCCCGCTGCCGACCGCGGCGTGTAGACCAGCGCTGGTTTTTCACCGCGCTTGATGATCCGGGTTTCCGGTGAACCGATGATGATGCAGGTGGCCATGTCGGCCTTTTGCGCATCGGCTTCCGCCAGCAAGAAAACTTCGATGCGCTCGTCGGGACGGCCGGCGGCGCGACCGAAGATCACCGGCGTGGTGCCGGGCAGGATCGCGGCAAGGCATTCGAAGGCGCGGCCGAGTTGCCAGGGGCGCGCCTTGCTGATCGGATTGTAGAGCGCGATGACGAAGCCGGCGCCCGCCGCGGCCAGCAGGCGCAGCTCGATCAAATCCCACGGCTTCAGATTGTCTGACAGCGAGATGGCGCAGAAATCATGGCCGAGCGGCGCGCCGATGCGGGCGGCGACGGCGAGCATGGCGGTGATGCCAGGCACGATGGCGATGTCGACCGCGCGCCACTCGACCGGCCCCGCCTCGATCGCCTCGCAGACGGCCGCCGCCATGGCGAAGACGCCGGGATCGCCGCCCGATACGACCGCGACATCGTGGCCTTCCGCAGCCTTCAGCAGCGCGTCCCTGGAGCGCGCTAGCTCCTCGCGATTGTCGGAAGCGACGCGAATCTGGTCGGGACGCAGATCAAGCCGGTCAAGATAAGGCTTGTAGCCGTAGAAGAATTTCGCCTCGGCGACGGCCCGGTTCGCTTCCGGCGTCACCTGGTCGGCGTTGCCAGGCCCCAGGCCGATGACGGTCAGGCGGCCGCTCATGCTTCGGCTCCCAATGCGCTTGGCCGCCCCGACCAGCCGGCGACCAGCACGATGGCGAAATAAGGCGCCTGGTCGTTCTTTTTGTCGGCAAGCCGCATCGAGACGCCGCCCGGCATGGTGCCGCGCTCGACATAGATGGCCCGCGGCAGCTTGTCGGTTGCCTCCAGCGCCCGCCTGATCTTGGGCAAGTTGCGGCCGACCTTCATGATTACGGCGGCATCGGTGTCGGCGAGGCGGCGCGTCAGCTCGAATTCGCTCATCGTGCCCGGCAACACAGTCAGCACGTCGTCGCCCTGGACGATCGGTAGGCCGGTCGCCGACCAGCAGCCGGACATGGCGGTGACGCCGGGAATGACTTCGGTCGGAAAGCGATGCGCCAGCCTGACATGCAGATGCATGTAGGAGCCGTAGAAAAGCGGGTCGCCTTCCGAGAGCACCGCAACCATCCTGCCGGCGCTGAGGTGCTCGGCAACCTTTTCGGCCGACTGCTCGTAGAAATCGGTGATCTGCGAGCGGTAGTCGCCGTGGTCCTTGTCGATCTCGGTTGTCACCGGATAGAGCAGCGGCAACTCTATCAAATCAGCGCGAAAATGGGCTCCGACAATGGCGCGCGCGTTGCTGTTGTTGCCGCGCTTGGCGAAATGCGCAACGACATCGGCCTCAGCCAGCGCGCGCACTGCCTTCAGCGTCAAAAGTTCTGGGTCGCCAGGACCGGTGCCAACGCCGACCAGCCGACCTTTTGCGATCGCATTCATAGGCCCGGCCTCGCCAAAGCGTTGAGCGCGGCGGCGGTCATGGCGCTGCCGCCCAGCCGGCCGCGCACGATGGCGAAGGGCACGCCATAGCAATTTTCGGCCAGCGCATCCTTCGATTCGGCGGCGCCGACAAACCCGACCGGCATGCCGATGATCGCCGCCGGCTTCGGCGCGCCGTCGCGCAGCTTTTCCAGCAGATAAAAGAGGGCGGTCGGCGCATTGCCGATGGCGACGACCGAACCGGCCATGCGCTCGCCCCACAGGTCGATCGCCGCGGCCGAGCGGGTGTTGCCGATTTTTCTCGCGATGTCGGCGGTCCGCGGATCGCGCAGCGTGCAGATCACTTCGTTGCCGGCCGGCAGCCGGGCGCGCGTGACGCCATGCGAGACCATCTGTGCGTCGCAGAAGATCGGCGCGCCGGCGCTCAACGCTGTGCGCGCAGCGGCGACGAAATCGCGTGAGAAAACGAAATGCCGCGCAGCCTCGACCTGGCCGCATGCATGGATCATGCGGATAGCGACGTCGGCCTCGGCTTCGGAAAAGCGCGACAGGTCGGCCTCGGCGCGGATGATGGCGAAGGAGCGCTCATAGATCGCTGTGCCATCATGAATATAGTCGTAGGTGATGGGGTTCTGGGCGGGCATGCTCATTCCTGTCGGTAAGCTTTGACGACGCCGGCCGTGCCAAGCCTTGCAAGGCAGGCGGCGGCAGTCTGGCCTCGGAGTCGTTTTCTGCGGATTGCCGCTGCAATGCCGCCGATGCCGCGCGAGGCGTCATCGCCCGGCCTGTATCCGGCAGGAAACATCTTAGCCGTCCCGTCCACGACAAGTCCGGCTCCGTTTTCGCTACCGACCAATGTCAGCGCCGCCGGACCGGGATGGGCGCAGCCCTTGGCGCAGCCGGAGATGTGCAGCGTCAAGGAAGAATCGAAGATGTCGCGGTTTTCCACGGCGATGGTCTCGGCGATTTCGCGCGTCGCGATGCGGCCGGAGGCACAGGCGGGAGCACCCGGGCAAGCGGCGATTTTCGTGCGCGGGTCGGCGGCGTCGGTGACGAAGCCGAGGGTTGCGGCGGCTTGGTGGAGCGGCGGGCAGGCCGCTGGCGCGAGGCCGAGGAAAACCAGCGCGCGGCCCGGCGCCAGGCGGATTTCGGTGGCGCCAAGGGCCAGCGCGCTCTGCGCGAGAGCGATGATCTGGTTCGCCGGCATGCTGCCGAAGGGTAGGCCGATGCCGAGGGCGGTTCCGGCTGCAGCCAAGTCGAAAACTCCGATGGGCCGGCGATCCTTCGCGCCCCCCTCTGTCCTGCCGGACATCTCCCCCACTTGGGGGGAGATCGGCAGCTTCGCCGGTGGCTCACTCTTAGCATGCTTATCGATTGGCGAAAGCTGAGATGAGGGCGCAATCTCCCCCCAAGTGGGGGAGATGTCCGGCAGGACAGAGGGGGGCGCGAAGGATCGCCAATTTGCCAGAGATCTCAGCTGTCTTTCTGTCAAATCCCGCGCATGGGCATCGCGCCCCTTTTCGGCAACCATCCTTAGGATCGCAACGGCGATGTCGCAGGCCGCATCTTCCTCGGCCATGACGAGTAGCGTCGCAGTCTGACCGCCGCCGGCGATAGCCACCTGCCATTGCGTCCCCGCATCGGTCCGCACCGCAGCCAGCCTGGCATCGGCCGTCACTGCATCCAAGGTCAGCTGTCCGCCACCGTCGACAATCACCGAGACCTTCGGGCCAAGACGCTGCGTGACGCCGGCGTCCTCGATTGCCGCCCGAATCCGCTCCGCTAGCGGGCGCGGATCGGCGATTTCCTGCGGGTCGAGCCCGGCCAGCGGACCAGTCTCGACCGGCACGCCGGTGCGAACGGCAACACCCAGCGCATCGACCTCCATCGCCAGCAGCCGGGCGCTTTCGGGCGTCAGGCCGCGTATCTGCAAGCTGCCGCGGGCGGTCACTTCCATAATGCCGTTGCCGTGGCGCAGGGCGGATTCGCAGAGTCCGATCAACGACTTCGGCAACAGTCCTCCAGCGACCGGATTGAGCCGCACCAGCAGCCCGTCGCCGGTTTGCATCGGTGCCGACAAAGCAGGGCAGGCGCTGCGTCGGGAGAAAGCGTTCATGCCGCCACCCCAAGCGCCTGGGCTTCGGCAATCAGTGCGGCGAGATCGTCATCGATCGAATTGCGCAGCGGATGCCACAGACCGCGCCGTCGTGCCGACATGAAACGTTCGGCCATGACCTTCGCCGCCGACGGGTTCTCGCGCAGGATGAAGGCGCGGACAACGGGGTCGCCGAGATAGGCGTCGTGCACGGCCTCGATCAGCGCGCCAGATATGGCATGAGTGGTCTCGGCAAAGCCGACAAGCCGGTCGACCGTCTCGGCGAATTCCGAGGCGCCGCGCGGCCCGTGGCGCATCTGGCCGGCAATGAAGCGCGGATTGACGGCGCGTGCCCGTACGACGCGGGATACGGCGTCCCCAACCGAGCGTGGCTTGGGCTTTTGCGGATCCGTGGTGTCGAGCACGATCACGTCAGCGTTTTTGCCGAGCGCGGCAAGCGCTGCCGAAAAGCCGCCGATAAAGGCGACGTCGGCCGAGCCTTCGAGGATGTCGCGGCCGGGATCGTCGCCGGTATGAACCAGAAGGTCGGCCTCAGCGATGCGGCCCTCAAAAGCGCCGGGCGCCGAAATGCCTTCGCCCTCGGCGCCGCCATAGGCATGCGAGGTGGCGGCGAGATAGGCGCGGCCGATCTCTTCGCGCGCGGCCCAGTCGCCGCTTGATAGCAAGTCCTCGATGCCGGCGCCGTAAGTGCCGGGCGAGGTGCCGAATATGCGCGGGCTGATCTTGCCGTCTGCACGGGTTCTCGCCGCCAGCGGGTTTTCCGAATCGTCCTCGTCGCGGGTCGCGACGGCGTTGGCGGCGGCATCGATCAGCGCGATCTGGGTTGGGAACATGTCGCGGAACAGGCCGGATATGCGCCAGGTGACGTCGACGCGCGGGCGGCCGAGCGTTGCCGGCGGCAGCACCTCGATGCCGGTGATGCGGCCGGTGGCGGAATCCCATTGCGGCCGGCAGCCCATCAGCGCCAGGCCTTGCGCGATCTCCTCACCGCCGGTGCGCAGCGAGGCCGAGCCCCAGAGGTCGATGACCAGCGAGCGCGGCCAGTCGCCATGCGATTGCATGTAGCTGCGGACGACTTCTTCCGCTGCCACCTTGCCCAGATCATAGGCGGTCGGCGTCGGCATGGTGCGTGGGTCGGCGGTAAACAAATTGCGGCCGGTGGGCAGCACATCGCGCCGGCCACGCGCCGGTGCACCGGCCGGACCGGCGGCGACATGGCGGCCGTCGAGGGCCGCGATGAGTGCTACTTTCTCGGCTGCCGCACTCTGCTCGCGCAAAGGATCGGTTTCGCCCTCAGGCGAGCGACCGTAGATATGCAGGCCGTCCTTGATGGCGAAATCCTTGAGATCGCAGAGCCAGGCGTCGATGCGGCGCAAGGCTTCGTCGGCTGCGTCGGTCCTGGCGACGCCGGCCTCTGAGGCGAGGCCGGTCTTTTCCGCAGTCTCGACGATCAGCTTCGCCAGGCGGTCGCGGCGGCGGCGGTCGAGCCCGTCGGCCTGGGCATATTCGTCAACCAGTCGCTCGAGTTTATGCTGCTCTTCGTCCAGCCCGGCGCCGGTCAGCGGCGGCGGCAGATGGCCAAGCGTGACGGCGGCAATGCGTCGCTTGGCTTGTGCTGCCTCGCCGGGGTTGGAGACGATGAAAGGATAAATGACGGGCAGGGGGCCGGTGACGATTTCGGGAAAGCAGTTTTCGCTGAGCGCCACGGTCTTGCCGGGCAGCCACTCCAGCGTGCCGTGGGCGCCGACATGGATAATTGCATGGATGCCGAGCGACTTACGCAGCCACAAGCCAAAGGCGATCAGTGCATGGCGCGGCGGCAGTGTCGGGTCGTGATAGTCGGCGCGGCGGTCGGCTGAGCGCCCGCGATCAGGGGCGAGGGCTACGGTGATATTGCCGAAGGTGGCGGCGCGGAAGGGGAATTTTGCGGTGGTGGGCGCTTGGACACCCCCCTCTGCCCTGCCGGACATCTCCCCTTCAAGGGGGGAGATTGGCAGTTCGGCTGCCGGCTCTCCCTTAACGCCCTTGGTAGTTGGCGAAAGCAGAGACAACAGCGCAATCTCCCCCCTCGAAGGGGAGATGTCCGGCAGCACAGAGGGGGGTGCCTCGCGCGAACCTGTCTCATCATCCGTATTCCCCCATGCGGCCTCCACCGCAGCGATGGCCGCCGGCGGCAATTCCTTCGAGAAGGTCAGATAATCCTGCAAAGCCAGTCCCTGGTCGGCTGGCTCCAGCACCTCCAGCAACTGACGCGGCGTTTGCGGAATCCCTTCAACGGCGTAGCCCTGTTCGCTCAGGTCGTGCAGCATCGCCAGCACGCTGGACGGCACGTCGAGACCGACGGCATAGCCGGTGCGGCCGGGCGCGCTCGGATAGTCGGGGATCAGGATGGCGAGCTTGCGCTCCGCACGCGGCGTCCGCTGCAGACGCACGAAGGCCTCGATACGGTTCGCGACCTGCGCCACGCGGTCAGGCTCTGGCCGGTTGGCGAAGGCGCGGAAGGCCAATGCCGGATCGATCTCGCTTTCGCTCTTGAAGGAAATGGCGCCGGCCAGGATGCGGCCGTCGAGCTCGGGCAGGACGACATGCATGGCAAGGTCGGCGGGCGCCAGGCCGCGCTGGTTGTTCTGCCAGATGTCGCGGCGGGTGGTCGCGACGACGACCTGGAACACCGGCACTCCGGCGCGGTCGAACAGCGTCTCGACGCCGGGTTCGGCGCCCGAGGCGAAAGCTGTGGCGGTGATGATGGCGGCAGGGTTCAGCGCGGCAAACGCGGTTTCGACAAAGGCGAGCGATGCCGCGTCCTTGAGGCTGGAGACGAAGATGGGGACCGGCGCTATGCCACGCTGCCCGAGCGCCTCGACAAGCGCATCGATGGGCGCGACATCGGCGGCGAGCAGCATCGAGCGGTAGAACAGGATGGGGATGATGGGGGCGGGTTCGGCGGACGGTAGGTTTAGGCTGCGTTCCGTCGCGCCCCCCTCTGTCCTGCCGGACATCTCCTCCACAAGGGGGGAGATCGCCTGGTCATCGTCGCCTTCGTCAATGTTCGATGTTGCAGAAGTCGCGAGACGGTCAGTGACAGCCGATCTCCCCCCTTGTGGGGGAGATGTCCGGCAGGACAGAGGGGGGCGCGAAGGAATGCCGACGCTTGATAAGTCCATTCTTTCTATAACGCCGCGTCCCGGCTCATAAAATCCCGCCTTTGGCACGCTGACAGGTTCAGCGACCGCCGCACCCGATCCGGCGAGACTTGCCAACCTCTGCACCAGCGCCGTCATATTCGCCGGGCCACCTTCGCGGAAATAGTCGAGCAGACCATCAAGTTCCTGGCGCGGCAGCGTCGAGCCTTCGATCAGCCGCAAATCCTCGTCGTGGCTCTCGCCCGGTAGGAGCGCCAGCTTAATACCGCGATTTCGCGCGACAACGGCAAGCTGGTCGCAGCCGTAGCGCCACCAGTCGTAACCGCCGAGGATGCGGACCAGGACGACCTTGGCGTGGCGGGCGACGCTGTCGATCCAGAGGTCGACGGACATCGGGTGGCGCAGGTCGCGCAAGGCGGCGAGCCGCATCGACGGCAGGCGGTCCGCATCTGCCTTCCACGCCGCCGCCAGCCCGGCGAGGTCGCTGTCGGTGAAGGACAGCGCCACGACATCCGCAGGCGTTTGCCTGAGATCGACAGGCTCGGCGAGATCGTCGAGCGAGGCGGATGTGGTGGTGAGGATGTGCATCGCGGCTCGTACCTGGGATCAGCCGGCGAGGATACGCTCGATCGCCGGGCGGTTCAGCCCTTTCAGGCCGATGACGACGAGGCGCGAGCGGCGATCGTCTTCAGCGGTCCAGGCGCGGTCGTAATAGTGGTTGACGCGCGGACCGACGGCCTGCAGCAAGAGCCGCATCGGCTTGCCGCCGACGTCGACGAAACCCTTGACGCGCAATACGTTTTCTTCCTCCGCCGCCGTGGCGACGCGTTGTGCCAGCTCGTCCGGGTCGGACACCGACGCAATGTCGATGACGAACGAGTCAAAGTCGTCATGTTCGTGGTCGAGCTCGTCGTCGTGATGGGTCTTGCGGTTCTCGATGTCGTCCTCGACGGCGAGACCAAGGCCGAGCAGCACCGACGGATCGACCTTGCCTTGCGAGGTCGGCACGATCTTCACCGCCCGCGCAACATGCTTGCCGATGACGGCATTGGCGCGCGCCGCGCCGGCTGCGTCCAGCAGGTCGCTCTTCGACAGGATGATCAGGTCGGCACAAGCGAGCTGGTCTTCGAACACCTCCTCGACAGGATCGTCATGGTCGAGCGTCTCGTCCTGCGCGCGCTGCGCCTGCAGGGCGTCCATGTCGTTGGCAACGCGGCCATCAGCCAGCGCCGGCCCGTCGACGACGGCGATGACGCCATCGACCGTGACGCGGCTTTTCACCGACGGCCACTGGAAGGCCTGGACCAGCGGCTTGGGCAGGGCCAGCCCGGACGTCTCGATCAGGATGTGGTCGACCTTCGGCGTCAGCGACAGGATCTGGTCGAGCGCGGGGACAAAGTCGTCGGCGACAGTGCAGCAGATGCAGCCATTGGCCAGCTCGACGATGTTTTCCTCGGGGCAAGTGTCGATGCCGCAGCCCTTCAGGATCTCGCCGTCGATGCCGATATCGCCGAACTCGTTGACGATGATGGCCAGGCGCTTGCCTTTGGCGTTTTCGAGCAAATGGCGGATCAGCGTCGTCTTGCCGGCGCCGAGAAAGCCGGTGACGACGGTGCAGGGGACGCGCGAAACGTTGGCGGCCGAATCTGGGGAAGTCATATCAAGTCCTTCAAAAGGTCGAGGGGAGGGATGCGGGCAACCAAGCCGCGCTTCAGGCAATCGGGACGGCCGCGCCACGGAATGAGGCCGTCCGTCGAAGTAGCGAACAGCTTTGCCCCCGTCACCAGATCGGTGCCGCTGCTCGTGGTCAGGTCGCCGAAGACATAGCTCCAGCAGCCGTCGCGCAGCATCGCGGCGCTGAGCCGGCGCTTGCAATTGCCGAGGCATTCGACGGTGCGGATTTTAATGTTTTCGCTGGAAGCGGCGCGGCGCGTGTGCTCGGCGAGCAGTTCGCCGGCGCGGGGATAAGCGTCCGAACCGGTCTCGTCACGGCAGGACGAGCAGACGATGACGGTAACGCCGGCCGGGGAATCACCATGGCCGGACAATAAATCCGCTGTCTCAGCCGGAAAACTGCTGTCGCGTTCCAAATCAGGCTCCTTGCCCGGAAAACCCGCCAGGCGATCGGATTCTTATGTCCTAGACGGCAGGTCTCCTGGCTCGCGGGTCATCGCCTGGGTGCCGCCTTCCCGGGAATATCCCAGTGGTTTTCGGCCTTGGCTCGTCGCTTACAGTTGCGGGGACAGCCGCGGATTTGAAATCGAGATTTCGCACCGCATTCCCTCTTGGCCCTTGCCGTTGCGGGCAGGGGACCGTCTGGAACGGATTTAGGCTTGTGAAGGCAGTCGTGTCAACGCACGTCTATGACGCGGCGATATCTGCGAGCGGCTGGCCGAGGTCGCCGGCAGCCGTCACCTCGATGCGCTCGAGCCCGAGCCAACCCTGCATCTGCTTCAATTCCTCGAAAAGGGCGGCGGCAGTTTGCGGCGGGGCGCCGGGCTCCGAATAGGCGGCATGGACGCGCAATACGCCGGCCGGGCGGTCGGCCCTGAGGTCGACGCGCCCGACGATGCTGTCGCCGAGCAGGAACGGCAGCACATAATAGCCATACTGGCGCTTTTCGGCCGGCGTGTAGATCTCGATGCGGTAGTGGAAGTCGAACAACCGCTCGGTGCGCGACCGCTCGAAGACGACGGGATCGAACGGCGCAAGCAAGGCGCGCGCCTCGATCCTGCGCGGCAAACGGCCGTCCTTGTGGAGATAGGCTGTTTTGCTCCAGCCTTCGACGCTCACCGGCAACAGGTCGCCAGCCTCGACCAGTTCCTCGATGCGGCCCTTGATGTCGGCGGGCGAGAGGCGGAAATAGTCGCGCAGATCGCCCGCCGTGGCGACGCCATGGGCGCGGGCGGAGATGCGCAGCAGTTCGCGGTGGGCGTCCGCGGGGGACGGAACTGGCAAAGCGAGTACCGTTGGCGGCAGCACGCGCTCCGGCAGATCGTAGAACCGCTCGAAACCACGCCGGTGCGCCGTGGTGATGCGGCCCGCCCAGAACAGCCATTCGAAGGCATGCTTGGCATGGCTCCAGCCCCACCAGCCGCCCGAGCCCTTCTGGCCTTCGAAAGCCGACGCCGCGATCGGGCCTCGTTCAGCGACCTCGCGATAGATGTCCTCAATGTAGGCGGCGTGCTCGCGGCCCCATTTTGCCAGTCCGCTGTACATTTCCTCGCCGCGCTCGGCCCGCCGCATGCGCCAGCGCATCAGCGGATAGGTCTCGACGGGCAGGAACGAGGCTTCATGCGCCCAATATTCGAAGACCATGCGCTTGCGTGTCACCGCGGCGTCGTCGAGCAGCGCCAGCTTGTAGGGGCCAAGCCGCGAATAGAGCGGCATATAATGGGCGCGAACCACGGCGCTGACGGAATCGATCTGCAGCAGGCCGGTACGTGCAAGCACCCGGGCCAGATGCCGGCGGTCAGGCGTGCCGCTGGGGCGCGGGTCATTGAATCCCTGTGCCGCAAGCGCAATGCGACGGGCCAGGGCAAGCGAGATTTTTTCCTTCATGAAGGCGGTATCCGGACGATGTTAGACAGAGAAAATGACCTGCGATTCCGCCCCATGCTAGCAAGGTTTTGGCGGCATCTATGTCAGGAGAGAAAAGTGGAGTGAAAAGTGAAGGAAATCAAACAGGAGCGGATCGGACCAGTTTTCCCGGATATGCCGTCCAGCACCGCGATTTGAACAAGGTTTGACTTGCTTCGCCGAAAGCGCTGCGCTAACCCTCGCCGCGTTGCAGCATAGAGCCCCCTTAAAACGGTTCAGTGGTTAATCTGTCACGCTTCCGCAAGTGGGTCCGGTGCTGTAATCAGAGTGGATTGGCCGCCAACGGAAAACTGCAGCATGAACGCACTTTTAGGTTCGTACCTGCCCATCGTCCTGTTCATCGGCGTGGCGCTGGTCGTCGGCCTGGCGCTGCTCGCCGCACCGTTCCTGGTCGCTTACCGCAACCCCGATCCGGAAAAGCTTTCCGCCTATGAGTGCGGCTTCAACTCGTTCGACGACGCCCGCATGAAGTTCGACATCCGCTTCTACCTGGTGTCGATCCTGTTCATCATCTTCGATCTGGAGGTGGCCTTCCTGTTTCCTTGGGCAGTGTCGTTCAGTCAGATCGGCATGCTCGGTTTCTGGTCGATGATGGTGTTTTTGGCGGTGCTGACCATCGGCTTTGCCTATGAATGGAAAAAAGGAGCGCTGGAATGGGATTGAACGACAGTTCCGGCACGCTCGTCGCGCCGAAGCCCAAGGGCCTCATCGACCCCAACACCGGCAGACCGGTGGGGGAGGATGATCCGTTCTTCCTGGAGATCAACAACGAACTCGCCGACAAGGGTTTTCTCGTCACTTCGACCGAGGCGCTGATCACCTGGGCGCGCAGCGGCTCGTTGATGTTCATGACCTTTGGCCTCGCCTGCTGCGCCGTCGAGATGATCCACACCTCGATGCCACGCTACGACAGCGAGCGTTTCGGTGTCGCGCCGCGCGCGTCTCCGCGCCAGTCCGACATCATGATCGTCGCCGGCACGCTGACCAACAAGATGGCGCCGGCGCTGCGCAAGGTCTACGACCAGATGCCGGAGCCGCGCTACGTCATCTCGATGGGCTCCTGTGCCAATGGCGGCGGCTATTATCATTATTCCTATTCGGTGGTGCGCGGCTGCGACCGCATCGTGCCGGTCGACATCTACGTGCCCGGCTGCCCACCGAGCGCTGAAGCGCTGCTCTACGGCATCCTTCTGCTGCAGAAGAAGATCCGCCGCACCGGCACGATCGAACGGTGAGCGGCATGACCCAGGCGTTGAATGACCTCTCGACCTATCTTGGCGAGAAGCTGACCGGCCGGATCGGCGAAGCGGTGCTCGCCTATGGCGAACTCACTATCTCGGTCGAGCCGCGCGACCTGATCGAGGTGGTGACCTTCCTGCGCGACGACCCGAAATGCCAGTTCATTTCGATCATCGACGTTTGCGGCGCAGATTATCCGTCGCGGGCAAAGCGCTTCGACGTGGTCTATCACCTGCTGTCGCCGAGGCAGAATATCCGCATCCGCATCAAGGTCCAGGCCGACGAAGAGACGCTGGTGCCGTCGATCACCGGCATATATCCCGGCGCGGACTGGTTCGAGCGCGAGACCTACGACCTCTATGGCGTGCTGTTTTCGGGCCATCCCGATCTGCGCCGGATCCTGACCGACTACGGCTTCGAGGGCCATCCGCTGCGCAAGGACTTTCCGCTGACCGGCTTCGTCGAGGTGCGCTACGACGACGAAGCCAAGCGCGTCATCTACGAGCCGGTCGAGCTCAAGCAGGAATTCCGCAATTTCGATTTTCTGTCTCCGTGGGAAGGTACGGATTACGTGCTTCCGGGAGATGAGAAGGCAAAGCAGTAAATGGCTGAAACCTCCGTTCGCAACTTCAATATCAATTTCGGCCCGCAACACCCTGCTGCGCATGGCGTTTTGCGCCTTGTGCTGGAGCTTGACGGAGAAGTCGTCGATCGCGTCGATCCGCATATCGGGCTTTTGCATCGCGGCACGGAAAAGCTGATCGAGCACAAGACTTATCTGCAGGCCGTGCCCTATCTCGACCGGCTCGACTATTGCGCGCCGATGAACCAGGAGCATGCCTTTGCGCTCGCCGCCGAGCGGCTGCTCGGTATCGAGGTGCCGAAGCGCGGGCAGCTTATTCGAGTTCTCTACTCCGAGATCGGCCGCATTATGTCGCACATCCTCAATGTGACGACGCAGGCGATGGATGTCGGCGCGCTGACGCCGCCGCTCTGGGGTTTTGTCGAGCGCGAAAAGCTGATGGTGTTCTATGAGCGCGCCTCGGGCTCGCGCATGCACGCGGCCTATTTCCGGCCGGGCGGCGTCCACCAGGACCTGCCGCAGAAGCTGATCGAGGACATCGGCAAGTGGATCGACCCGTTCCTGAAGTCGGTCGACGACCTCGACGCGCTTTTGACCGGCAACCGCATCTTCAAGCAGCGCAATGTCGACATCGCTACCGTCTCCCTGGCCGACGCTTGGGCCTGGGGCTTTTCCGGCGTCATGGTGCGCGGCTCGGGTGCGCCGTGGGATCTGCGCAAATCGCAGCCCTACGAATGCTATGCCGATCTGGACTTCGACATTCCGATCGGCAAGAACGGCGACTGCTTCGACCGTTATCTGGTGCGTATGGAAGAGATGCGGCAGTCGGCGAAAATCATGCGCCAGTGCGTCGACCTGTTGCTCGGTAAGGAGGGCAGCGGGCCGGTGTCTAACCTCGACGGCAAGGTGGTGCCGCCGAAGCGCGCGGCGATGAAGCGCTCGATGGAAGCGCTGATCCATCACTTCAAGCTCTACACCGAAGGCTACCGCGTTCCGGCCGGCGAGGTCTATGCCGCGGTCGAGGCGCCGAAGGGCGAGTTCGGTGTCTATCTCGTCTCCGACGGCACCAACAAGCCCTACCGCTGCAAGCTGCGCGCCCCCGGCTTTGCGCATCTGCAAGCGATGGACTTTTTGTGCCGCGGCCACATGTTGGCCGACGTCACCGCCGTTCTCGGCTCCCTCGACATCGTGTTTGGTGAGGTCGATCGGTGAATCGCATTCTGAGCCTCATGTTAATCGTCATTGCTGTCGCAATGCACCCTGCATATGCAATCGAGTGCGGAGCGTCTATCGATGCTTCCGATCTTGTGAAGCAGCACTTCAAGCTGAGCTACGTCACGCTTGGCATGCAAGAAAGTGCGACAGCAGAATCCGCCGATGTCGATGCTTTCTATTTCAAGAGAGATACATGCGAGTGTAGCGTCGCAGCGCCGGATGGCGCGAGTTTGTCTAAGGCGGAGGTATCGGCAGCCGCTTCCGGCAAAACAGGGTTCGCGCGGCTTGTTGCTCGCTTGGCTGGTAAATCCGGCGTTTGCCCGCCTGTCATGACAAATTCGCCGACTTTCCAATGTTTCGACGGTACGGCGAAACTTTGTAAGGAGGCCGCAGCAAGATGACGAACCTATACGTCTTTGGTGAGGTCGATCGCTAAATGTCAGTCCGCCGTCTCGCAGAAGCCAGCCTCCAGCCAGCCTCCTTCGCCTTCAACCGGGCGAATGCGGCAGCGGCGAAGCAGTGGATCAAGCAATATCCGAAGGGGCGCGAGCAATCCGCGATCATCCCCTTGCTGATGCTGGCGCAGGAGCAGGAAGGCTGGGTGACCAAGGCGGCGATCGAGACGATCTCCGACATGCTCGGCATGCCCTATATTCGCGGGCTAGAAGTCGCCACCTTCTATACGCAATACCAGCTCAATCCGGTCGGCACCCGCGCGCATGTCCAGGTCTGCGGCACCACGCCCTGCATGCTGCGCGGCTCGGAATCGCTGATGGATGTGTGCCGCTCGAAGATCCATCACGACCAGTTCCACACCAACGACAAGGGCACGCTGTCGTGGGAGGAGGTCGAATGCCTCGGCGCCTGCGTCAACGCACCGATGGTTATGGTCTTCAAGGACACATACGAGGATTTGACACCGGAGCGGCTTGCCGAGATCATCGACCTCTATGACGCCGGCAAGGGTGCTTCGGTGACGCCAGGACCGCAAAACGGCCGCGTCACCTCAGAGCCGGCCAGTGGCCTGACGACCCTCAAGAGTGAAAAGGCGATCCTGAAGGCGACCCGCGACCGGGAAACCAGGGCGGCGACCAAGGCCGCCAAGGAAGCGGCGCCGGCGGCTGCCGCCGCAGCACCCGCGGCGCCGGCCCCGCCAGCCGCTTCTGCCGCGCCGGCGCCGGTTGCGCCCTCGAATGCCAGCAAGCCGAAGACCGACGCTGTCGAGACCAGTCCGGCGCTGAAATCGCCATCGGCGACAAAAGTCGCGCCCGCGGCGGAAAAGGCGGCGAGCGTTGCAGCGCCGCTGCATTCGGCCGCCAATGCCAACAAGGCCGAGCCGCAGGTCGAGGACGTCTCGAAACAGCGCAAAGGCCCCAAGAACAAGGCCGAGCCGGCGTCTGCTTTCAAAGCGCCGGAGGCCAAGGTTAAACCGGCGAAGACTGCCGCCAAGGCGGCCACGCCGTCGCCCGGAAACAAAAGCCGGCCGACCGGCAAGAAGCCGGTCTGAGGAACGAGCAATGCTTCAGGACAGAGACCGCATCTTCAACAATATCTACGGCCGCTTCGACAAGTCGCTGGCCGGCGCCATGGCGCGCGGTGCCTGGGACAACACGCCCGGCATCATCGCCAAGGGGCGCGAGTGGATCGTCAATGAGATGAAGGCCAGCGGCCTGCGCGGACGTGGCGGCGCGGGCTTCCCGACCGGGCTGAAATGGTCGTTCATGCCCAAGCAAAGCGACGGCCGGCCGAGCTATCTCGTCGTCAATGCCGACGAGTCCGAGCCCGGCACCTGCAAGGACCGCGACATACTGCGCCACGACCCGCACACGCTGGTCGAAGGCTGCCTGCTTGCGGGCTTCGCCATGGGCGCGGTCGCCGCCTACATCTATGTGCGCGGCGAGTTCATCCGCGAGCGCGAGGCGCTGCAACGCGCCATCGACGAGGCCTATGCGGCCAAGCTGATCGGCAAGAACAACACCTCCGGCTATGATTTCGACATCTACATGCATCATGGCGCCGGCGCCTATATCTGCGGCGAGGAAACGGCGCTGCTCGAAAGCCTCGAGGGCAAGAAGGGCCAGCCACGGCTTAAGCCGCCATTTCCGGCCAATGTCGGCCTCTATGGCTGCCCGACGACGGTCAACAATGTCGAGTCCATCGCTGTCGCGCCGACCATCCTGCGCCGCGGTGCCGCCTGGTTCTCGTCCTTCGGCCGGCCCAACAATGTCGGCACCAAGCTGTTCTGCATCTCCGGCCACGTCAACAATCCGTGCACCGTCGAAGAGGCGATGTCGATCCCGTTCCGCGAGCTGATCGAGACGCATTGCGGCGGCATTCGTGGCGGCTGGGATAATCTGCTGGCGGTCATTCCGGGCGGAGCGTCGGTGCCGCTGGTGCCGGCCGAGCAGATCATCGACGCGCCGATGGATTTCGACGCGCTGCGCGACCTGAAATCGGGCCTCGGCACGGCAGCTGTCATCGTCATGGACAAATCGACCGATATCGTGAAAGCGATCGCGCGGCTTTCCTATTTCTACAAGCACGAAAGCTGCGGCCAGTGCACGCCCTGCCGTGAGGGCACCGGCTGGATGTGGCGGGTGATGGAACGGCTGGTGCGCGGCGAGGCGCAGAAGCGCGAGATCGACATGCTGCTCGATGTGACCAAGCAGGTCGAGGGCCACACGATCTGTGCGCTTGGCGACGCGGCGGCATGGCCGATCCAGGGCCTGATGCGGCATTTCCGCGGCGAGGTGGAGCGGCGCATCGACGAGTTTTCGCGCAACGCACACCGCGCCGAACCGGTGCTGGCGGCGGCAGAATAGAAGAATTCAAAAATGCGGGCGAATGTCCGAGACGAGGAAACGAGCGCGGGGCAGACGGAAACGACCAGGAGACCACCTATGTCGCTGTTTTCGACACCCGACGATTTTACGCCCGATATGGACCCGTTCTTGAAGATGAATCAGGATCTGACCAGGATGATGCCGAAGGAGATGGCCAATGCCGTCAATCTCCTGGCGCATCCTGTCGCGGGCGCGGCGGCGATGACGGCACTAGGCATTGGGCTTGCGAACCAAGCCTTTGGCATCTGGATGGGCGTGCTTTCGGGCGCGGCCGAAACTTCGCAGCGGCTTTGGCAGCCGGTCGCCGAGGATTTCGAGGCCAGGACGGAACGCTTTTCCGCGACCGGCAAAAGCTCCTCGACAAAGGCGCGCGCAGCGACCAAAACCCTGATTGCCGAGGCGCAGTCCTTCGCCAATGACGTGACCGACATTGCGACGAGCACCGCGGCGCGGAGCTTGGCGAATGCGAGCACCGTTGCAGCGGATGCCTCGGCCGGGCTGATGCCGGAAGATTTCAAGCAGCCCAAGCCGATGGACCGGCCAGCCGAGCCGGCCGATCTCAAGGCGATATCGGGCATCGGGCCGAAACTGGAAAAGGTGCTGAACGGCCTTGGCATCTGGACATACGCCCAGCTTGCCGCGTGGACGCCGCAAGAGATCGCCTGGGTCGAAGACTACCTGTCGTTGAAGGGCCGTATCGGCCGTGACGGCTGGATCGGTCAGGCGGCCGCGTTGGCCGGGGTCAAAAAGTGAATTCAATATCGTGCGCGGTCTCGGCTGCGTCCGGAAGGAAAGATTGCGGAACGTCCGCAGGGGTTTGAGGCGAAATGGCAAAGCTCAAGGTCGACGGGAAAGAGATCACTGTACCCGACCACTACACGCTGCTGCAGGCGGCCGAGGACGCCGGCGCGGAAGTGCCGCGCTTCTGCTTCCATGAGCGGCTGTCGATCGCCGGCAATTGCCGCATGTGCCTGATCGAGGTGAAGGGCGGCCCGCCCAAGCCGCAGGCGTCTTGCGCCATGGGCGTGCGCGACCTGCGCCCCGGCCCGAACGGCGAGCCGCCGGAAATCTTCACCAACACGCCGATGGTCAAGAAGGCGCGCGAAGGCGTGATGGAATTCCTGCTGATCAACCATCCGCTGGATTGCCCGATCTGCGATCAGGGCGGCGAGTGCGACCTGCAGGACCAGGCGATGGCGTTCGGCGTCGATTCCTCGCGCTACCACGAGAACAAGCGGGCGGTCGAAGACAAGTATATCGGGCCGCTGGTCAAGACGATCATGAACCGCTGCATCCATTGCACGCGCTGCGTCCGCTTCACCACCGAGATTGCCGGCATATCGGAACTCGGTCTGATCGGCCGCGGCGAGGATGCCGAGATCACCACCTATCTCGAAAGCGCGATGACTTCGGAACTGCAGGGCAATGTCATCGACCTTTGCCCGGTCGGTGCGCTGACTTCCAAACCCTACGCCTTCCAGGCACGGCCGTGGGAACTGACCAAGACCGAATCCATCGACGTCATGGACGCCGTCGGCTCGGCGATCCGCGTCGATAGCCGAGGCCGCGAAGTGATGCGCATCCTGCCGCGTACCAACGAGGCGGTGAACGAGGAATGGATTTCCGACAAGACCCGCTTCATTTGGGACGGCTTGCGCACGCAGCGCCTCGACCGGCCCTATGTGCGCAAGGACGGCAGACTGGCCCCCGCAAGCTGGGCCGAGGCTTTTGCCGCGATCAAGGAAGCGGTGTCGAATGCCGCACCCGAAAAGATCGGTGCCATTGCCGGCGATCTTGCCGCCGTCGAGGAGATCTACGCGCTGAAGCTTCTGATGGCTTCGCTTGGCTCGAAGAACACCGACTGCCGCCAGGACGGTGCCGCACTCGATCCGTCGCTCGGCCGGGCGAGCTATGTCTTCAACCCGACCATCGAAGGCATCGAACAGGCCGATGCGGTGCTGATCATCGGCGCCAATCCGCGCTTCGAGGCGTCCTTGCTCAACGCCCGCATCCGCAAGCGCTGGCGGGCCGGCAATCTGCCGGTCGGCGTCATCGGCGATGTCGGCGATACGCGCTATGATTACGAGCAGCTCGGCGCCGGGCCGGAATCGCTGAAGGATCTTGCCGATGGCAACGGCAAATTCTTTCAACTGCTGAAGAAGGCGACGCATCCGCTGATCATCGTCGGCCAGGGTGCGCTGGCGCGTCCGGACGGCGCGGCCGTGCTCGGCCAGGCGGCGAAGCTCGCCGTCGCCGTCAACGCCGCAAGGGCCGACTGGAACGGCTTTGCCGTACTGCACACCGCGGCGGCGCGGGTCGGCGGCCTCGATGTCGGCTTTGTGCCGGGCGAGGGCGGCAGGAACGTCGCCGGCATGCTGGGCGAGACCGATGTGCTGTTCCTGCTCGGCGCCGACGAAATCGACATGGCCAAGACCGGCGGCGCTTTCGTCGTCTATATCGGCACGCATGGCGACAAGGGCGCGCATCGCGCCAACGTCATCCTGCCGGGTGCCGCCTATACCGAGAAGTCGGGCACCTTCGTCAACACCGAAGGCCGCGTGCAGCAGACCAACCGGGCCGGCTTCGCGCCCGGCGAGGCGCGCGAGGACTGGGCGATCCTTCGGGCACTGTCGGATGTGCTCGGCAAGAAGCTGCCGTTCGATTCGCTGCCGCAATTGCGCGCTAGGCTCTATGCGGAATACCCGCATCTTGCCCGCATCGACCATGTCGCGGCCGGCGACCCGGCCGACATCGCCAGGGTGGCCAAGCTCGGCGGGCGGCTGAACAAGGGCACCTTCACCTCGCCGGTCAAGGATTTCTACCTGACCAACCCGATCGCGCGGGCTTCCGCGGTGATGGCCGAGTGCTCGGCTTTGGCGAAGAACGGCTTCAGGCAGGCGGCGGAGTAGACATGGACACCTTCTTCTCCTTCTACGTGCTGCCGGCGCTGCTGATCCTTTTGAAGTCGGTCGTGCTGATCGTCGTTCTGTTGATCTTCGTCGCCTATGTGCTTTACGCCGACCGCAAGATCTGGGCGGCGGTGCAATTGCGCCGCGGACCGAACGTCGTCGGCCCATGGGGCACGCTGCAGGCCTTCGCTGACCTTTTGAAATTCGTCTTCAAGGAGCCGGTGATTCCGTCCGGCGCCAACAAGGGCGTTTTCCTGCTGGCGCCGCTGGTGTCGGCGGTGCTTGCGATCTCAGCCTGGGCGGTGATCCCGGTCAATGAGGGCTGGGCCATCGCCAACGTCAATGTCGGCATCCTCTACGTCTTCGCCATCTCCTCGCTCGAGGTCTATGGCGTGATCATGGGCGGCTGGGCGTCCAATTCGAAATACCCGTTCCTCGGTGCGCTGCGCTCGGCGGCGCAGATGGTGTCCTACGAAGTCTCCATCGGTTTCGTCATCGTCACCGTGCTGCTTTGCGTCGGCTCGCTCAACCTGACCGATATCGTTTTGTCGCAGCAGGATGGGCTGGGCACGAGGATCGGCCTGCCCAATACCTTCCTCGACTGGCATTGGCTGTCCCTGTTTCCGATGTTCATCGTCTTCTTCATCTCGGCGCTGGCGGAAACCAACCGTCCGCCCTTCGACCTCGTGGAAGCCGAATCGGAACTCGTCGCCGGCCATATGGTCGAATATTCCTCGACGCCGTTCCTGTTGTTCTTCCTGGGCGAATATGTCGCCGTCGTCCTGATGTGCGCACTGGCCACCATCCTGTTCCTTGGCGGCTGGCTGCCGCCCTTCAATTTCGCGCCGTTCACCTGGGTGCCGGGGCTGATCTGGTTCGTGCTCAAGGTCTGCCTGGTGTTCTTCATGTTCTCGATGGTGAAGGCGTTCGTGCCGCGCTATCGCTACGACCAGCTGATGCGGCTCGGCTGGAAGGTCTTCCTGCCGATCTCGCTGTTCATGGTGGTCGCCACCGCCGCCTTCCTCAAGATCACGGGGTTTGCCTGATGTCAGCATTGTCCCAGGCCGCCAAGTCACTGCTATTGCAGGATTTCGTCAGTGCTTTCTTCCTGTCGATGCGCCAGTTCTTCGCGCCGAAGGAGACGATCAATTATCCGCATGAGAAGGGGCCGGTCAGCCCGCGCTTCCGTGGCGAACATGCGCTGCGCCGCTATCCGAACGGCGAGGAACGTTGCATCGCCTGCAAATTGTGCGAGGCGATCTGCCCGGCGCAGGCCATTACCATCGAAGCCGGCCCGCGCCGCAATGACGGCACGCGGCGCACCGTGCGCTACGACATCGACATGGTGAAATGCATTTATTGCGGCTTCTGCCAGGAAGCCTGCCCGGTCGACGCTATCGTCGAGGGGCCGAATTTCGAATTCGCGACGGAGACGCGCGAGGAGCTTTATTACGACAAGGACAGGCTTCTGGCCAATGGCGACCGCTGGGAGCGTGAACTTGCGCGCAACATCTCGCTGGATGCGCCTTACCGCTGATATTTGACGCATGGACGGGGCGAGGGGCCTCGTTTAAGGAACACGCAACTTGCCGGCCGGAGGCGGTGGCAAAAAACAGGACGAATGTCCTGTTCGGACAGGAAACCCGGGGGAACCCATGCTGAGTGGACTAGAGGCGGCCTTTTTCTACCTCTTCGCCTTTGTCGCGGTGGCGTCGGCGTTCATGGTCATTTCGGCGCGCAATCCTGTGCATTCGGTGCTGTTCCTGATCCTGACCTTCTTCAACGCCGCCGGCCTGTTCATGCTGACCGGCGCCGAGTTCCTGGCGATGATCCTGCTCGTCGTCTATGTCGGCGCGGTTATGGTGCTGTTCCTGTTCGTCGTGATGATGCTCGACGTCGATTTCGCCGAGATGAAGGAAGGCGCCCTGCAATACGCGCCGATCGGCGCGCTGGTCGGCCTGATCCTGGCAGCGGAGCTGATCATCGTGCTCGGCGGCTACACATTTGCGCCGAAACTGGCGGCGACGGTTTCGAAGCCCATCCCGGACCTGGCCGCGCGCTCCAACACGGCGGCGCTCGGCGACATCCTCTATACGGATTACCTCTATTACTTCCAGGTGGCGGGGCTGGTGCTGCTGGTCGCCATGATCGGCGCCATCGTGCTGACGCTGCGCCACAAGCCGGGCGTCAAGCGGCAGTCGATCGCCGCCCAGGTCGGCCGCACGCCGGTAACCGGAGTGGAAATCCGCAAGGTCAAGACGGGCGAAGGAGTCTGAGATGGTCGTCGGCATCGCGCACTACCTGACCGTATCGGCGATCCTGTTCACGCTCGGCGTGTTCGGCATCTTCCTGAACCGTAGGAACGTCATCGTCATCCTGATGTCGATCGAGCTGATCCTGCTTGCGGTCAACATCAATTTCGTCGCCTTTTCGGCGGCGCTCGGCGATCTGGTCGGCCAGGTGTTCGCACTGTTCGTGCTGACCGTCGCGGCGGCCGAGGCGGCGATCGGCCTTGCCATTCTCGTCGTCTTCTTCCGCAACCGCGGCTCGATCGCGGTTGAAGACGTGAACATGATGAAGGGTTGACGGAACCACCATGTATCAGGCCATCGTCTTCCTTCCGCTGCTCGGCTTCCTGATCGTCGGCCTGTTCGGCACCTCGCTCGGCGCCAAGGCTTCCGAATACATCACCTCCGGCTTCCTGGTGATCGCGGCTGTGCTGTCGTGGGTCGCCTTCTTCTCGGTCGGCTTCGGCGGCGGCGAGGTGTTCACCGTGCCGGTGATGCGCTGGATCCAGTCGGGAGGCCTCGAAGCGTCGTGGGCGCTGCGGATCGACACGCTGACCGTAGTGATGCTGGTCGTCGTCAATACGGTGTCGGCGCTGGTCCATATCTACTCGATCGGCTACATGCATCACGACCCGGACCGGCCCCGCTTCTTCGCTTATCTGTCGCTGTTCACCTTCGCCATGCTGATGCTGGTGACGGCCGACAACCTCGTGCAGATGTTCTTCGGCTGGGAAGGTGTCGGTCTGGCCTCCTATCTGCTGATCGGCTTCTGGTACAAGAAGCCGTCGGCCAATGCGGCTGCGATCAAGGCCTTCGTCGTCAACCGCGTCGGCGATTTCGGCTTCGCGCTTGGCATATTCGGCGTGTTCGTGCTTTTCGGCTCGGTCAATCTCGGCACCATCTTCGCCAATGCGGCGACGTTCATTCCGGCCGAAGGCGCGCAGCAGGGTCCGGCCGTACTGACCTTCCTCGGCTATGCGCTTGATAAGCAAGCCGCGATGACAGTCGTCTGCCTGCTCCTGTTCATGGGCGCCATGGGCAAGTCGGCGCAGGTGCCGCTGCACACCTGGCTGCCGGATGCCATGGAAGGCCCGACGCCGGTCTCGGCGCTGATCCATGCCGCTACCATGGTGACGGCAGGCGTGTTCATGCTGGCGCGGCTGTCGCCGCTGTTCGAGCTGTCGCATTCGGCGCTGACCGTGGTCACCTTCATCGGCGCCTTCACCGCCTTCTTCGCGGCGACAGTTGGCCTCGTCCAGAACGACATCAAGCGTGTCATCGCCTATTCGACCTGTTCGCAGCTCGGCTACATGTTCGTGGCGCTCGGCGTCGGCGCCTATGGCGCGGCGATCTTCCATCTGTTCACGCACGCCTTCTTCAAGGCGCTACTGTTCCTCGGCTCGGGTTCGGTCATCCACGCCGTCTCCGACGAGCAGGACATGCGCAAGATGGGCGGCCTGAGGACGCTCATCCCGACGACCTACTGGATGATGGTGATCGGCACGTTGGCGCTGACCGGCGTCGGCATCCCGGTGACGATCATCGGCACGGCCGGTTTCTTCTCCAAGGACGCCATCATCGAAGCCGCTTTTGCCAGCCACAATGCGGTCGCCGGGTTTGCCTTCATATTGCTGGTCGTTGCCGCCTGCTTCACCTCCTTCTATTCCTGGCGGCTGATCTTCATGACCTTCCATGGCGAGCCGCGGGCCAGCCATGAGGTGATGCACCATGTCCATGAATCGCCGCCGGTCATGCTGGTGCCGCTGTTCATCCTGGCGGCAGGCGCCCTGTTCGCCGGCGTGATCTTCCACGGCGCCTTCATCGGCGAGGGCTATGCCGAATTCTGGAAGGTGTCGCTGTTCACGCTGCCTGACAACCACATCCTGCACGAGATCCACGAACTGCCGCTTTGGGTCGAGCTCGCGCCGTTCATCGCCATGCTGATCGGCTTTGCGATAGCCTGGCAATTCTACATTCGCGCGCCGGAAATGCCTCGGAGCGTCGCGGCCAACCATCGCCTGCTCTATGCCTTCCTGCTCAACAAATGGTATTTCGACGAGCTCTACGACTTCCTGTTCGTGCGGCCGGCAAAGCGCCTCGGCAGCTTCCTGTGGAAGACCGGCGACGGCACTATCATCGACGGGCTCGGGCCGGACGGCATCTCGGCGCGCGTCGTCGACGTCACCAACCGCGTCGTCAAGCTGCAGACCGGCTATCTCTATCACTATGCCTTCGCCATGCTGATCGGCGTTGCCGCACTCGTCACCTGGATGATGCTCTGATGACCGCCTGGCCGATCCTATCGCTGGTCACCTTCCTGCCGCTGGTTGGTGTGTTGCTCATCCTTTTCGTGCGTGACGACAGCGACAATGCGCGCCGCAACATCCGCGCCATTGCGCTGTTCACGACCGCCTTCACCTTCGTGGTTTCGCTGTTCATCTGGACCGGCTTCGACAATTCGCAGCCCGGCTTCCAGTTCGTCGAGAAGTTTGCCTGGCTGGATTCCGGCATCTCCTACCATATGGGCGTAGATGGCATCTCCATGCTGTTCGTCATCCTGACCACCTTCCTGATGCCGCTCTGCATCCTCGCTTCGTGGGAATCGATCGAGAAGCGCGTCAAGGCTTACATGATCGCCTTCCTGTTGCTCGAGACGCTGATGATCGGCGTGTTCTGCGCGCTCGACATCGTCTTGTTCTACGTCTTCTTCGAAGCCGGCCTGATCCCGATGTTCATCATCATCGGCGTGTGGGGCGGCAAGCGGCGCGTCTATGCCTCGTTCAAGTTCTTCCTCTATACGCTGGCCGGCTCGGTGCTGATGCTGCTCGCCATCATGGCGATGTTCTTCCAGTCCGGCACCACCGACATCCCGACGCTTCTGACCCACAACTTCCCGGCCAATATGCAGACCTGGCTATGGCTTGCCTTCTTCGCTTCCTTTGCGGTGAAGATGCCGATGTGGCCGGTGCATACCTGGCTGCCGGACGCCCATGTCGAAGCGCCGACGGCCGGCTCGGTGATCCTGGCCGCCATCCTGCTCAAGATGGGCGGCTACGGCTTCCTGCGTTTTTCGCTGCCGATGTTTCCGATCGCCTCCGAAATGTTCGCGCCGCTGATCTTCACGCTCTCCGTAGTCGCCATCATCTACACCTCGCTGGTGGCGCTGATGCAGGAGGACATGAAGAAGCTGATCGCCTATTCGTCGGTCGCTCACATGGGCTTCGTCACCATGGGCATCTTCGCGATGAACCAGGAAGGCGTGCAGGGCTCGATCTTCCAGATGCTGTCGCACGGCCTGGTCTCAGGCGCGCTGTTCCTCTGCGTCGGCGTCGTCTACGACCGCATGCACACGCGTGACATCGACGCCTATGGCGGGTTGGTCAACAACATGCCGAAATATGCAACCGTGTTCATGATCTTCACCATGGCCAATGTCGGTCTGCCCGGCACCAGCGGCTTCGTCGGCGAGTTCCTGACCATGCTCGGCGTGTTCCGGGTCAACACCTGGGTGGCGTTCTTCGCCACCACCGGCGTCATCCTGTCGGCGGCCTATGCGCTCTGGCTCTACCGCAAGGTGATCTTCGGCGCACTGACCAAGGAAAGCCTGAAAGGACTGCTCGACCTGTCGACACGCGAGAAGGTGATCATCTATCCGCTGGTCGCGCTGGTCATTTTCTTCGGCGTCTATCCGGCGCCGATCTTCGACGCGACGGCCGAATCGGTCAAGGCGCTCGTTACCAATGTCACTGCATCCATCGGCGCCGCGCAGACCGCGGCGGCGAACTGACTAGGGGTTTTGCGAACCATGACGCCGGACCTTCTCTCCAGCCTGTCGCTCTCGACGCCAGAGCTGATCCTCGCAATCGGCGCCTTGGCGCTGTTGATGCTCGGCGCCTATTCGCGCGCCAACACCACCGTCACAGTGAGCGGCCTTGCCGTCGCCGTGCTGGTGATCGCTGGCGCCTGGCTGATCTTTTCCCCGGGGCAGGGCAACGCCTATGGCGAAGCCTTCATCCAGGATCCGTTCGCCCGCTTCATGAAGGTGTTGGCGCTAATCGGCTCGGCGGTGACGCTGGTCATGTCGGTCCGCTTTGCCCAGGCGGAGCATTTCGACAAGTTCGAATATCCGGTGCTGATCCTGCTCTGCACGCTCGGCATGATGCTGATGATCTCGGCCAACGGCATGATCGGGCTCTATCTCGGCCTCGAGCTGCAGTCGCTGGCGATCTACGTGCTGGCGGCGATCAACCGCGACAGTCTGCGTTCGACCGAGGCCGGCCTGAAGTATTTCGTCCTTGGCGCGCTGTCTTCGGGCATGCTGCTTTACGGCATCTCGCTGGTCTACGGCTACACCGGCAATACCGGCTTCCAGGAGATCGCCGCGGCGCTGAGCGGCGGCGAGCGCCAGCTCGGCCTCGTCTTCGGCCTGGTTTTCGTGCTGGCCGGCCTTGCCTTCAAGATCTCGGCGGTGCCGTTCCATATGTGGACGCCCGACGTCTATGAAGGTGCGCCGACGCCGGTGACGGCTTTTCTGGCGGCGGCACCCAAAATGGCGGCGATGGCGCTGATGGTGCGCGTCACCATGGGCGCCTTCAAGCCGATCGCCGCCGACTGGCAGCAGATCATCGTCTTCATCTCGATCGCGTCGATGGCGCTCGGCGCCTTTGCGGCGATCGGCCAGACCAACATCAAGCGGCTGATGGCCTATTCCTCCATCGGCCATATGGGCTATGCGCTGGTCGGCCTTGCCGCCAACAGCCAGGACGGCGTGCGCGGCGTCGCCATCTACATGCTGATCTACCTGGTGATGACGCTCGGCACCTTCGCCTTCATCCTCGCCATGCGGCGCAAGGAGGGCAATGTCGAGCAGATCAGCGATCTCGCCGGCCTGTCGGCGACCAACCCGATCATGGCGACGATCCTCACCATCCTGATGTTCTCGCTGGCCGGTATCCCGCCGCTCGCCGGCTTCTGGGGAAAATGGTACGTGTTCCTTGCCGCCATCAATGCCAATCTCTACGCGCTGGCGATCATCGGCGTGCTGGCCTCGGTGGTGGGCGCCTATTATTATCTGCGCATCATCAAGATCATGTGGTTCGACGAACCGGTCGGCGGCTTCGTTCCGATGGCGACCGAACTGCGCGTCGTGCTCGGCGTCTGCGGCGCCTTCGTGCTGTTCTATGTGCTGATCGGCGGCCCGATCGGAACCTATGCCGCTGCCGCAGCCAAGACCTTCTTCTGACGGAATGACATTCAGGCTGGCTCCAACCGCGGCTTCGGAAGGGTTCCGGCTCGAGGCGCACGACACGGTCGGCTCCACCAATGCGCTGGCGCTGGAGCACGCGCGGGCCGGCGATCCGGGCAAGCTCTGGGTCGTCTCAAAAAAGCAGCAAGCCGGGCGTGGCCGCCGTGGCCGCGCCTGGGCGACGCCCGAAGGCAATCTGGCAGCGACGCTGCTGGTGATCACCAACACCGAGCTTCGGCTTGCCGCGACGCTCGGCTTCGTTGCCGGACTGGCGCTGGCCGACGCGCTCGACGCTGTCGTGCCGAAGGGCAGGATCGCGATCGGCCTCGATGGTGCGAGCCAAGGCAAGAACCGTTTCGAGCTGAAATGGCCGAACGATGTGCTTGCCTCGGGCGCCAAGCTCGCCGGCATCCTACTGGAATCGGCGATGCTGGAGGGGGGCCGTTCCGCAGTGGCTGTCGGCATCGGCGTCAATGTGGTGGCTTATCCCAGGGATTTGCCCTATCCAGCGACGTCGCTCAACGCGCTGGGGTCTGCTTGCGATGCCGAGACGCTGTTTCTGGCGCTGTCGGATGCATGGAGCGAGAATGCCCGGCTGTGGAACGAAGGGCGTGGGCTTGCCGCCGTCAGGCAGCGGTGGCTGGCGCGTGCGGCGGGGCTTGGCGGGCAGGTTGCTGTCAGAATTGACGGTAATGTGGTGCGCGGCACCTTCGAGACCATTGACGAGGACTGCCGTTTCGTGATCCGCGACGATGAAGGTTCGGTTCTGACGATCGCCGCCGGCGACGTGCATTTCGGCGCGGTTGCCTCGGCCGGCGGTTGACTGGCCAATACGTTTGACTGGCCTGTATTTGACCAGCTTGAATTTGACCGGCCCAAGAGTTTGACGGGCAAGGAAGGAAAGATCATGGCGAAAGCGGAAAACGCCGAACTTGTCTTCGTGCCGCTCGGCGGTGTCGGTGAGATCGGCATGAACTTCGCCCTCTACGGCTATGGCCCGGCCAATGCGCGCGAATGGATCGTCGTCGATGTCGGCGTCACCTTTCCCGATGCAACCCTGCCCGGCGTCGACCTGGTGCTGCCCGACACGCGCTTCATCGAGGAGAATGTCGCCAATCTGCGCGGGATCGTCATCACCCATGCGCATGAGGACCACTACGGTGCGCTGCACGACATCTGGCCGAAGCTCAAGGCGCCGGTGTGGATGACGCCGTTCAGCGCCGGCCTGCTGGAAGCCAAGCGGCAGGGCGAGCAAGGGGCGCCGAAAATTCCGGTGACGATCTACCGGGCCGGCGAGAAATTCACCGTCGGTCCGTTCGAGATCGAGGCCATCCCCGTCGCGCACTCCATTCCCGAGCCGATGTCGCTGGCGATCACCACTCCGGCCGGCGTCGTCATCCATACCGGCGACTGGAAGATCGATCCGGCGCCGACGGTGGGGCCGATGACCGACGAGTCACGCTTCCGCGCCTATGGCGACAAGGGCGTGCTGGCGCTGATCTGCGATTCCACCAATGCGTTGCGGGAAGGGGAATCGCCGTCCGAAGTGGCGGTGGGCGAGGGCATCAAGAGCGTCATCCAGAACGCCAAGGGCCGTGTCGCCGTCACCAGCTTCTCCTCCAATGTCGGGCGCATCGTCTCCATCGCCAAGGCAGCGCGGGATGCCGGCCGCCAGTGCCTGGTGCTTGGCCGCTCGATGAAGCGCGTCATCGATGTGGCTGATGAACTCGGCTATATGGACGGCTTGCCGGAATTCATCGCCGAGGAAGATTACGGCTTCATCCCGCGCGAAAACCTCGTCATCATCTGTACCGGCAGCCAGGGCGAGCCGCTTGCCGCACTCGCCAAGCTGTCGCGCGACGAGATGAAGTCGGTGGCGCTGACTGCCGGCGACACGGTGGTGTTTTCCTCGCGCACCATTCCCGGCAATGAGAAGGCGATCCTCGAGATCAAGAACCGCCTGATCGATCTCGGCATCAAGATCATTGAGGACGGCGATGCGCTGGTGCATGTCTCCGGTCATCCGCGCCGCAGCGAATTGCGCAAGATGTATGAATGGGTGCGGCCGCAGATCGGCGTTCCCGTGCATGGCGAGGCGGCGCATCTGGTGGCGCAGGGCTCGCTGATGTCGACGTCCGGCATCGGCCAGGTGGCGCAGGTGCGCGATGGCGACATGCTCAGGCTCTATCCGGGTGCGGCTGCGATCATCGACCAGGTGCCGTTCGGCCGCATCTACAAGGACGGAAGGCTGGTCGGCACCGACCAGGCGATGGGCATTCGCGACCGGCGCAAGCTGTCCTTCGCCGGCCACGTCGCCGTCAATGTCGTGCTCGACGACAAATACGAACTCGCCGGCGATCCCGATCTCGTCGCCATCGGCGTCGCCGAGGCCGATGGCAGCGGCGAGAGCCTGGAAGACCTGATGATCGATGCGGCAATCGGCGCCGTGGACTCCATCCCCCGCCAGCGCCGAAAAGACCTCGACCTGGTCCAGGAGGCGGTGCGGCGCGCGGTGCGCGGCGCGGCCAACGAAGCCTGGGGCAAGAAGCCGCTGGTGACGGTGTTCGTCACGCGGTAAGGGAATAGGGGAGTAGGGCAGTACGGCAGTAGGGGAGAAAGTAGTTTTCCCTACTCCCATACTGCCCTATTGCCTTACTGCCCTAAGGACGCAGTCAATGCTCGGACGCCTCAACCATGTCGCGCTTGCCGTGCCGGATCTGGCTGCGGCGGCGGCGGCCTATCGGGATACGCTTGGCGCCCGCGTGACCGCGCCGCAGGCGCTGCCGGAGCATGGCGTGACGGTGGTGTTCGTCGACGTCGGCAATACCAGGATCGAGTTGCTGGAGCCGCTCGGCGAAGGCTCGCCGATCGCGGCATTCCTCGAGAAGAATCCGTCCGGCGGCATGCACCATGTCTGCTACGAGGTTGACGACATTGTTGCGGCGCGCGACCGTCTCAAGGCCAGCGGCGCGCGCGTGCTGGGCGATGGCAATCCGAAGACCGGCGCGCATGGCAAACCTGTATTGTTTCTGCACCCCAAGGACTTTTTCGGCACGCTGGTCGAACTGGAGCAAGCATGAGCTGGGTCTCTTTCATCGCCCTGTTCTTCGCCACATGGTGGGTGGTGTTGTTCGCCGTCCTGCCGTTCAGCATGCGGACGCAGGACGAGGACCAGGATGTGACGCTGGGTACGGTTCCGAGCGCGCCGCGCGGACCGCATATGCTGCGCGCCGCACTGCGCACGACGATCGCCACACTGGTCCTGATGGGCATCTTCTACGGCATCACGAGAGGGCTTGGTCTCGGCATCGACGACATCCCGCACATCGTGCCGGATTTCAACCAGAGCCCAGCGCATTAGCCGGCTACCCAATGTCCGGCTATCCAAGACCTATGCCGACGCCCTGAAATCAAGCTCAGCCAGCAAGGTCAACCCAAGTAAAGGCCGTGGGCCGGATTTGGGCTGACGCAACGTCATGTAGTTTGGCAATCTGTCTTGCTAACCAAATGATTGCACAAAAAAAATGCAAGGCGCGAGGCCTTGCAATTTAAACGCGTCCGATCTGTTTCCGGTGTCCGGCGGCAGCGAGTTACCGCGCCTAGATCGCATCCTCCCAAGACTTTGACCGCGTAGGAGGGCAGATTTTTCTCCGCCCTCTCGGTTATCGGGGCACACTAGCCTAAGGCGGGTGAAAATGTCACGAAGAATTTTGCCCGGAAACAGGCAATCTCGTGCTGCAGTGCACAATAGTACGGCAGGCGTTGCTTGCGAAACGCCCAGCAAGCCGTGTGCGGCAATTGCGGCGTCTGTGCAGCGCCTGGGCCGGGTTTCCATTCCGCCATGAAATGGCTATGAAGCCGGGGCAAGCAAGCCTGCGCTGCGCCGATTCCGGCGCCGCCATCCTCTCTCACGGACCAGTTCATGCGTTTGTCGCGCTATTTCCTGCCCATCCTCAAAGAAAATCCGCGCGAGGCCGAGATCGTCTCGCATCGGCTGATGCTGCGCGCCGGCATGATCCGCCAGCAGGGGCAAGGCAGCTTCTCCTGGCTGCCGCTCGGCAAGCGGGTACTGGACAAGGTCTGCCGGATCATTCGCGAGGAGCAGAATCGCGCCGGCGCGCTCGAAATCCTGATGCCGACCATCCAATCGGCCGAGCTGTGGCGCGAAAGCGGCCGCTACGAAGACTACGGCAAGGAGATGCTGCGCATCAAGGACCGGCAAGATCGCGACATGCTCTACGGCCCGACCAACGAGGAGATGGTCACCGAGATCTTCCGCTCCTACGTCAAGTCCTACAAGGACCTGCCGCTCAACCTCTATCATATCCAGTGGAAGTTTCGCGACGAGGTGCGCCCGCGCTTTGGCGTCATGCGTTCGCGCGAATTCCTAATGAAGGACGCCTATTCCTTCGACCTCGATTATGAAGGCGCCAAGGCCGCTTATAGCCGTATGTTCGTGTCCTATCTCAGGACGTTCACGCGCATGGGGCTGCAGGCGATCCCGATGCGCGCCGACACCGGGCCGATCGGCGGCGACCTCAGCCATGAGTTCATCATCCTGGCCGACACCGGCGAGAGCCAGGTGTTTTGCCATCGCGACTATCTCTCGCTTGATGTACCAGGGGCGAATACCGACTTTTCGAATGACGCCGAGATTGCCGAGATCGTCAAGACATGGACGACGCCCTATGCCGCCACCGACGAAATGCATGACGAGGCGGCATGGGAAAAGCTCTCCGAAGCCGACAAGGTCTCGGCGCGCGGCATCGAGGTTGGCCATATCTTCCATTTCGGCGACAAATATTCCAAGCCGATGGGCGCCAAGGTGACCGGGCCGGACGGCAAGGATCATTTCGTCTCTGGCGGTTCCTACGGCATCGGTCCGTCGCGGCTGGTCGCGGCGATTATCGAGGCCAGCCATGACGATAACGGCATCATCTGGCCGGAAGCGGTGGCGCCGTTCGACATCGGCCTGATCAACATGAAGGCTGGCGATGCCGAATGCGACCGCGTCTGCGGTGAGATGCATGCCGCCTTTGCCGCCGCCGGCAAGGAGGTGCTCTACGATGACACCGACCAGCGGCCGGGAGGCAAGTTCGCTACCGCCGACCTGATCGGACTTCCGTGGCAGGTGATCGTGGGGCCGCGCGGCGTCGCAGCCGGCGAGGTCGAGATCAAGAACCGCAGGACCGGCGAGCGCGAGACGCTGCCGATCGGCGACGTGAAAAAGCGTTTCGGTGCCGCCGCATGAACGAAGCGGCAGCAGCCAAACCTTCGGGGGCAGGACCCTTTTCCGGCTTTGAGCGTATGGTTGCGTGGCGCTATCTGCGCTCGCGCCGCAAGGAGACGGTGATCTCGGTCATCGCCTCGATCTCCTTCCTCGGCATCATGCTGGGCGTTGCCACGCTGATCGTCGTCATGGCGGTCATGAACGGCTTTCGCGCCGAACTGCTGACGCGCATCCTCGGCGTCAACGGGCACCTGATCGTGCAGCCGCTCGACATGCCGCTGGAGGACTATGCCCAGGTCGCCGGCCGCATCAACGGCGTGCCCGGCGTCAAATACGCCATTCCGCTGATCGACGGGCAGGTGCTGGCGCAAGGCAATGTCGGCGGCGGCACCGGCGCGCTGGTGCGCGGCATACGCGGCGAGGACCTCGGCAAGATCACCATCGTCGCCAACAACATCAAGGAGGGCTCGATCGTCGGCTTCGACACCGGCGAGGGCGTCGCCATCGGCAGCCGCATGGCCGAGAATCTCGGCCTTGTGCTTGGCGATACGATCACGCTGATCTCGCCCGAGGGCGACGTCACGCCGCTCGGCACGACGCCGCGCATGAAGGGCTATCCGGTCACCGCGATCTTCGAGGTCGGCATGTCGGAATATGACAGCTCCATCGTTTACATGCCGTTCTCGGAAGCGCAGCTTTATTTCAACATGGACGGCCGGGCGCAGACGATCGAGATCTACACCGACAATCCCGACAATATCGACGCGCTGAAGCCGAAGGTCGAAGAGGCGGCGCAGCGGCCGATCAGCCTTGTCGATTGGCGGCAACGCAACAAGACGTTCTTCGACGCGCTGCAGGTCGAGCGCAACGTCATGTTCATGATCCTGACGCTGATCGTGCTGGTGGCGGCGCTCAACATCATTTCGGGCCTGATCATGCTGGTGAAGGACAAGGGCCACGACATCGCCATCCTGCGCACCATGGGAGCGACGCGCGGCGCGATCCTGCGCATCTTCCTGATGACAGGCGCTGCGATCGGCGTTGTCGGCACCATCGCCGGCGTGCTGCTCGGTATCTTGATCTGCCTCAACGTCGAGCGCATCCGCCAGTTCTTCTCCTGGCTGGCCGACGAGCGGCTGTTCAATCCCGAGCTTTATTTCCTAAGCCAGCTGCCGGCCCGCATGGATGCCAGCGAGACGATCTCGGTCGTTCTCATGGCTTTGGCGCTGTCGTTCCTGGCGACACTGTTTCCGGCGTGGCGGGCGGCCAGGCTCGATCCGGTCGAAGCGCTGAGGTACGAATGATGGCCGAGGCCATTATCGAGCTGAAGAGCGTCGAACGGCACTATGTGCAGGGGCCGCGCAAGCTGACCATCCTGAACGGCGCCGATTTTTCGCTTAAGCGTGGCGAGATGGTGGCGCTGGTGGCGCCGTCGGGCACCGGCAAGTCGACGCTGCTCCACACCGCCGGGCTGCTGGAGCGGCCGGACGCCGGCGACGTGATCCTGGCGGGGCGCGCCTGCGGCCGGCTTTCCGACGACGAGCGCACGGCGATCCGCCGCAACGATGTCGGCTTCGTCTACCAGTTCCATCATTTGCTGCCTGAATTCTCGGCGCTGGAAAACATCATGATGCCGCAGCTGATAAAAGGGCTGGCGCGCAAGGAGGCGGCCGAGCGGGCGGCGCAATTGCTCGACTACATGCAGATCGGCAAGCGGGCGCAGCATCGCCCTTCCGAGCTCTCCGGCGGCGAGCAGCAGCGCGTCGCCATTGCGCGCGCCGTCGCCAACGCACCGCTGGTGCTTTTGGCCGACGAGCCGACCGGCAACCTCGACCCGGTGACTGCTTCCTATGTGTTCGAGGCGCTGGCAGCGCTGGTCCGGCAATCCGGCCTGGCGGCGCTGATCGCCACCCATAATCACGAGCTTGCCTCGCGCATGGATCGCCGCGTGACGCTTGCCGACGGCAAGGTCGTCCCGCTTTAGGGTGTGCTAAGACCGAGGTGATGCCGGCCTGCGAACTGGCGTGCGCCGTCCGCTATTTTTCGTGCGCGCTCTCGGCCCGAAACCGTCGGCAATCTGCCTCTCAACCCTTTCTTAACCCTGCCGAAATTGACCGCACGCAATTCCGGCCATGCCGGGATTGCGATCGTTGACATTCGAACAAAATTAGAACAAAATACGAACATACTAACAACAGGAGAGAGTTATGACCGATCTTGTTCAGGATGTCGTTTCGCTGGTGTGCATGAGCACGTTCCTCATTTCCATGGCAATCTGGATCGGCGCGATGTGAGGATGCGCTGAAAGACATGGCTCGAACGCTGACGACCCGTTCTTCGCGGAGGCGAGGGGCGCAGCGTAGGACTACGGTCTTCAGTGAGGTTCTGTCAGCCGACTTTGCGGGCCGCCTCGACCTGCAAAGGCGCTGCCGGGCCGAAGACATCTTCGAAGGCTGATTTCAGCGCCAGGTCGAGATCGGCCATTGTTACGGGAAGGCCGAGATCGATGAGGCTGGTGACGCCGTGATCCTGGACGCCGCACGGCACGATGCCGCTGAAATGGCCGAGATCCGGCTCGACATTGATGGCAATGCCGTGAAAGCTCACCCAGCGCCTCAGCCTGATGCCGATGGCAGCGATCTTGTCCTCGGCGACCGAGCCGTCGGGCAAAGCGGGGCGATCCGGCCGCACCACCCAGACGCCGACGCGGTCCTCGCGGCGTTCGCCGCGTACGTTGAAGGCGGCCAGCGTGCCGATGATCCATTGTTCGAGTGCCGCGACGAAGGCGCGGACATCCTCGCGCCGCCGCTTGAGGTCGAGCATGACATAGGCGACGCGCTGGCCCGGCCCATGATAGGTGTATTCGCCGCCGCGCCCGGCGGCAAAGACCGGGAAGCGGTCCGGCTCGATCAGGTCCTCGAAACGGGCGCTGGTGCCGGCGGTATAGAGCGGCGGATGCTCGACCAACCAGACCATCTCGCCAGCCGCGCCGCTGCGGATTGCTTCGGCGCGCGCCTCCATCACGGCGAGCGCATCGGGATAGGCGGTGAGCCCGGGCTCAATGCGCCATTCGACCGGCGCCGAGCCGGGCGAGGGCAGGAACGACGTGGCGATCTGGCTGCGTTCTGTCATGATATCTCGTCTCGCCCCTCATATGGCGGCAATCGGTACAAACGTCCAGTTCCGGGCACGTTCGGCGCTTTGCAGAGTTAAGCCGATATCCGGCCGATTATTGCTGGCCGCGCACTTGTTTCACCGGAAACGATTTGCTACACGCCGCGGGCCGGTTCGTTCTGGCTCCTACCACGTGCGGTCGTGGCGGAATTGGTAGACGCGCAGCGTTGAGGTCGCTGTGGGGCAACCCGTGGAAGTTCGAGTCTTCTCGACCGCACCATTTAATTCGAAAGCGCCCCGTTGAGTTCGAGCACGGCAAAGAGCGTCTTTGTCAGGCGCGAGGCTTTTTTGCCTGACTGCGATCGCGAGTTTGGCCGATGCGAAAACGCCATCGGCGCGTAGCCATATATGCGGTTTGCGTGGATAATTATTCGCGCACCAGGCGTCCGGTTGCCCACCAGATCACAGATACAGCAGCGATCGATACGTAGCCGTCCAGGGCATAGTGCCATCCAGTGTACACCGATCCGTACAGGATCAGGGCTGCAAACGCCCAACCCAGAGCGCCCAGCCAGAGATTGATCGAGGACAGCAAATAGGCGTTCAGTGCGGCAAAGGCGACATGCATGCTTGGCATGGCCGAGATGCCGCCGCCAAGGCTTGGCCGGCCACTCCGGTAAGCCATCAGGAGATATGCTGCGGGTTCCCGCACCATGTAACTATGGTCCAGTCTGTCCAAGGCGGCATTCAATCCGTGGAAGCGATCCACGCCAACAAACTGGTGGTAGTAAACCGGCCCGACCGATGCCAGCGCCAAAGCCAAGACAGTTCCGAGGATGCACAACGTCAGCGCTGCCGCGCTGAGATAGCGGATGCGCGCAATCTCGTCCGACCAGAGCGCCACGAAAAGGATGGTGCCGAACCACTGGTAGAACCAAATGACTTCATAGCTGTCGAAGACGACGAGCGACCACCCGTTGCTGTCGAGCTTATGGGCGATCTCCCACGGCGGCATCCCGTGCAACCATTCATCAGCGTCGGCTAACCAGTGGTCGGCATAGTATGGGACGACGGACGGGATGGCGATCTTGTAGGTGGAGAACGCGGTCAAGCTGGCAAAGAAGAACAGCAGCACCAACAGACAGCCGCGCCAGCGCCCTTGAACCAATTCCAGGGCGTAGCGAACCGGTTGCCGTCGGCCATGTATGAGCGCGGCACAACAGACGCCACCGATAAACAAGACCGGCATGCCAATAAGAAACTTGTGAGAATAGATTAGGGCTGATGTACGGAATACTTCTGGATATAGTGCAGATGCACCTAACACGTACATTGCCATAAACAAGGAGAGGCGCAATTGCCATATGGCTGAGGGCCTGTGGCGAGAGGCTTCCGTAGTTAGGGCCAAGCCAATTTACCCGTTCTTAATGTTTCGCCGCAGAGACATATACACCGATAAGGTAAAAACCTTGCCGTCAGGTTTACTTTTCCCCGGTGGTCGATACCTGCCGGCTCGCATGCGGTGGATTGATTCCCTGAGCAATCTTGCATCCGCATTGCTGCCCATGCCCCGCGCGAAGGAATTACCCCGGAGCCTCGGGCCGAACCGGCCCGTTGCTTAAACACAGGCCCGCCACTCCCTCGGTTGACCTATCATAAGTTTTAGCTTATCATAAGTCATGGTTTATGATTACGCAGGAATGGTGGCCTTGGCCGATCCGACACGCCGCAAGGTGTTCGAGCTCATCGCCGATCGGCCGCGCTCGGTCATCGATCTGACGCGGGTGCTTCCGGTCTCGCAGCCGGCGGTATCGCAGCACCTCAAAGTGCTGAAGGAAGCCCGACTGGTCCGTGCCGAGCCCAAGGGCGCCAGCAATATCTATCATCTCGACCCGCATGGGCTCGGCGAGATGCGCGCCTGGCTCGATCGCATGTGGGGCGATGCGCTCGACGCCTTCAAACGGGAAGTCGACAACAGCAAGGAGAAGAGGAAATGACGACCATGATCAAGCCCGCACCGGTCAGGAAGTCGGTGACCGTGGAGGTGCCGCTCGACAAGGCATTCGATGTGTTCACGACAGGGTTCGGACGGTGGTGGCCGGCTTCGCACTCGATCGGCAAATCCGCCCTGACGACCGCGGTGATCGAACCGAAAGCCGGCGGCCGCTGGTACGAGATCGGCGAGGATGGGTCAGAATGCGATTGGGGCGAGGTTCTCGCCTGGGATCCGCCGTCGAGGCTGACGCTCGCCTGGCGTATCGGGGCCGACTGGCGCTACGATCCGGCATTGCTGACCGAGGTCGACATCCGCTTTGTCGCGCTCGGCGAGAATTCGACGCGGGTGGAACTCGAGCACCGGCTTCTGGAGAACATGGGCGAGACCGCAGAAGCAGCGCGCCAGGCCTTCGAATCGGAGCGTGGCTGGAGCGGTGTCCTTGGCGCCTACGCGGCTGAGGCCAAACGCTACGCTGCCTGATCGGCAGGCCTCTAAGCCCGATATCCAGCGAGGCCGTCGCACCGTCGGCCTCGCCTCATTCCCGGTGCAGCATATGCCGTTCTGCCCGACCACCGGGACTGTTGTTGTTGGGCGACCGATTCCCCGACCGGGGCACACCACACCTGGCGTTGTCGCGGACTGCCCGGCGGTTGGTCGGCGGCGATGGCAGAGCTGGATTACCGGTGCTTCTCGACGAAAGCCTTGCAGGCGGGTGACAACTGCTCGATCATGCTCTGAAGGTCGCATTTGCCGATCGGTGTCATTGGGCAAAGCCGTTTGTAGTCAGGCTTGCATTCCTTGCCCTGAAAAGATTTGAAGGCCTTTGCATCGGCGGTAATCGGGTTCAAAAGTATTCCCGAACAAACCAACGCAAGACTGGTAAACAGATACTTCCCCATAAACACCCTCCCTTTATTACCGGTAATTATAGAGATGCTAAATTAGAATCCTCTAATTATCAATCTTGAATTATCAATCTTGGGCAACCGGCAGCTCGCAAGGGCGCCTGATATCCGTCGGTTGCGCACAGAGAGGCCGATGCTCAAGCCAAATCGCGCCGCCGCTCCATCCTTGTGTTTGACCATGATCTTTTCGGAAAACCGGTTTCCACTTTTCAGGATCATGGTCTAGACCTGACAGGCACCTTATCCGGAAATCCGATGGCGGGAGGCGCTGGTGGAAGGCCAGGACGAACACATGACCGGCGCCAGGGCCGCTGAGGAGCGCCGCGCCGACATCTATGACGAGGACGGCGTCATCCTGTCGTCGTTTCTCACCCAGATCGGTGCCGCGATCGCCGATCGCGATACGCTGACGCTGAAGCGCGAAGTCGACGATCTGCACCAGTCGGAACTCGGCCACCTGCTCGAGGCGCTGCACCCGGAACAGCGCCGCGCCCTGGTCGAATTGCTGGGCAAGGATTTCGATTTTTCCGCGCTGACCGAGGTCGACGAGGCGATCAGGCGCGACATCGTCGACAATCTGCCCAATGCGCAGATCGCCCAGGCCGTGCAGGAGCTCGATTCCGACGATGCCGTCTACATCCTCGAGGACCTCGACCAGGAGGACCAGGACGAGATCCTGTCGCAACTGCCGTTCACCGAGCGGATCAGGCTGCGGCGCTCGCTCGACTATCCCGAAGAGACCGCCGGCCGCCGCATGCAGACGGAGTTCGTCGCGGTGCCGCCATTCTGGACGATCGGCCAGACCATCGACTACATGCGCGAGGACAACAACCTTCCCGACCGTTTCAGCCAGATCTTCGTCATCGATCCGAGCTTCAAGCTGCTCGGCGCCATCGACCTCGACCAGATCCTGCGCACCAAGCGCTCGGTCAAGGTCGAAGAGGTCATGCATGAGACCAGGCATGCCATCCCGGCCACCATGGACCAGGAGGAGGCGGCACGCGAATTCGAACAATACGATCTTCTGTCCGCTGCCGTCGTCGACGAGAACGAGCGGCTGGTCGGCGTGCTGACCATCGACGACGTCGTCGACGTCATCCAGCAGGAGGCCGAGGAAGATCTGCTGCGCATGGGCGGCGTCGGCGACGAAGAACTCTCGGACAGCATCCTTTCGACTTCGCGCTCGCGTGTGCCGTGGCTGCTGGTCAACCTTTTGACGGCCTTCCTCGCGGCTTCGGTGATCGGCCTGTTCGACCGCACCATCGAGCATATCGTGGCGCTGGCGGTGCTGATGCCGATCGTCGCCGGCATGGGCGGCAATGCCGGCTCGCAGACCATGACCGTCACCGTGCGGGCGCTGGCGACGAGGGACCTCGATATCTACAATGCCGGCCGCATCATCCGCCGCGAAATCGGGGTGGGCTTCATCAACGGCATCATCTTCGCCATCCTGATCGGCATCGTCGCGGCTGCCTGGTTCCACGATCGCAATCTCGGCGGCATCATCGCGGCGGCGATGATCATCAACATGTTCGTGGCGGCTCTGGCGGGCATCCTGATCCCGCTGCTGCTCGACCGCTTCAAGATCGATCCGGCTGTGGCTTCGGCGGTTTTCGTCACTACGGTCACCGATGTCGTCGGTTTCTTTGCCTTTCTCGGGCTTGCCACATGGTGGTTCGGCGTAGGCTGAACGGCACCTCAATTGACTTTTACGTAAATGCCGTGCGAGGCTTTGGAAGGTGCCTTGTCCGCCGATTCTGGTACGCGCCTGGATGCCGGCGGCGCCGGCCAGTTGGAACTCGCGGCGTGGCCGGGGCATTGGAGTGGCGATGCGGGAATATTATTCGATCACGGAGCTGACCCGCGAATTCGACGTGTCGACGCGGACGTTGCGCTTCTACGAGGACGAAGGGCTGGTGCAGCCGGTAAGGCGCGGCCGCACCCGGCTGTTCCGTCCGTCGGACCGGCATCTCATCCGCCAGATCATGCGCGGCAAGAGGCTCGGCTTCTCGATCAACGAGATCCGCGAAATCATCCAGATGTACAGGGAGCCGCCCGGCGAGGTCGGCCAACTCAAGCTGATGATCAAGCGCATCGAGGAAAAGCGCGAGGATCTTCGCCAGAAACGCCGCGACCTCGAGGAGACCCTGGCCGAGCTCGACCAGGCCGAGGAATCCTGCGTCGAGCGGCTGGTTGAACTCGGCGTCACCACGTAAGCGCGGTGTCAGCCCCGGCTCAAATCCAGCGCCGCACCCTTTTGGCGTAGTCCCGGTACTTCTTGCCGAATTTGGCCGTCAGCACCTTCTCCTCGCTCTCGATCGTCAGCTTCTGCGTCAGGAACGCCGCGATGACCGCGAGCGGCAGGAACCAGGCGATCCCCGAGACAAAGGCGAGGCTGACCAGCAGCAATGTGTTGGCGAGGTAGATCGGGTTGCGGCTGACGGCGAAGGGTCCGGTGGTCACCAGATGGTCCGGCACGCCGTTGGGGTTGAGCGTCGTTTTGGCGCGGATCATGGTGCGGATCGCGGTGAACCAGAGCGCGGCGACCGCCACCAACCCCACAAGGCCGGCGGCGAACAGGATGTCGCCGAGAAGATCGCCGATCCACGGCAGTGGATAGAAAAACCCTAGCGCGACGCTGACGATGATGGCGGCGACATAGATCAGCGGCGGCCATGGGATGTGCCCCAGCTTCGGCTGCCCAGGATTTTGCTGCACGGGTTTCGGGTGACTGTCGGTCATTGTTGTCCTCCCTCGATTAGCGCGTTCTCGGTTCCGCCGTCTCGGTTTGGGCGGTGCAGGTGCCGGCGAGCTCGCCAATATGCGCCTTCCACTCCGGGGACTGGTCGTTGCTGTAGAGCCGGTCAAGCGAGGCTTCGCCCTGGAGAGTGTCCAGCATGCAGGCACAATAGCTGGAGCAGAACTCGGTGTCGCGCGCCTGCTCGCAGGATATTTGGCAGGATTTCAGAAAGTTCACCTCCCTGCTTTCGACCCGCGCCGGCATGAATTGCGAAAACAGCCAGACCGAGCCGATCAGCAGCGGCTGATGGATCAGATAAAAGGCAAGGCTGTGCCGGCCGATGAAGACCAGCGGGTTTGCCCAGCGGCCTGGCGTCATGGCCGACAGCCGGGTCAGCACGCCGGAGGTGGCGACGAGTTTGGTAACCGCGATGCCGGCAAGCACGGCGCCGAACCAGGGCAGCAGCGGAACATAGTCGTTGGAGTGCGGATTGGTCGCCGATAGACCGACCCACCACAAAGCCGGATGATCGAAGGCCTCGGATCTGAGGTAGAAGGGCGCCGCGATGACAAACGCCGCGACAAGCAGTGTCAGCAGCGCCGGCAGCCGCAGGAACGCCAGGCCGAGCAGGCTGGCGAGCGCGATCTCGTGCAATATGCCGAAAAAAATGAAGCCGTCGGGCGTGGCGATTCGGGTGACCAGCGATATTGCGAGAGCCGCCCCGGCAACCATGGCGAAGCGCTTCCAGAAGCCTGTCCAGCGGATTTTCTTCCCATGGGCGAGATAGAGGCTGACGCCGACCAGGAACAGGAAGCTCGAGGCGATGCAGCGCGCGTAGATTTTCCACCAGCCGAAGGCGGTGAGGCCGGGATCGGTGTAGCCGAAAAATTCGAGATCCCAGGTGAAATGATAGCTCGCCATGGCAAGCAAAGCGATGCCGCGTGCGATGTCGATGGCGGCGATGCGCTTCGCCTTCGGTTGATCCTGAACGGCGGTGGTCGGCGTGGCGATGCTCATCGGTCTCGCTGTCTTGGTTCAGCCCCGGCAAGACGACTATCACGGTTGCCACCGTCAAAAGAAGCAGTCCTCGCGTCGCGTTGGCGCGGGTCAGCATTAGAACTCGCTTTAGGCCAGAGCCGGAAAGCCTTTGGCCGGCTTCGCTTTTTGCCGTGAAGGCGTCGGTTTCCTGTTACCCGGCCAGGAATCGCCGCGGCAGATTTGTGCTCCAAACCCTGCTTTGGGCGATTCTGCTTCGGGGAAAGCAATGGCTACCCATGTGCGCCATCCTATCTGGCTTGCGGCCTTGCGGCCGGCGGATGCACGCACCTTCGCCTCGCTTTATGCGGTCGAATCGTTCGCGCGCGCCACCGTCTCCAGCGTCATCCCGATCCAGGCCTATGAGATCCTGCACAACGAGCAGATCGTCTCGATCCTCTACACGGTCGTGGCAATGCTCGGCCTCTCGGCGACGCTGTTCATGCCGATGTTGATCCGGCGCTTTGCCCGGCGCTGGGTCTATACCGCCGGTGCCTGCCTGCTGGCCGTCGGCTCGCTGTTCTTCGTCACTCATACGCTTGCTGGCCAAACGGTCGGCATGCTCTGCCGCGTCATCGGCGCCAGCGCGCTGGCGATCACGCTCAACCTCTACATCATGGACCACATCCGCAAGACCGATTTCATGCAGGCCGAGTCGCTGCGCATGGCGTGGTCGATGCTTGCCTGGACCGCCGGGCCGACGCTCGGCATTTTCCTCTACACGCGTTTCGGCATCTATGCCGCGCATAGCGCGGTGGCCGTCTTCGCCATGGCCCTGCTGGCGCTGTTCTGGACCTACCGGCTTGGCGACAACCCGTCGATCCGCCCGGGCAAGACGCGGCCGGTCAATCCGCTGGCCAATATCGGCCGCTTCGTCGCGCAGCCAAGGCTGAGGCTGGCCTGGCTGATCGCCTTCGGCCGTTCCTGCTTCTGGACGACGTTCTTTGTCTATGGGCCGCTGTTCATGGTGATCACCGGCGAGGGCGAGCTCGCCGGTGGCCTCTTGGTTTCGGCCGGCAATGCGCTTTTGTTCATGGCCATCTTCTGGGGCAGGGCGGGAAAGCGTTTCGGCGGCCGGCGCACCATGACGTTTGCCTATTTCGCCATGTCGGCGACGCTGCTGGCGGCCGGCGCCGTCGGCGAGGCCGCGCCGCTCGTCACCGGCGCGTTGCTGCTTTGCGGTGCCTTCTTCACCATCGCGCTCGATGCGCTGGGCTCGACCGCGTTCATGCGCTCGGTGCGCTCGTATGAGCGGGCGCAGATGGCGGCGGTCTACCGCACCTATCTCGACTTTTCCGAGCTGACGCCGCCGCTGGTCTATTCAGTGGTGCTGGCGTTCTTCGGCCTGGGCGCGGTTTTCGCGACGCTCGGCCTGCTGGCGGCGGTCTGCGGCTTCGTCACTTGGCGCTATCTGCCCAAATCGCTTTGATGTTCAAGCGCCGCATGCCGCTCGCGCACCCAGTTGTGGAAGCGGTGCAAATCATATTCCTCGGGCATCAGCACGCCGGCCTTATGGCGCATCGAGCGCAGGCCCTTCTGGTTGACCTCGCAGATATCAGCGTCTTCCTCCAGCACCTGGGTACCGAAGGCGACGATGTTGTCGATATCCGCAGCCGGATCGACGAGCGCTTCGGGCGAAAAAAGCCATTCGGCGGTGAGTTCGGTCTGCTCCGGCCCAAGCGGCACCAGCCGCACGGTCCTGACATAGTCGACATGGCCGACGACGAACATCGAGGGCAAGTTGGTGGCATAGGTCTGCCCGGCAGCACGCTCGGCCGGCGTCAGGCTCGAAAAGACCGAGCCGTGGACGCGCCCGTCGCGCGACCAGGTTTCGGCCCCGGCCCGCAAGCCGCCGGCAAATTCCGGCGCGTCATTGTCGGCGTGGCGCGCCCATTCGGGGTCGTCGTGCCGGCCCATCAGGCCGCGGCCATAGATCGGCACCAGCCGCGACAGGTCCTTGTGGACGCCAGGGCAGTGCAGGCACTCGTTGAAGTTCTCCCAAAATATCTTCCAGTTGCAGTTCATAACCTTGCGCAGCACATGGCCGCTCAGCAGCGTTTCCAGCGGCCAGTTGGCGAGGTTGCCGGATGCCGGATCGAAGGATGTTTCAGCCGAACCGGCAGCGTCTTGCGCGAGGTTGACGAAAACGAAACCGCGCCACACCGAAAGCGCGACGCGGTAGAGCGGATGATCGGCCTTGTCGAAACCGTCCGGCAGCGATTTCGACGGCACGCGCACCAGATCGCCGCGCAGCGAATAGGACCAGGCGTGGTAGGGGCAGGTGATGAGCCGCGCCCTCAGCCGTCCTTCGCTCTGCTGGCAAAGCTGCGAGCCGCGATGCCGGCAGGTGTTGTGAAAGGCGCGCAATTCGCCGGTCTCGTCGCGCAGCACGACGACCTCCTGCGTGCCTATGCGAAACGTCCTGAAAGCCAGCGGATGGGCAAGGTCGGCCTCGCGGCAGACCAGCAGCCAATTGCGATACCAGATGGCCTCGAGATCGCGCTGATAGCCTGCGATGTCCCAATAGGCCGATGACGGCAGCGTCGGCTCGGCCCGCGGCAGGCCGTTATAGGGACCGCGCTCATTCGGGCTGGGTTGCATGCCGGCTTCCTCCCCATCCGCCAGCCGACACCCGGCTGTGAGAATTGTCAATTGCGGCGCCGGCCGGCGAGCTTGGCGAGGCGGCGCATTCGCCACACGATCCGGCGGAATTTGGTTTGCCGGGCGCGGCGATTCTGCCTATAGTCGCTGATGTCGTCGGTTCCGTTTGGAACCAAGAGGGAATGCGGTGCGGGCGAAATTCTTGCCCAATGCCGTGGCTGCCCCCGCAACTGTGTGCGGTAGTCCTCTCCATATGCCACTGAAGATTTTCTTCGGGAAGGTGGGGAAGGGCGCTGATCCGCGAGCCAGGAGACCTGCCGGCGACAGGAAACTGACTTCTATGCCCTCGGGTGGAGGGCGAAAGGACAAGACATGAATACCGCTTCCGTCTCGCTCGGCGCTTCCGTCTCCTCGCAGTCGCGTTTCATGCAGCTGGCGCTTGCTGCATTCCTCGGCATTTTCGTCATGGGCTTTGTCGGCTTCTCGCACATCGATGCGGTCCACAATGCCGCCCACGACTATCGCCACTCGATGGGCTTTCCCTGCCACTGACAAGGGGCTGACATCATGACACTGTTTCGCAACGTCGTGTTCATCGCGGCGATCGCAGGGCTCGTGGCCGGCGTCGTTCTCGCCTGCATGCAGGCCTATGCCACGGTGCCGCTGATCCTGAAGGCGGAAGTCTACGAACAGGCCGGCGGCGGCCATGACCATGCCGCCGCACCTGCGGCACCGGCCGCCACGGGCACGATGGCTATGAGCAGCGCCGCGCCGGCACCGGCTGAAGCAATGGCTCCGGCTGAGGACGAAGGCTGGGCGCCGGCCGACGGTTTCGAACGCTTTGCCTTCAGCGTCGTTGCCAATATCGTCACCGGTATCGGCTTCGCGTTGGTCCTGGTTGCGGTTTCGGAGTTCGCCGGCGGCATCGGCAATTGGCGCCAGGGCCTGTTCTGGGGGCTTGCCGGCTTTGCCGTGTTCACGCTGGCGCCGGGCCTCGGCCTGCCGCCGGAATTGCCGGCAATGCCGGCGGCCGACCTTGTCCAACGCCAGATCTGGTGGTGGGCAACGGTGGTGGCGACCGCCGCCGGTCTCGGCCTGCTCGCCTTCCGCAGATCGCTGCCGCTGGCGGTCCTTGCCGTGGCGTTGATCGTGGCGCCGCATATTGTCGGCGCGCCGCAGCCCGACAGCTTCGAGACGACAATCCCGGAAGGCCTGCATCATCAGTTCGTGGTGGCGGTGACGCTGACCAATCTGGTGTTCTGGCTGGTGCTCGGCGCGGTCGTCGGCGTGGTGCGCGGCCGCTTCACCGGCACGGCGACCAGCCTGCGCGACAGCTTTGCCTGACCGCGCTGCCGGGGCGCTGATCCTGATCATCGGCGGTGCGCGCTCCGGCAAGAGCGTGCATGCCGAGAGGCTGGTGAGTGCCTGTCCGGCGCCATGGAGCTATATCGCCACGGCGCAAGCCTATGACGAGGAGATGCGCGAACGGATCGCGCTGCACCGCTCGCGCCGCAGCGCCGGCTGGACGACCATCGAGGCGCCGCTCGACCTTGCCGGCGCGATCGAGGCACTGCCTGACGGCCAGCCGGTGCTGATCGATTGCCTGACGCTGTGGCTGACCAACCATATGCTGGCCGAACATGATGTCGAGGCCGAATGCCGAAGGCTGGCAGATGTGCTGTCGCGGCCGCGTGGACCCTGGTTCGTGGTGTCCAACGAGGTCGGCCAGGGCATCGTGCCGGAGAATGCGCTGGCAAGACGGTTTCGCGACGCGGCCGGCCGGTTGAACCAGGACGTTGCCGCCGTCGCTGACACCGTGCTTTTGATGGTGGCGGGGCTGCCGCTCAGGGTGAAATGACATGGCTGATACCGACCACATCGATCCCAAGGACGAGAAACGCCACCGCGCGAAGATGGCCAAGCGCAAGGCGGTGCAGGACGCCGAGGTTGCAGCCAAGACGGTCGAGAAAGGGCTGTTGATCGTCAACACCGGTCCGGGCAAGGGCAAGACCACGGCCGCCTTCGGGCTGGCGCTCAGAATGCTCGGCTACGGCAAGCGCGTCGGCGTCGTCCAGTTCATCAAAGGCAAATGGCACACCGGCGAGAAGGATGCTTTTGCCTGCTTCGGCGACCGCGTCGTCTGGCACGCCATGGGCGAGGGCTTTACCTGGGAAACGCAGGACCTGAAGCGCGACATCGCGGCCGCTGAGGCCGCCTGGGCCAAGGCGCTCGAGCTGATGGCCGAGCCGTCGATCAGCCTCGTGGTGCTCGACGAACTCAACATCGCGCTGCGCTACGATTATCTCGACCTCGAAAAGGTGGTCGCAGCGCTGAAGGCGCGTCGCGAGGGCCTGCATGTCGTCGTCACCGGCCGCAATGCCAAGCCGGTATTGGTCGAGGCAGCCGATCTGGTCACCGAGATGGGCGTGACCAAGCACCACTTCTCCGCCGGCGTGAAGGCGCAGCAAGGGATAGAGTTCTGAGGGGTTTGGCGATCGGGGAAGGGCGTTTCGGAGCAGGCGGCGCCGGCGAAGCTGCCGATCTCCCCCCTTGTGGGGGAGATGCCCGGCAGGGCAAAGGGGGGCACTGTCCCTCGGCCTGTCAGTCGGAGACAACTACGTCGTCAGACCGTCATTAGCAGGTGAACGGTCAAGAGGCTGGCGATCCTTCGCGCCCCCCTCTGTCCTGCCGGACATCTCCCCCGCGAGGGGGGAGATTGGATGGCGCTTCGGATTTCGCCAACCTCGAACGTCAAAGGCAGGGAATGAGAAGCGCAAAGCTGGGGCGATTATTCTTTGGGCACAGCAATTTTGTTCTTGCTTTGTGCCGGCAGCTATGGTACTAATCTCGCTATGGTGCTAACTGGCTCCAACGACCCGCCGCTTGGCGGGTTTTTTGTTTCCGCTCGATCTCGGGCGCAGGTCACGCCAAGATAACAACCACTGCGACCACCCCGAACAGCGCGATCAGCAGTAAGTCGGCGACCCGGTAAAGTTTCAGCGCCCGTCGGATGTCGGTGCTCTCGATATCGTCGCGGCGGCCGCCTTCGCCCATCAACGCGTCTTCGACCATGACGCCGTCATAGGAACGGGGGCCGGCGAGCGCCAGGCCGAGCGCACCGGCCATCGCTGCTTCCGGCCAGCCGGCATTGGGCGAGCGGTGTTTTTTCGCATCGCGCCGCACAGCATGCCAGGCGGCTTTGGCATCGGCGCCCTTGACCAGGAAAGCGGCAAGCACGATCAGCAGCGCCGTCAGCCGTGATGCCGGCAGGTTGATCCAATCGTCGAAGCGCGCCGCCGCCCAGCCGAAGGCCTCGTGGCGCGGGGTGCGGTGGCCGATCATCGAATCGGCGGTGTTGGCGGCCTTGTAGGCGACGCCGCCGGCGAGCCCGCCAACGCCGATCCAGAACGCCGGCGCGACGACGCCGTCGGAGAAGTTCTCGGCCAGGCTTTCGATCGCGGCGCGGCAGACAGCGGCCCTGTCGAGCTTTTCCGGGTCGCGGCCGACGATCCGCGAGACGGCAATGCGGCCCATGTCCAGTCCGCCGCTGTCGAGGGCGTCGGCCACCGCTTCGACATGCTCGGCCAGGCTCTTCTGCGACAGCAGCGACGTCGCCAGGATTGCGATGACCAACAAGCCGAGGGGAATGCTCCAAAGCATGGCTTCGATCCAGAAGGCGAGGGCGGCCGGCACCAGCACGATGACCAGCAGCGCGAGCACGCCCCAGCGGCGACGGTGGGCGTCGGAATCAGTGGCGCGGTTGAGCCTGCCGTCGAGAAAGGATATCAGCCTGCCGAACCAGGTGACGGGATGGCCAATGGCATCGAAGAGCTGGGCCGGGTAGCCGAGTACAAGTTCGATGGCCAGCGACAGGAAAGTGATCAGGATCGACATGAAGTCTCTTGATGGAGTGACGGCGGCAGTGGACCACGGCGGAAGCCTTGGCCGGGCGAGGGCGCTTTTCCCTCACGCGCCGCTGCCTTTCGTCGACCTCTCGACCGGGATCAATCCGCACTCCTACCCGCTTTTCGATTTGCCCGCCACCGCCCTGTCGCGATTGCCGGAAGCAGCGCGTGCCCGCGAATTGGCCGAAGTCGCGGCAAGCGCCTATGGCGCTCCATCGGCGGCGAATGTCGCAGCGGCGCCCGGCACGCAGATCCTGTTGCCGCGCGTCGCTTCGCTGGTCAGCCCGGGCAGGGCGCTGGTGCTCGGGCCGACTTATGCCGAGCATCGGCGGGCAGCGGCGATCGCCGGCCATGCGGCGGCTGAAGTCGATGATTTCGAAGCCTCGGCGGCGGCCGACCTTGCCGTCGTCGTCAATCCCAACAACCCGGACGGGCGCGTCGTCGAGCGCGAAAGATTGCTTCGACTTGCCGCAAAATTGCGCGCCAGAGGCGGGCTGCTGGTCGTCGACGAGGCCTTCATGGATGTCGGCCCACGCAGCGAAAGTCTCGCTGGCGACGTCGACCAGGGCGGCATCGTCGTGCTGCGCTCGTTCGGCAAGTTCTTCGGCCTGGCCGGCCTGCGGCTTGGCTTTGCATTGACCGACGCGCTGACGGTCGAGCGGCTGCAGGCGCAATTCGGGCCATGGGCGATTTCCGGGCCGGCGCTCGAATATGGCATAAGGGCGCTTGCCGATACCGGCTGGCAGGCCGGGATGCGGCGCCGATTGGCCGAGGATGCCGCACGGCTCGATGCGCTGTTCGGCCGGTTCGGCGTGCCTGTCGCCGCTGGCACCGCGCTGTTCCGCTATATCAGGCTGGCGAACGCCGCCCGCCTGTTTTCGGTGCTCGGCCAGCGCGGCATCCTGCTTCGGCATTTCGCCGACCGGCCGGATGTGTTGCGCGCCGGCCTACCGGGAGCCGACGAAGAATGGCGGCGGCTCGAATCAGCGCTTGCCGGCTGGGCCTCGCGGCGCGACGATGATGCCAAGGGAGAAACGATCCAATGATCCATGTCTGCTCGCTGTCCAAAGTCGAGGAAACGGTGACGAAGACCGGGGCCGGGCGGCTGCTTTCGCTGCTCGCTGCCGGCACGGAGGTGATGCGGCCGGCCTCGATCACCAGGGAAAACCATCTGCACCTGGTCATGCACGACATTGCGGTAGCGCAGGAGGGCATGACCATGCCGGGCGAGGAGCATGTCTTGAACCTGCTCGATTTCGCCCGCCAATGGGATCGCTCGCGGCCGCTGGTGGTGCATTGCTATGCCGGCATCAGCCGGTCGACCGCCTCGGCCTACATTATCGCGGCAGCGCTGGCGCCGAAGCGCGACGAAGCCGAACTGGCCAAGACGCTGCGCGCGCTGTCGCCCACGGCGACACCCAATCCGCGGCTGATCGCAATTGCCGACGCACTGCTCGAGCGCGACGGCCGCATGAGCCGCGCCATCGAGGCGATCGGGCGCGGCGCCGAAGCGTTTGAGGGCACGCCGTTTGCGCTGAGGATCGAGGGCTAGTTACGCCAGCCAATCCGCCAGCTTTGCCTTGCGCACGTCCTTCAGCAAGCTGATGAAGCCGTCGGCTTGATGCTCGGCGGTGAGCCGGCCTTTTTCGGCGGTTGCAATGCTGGCGTCGCCGACCACGCCATTCGGGTTGAGGTCGCTGGCGATCCAGGCGAAGGCGTGCGTTCCGGTGTGGCGCAGCAGCGAAAATTCCTTTTCGGCGCGGGCGACCTTGGACACGAAATTATCGGCCTTGGCCATGTCGACGAGGTCGGGCCGGAAGTGCAGCATCAGCGAGGTCTCGACGTCGCCGCCATGAATGCCGTGGCGGTCTTCGAGGTCGGTGTACATGCCGGCCGGCCGGCCAAACCGTTGCCAGCTGGTCTTTACCGCCAGCATCTTTGCCCGCACGCGCAATTCGCGGGTGACGATGCCCATGATCTCCTCATTGCCGCCATGCGAGTTGACGACAATCAGTTTTCGGACGCCGGCGCGTGCGACCGACAGGCCAAGTTCGGTCCACGCCTCGACCAGGGTCGTCGCCGGCAGAGTGAGGGTGCCGGGCGCATGCAAATGCTCGTTCGACTTGCCCACCGCCTGAACCGGCAGGATGCGGATGTCGAGATCGCCGGGCAGGCGCGCGATCACCGTTTCCAGCATGCCGTTCATGATCGAGGTGTCGGTCGAAACCGGCAGATGGGGCCCGTGCTGCTCGATCGCCGCCAGCGGCAGAACGGCAATGGTCGCCTCAGGATCGACGGTCGCGTATTCGGTGGTCCGGTAGTCACCCCACCATACGCGTTTTTTTGTTCCGGCCATTTTTTACCTCGAAGAGACTGGATGCGCGCTTGATGAGGGGCGGCACCAACCTTTGTCGTGTAACTTGAGATCATCGGCCTGTCGATTCCAGCCGCTGGCCAGCGCTCCTCAACCCGACGCGATGACCTCGATCTCGACCTTAAACTCCGGCCGGGCAAAGCCGGACACGATCATCAGCGTCGAGGCCGGCGCCGGACTGGCGAACAGCCGGTCGCGAACCTCCATATAGGGCCGCAGGAAGGCGCGGTCGGTGACGTAGGCGTTGATGCGGACGATGTCGGACAGGCCGAGCCCGGCCTCGCCGAGAATCGCCGCTATGTTCTGGAAACAGAGCTCGGCCTGTGCGCCGGCCTCCTCGGGGATCTGGTCGTCCGCTGTGATCGCGACCTGGCCCGAACACAGCACCAGCCGCTTGCCGGGCGGCAGCTCGACGCCATGGCTGTAGCGGGCGAAGGGCGGCTTGATCGACTTCGGCGTGAGAAATTTGAACATGGCAATCTCCGTTCACGGCAGCGTAAAGCTGGATGTAGGCGGGCATCAAGATGGCGGTGCATGTCACGAGGGCGATTGTGGACAGGCGATCAAAAAATAGGCACGATGCCTTCCGTACAGCATGACCCGTCCGGCCTTCGCGCCGCCATTGCACAGGCGGGCATTGCACAAGCGGGCGGTCCCGACGCAACGCGCCGGTGGCATGTGTCTTGCTTCTTGAAACAATGGTGTCGAGCCCGGCGCGTGATGCGCCGGAGCGAACAAAGGGTGGTGTGGATGTACGGAAGACTCAAGATTTCGGCGGGCGTGATCGTGCTGCTTGGCGCAGGTACGCTTGCCGCGGCAGCGAACGAAAAAGTCACCTTCGGCACCAACTGGCTGGCCGAGCCGGAACATGGCGGTTACTACCAAGCCGTGGTGGATGGTACCTATGCCGCATGCGGCATCGACGTGACGATCATGCAGGGCGGCCCACAGGTCAGCGGCCGGCCGCTGCTGCTCGCAGGTAAGATCGATTTCTACATGGGCGGCAATCTGCTGTCGGCCTTCGATGCCGTGCAGCAAGGCATACCGATGCGCGTCGTGGCCGCCGACTTCCAGAAGGACCCGCAGGTCATCATGTCCCATCCCGGCCAGGGGCTGGACAAATGGGAAGACCTGAAGAACGCCGACCAGTACATCCTCGGCGACGAAGGTGCGCAGACCTTCTTCCAGTGGATGGTCACCGACCTCGGCTTCGATGCCGCAAAACGCGTGCCCTACACTTTCAACCCGGCTCCGTTCATCGCCAACAAGAAGTCGATCCAGCAGGGCTACGTCACCTCGGAGCCATTCGCCGTCCAGAAGCAGGGCGGTTTCACGCCGAACCAGTTCCTGCTGGCCGACTATGGCTGGGACACATATGCAACGACGGTCGAAACCATGCAGGAGACGGTCGACAAGCGGCCCGAGGTGGTCCAGTGCTTCGTCGATGGCTCGGCCAAGGGCTGGTACAATTATCTCTACGGCGACAACAAGGCCGCCAACGAGATGATCAAGAAGGAAAATCCGGACATGACGGATGAGCAGATCGCCTTCTCGATCGAGCAGCTGAAGAAGTTCGGCGTGGTCGATTCCGGCGACAGCGAAAAGCTCGGCATCGGCGCCATGACCGATGCGCGCATCCAGAGTTTTTACGACAAGATGGTCAAGGCCAAGGTAACGCCGGCGGGCATCGACATCAAGAAGGCCTACACGCTGGCCTTCGTCAACAAGAGCGTCGGGCTCGACCTGAAGAAGTAGGCCGTGAAGCTGGAGAAAGTGGCGCAACAGCCAGGAAGCGTATCGGGGCCGACGCTGTTGGCGCTGCGTGGCGTCGGCAAGGTGTTTTCCAACGGCGTCACCGCGCTCAGCAATGTCGAGCTGACGATCCGGGAAGGCGATTTCCTCAGCCTGCTCGGACCGTCGGGCTGCGGCAAGTCGACGGCGCTGCGGCTGATTGCCGGCCTGTCGACGCCGACCTCGGGCGTGCTCGACTGGCGCGGCAGCGGCGCCCTCGATCGTTCAAATATCGGCGACCGCTCGAATATCGGCTTCGTCTTCCAGGAGCCGACGCTGCTGCCCTGGGCCGATGTCTTCGACAATGTCTGGCTGCCGCTGCGGCTGAAGGGCGTGTCGCGGGCCAAGGCGGCGCCGGCGGTGATGGAGATGCTGGCGAGGGTTCACCTGACCGGCTTCGAGAATGCCGTGCCGCGCGAATTGTCGGGCGGCATGAAGATGCGCGTCTCGATTGCCCGGGCCATGGTGACCAAGCCGCGGATTCTGTTGATGGACGAGCCGTTCGCAGCACTCGACGAGATCACCCGCTTCAAGCTCAACAACGATCTGCTGGAGCTGTGGCAGGATGAACGTTTCACCGTCGTTTTCGTCACCCACAGCGTCTTCGAAAGCGTTTTCCTCTCCAACCGCGTCGTCGTCATGGCGGCGCGGCCGGGCCGGGTGTTCGCCGAGCTCGCCGTCGATGCGTCCTATCCGCGCGACGAGGCGTTTCGCACCTCGCCCGACTATGCCGCGCTCTGCCGCCAGGCATCCGACGTGCTGATCGGCGCCATCAACTCAACTGCCGGACCGCATCATGACGGCCATTGAAGAACAAATCCTGGCGCTCGACCCGGAGGAGGCGCGTCGCGTTCGCCAAGAGCGCTTCGAGCGCATCGGCAGATGGCTGCTGCCGCTGGCGATCATGATCCTGGCGATCTGGCTGTGGGACCGCGTCTGCGTCTGGAACGACATCCCGAAATATATCCTGCCGCGTCCCGGCGTGGTGCTGCAGACGCTGCACGACGATGCCGGGCTGCTGTTCTCCTCGCTGCTGGTGACACTCAGGATCACCTTCTTGAGCCTGCTTCTCGCCGTCATCGGCGGCGTCGGGCTGGCAGTGCTGTTCGCGCAGTCGAAATGGGTGGAGATGTCGTTCTTTCCCTTCGCCATCGTGCTGCAGGTGACGCCGATCGTCGCGATCTTTCCGCTGATCAATATCTATGTCGACAACCAGACGACAAAGCTTTTGCTTTGCGCCTGGATCGTCGCCTTCTTCCCGATCCTCTCCAACACCACGCTCGGCCTCAATTCCGTCGACCGCAATCTGCGCGATTTGTTCAAGCTCAACGGCGCCACCCGCTGGCAGCAATTGCGCTATCTGCGGCTGCCGGCGGCGATGCCTTATTTCCTCGGCGGGCTGAAGATCGCCGGCGGCCTGTCGCTGATCGGTGCGGTGGTGGCCGAGTTCGTCGCCGGCGCCACCGGCCAGTCGTCCGGCCTCGCCTCGCGCATAATCGAGGCCGGCTACCGGCTCAACGCGCCGAGGCTGTTCGCGGCGCTGATCCTGATCTCGCTCACCGGCATCCTGATCTTCCTGGTGCTGTCGCTGATTTCGCATCTCATTTTGCGGCGCTGGCACGAGAGCGCGCTGAGGCAGGAGCGGTGATGGTGGACAGCGCCGCCTTGATACCAGCTTCTGGTTCCTACCATCTCGCCAAGGTTCGGCTTCATGCCTCACTGACGCCGGGCTTTTCTGGAGCCTTCGATACCGACGGGTTTGGGCTCGCGGATATCGCCATCGCCGATGGCAAGATCTCCGGGATTACGGCGCATCGATCCAACGCACAGGCAGGCGCCATCGACCTTGGCGGCCGGATCGTCTTGCCCTGCTTCGTCGACTGCCACACGCATATCGACAAGGGCCATATCTGGCCTCGAAAGCCGAACCCGGACGGCACCTTCATGGGCGCGCTGAACGCAACGGGCGCCGACCGCGCGGCGCACTGGAGCGCCGACGACGTTGCCCGCCGCATGGATTTTTCGCTGCGCTCTGCCTATGCGCATGGCACCAAGGCGCTGCGTACGCATCTCGACAGCGTTGCGCCGCAGGAAGAGATCTCCTGGCCGGTGTTCGAGACGATGCGGGAGAAATGGCGCGGCCGCATCGAGCTGCAGGCGGCCTGCCTGCTCGGCATCGAAGGCGTGCGCGACAGGAAATGGTTCGAGAGGCTGGCCAAGCGGGTGGCTGCCGCCAAGGGCGTGCTCGGCGTCGTCACCTATATGGTGCCGGACCTCGAGGAACTGCTTGACCAGGTGTTTGCGCAGGCGATCAAGCATGGCCTCGACCTCGATTTCCATGCCGACGAGACCGACGATGTCTCGGCGATCTCGCTCAAGAAGATTGCCGAAGCCGCCCTCTGGAACGGTTTTGACGGGAACATCCTGGTCGGCCATTGCTGCTCGCTGGCGCGCCAGCCCGATCTCGAGGTGCTCGACACGCTGGACAAGGTCGCCAAGGCCGGCCTGGCGGTGGTGTCGCTGCCAATGTGCAATCTCTATTTGCAGGACCGGCGCGGCGATAACACCACGCCGCGCTGGCGCGGGGTGACGCTGCTGCACGAGATGAAGGCGCGCGGCATCGCCGTCGCCGTCGCCTCCGACAATACGCGCGACCCGTTCTACGCCTATGGCGATCTCGATATGCTGGAGGTCTATCGCATGGCGACGCGCATCCTGCATCTCGACCATCCCGTCGCTGACTGGCCGCAAGCGGTAACAGCGACGCCGGCCAAGGTGATGCGGCTCGATGGTTTCGGCACGCTTGCCGCCGGAGGGCCGGCCGATTTCGTCGTCTTCAAGGGGCGAAGCTGGACGGAATTGCTGTCACGGCCCGAATCGGATCGCATCGTGGTGCGCGACGGCCAGGCGATCGAACGCCAGCTGCCCGATTATGCCGAACTCGATGATCTGATGGTGGAATGATGGATATTGCGGCGCTCAAGCGCGACCTGGACGGCCTCAAGGTCGACGACCATCCGGCGATCGTCCAGCAGAAGAGCCGCGACTTCTACTGGTACAGCCCGGTGCTGAAGCAGCAGCTCGAGCATGTCACCGGCGACCTGATCGTGACGCCGAAAACGGAAGATGAGGTCGTCCGCGTGCTCGCCGCCTGCCACCGGCATGGCGTGCCGGTGACGCCGCGCGGCAGCGGCACCGGCAATTACGGGCAGGCGATGCCTCTGTCCGGCGGCGTCGTGCTCAATCTCGCCGAGATGAACGCGATCAAGGCGATCGCGCCCGGTCGTGTCGTCACCGGTCCCGGCGCCGTGCTCGCCGACATCGACAAGGCGACTCGGGCGCATTCCGGCCAGGAGCTCCGCATGTCGCCGTCGACCTACAACACGGCATCGATCGGCGGCTTCGTCGCCGGCGGCTCCGGCGGTATTGGCTCGATCCGCTGGGGCGGCTTGCGCGACCTCGGCAACGTCATCCGGCTGAGGACCGTGACGATGGAGGCACAGCCCCGCGTCATGGAGCTCACCGGCGAGGACGTGCTGAAAGTGATGCACGCCTACGGCACCAACGGCATCATCACCGAAGTCGAGATGCCGCTAACCGCCAGTTATGACTGGATCGACGTCATCGTCGGCTTCGACGATTTCATGGATGCGGCCGGCTTCGGCAACGATCTCGCCATCCAGGACGGCATCCTGGCGAAGCTGATCACGCCGATAGCAGCACCCATCCCCTACGATTACTTCAAGCGCCACCAGCGGTTTTTCCGGCGCGGCCAAAGCATCGTCGTCCTGATGATCGCGCCGCATGCGATGGATGCCTTCCTCGCCTTCACTGCGCGCAGTAAGGGCGAGATCGTCTTTCGCGCCGATAAGGAGGCCGATCTCAAGGGGCTGCCGCCGGCCTATGAGCTGACCTGGAACCACACCACGCTGCGCGCCATCCGGGTCGACCCGACGATCACCTATCTGCAGACCCGCTACCCGTCGCCGGACCACCTCGGCCACGTCAAGGCAATGGTCGAACGCTTCGGCGACGAGGTGCCGGCGCATCTCGAATTCATCCGCTTCGACGGCGCCATCGGCATCGCAGGGCTGCCGCTAGTGCGCTTCACCACGGCGGAGCGGCTGGACGAGATCATTCGCATCCACGAGGACAATGGCTGCTGGATCTTCAACCCGCACCGCTACACGCTGGAAGAGGGCGGCATGAAGCGCACCGACGAGGTGCAGCTCGCCTTCAAGCGCGAGACCGACCCGCAGGGGCTGCTCAATCCGGGCAAGATGATCGCCTGGGAAAATCCGGACTATGATTATCGCTCAGGCAAGTCGTTCCTGTTCAAGGGGCTGGAGAAGACGGGTTGAGGAGAGGTTTGCGCTTGAACACCCCCCTCTGGCCTGCCGGCCATCTCCCCCTCAAGGGGGGAGATCGGCTGTCGGTATCGCTTTCGCCAGTTGCCGACGTTGGAAGATGGTCGAGACGATGGAACCGCCAATCTCCCCCCTTGAGGGGGAGATGCCCGGTAGGGCAGAGGGGGGTGCCTCGCGCCGACCTGCGAGGACTTGGGTGAACATCCTCGTCCTCTACGCTCATCCGGTCGAGACCAGCTTCAATGCCGGTCTGCACCGGACCATCGTCGAGCGGCTGAAGGCCGCCGGCCATGCCGTCGACGATTGCGATCTCTATGCCGAGGGGTTCGATCCCAGGCTGACGCGGGCCGAACGGCTCTCCTATCACGACGCGCGCAGTGACGGCGATCCTGCAGCGGCTTACGTCGAGCGCTTGCTGCGGGCCGAGGCGCTGGTGCTATCGTTTCCGGTGTGGAACTTCGGCTATCCGGCCATTCTGAAAGGCTTTTTCGATCGCGTCTTCCTGCCCGGCGTGTCGTTCAAATTGGTTGACGGCAAGGTGCAGCCGTCGCTGCACAACATTCGCAAGGTCGCCGCGGTCGCCACCTATGGCGGCAGTCGGTTCCGAGCCATGCTGATGGGCGACCCGCCGCGCAAGCTGGTCAAGCGGGTGCTGCGTGCGACCATCAAGCCTGGCGGGTCGGTTTCCTACCTCGCGCAGTACTCGATGAACCTATCGACCGACGAGAGGCGGACGAGATTCGTGGCGAAGGTCGCGGCCGAGATGGATGCGTTCTGAGCTACATTCGCACTCGCTCGGCCTTCGGATCGTACATCGGCTTGAGCGAGGCCTCGGCGGCAAAGCGCTCGCCGGCGATCTCGATCTCGTAGGACGACGACAGCACATCCGCCTCGCTCTCACCCTTGCAAGGCACGTAGCCAAGCCCGATTGCGCCGCCGAGATGATGGCCGTAATTGCCCGAGGTGATCGGACCGACGATCTTGCCGTCGCGCAGGATCGCCTCGTTGTGGAAGAGCAGCGGCTCGGGGTCGTTCAGGCGGAACTGCACCAGCCGGCGTGACAGGCCGGTTTCTTTCTTCTTCAGCACCGCATCGCGGCCGAGGAAATAGCTCTTGGCCGTCTTCACGGCGAAGCCAAGGCCGGCCTCCAGCACATTGTCTTCGTCGGTGATGTCGTGGCCGAAATGCCGGAACGCCTTTTCGATGCGGCAGGAGTCCAGCGTGTGCAGGCCGCATAGCTTCAGACCGACATCGGCGCCGGCCTCTTCTATCGCCTCGAAGACGTGGGCGGCCTGGTCGGTCGAGACATAAAGCTCCCAGCCGAGCTCGCCGACATAGGTGACGCGGTGGGCGCGGGCCAGGCCCATGCCGATCTCGATCTCCTGAAACGTTCCGAACGGATTGTTGTCATTGGAGAAATCATTCGGGCTGACCTTTTGGATCAGCTTCCTCGAATCCGGGCCCATCAGGCAAAGCACCGCTTCGGCAGCGGTCACATCGGTAATGACGACGAACTCGTCGGCAAGATGTTTTTTCAGCCAGGCCAGATCGCGCTGCAGCGTGGCGCCCGGCACGACGAGGAAGAAGGCTGTTTCGGACAATCGCGAGACGGTCAGATCGCTCTCGATACCGCCGCGCTGGTTGAGCATCTGGGTGTAGACGATCTTGCCCGGCGCCACGTCCATGTCGTTGGCGCAGAGCCTTTGCAGGAAGGCGCAGGCGTCGCGGCCTTCGACGCGGATCTTGCCGAACGAGGTCATGTCGAACAGGCCGACGCCGTTCCGGACCGCCAGATGCTCCTCGCGCTGGTTGTCGAACCAGTTCTGCCGTTTCCACGAATAGCGGTATTCGCGCTCCTGGCAGGGCCTAGCGAACCAGTTGGCGCGCTCCCAGCCGGCGACCTCGCCGAACACCGCGCCGCGCGTCTTCAGGTGCTCGTGCAGCGGCGAACGCCTCACGTTCCGCGAGGTTGCCATCTGCCGGTAAGGAAAATGATCGGCGTAGAGCAGGCCGAGCGTTTCGGAGACGCGCTCCTTGAGATAGCGGCGGTTCTTCTGGAACGGCTGGGCGCGGCGGATGTCGACCTCCCAGAGATCGAACGGCGCCTCGCCGTCATTGATCCATTGCGCCAGCGCCATGCCGGCGCCGCCGGAGGAGACGATGCCGATCGAATTGTAGCCGGTCGCCATCCAGTAGCCGGAAAGCTCCGGCGCCTCGCCGAGATAATAACGGTCGTCGGGGGTAAAACTCTCTGGGCCGTTGAAGAAGGTGTGGATGCCGGCGGTGGCCAGCATCGGCATGCGGTTGACGCCCATTTCGAGGATCGGCTCGAAATGGTCCATGTCCTGCGGCAACTGGTCGAAGCAGAACTCCTCGCTTATGCCGTTCATGCCCCACGGCTTGGCCACCGGCTCGAAAGCGCCGAGCATCATCTTGCCGGCATCTTCCTTGTAGTAGGCGCATTCGTCCGGCACGCGCAGCACCGGCAGGCGGGAGAGCCCCGGGATCGGCTCGGTGACGAGATAGAAATGCTCGCAGGCGTGCAGCGGGATGGTGACGCCGTTCTGGGCGCCAAGTTCGCGTGCCCACATGCCGGCGCAGTTGACGACGATATCGGCTTCGATCGTGCCTTGCTCGTCGCCCTGCGCCCAGGAGACGCCGGTGACGCGGCCTGCCTTGGTATGCACCTTGGTCACCTTGACGTTCTCGACGATCGTCGCACCGCGCTGACGTGCGCCCTTGGCCAACGCCATGGCGATGTTGGCGGGGTCGCATTGGCCGTCGAGCGGCAGATGCACGGCGCCGACCACATCGGATACATTGAGATGCGGGTACATCTGCTTGACTTCACCTGGCGAAATCTCGCGCACGTCGACATCGAAGGCGCGGGCGAGAGACGCCTGCCGATAGATCTCGTGCTTGCGCTCCTCGGTAAGCGCCACCGTGATCGAGCCAACCTGGCGCATGCCGGTGCCGACATCGGTCTCGACCTCGAGCTTGACGTAGAGATCGGCCGAATACTTCGCCAGCCGGGTCATGTTCTGCGAGCCGCGCAGCTGGCCGATCAGGCCGGCAGCGTGCCATGTCGTGCCCGATGTCAGCTGCTTGCGCTCGAGCAGAACGATGTCGGTCCAGCCGAGCTTGGCCAGATGATAGGCGACCGAGCAGCCGGAGACGCCGCCACCGATGATGACCGCCCTTGCTTTGGGAGGAATGGCCTTGGTCGGTATGGTTTTGGCGGGCGGCGAGTTCATGCGGCTTCGCGGCGGTAGCTGGAGGCGAAGCGGCGCAGGCGCGTGGCAGCCTCCATCAGCACCGGCTCAGGCTGGCAGAGGCTGAAGCGGATGTGGCCGGCTGCAGCTTCGCCGAAGCTCGAGCCGGGCATGACGCCGACCTTCTCCTGGTCGAGGAACGCCCAGGCGAATTTCTCATCGTCCGGCTCGATCGCCGATATGTCGAGCATCACGTACATGCCGCCCTCGGAGCCGCGCACGGTGATGTTGTTCATGCCGCGCATGGCATCGAGAACGACGGCGCGCCTTGCGGCATAGCGCTCGGCGATCTCCTTGACGCCGTAGCCGTTTTCGAGCGCCTCGGCGCAGGCGAGGCTGATGAAGGCCGGCAGGCCGTAGGTCATCACCAGATTGAGGTCGGTCAGCAGCGAGACCATTGGTTCGGGCCCGGTCAGCCAGCCCATGCGCCAGCCGGTCATGCCGTGGCTCTTGGACATCGAATTGATGACCAGCGTACGTTCGGCCATGCCGGGCAGCGAGCGTGGTGAGACGTGCTCGCCGCCACCCAGCGTCCAGTAGACCTCGTCTGACAGCAGCCATAGGTCATGCTCGCGGCAGATCTGCGCCAGCTCTTCCAGGCGCTCGCGCAAATAGACGGCACCGGTCGGGTTGTTCGGCGTGTTGATCAGAATGGCGCGGGTGTTCGGCCGTAGGGCGGCGCGGATCTCGGCGGCGCGCGGCTGAAAGCCATCCTCGGCGGGTGTCTCGACGACGCTGAACGCGGCGCCCGCCGCGCTGAAGGTATTGGGATAGGTGGCGTAATAGGGCGCGACGACGATGGCATGGTCGCCCTGGTCGAGAACAGCTTGAATAGCTGCGTAAAGCGCGGCCTGCCCGCCCGGCGTGGCGATGACCTGGTCGGGGCTGGTCGCAACACCGGTGCAGAGCGTCGAGGCCGCCGCCATCGCCTTGCGCAGCCGCGGAACGCCGGCAAGTGGGGTGTAGTGGTGATTGCTGGCGCGGACCGCCGTCACGCAGGCTTCGATCGTCTCGCTCGGCGTGTCGAAATCATGGTCGCCGACCGACAGCATGATGATGTCCTCGCCGGCCTGCTTGCGCGCCCAGGCAGCGGAATGAACCTCCCAGCCATCCTTGCCCGAAGGCACGATGCCGGAAATGCGCGATGATGGCCTGGGCATTATGCTACTCCCGAAATTTCGTAGCCGGCCTGTTCGAGCCGGTCGCGCAAGGCGGCGATGTGGGCCGGTCCGACTTCGCAGCAGCCGCCGACGATGCCGGCGCCGGCCTCGACCCAGCCGATCGCCTGGCCGGCATAGGCGTCCGGATCGAGGTCGTGGCGGGCGTGCAGCACTTCGACGGTGCCGCCATGCTTGAGCGCCTCGACCGAGGTGAAGCCATTGGCATAGGCGCCGACCGCACCGCCGAGAGCGATCAGTCCGGGCAGCGCTGCAGCGATCGCTTCGGGCCGACAGCAATTGATCAGCCGGGCCGCGACGGGTAGGCCGTCAAGAGCGCCCGACGCCGCCGCAATGGCTTCGCCGCTGCGCAGGCGCGGCATGCCGTGATCCGCGAGCGTCCACGACACCCAGACAGGCTTGCCGCTTTCCGATGCCGCGGTGACGGCGGCGCGCGCCTCTTCGGCCGACGCCATGGTTTCGCACAGAAACAGATCGACGCCGTCCGCCTGCTCGGCAACTATACGGCGATAGATGTCGAGCGTATCCTGGAAGGATATCGTCAGCGCCGGCGCATAGCTGCCGAACAGCGGCGACAGGCAGCCGGCGATCGCCGCGTCGCCGGTCTGGTCGCGTGCTTGCCTTGCCAGTTCGATGCTGCGCTTCTGCAAAGGCTTGAACAGCTCTTCCGCGCCCTCGCGCGCCAGCCGCTCCGGCGTTGCGGAATAAGTGTTGATGGTGATGACGCGGGCTCCGGCGCGGATGAATTCCGCATGCAGGTCGCGCACCAGATCCGGTTCGTCGATCAGCACCCTGGCCGACCAGAGCGGCGTCGGCTCGGAGCTGCTGCGGCGGACCAGCTCCTGGCCCATGCCGCCATCGGTGAGGATGACTTTCTTCATGCTTTGAGCCTCTCGTTCTTCGGATCCCATAACGGCTCATCCTTCTGCACGATCGCCCGAAAACGTTCGCCGAAGATATCGACCTCGACCGCGGTTCCCGGCTCGGTGAGGTCGGCGCGCAGCATGCCGAGCGCGATCGACTTGTCGATGCGATGACCCCAGCCGCCGGATGTCGTCTCGCCGACGATCCGGCCGTCATGCCAAAGCGTCGACATGTAAGGTGTGTCGCAGTCGCCGGGATTTTCGACGACCAGCGTGACGAAGCGTTTCTTGACGCCTTGCTGCTTTTCGCTCTGCAACGCCGCCTTACCGCGGAAGTCGGGCTTGTCCCATCTGACGAAGCGCTCCAGCCCGCCCTGCAGGATCGAGTAGTCGGTCGACAGATCGCCCTTCCACGTACGGTAGCCTTTTTCGAGCCGCAGCGAATCCAGCGCGTACATGCCGAATGGTTTCAGGCCGTGCCTCTGGCCGGCCGCCCAGACAGCGTCGAAGATGACTGCGGTATCGTCGACCTTGCTGTGGATTTCCCAGCCGAGCTCGCCAGCGAAGGATACGCGCACCAGCTTGGCCCAGCGCCCGGCGATCGATGTTTCCTGATGCGTCAGCCAGGGCAGGGTGAGGTCGGCCGCGCAGAGTTCGGCGAGGATGTTTCGCGAGTTGGGTCCGGCGAGGATCTGGGTCGAATACTCTTCTGTCCGGTCAGTCAACTTGAACGTCGCGTCCTTCGGCATGCGCGATTTCAGCCATTCGAAATCGTGCCACTGCGCCACCGCGGCGGTGATCAGCGTCATGTGATCTTCGTCGTGACGCACCACCGACATCTCGGTGACGACGCGGCCCTTGTCGTCGGCAAAGTAGACGAGGCCGATGCGGCCGGGTTTCGGCACCAGGCCTGTCACCTGGAGGCTCAGCCATTCGGCGGCACCCGGACCGTCTAGATTGAACCGGGAAAATCCCGGCAGGTCCAGAATGCCGGCGGCATCGCGGACGGCGAGGCATTCCTCGCGCACACGATGCTGCCAGGGGCCGTCACGGCGGAAGGTCAGCGTGGATTGTTCGGAGATGTCGTCGCCTGGCTTCGCATACCAGGTGGCGCGTTCCCAGCCATTATAGGCGTCGAACTGGGCGCCGAGCGCCTTGATGCGGCCGTGGAGCGGCGACAGCTTGCGGTCGCGCCCAGCCGGCCAGGCGTGGCGCGGGAATTGGATGGCATACTCGTTGCCGTAGATCTCCATGCCCTTGGCGACGCAGTAATCCGGCGCCGACGCAAAGGCGGTGAAACGGCGTGGATCGCAGGACCACATGTCCCATTCGGTCTGGCCCTCGGTCACCCACTCGGCCAGCACTTTGCCGGCGCCGCCGCCCTGGGCGATGCCGAAGGTGAAGACGCAGGCCTCGAAGGCGTTGGGCACGCCAGGCATCGGGCCGATCAGCGGGTTGCCGTCCGGCGCATAGGGGATCGGCCCGTTGATGACCTTGGACAGCCCGGCGGTGCCGAGGATCGGCACGCGGGCGACGGCATCGGCCAGGTAATGTTCCAGCCGGTCGAGGTCGTCGGGAAACAGCTGGAACGAAAAGTCGTCCGGCATCGGGTCGTTGTGGCCGACCCAATGGGCGCGGCAATTGCGCTCATAGGGGCCGAGGTTCATGCCGTTCTTTTCCTGGCGCAGATAATAGGACGTATCGACGTCGCGCAGCAGCGGCAGCTTCTTGCCTTGTTCCTTCGACCACGCCGCCAGTTCGGGGATTTCCTCAAACAGGATGTATTGATGGCTCATCACCATCATCGGCACCTCGCGGCCGAACATCCTGCCGACTTCGGCGGCGCGGTAGCCGGCGGCGTTGACGACAATCTCGCAGCGAATCTCGCCTTGCGGCGTCTCGACCACCCACTCGTCGTTCTCGCGGCGCACGCCGGTGACCGGGCAGAAGCGGATGATCTTCGCACCCATGTCGCGCGCGCCCTTGGCCAGCGCCTGGGTCAATTGCGCCGGGTCGATGTCGCCGTCGCTCGGATCGTAGAGCGCGCCCTTCAGCTCATGCGTTTCGATGAAGGGGTAGCGGCGCTTGATCTCGTCGGGGCCGACGACATTGATGTCCATGCCCTGATAGCGGCCCATGCCCTTGGCGCGCTGGAATTCCTGCATACGCTCGATCGTATGGGCGAGCCTGAGCGAGCCGGTGACATGATAGTTCATGGGATAGCCGACCTCGTCGGCCAACCGGCGATAGAGCTCGGTCGAATAGCGCTGCATGTTCATCAGCGACCATGACGAGGAGAACGTCGGCACGTTGCCGGCGGCATGCCAGGTCGAGCCGGAAGTCAGCTCGTTCTTCTCCAGAAGCACGCAGTCGGTCCAGCCCGCCTTGGCGAGATGATAGAGCGAGGAGGCGCCGACGGCACCGCCTCCGATGATCACCACGCGTGCCGTGGTCGGCAAACTGGCCATGTTCTTCTCCAGATCAATAGACGGGCGGCGAAACCACCCAGATCACCACAGCCGGTTCCGCTCCAGGATTGCGCCAGCGGAACGGCTTGCCGTCAAAGCGGAAGGAGTCGCCTGCTCCAAGCCGGTGCCAGACGCCGGCAATTTCGATGTCGAAGCTGCCGGACGCGACGTAGCCGGCTTCCTCGGTCGGCCGGCGGGCCTCGGTCTTCAGCTCGGCACCGGGGGCGAAGACCGAACGCAGCATCTCGAAGCTACCGCCGAGATCCGGCGACAGAAGCTCCTCCACCAGGCCGGAATCGCTTGTGCCAAGGGTGCGCCGGTTGCCGGCGCGCACGACCACGCCGCGTTCGGTCTCGACAGGCACGTCATGGCTGAAGAACAGGCTGACCGGCACGCCGAACAATTCGGCGAAGGCCCTGAGATCGCCGAGCGACGGGATCGACAGGCCGCGCTCGACCTGACTGACCCAGCCGACGGAACGGCCGAGCTTCAGCCCGATTTCGGCAAGCGTCAGGCCGCGCGCCTTGCGCAACGCGCGAATGTCGCCGGCCAGCAGCCGTTCGCCGTTATCTTGTTCCGGTGTTGCGGCGGTTGAGGGCAAAGCCATCCCTGTCTCGATGAAAAATTCCCAGCAAATTTCATGTGACCGCAGGTCTGTGAAAAAATCAAGATGATTTTCATGAACCCACAAGATTTACTTGCGCCATTTTGACGGTTCAGGCAAAGGCTCGGCACACGAGCGGCGAGTGGGGCGTCCGGTCGAGGCGGATAGGGCGTCGAGCGTTCATAGAAACTCGCAAGGATGCTCCATCACTTCTAGTCGGCGCATGATCCTTTCCGGAAAAGCCGGGTTCCAGGATTATGCGCAAAGGGACGGCCCATGCTGGAAAACAACTCCCGGATTGCGGCGGCGATCGTCGATGACGCGATCACCTCGCGCCGGTCCGTACGCGCCTTCTTGCCTGACATGGTCGATGACGACACCATCCGCGATATTCTCGCCGTTGCCGCGCGCGCGCCTTCAGGCACCAACATGCAACCCTGGAAGGTCTATGTGACCAAGGGCGAGGTCAAGCAGCGCATCACCGACGCCATTCTCAGTTCGGGCATCCGCGCCGAAAAGGCGGAGTGGGACGAGTACCGCTACTATCCTGACCAGTTCTTCGAACCCTATCTGACGCGACGGCGGGCCAACGGCTTCGGCCTCTACGGCGTGCTCGGCATCGGCCGGCGCGAGGTCGACAGGATGCGTGCGCAACACGACCGCAATTTCGTCTTCTTCGATGCGCCGGTCGGCTTGATCTTCACCGTCGACCGGCGGCTGAACAAGGGGTCGTGGATCGACTACGGCATGTTCCTGCAGAACATCATGGTCGCGGCGCGGGGCAGGGGCCTACACACCTGCCCGCAGGCCGCCTTCGCGCCCTATCACCGGCAGATCAGGCCCGTGCTCGACATTCCCGACGAGGAGATCGTCGTGTGCGGCATGGCGCTCGGCCACGAGGATACGTCCAAGCCTGAAAATGCCTTCCGCACCGATCGCGCGCCGCTGGAAGAGTGGGTGACGTTCGCCGAGTAAGGTGACGACGCGCCGTCTAGCTACTGCACTTCGTAGCCGACTTCCTCGCTGGCGTGGCAGAGTGCCTTCCAGAACGAGCGTGCGAACGAGCGGAACACATAGATGTCGAACTGATCGGCGCCGGTGCGCTGGATCTGGGCGAAGACGTCGTGATGCATGGTTGAGCGGCCGGCGCCGATCGGGAAGGCCGGCAGCGCGAAGTCGATGGCGAAGAATTTTGCCAGGACCCACTCGGCCTTTGGCCCGGCGATACGGATCGCGGTGCGGCCGTGCGAAAGGTCGGTCACCGTACCGATGGACGGAGTGACGACGTCGGCAAAGGCCGATGCCAATCCCTCGGCCTCATCGACCATTGTGAACTTTCCCGGCGCAAAGCCGAACACCGACCTGACGCCGTCCGTGACACCGCCGCCGGCGCCGTCGGGCAAAGCCAGGCCGGTAACAGTGCGGATGCCGGCCATCAACGCCTTCTCCTGGCCGGGCCAGGCGGCGAGCTGCAGGATCGAACCCGGCCTGGTTTCGGAGAGGATGATTTCGACACCGTGCTCGAAATTGCCATGCGAGCCTGGATGCAGCACCGGCTCAAGCGGTGATTGGCGCTCAACCATGCATGCGGCTCCCGTCCGGATCGAAGAAATGGTTGGAGACGATCTCGACCGGCCCGAACCGGTTGCGCAACGGGTCGGAGACATAAGCGCGCGTGCCGCGCCGCGCCTTGCCGCCCTTGACCAAGGCAAGCGCTATATATTTGCCGAGCGCCGGCGAATAGCAGCAAGCGGTGATGTGACCGAGCGAGCCGTGCGGATTGGCTTCGTCAAGCTCCTCGACGATGTGTGCGCCGCCGTTTAGCGGCTGGTTGTCGAGCGAAACAATACCGACGAGTTCCAGGCGGTCGGGCGCGATCAGCCCCTCGCGATCCATCATCGCCGAACCGATAAACGGCTTCTTCTTCGACAGCATCCAGTCGAGATGCAGGTCGCGCCCCGTGGTACGACCGTCGATCTCGGCGCCGGTGACGTGGCCCTTCTCGATGCGCAGGGTGCCCAGCGCCTCCAGTCCGTAGGTCACCAGCCCGAACGGCTTGCCGGCTTCGATCAGCGCCTCCCAGACATGGGTGCCGTAACCGGCGCCGGAATAGACCTCGAAGGCCATTTCGCCGGAGAAGGACAGCCGGCAGATCATCACCGGCACGCCGGCGATTTCGCCGTGGACGATGCCCATGAAGGGCAGGGCGGCATTGTCGACAGCGGTGCCGCTGACGCAAGCAGCCAATATCTGCCTGGCGTTCGGCCCGCCGATGGCGGCACCGGCCCATTGGTCGGTGACCGAGGTGACGTGGACCTTCAGCTCCGGCCAGATCACGTCGAGAAAATACTCCAGATGCTGCATTACCTTGCCGGCATTGGCGGTGGTGGTGGTCATCAGGAAATCCTGCTCGCCAAGCCGCCAGGTGGTGCCGTCGTCGAAGGCGAGGCCGTCCTCGCGCAGCATTAGCCCATAACGCGCCTTGCCGACGGCCAGCGTCGAAAACATGTTGGTGTAGACGCGGTCGAGGAATTCCGCCGCGTCCGGGCCTTGCACCGCGATCTTGCCCAGTGTCGAGACGTCGACAATGCCGGCGCTCTCGCGCGTGGCTCTCGCCTCGCGCACATAGGCCTGCTCGATCGTTTCACCGGGATGGCCGTAGATCATCGGCCGGTACCAGAGGCCGGCCGAATACATGGTGGCGCCGTTGGCGACGTGCCAGTCATGCATCGGCGTCAGCCGCTCGGGCTTCAGATCGCCGAAGCGTTCGGCGGCAAGCGAGCCGATCGACACCGCCGAAAAAGGCGGACGAAAGCGCGTCGTGCCGACCTGCGGGATCGGCTTGCCCAGCGCCTCGGCCATGATGGCGAGGCCTGGTATGTTGGAACTCTTGCCCTGGTCGGTCGCCATGCCGAGCGTGGTGTAGCGCTTCAGATGCTCGACCGAGACGAAGCCTTCGCGATGCGCCAGCCGCACGTCGTCGGCCGTCACGTCATGCTGGAAGTCGACGAAGCTTTTTCCTGCGGCCTTGATCTCGAACACCGGTGCCGGATCGGGATCGCCAGGTGCTGCCCCGACGGCAGGCAAGGCCGCCGGCGTGGCTGTTGCGCCCGCAGCGGAAAGGCCGGCGGCGCGACCTTCGGCGATCGCCTCGGCGGTGGAGAAACTGCCGGTGAAGGCGCCGGCGCCGATCCATTGCCGTGTTGTCGGTTTCGGCGGCAGGAACGCTTGTAACGCTTCGTTCCATTCCGCTTTGGCTCCGGCCTGGCTGGCCAGATGGATGGTCGGCGACCAGCCGCCCGACATCAGCAGGCAATCGGCGTGGATGCTGCGCGCATCGCCGGAAAGCGCACCACTGGCCATGTCGAAGCGCTGCACCTTGAAGCCGGAAAGCGCCTTGCCGCCCTCGGTGGCTATCACCGCGTGGCCAGAAAAGATCTCGGCTTCGGTCTCGCCGGCCAGCTTGCGCATTTCGCTCGAAAGCTCCGGGCGCGCGTCGACGATGGCGACGACCGCGGCACCGGCCTTCTTCAACGCCAGTGCTGCGCGATAGGCGCTGTCATTGTTGGTGAACAGCGCGACCCTGTGACCCGGCAGCACGCCATATTCATTGGCATAGCGCTCGGCCGCATGCGCCAGCATCACGCCTGGCCGATCATTGCCAGGAAAGACCAAGGGACGCTCCAGGGAGCCGGTGGCCAGCACCACCGATTTGGCGCGGATGGTCCAGTAGCGATGGCGCGGCTCGCCTTTGTCCGGCGTTTCCTTATGGTCGGTGACGCGTTCGATCGCGGCAAGCGTGTTGCCGTCGTAATAGCCCCAGACGGTGGTGCGCGGCAGCAGGCGAACATTGTCATGGCCTTCAAGCTGGCCGGCGGCGCGCGCCGCCCAATCGGCGGCCGGCATGCCATCGATCGTCTCGCCCGACCAATTGGCCGAGCCGCCGAAATGCGGCTCGAGCTCGGCCAGGATGACGCGTGCACCCTGATCGGCGGCCGCCCTGGCGGCCATCAGCCCGGCCGGGCCGGAACCGACTACCAGCACGTCGCAAAACGCGTTCATGCGTTCGTAGCGCGCCGTATCGGGAGCCGTGCCTGCCTTGCCCAGGCCGGCGGCACGGCGGATGAAATGCTCGCAGAACATCCAGAAGCGCGTGCCCTTCAGCGGACCGACCACGGGTCCCATGAAGGTCTTGTAGTAGAAGCCGGCCGACAAAAGCTTGCCGCCGAGCTGGTTGATGGCATTGACGTCCCAGGCAAGCGAGGGGAAGCGGTTCTGGCTCATTGCGGCCAGCCCGTCATAGATCTCGACCATGGTGGCGGGAATGTTCGGCTCGCGAACCTCGCCCCTCAACACAGTCACGAGCGCGTTTGGCTCCTCGACGCCGGCAGTCAGCACGCCGCGCGGGCGGTGATATTTGAACGAACGCCCAAACAGGGTGACGCCGTTGGCCAGCAGCGCCGAAGCCAGCGTGTCGCCGGCATGGCCGGTATAAGGCGCGCCGTCGAAGGTGAAGCGGATGGTCCGCAGCCGGTCGATGCGGCCGCCGGTCTCGGTACGGCGCGGGCTCATGACTTGTCCTCGGCCCTGTGCCGCGCAACCGAGTTGTGGTCGCCGCGCGCGAAGGCAGTGCTGGAGATCTCGTGCGTCAGCGTGTTGCGCACCACCCTGAGATGGGCGCGGCAGCCGCCGGAATGCTGCCAGATCTCATTGTGGTCGCCGGCGGGGTTCAGCCGGTCGTAGACATAAGCGTTCCAGGCGTCGAGGTTTTGCGACGCGGGCTGTGGGCGCTGGCGATTGCCGTCGCCCTGATAGGTGAATTCGATAACGTCGCGCGGGCCGCAATAGGGGCAGGTGATGAGCATGGATCTCTTAAACTTCTCGTTTGACCATGATCTTGTCCGAAAACCGGTTTCCACTTTTCGCTGACGCGGACCTGCGGTTCGGGATCATGGCCTAATGCAGCCGGGGCGTGGCGCCCTGGCCCTTGTCGTCGATCACCATGCCACGGTAAAAGCGGTCGAGCGTGAAGGCCGCGTTGAGATCGTGCGGCTCGTCCTTGGCAATGGTCCAGGCAAAGCACCAGCCGGAAGCCGGCGTCGCCTTGAAGCCGCCATAGCACCAGCCGCAGTTGAGATACATGCCCGGCAGCGGACCGGTGGTGATGATTGGCGAGCCGTCCATCGACATGTCGCAGACGCCGCCCCATGAGCGCAGCATGCGGACGCGGGCGAGCCCCGGGAACAGCGCCAGCATCTCGCTCATCACCTCATCGACGATCGGCAGGCTGCCGCGCTGGGCGTAGCTGTTGTAGCCGTCGAGGTCGCCGCCATAGACAAGGCCGCCCTTGTCCGATTGCGACATATAGAAATGGCCCATGCCGAAGGTCAGGACCGTATCGATAAACGGTTTCAGCGATTCCGTAACGAAGGCCTGCAGCACGTGGCTCTCGATCGGCATTGTCTCGATGCCGGCAAGCCGCATGACCCGCCCGGTGCTGCCGGCCACCGCGACCGCTACCTTTTTAGCGCGGATTTCGCCGCGGGTCGTCGTGACGCCGGTGATGCGGTCGCCGTCGCGCAGGAAGCCGGTGACCTCGCAGTTTTCGACGATGTCGACGCCGCGGCGATCTGCGCCACGCGCATATCCCCAGGCGACCGCATCGTGGCGGGCGGTGCCGGCGCGTCGCTGCATCAGGCCGCCGACGATCGGGAAACGCGCCGTGGCGGAGACGTCCAGCGCCGGCACCAGGCGGGCGATCTCCGCCGTGGTCATCAGTTCCGCGTCGACGCCGAGATGGCGCATGGCGTTGCCGCGCCGGGCATAGTCGTCGAGCTGAGCAGGTGTGTGGGCGAGGTTCAGGCAGCCGCGCTGCGAGAACATGACGTTATAGTTGAGGTCATGCGACAGGTTCTCCCACAGCTTCATCGAATGTTCGTAGAAGCGCGTGTTGGCGGGCAGCAGGTAGTTGGAGCGGACGGCCGTCGTGTTGCGGCCGACATTGCCGGAACCGAGCCAGCCCTTCTCCAGCACCGCGACATTGGTGATGCCGTGCTCCTTGGCGAGATAGTAAGCGGTCGACAGGCCATGGCCGCCGCCGCCGATGACGATGACATCGTAGGACGCCTTCGGGTCGGGCTTGCGCCAGGCCGGCCTCCAGTCCTTGTTTCCGGTCAGCGCGTTCTTGAGAAGCGAAAAGGCCGAATATTCCGCCATTCTTATTGTCATCCATTTCAGGCTTGGCGGCAGACTATAGAGCAGGCGGCCAACGCAAAGCCAAGATTGCGCCATCGCTTTTCGACTCCCCGACTTCGATTGGATATGGCCGACTTCGAAAGCGGGCCGTCAGGGACGGCTTGCCCCCAGATATGTCGGTCTTTATCAAGAGCGGGCCTTTAGAACGCCTTATCGCCCGTGAGTCGCCAGACAATCATGTTTTTCCGACTGCTCCGCTTCGTTCTGGTCCTGATGCTTGTCGCCTCGGCGCCGCTTTCGTTGCGAGCGGTGGCGCAAGGGCTTGGCCAGGCGCCCGCGGGACTGGTCAGTGATCAGCAGAAAATCCTCCAGGACCTGACGACGAAGACCGACAATCTCGAAACGAAGTTCCAGCAGGACGGCGACGATGACGCCAGCCTTGTCGATATTCGGCTGCAGCTGGAAGAAATGTCGCGTGCCTCGCTCAACAGCGCGCTCGCTTTCCGGCCGCGGCTGAGCGAGATCAACAGCCGGCTAGAGCAGCTAGGCCCGCCGCCGGCCGCGGGCCAGCCGGCCGAGCCCGATATCGTGACCGGCGAACGCCAGGCGCTGGCCTCCGAAAAAGCCGAGATCAATGCCGTCATCGCCACGGCGCAAAACCTGTCGATCCGCATCAGCGGGCTGATCGAGAAGATCGGCAATATGCGCAGCGAGCTTTTCCGCAACCAGCTCACCAAGCGCTACGTGCTGTCCGATGCATTGAGCCCGGAGGTCATTTCCGATGCCAACAACGAATTTACCAGTTTCTACAAGGCGGTGTCGTCCTGGCTGAGCTTTGCCTTCAAGTTCAAGTTCCAGGCCGTTCTTGCCGCGGCCTTGATGGCGCTTGCCTTGGCCGCCGTGCTTTTCGTCGGCGGGCGGCGCCTGTTCGGCCGTGTGTTCGAAGCGGACCCCTCGGTGGAGGATCCCTCCTATCTCAGCCGGCTGTCGGTGGCGTTCTGGTCGACATTGCTGCCGACGCTGGCAGTCGGCGTCTTCCTTGCCTCGACCATTTTCTTTTTCAATTATTACAACGTCTTGCGCGGCGATATCGGCATCTTCCTGAATGCGCTGGCTGCCGTTGTCGCGGGTGTGTTCTGCGTCAACCGGCTGACCAATGCGGCGCTTGAGCCGCGACTGCCGAACTGGCGTCTGATCCCTGTCGAAACCGGCCCGGCGCGCTGGCTGGTGCGGCTGACGACGGCCATGGCCGTCGCCATCGGCATCAATTATTTCCTGTCGGTCGTGAACGACAAGATGGGCTCGCCGCTGTCGCTGACCATCGCCAGAAGCTTTGTCGCCACCATCATCGTCGGCGTCATCCTGATCCTGATGGGCCTGCTGAAGCCGTTCAAGGCCGCCGACGGGATCTGGCGGCCGTGGCCGGCGTGGCTGCGTTACACCGCCGTGGCGCTGGGGCTGTTCACCATCGCGTCGGCGCTGTTCGGCTATATCGGCCTTGCCATGTTCGTCTCGGTGCAGGTCGTGATCACCGGCACCATCCTGGTCACCGCCTATATCGGCTTCCTGTCGGCGCGGGCGATCGGCGAGGAAGGCGGCTTCGCCAATAGCTCGATCGGCCGTTGGCTATCCGCCAATTCAAGCTATGAGCCGACCGCGCTCGACCAGCTCGGCCTGGTCGTCAGCGTCGCCATCAACGTGATGATCGTGCTGGTGTTCCTGCCGCTGATCCTGTTGACGTGGGGCTTCCAGCCCGGCGACATCCAGGCTTGGGCCTACAAGCTGGCAACGGGGCTGACCATCGGCTCGGTGACGATCTCGATCACCGGCATCCTCTCAGGCGTCGTTGTCTTCATCATCGGCTATTTCCTGACGCGCTGGTTCCAGGGATGGCTGGACGGCTCGGTGATGGCGCGCGGCCGCGTCGACACCGGCGTGCGCAATTCGATCCGGCTGGCGGTCGGCTATGCCGGCGTCGCCGTCGCGGCACTGGTCGGCATCTCGGCCGCCGGCATCGACCTCTCCAGCCTCGCGCTGGTCGCCGGTGCGCTGTCCCTCGGCATCGGCTTCGGCCTGCAGAATGTCGTCTCGAACTTCGTCTCGGGCCTGATCCTGTTGGCCGAGCGGCCGTTCAAGGTCGGCGACTGGATCGTCGCCGGCGACATCAGCGGCACTGTCAAGAAGATCAGCGTGCGCGCCACCGAGATCGAGACGTTCCAACGGCAATCGGTGATCCTGCCCAATTCAAACCTGATCAACAATGCGGTCGGCAACTGGACGCACCGCAACAAGCTCGGCCGCGTCGACATCAAGGTCGGCGTTGCCTATGGTAGCGACGTCAAGCACGTGCATGGCGTCCTTTTGGAGATCGCACGCAGCCATCCGCTGGTGCTGAAGAACCCGGAACCCTTTGTGCTGTTTTCCAATTTCGGCCCGGCCGCGCTCGAATTCGAGATTCGCGTGTTCCTGGCAGACGTTCTTAGTGGCAATATCGTCCAGAACGACATCCGCTTTGCAATCTTCGATGTGTTCGCCGACCAGCATATCGAAATTCCGTCGGCGCCGCGCGCCGTCGTCGAGACCAAAAAGCACGAGGCGTGGCCGATCGACGACGACAAGATCGAAGTCGAATTCGCCGAGCGAGAGCAAGCAAAAGCACTGGCAGTGGCGGAGGCGAAACGTCTCGCCAAGTCGGGACGCAAGGTGCGGAAGCCTGATCCTGACTAGCTGTTTGGAGCTTGCCTTCAAGCCTTCGGAAACCAATTGCGGCATGAATGCGGCATTCAGTTGCCGTTCAGCTTGCATTGCATATAAGCTCACCTGCAAACGGCGAGAATGCCTTGCAAAATGCAACAGAGGCGGTGGCAACACCGATACTGCAAAATGTGGAAGTCTCTCGTCGCCGCCATCGCTTTTCTGGCCGTGGGCGGTTCGGCCCATGCCGCCAGCGCGGTCAACAAGGACGCTGAGACCCGCACGCTGATCGTGACCGAAGGCGGCGGCAAGACCGAGCTGGCGCTGGCCGCCGGCGAAACCGTGGAATTTTGCCCGAGCGGCTGTTTTGTTACCTTGCCGAATGGCGACCTCGAGGCGCTGACCGGTTCGGAGACCATTGAGATCTCGGGCGGCGTCGCGCGCATCAAGTAAAGTCGACGCCATGATTTTTTGAAGGCCGGGCAAACGCCCGGCCTTTTATTTGCTTCCGGTAATCGGCGATGAAGGTATGCACTTTTCTTCGAAGCTGCGCAGGACGGGCTCTAGCAGCGCCTTCGTACTGAGCAGGGCGAAGGCGTAGGTCTAACTGCATTCGACGGGCTGGTGGCGCGGGCTTTTTTGGCGATGTCGCAAACAGGCTGCAAGCGCGGCGCGGCGCCGCCCTATAGTCTGGCGCAATAGCATCTTGGAGTCGCGGGCAATGGCAGGGTTTCCGGAAAAGGCGAAGGTCGTCATCGTCGGGCTTGGCGGCATCGTGGGCGCATCGGTCGCCCATCACCTGATCGAGCGCGGATGGGACGATATTGTCGGCATCGACAAATCAGGCATCCCGACGGATATCGGCTCGACGGCGCATGCCTCCGACTTCTGCTACACGACCAGCCACGATTTCCTGTCGTGCTGGACGACGCTCTATTCCATCGATTTCTACGAAAAGATGGGCCATTACGCGCGCATCGGCGGCCTCGAGGTCGCCCGCGTCGGCGACGACGCCCGCATGGCGGAGATCAAGCGCAAGATCGCCTCGGCGAAGGCCTTCGGCACACGCGCCCGCCTGATCGATCCCGCCGAGATCAAGGAAAAATTCCCGCTGATCGAAGAACAGACGGTACAGGGCGGCCTGTGGGATCCCGACGCCGGCCTCGTCATCCCGCGCTCGCAGACGGTCGCCGGCAAGCTGGTCGACCAGGCGGAAGCCTCCGGCAAAGTCAGGGCGTTTGCCAATACCTCCGCCAAGTCGCTCGTCATCGAGAACGGCCGCATCAAGGCCGTGGTGACCGACCGCGGCACTATCGAAGCCGACTATGTCGTGGTCTGCACCGGAATCTGGGGACGGCTTATTGCGGAAATGGCGGGCGAGGACCTGCCCGTGATGCCGATCGACCATCCGCTTACCTTCTTCGGGCCGTACACCGAGTTCGCCGGCACCGGCAAGGAGATCGGCTGGCCGCTGCTGCGCGACCAGGGCAACTCGGCTTACATGCGCGATACCGGCGATCCCAAGACGGCCGAAGGCGGGCAGATCGAGTGGGGCTACTACGAAGAGACCAATCCGCGCCTTTGCCATCCGCGCGACATTCTCGAGAAAAACGAGGCACGGCTTTCGCCGTCGCAGCGCGATCTCGACATGGAGCAGATCATGGCGCCGCTCGAGCGCGCCATGGAACTGACGCCGATCCTGGGCGAGTTGGGCTACAATGAGAGCCATTCCTTCAACGGCCTGCTGCAGGTGACGGCGGACGGCGGCCCGTCGATGGGCGAAAGCCAGAAGGTCAGGGGCCTCTGGTATGCCGTTGCCATCTGGGTCAAGGATGGCCCGGGCATGGGCAAGCTCATCGCCGACTGGATGACGGACGGCCGCACGGCGATCGACCACCACGCCATCGACTATTCGCGCTTCTATCCGCACCAGACGAAAGAGCAGTTCATCTGGGACCGCTGCACCGAAACGGCGATGAAGGTCTACAACCCGGCGGTGCATCCGCGCGAACCCTTCTCCAAGGCCCGCAATGTCCGCCGCTCGCCCTTCTGGGAGCGCGAGAAGGAACTCGGCGGCTATTTCATGGAGCTCGGCGGCTGGGAACGCGCCCATGGCTACGCCGCCAACGAGCATTTGCTCGAGAAATACGGCAACCGGGTGCCGATGCGTCAAAACGAGTGGGACAACCGCCATTTCTGGCGCGTCTCGAATGCCGAGCATCTCGCCATGAGCGAGGATTGCGGCATCGTCAACCTGTCGCATTTCGCCATGTACGACGTCGAAGGCCCCGATCACGTCGCGCTGATGGAATGGCTGTGCGCGGCAAAGATCGGCGGCGACGGCAATATCGGCAAGGGCATCTATACCCATTTCCTCGATGAGGAAGGCATGGTGCGCGCCGACCTGACCGTCATCCGCATGGCCGACCGCTGCCGCGTGATCGACGGCGCCGATGCCGGACCGCGCGACTTCCAGTACATGCGCCGGACGGCAGAAGACAAAGGCTTCGACGTTACCGTCACCGACGTGACCGAGAAGTACGTGACCGTCGGCATCTGGGGTCCGAATGCGCGGGCGGCATTGAGCAAGGTCGTGGAAAATCCCGACGGACTGACGCCGGAGAATTTTCCCTTTGCCGCCATCAAGCCTGTCAGGATCGCCGGCAAGGACGTGACCGCCTTCCGCATCTCCTATGTCGGCGAGCAAGGCTGGGAACTGCATATGCGCTACGAGGACGGCCTGGCCGTCTGGGACGCCCTGCGGTCGACCGGCGTAATGGCCTTTGGCGTCGAGACCTATGCCAACAGCCGCCGCATGGAGAAGAGCCTGCGCCTGCAGAACGCGGATCTCTTGACCGAGTACAATCTGCTGGAGGCTGATCTTGCCCGGCCGAAGGTCAAGGAGGCCGATTTCTGCGGCAAGGCAAAGCATCTGGAATATCGCGCCCGGGCGCATCAGCCGGCCATGCTTTGCACCCTTGTGATGACGGACAATACCGATTCCAACGGCGTTCCCCGCTATCCGGTCGGCACGATGCCGGTGATGGACCCGCAAACCGGTGAGACGCTGGTCGACGAGCTCGGCCGTCGGTCGTTCACGACCTCGGTGGCCTATGGTCCGACCCTCGGCAAGAATATCGCGCTCGCCTACCTGCCCTGGGCTTATTGCCAGGAGAGCCGCAAGTTGAGCGTCGAATATTTCGGCGAGAAATACCCGGTCGAAGTGGCCGCCGTCGGCTACAGGCCGCTCTACGACCCGGAGAACCTCAATCCGCGCAGCTGAACTTAGAGACGTGCTCGCAAAAACGTGACTGGAACAGCCGCGCTCTCGGCCGGGCTTTCCTCTTTGTCGGTCGTCGATTTTAGCTTACCGTGCGGCATGTCTGCTTTTGCCTGTGCAAGACATCTCGTCTCGGGTGCCGCCGCGCTGGCGTCGGTGCTATGGCCGGCGGCAATCTCCCGCGCCGCCGAGCCGGTTGACGTCGAACTGGTGCTGGCAGTCGACGTGTCCTTGTCCATGTCGCCCGACGAGCTCGAAATCCAGCGCCACGGCTATGCGGCGGCGCTGACGCACGACGACGTGCTGCAGGCAATCGGCGACGGCGCTCACGGCAAGATTGCCGTCACCTACGTCGAATGGGCAGGCGCGACCTGGCAGCAGGTCGTTGTGCCGTGGACGGTAATCGCCAACCGTGCCGACGCCGAGCGGCTGGCAGCGCAGCTTTCCGCTCATCCGCCGGCCAGTGCCAGGCGCACCTCCATCTCCGGCGCGCTGGAATTCGCCAGCGATCTGTTCGCCGAAAGCGGCTTCCAGGGCGTCAAGCGGGTGATCGACATTTCGGGCGACGGCCCCAACAACCAGGGCGCACCTGTCGACATCACCCGCGACGCCGTGATCAAGCAGGGCATCACTGTCAACGGCCTGCCGCTGATGACCAAGGGCGGCGGGTTCAGCAGCGCTTACGATGTCAACAATCTCGACCGTTACTACAGCGATTGCGTCATCGGTGGGCCAGGTTCCTTCATGATCCCGGTCAATGACTGGACGCAGTTTCCGGAGGCCATCCGCCGCAAGCTGGTGCTGGAGCTTGCCGGTCCGGCCTCGCCGCAGCGAGCGACGGAAGAGGCGGCGCATCCGCCATTGGTGCTGGCACAGGACATCCCCGTCACCGACTGCCTGGTCGGCGAAAAAATGTGGCGCGACCGCAGCTGGATGTACAACAGCCGCTAATGGCGAAGTTTGCTGCCGGCGGCCACATACCGCAGTGCAGCATCGGCTTCATTGACAAGCCTGCGGGCGTCTGTGACACAATTCCCATCCGAACAAAAAAGGGGAACCGACATGAACAGGATCGGAATTCTTGCCACAGGCTTGGCGCTTGCCGCTGGGTTGTGCGCGCCGGCGATAGCCGCCACATCGGTCAGCATCGGCATCAGCGGATGGACGGGCTTTGCGCCGCTGACGCTCGCCAAGCAGGCCGGCATCTTCGAAAAGCATGGCCTCGACGTCACCTTGAAGAAGGTGCCGCAAGCCAGCCGGCCGCTCGCCATCGCCAGCGGCGACCTGCAATGCGCCGCCACCACGGTCGAGACCTGGCTGGTCTGGAACGCCAACGGTGTGACGACTAAGCAGATATTCCAGCTCGACAAGTCCTACGGCGCCGACGGCATCGTCGCCCGCAACGACATCAAGACCGTTGCCGACCTCAAGGGTAAGTCGGTTGCGTCATCGGCGCCGGGCACGTCGCCCTATTTCATGCTGGCCTGGGTGCTCAACAAGAACGGCATGTCGACCAAGGACGTGACGGTCGTCAATCTGGAGCCGGATGCGGCGGCGCAGGCGTTTCTTGCCGGACAGAACGATGCGGCAGTCACCTACGAGCCGTTCATCTCGGCGGTGCGCGAAAAATCCGACCAGGGCCATATCCTTGTGACCACTCTCGACTATCCGATGGTGCTCGACACGGTCGGCTGCACGCCGGAGTTCCTCAAGGCCAATCCGGATGCGGCCAAGGCGCTTGCCGACAGCTATTTCGAGGCACTCGCCCTGATCAAGAGCGATCCGGCGAAATCCTATGAGACCATGGGCGCCGACGTGAAGCAGTCGGCCAAGGAGTTCGAAGAGTCGGCCAAATATCTGAAATGGGCGGACAAGGCCGAAAACAAGCAGTTCTTCACCAAGGAATTCCAGGACTTTTCCAAGACTGCCGGCGAGCTTCTGCTGCAGATGGGACTGATCAAAGAAGCGCCCGACGTCTCGACATTGGCCGACACCAGCGCCGTCGCGGACTGACCGGCAGAATTGTCGCCCGGCGGCGGCGCCCTGCGCCGCCGCCTTTTCATTCAGATCAAAGGACGGTTGACGATGCCGCGCCCCTTGCATCCGGTCTCGCCGGGCATTCGAACCGTGCTCGGCATCTCGTTCTTCGTGCTGTTCGTGGCGTTCTGGGCATGGATCACGCTTGGCGGCCACGTCAATCGCATCTTCCTTGCCGATCCGCTTTCGATGCTGAGAGACGGCTGGCGGCTGCTGGTCGAGGACCGCTTCTGGCTCGACATCCTCATCACCATCTGGCGCGTCTTCGGCGGGTTTCTGATGGCGGCCATCGTGGCCGTGCCGCTCGGCATCGTGATGGGGGCCTGGAAGCCGGTGGAAGCGTTCCTGGAGCCGTTCGTCTCCTTCGCCCGCTATCTGCCGGCATCGGCCTTCATCCCGCTGCTCATCCTATGGGCGGGTGTCGGCGAGCTCGAAAAACTACTAGTGATCTTCGTCGGCTCGGTATTCCAGATCATCCTGATCATCGCGGTCAAGGTCGGCGGCACACGGCGCGACCTGGTCGAGGCGGCCTACACGCTTGGCTCGTCCGACAACGGCATCGTGCGGCGCGTGATCATGCCGGCCAATGCGCCGGAGATTGCCGAGACCCTGCGCCTGGTGCTCGGCTGGGCCTGGACCTATGTCATCGTCGCCGAGCTGATCGGCTCGTCGTCGGGCATCGGTTACATGATCATCAACAGCCAATCGCGGCTGGCGACGGGGCAGATCATCTTCGGCATCATCGTCATCGGCCTGATTGGGCTGTTGTCCGATTTCGCCTTCAAGGCGCTCAACCGTTGGCTGTTTCCATGGAGCCTGGCGTGAGCAAGCTTCTTATTGAAGGCGTCTCGCGCACGTTTGCCGGTGTCGGCGGCGGGCAACCGGTCCAGGCGCTGATGCCGATCGATCTGGCGGTCGCCGCCAACGACTTCATCACCATCCTCGGGCCGTCCGGCTGTGGAAAATCGACGCTGCTCAGGATCGTCGCCGGCCTCGAAGCGCCGAGTGAGGGCCGCGTGTTGCTCGACGGCAAGGCGGTGGACCGGCCGGGTCCAGACCGTGGCATGGTTTTCCAGTCCTATACGCTGTTCCCGTGGCTGACGGTCGCCGAGAACATCGCCTTCGGCCTGCGCGAACGTGGAGTGGCCGAGCGCGAGCGCAGCGACATCGTCGCGTCCTATGTCGATCTGGTCGGTCTGAAAGGTTTTGAGAACCATTGGCCGAAGCAGCTTTCCGGCGGCATGCAGCAACGCACGGCGATTGCCCGGGCACTGGCCAACGATCCGGAGATCCTGCTGCTCGACGAGCCGTTCGGCGCACTCGACAACCAGACCCGCGGGCTGATGCAGGAACTGCTTCTCGGCATCTGGGAGCGCCGGCAAAAGACGGTGCTGTTCGTCACCCACGACATCGAGGAGGCGATCTTCATGGCGTCGCGCGTGGTGGTGATGACGGCGCGGCCCGGCCGCATCAAGTCGGACGTTGCCGTCGACCTGCCGCATCCGCGCCACTATACGCTGAAGACCAGCCCGGAGTTTTCGGCACTGAAGGCGCGGCTGACGGAAGACATCCGCGTCGAGGCAATGCGCACGGCCGAAGCGCATTAACTCAGTGGACTTTCTTCAGCTGATGGCTCGGATCAAGCCGCCAGAAGCTGCTTGCGGTCGACGCGTTCTTGTTGCGGCGAGCGGGCATAGAGTTCGCGATAGCATTTGGAGAAATGCGAGGCGGAAACAAAGCCGCAGGCGACTGCCACTTCGACCACCGGCAACGACGACTGGATCAGCAGGTGCCGGGCGCGGTCGAGGCGGATTTCCAGATAGTAACGGGCAGGGGAGCGCCCCATCTCGGTGCGGAACAGGCGCTCGATCTGCCGGCGCGACAGGTCGACATGGTCAGCGATCTCGATCAGCGAGAGCGGCTCGGAGAGATTGGCCTCCATCAGCTCGATAATGGTCAGAACCTTGGAATTCTGCACGCCGAGACGGGCGCGTAGCGGCAGGCGCTGGCGGTCGGTCGGGCTGCGCACGCGATCGGTCAGCACCTGCTCGCAGACGCGGTTGACGAGGCTCTCGTCGAAATCGTCGCCGATCAGCTTCAGCATCATGTCGAGCGCGGCGGTGCCGCCGGCGCAGGTGTAGATGTTCTGGTCGATCTCGAAGAGGTCGGCGAAGACATTGGCCTTGGGGAACGCCTCGGAAAAGCCCGGCAGGTTCTCCCAATGGATGGCGCAGCGCTTGTTGGACAGCAGGCCGGCGGCGGCCAGGATATGCGCGCCGGTGCACAGGCCACCGACGGCAACGCCGCGATTGTACTCCTCGCGCAGCCAGGCAAAGGCCGATTTGTTCTGGTAGCGCTCGACATTGATGCCGCTGCAGACGATGGCCATGTTCGGCCGGTCCGGTCCGGACATTTTCTTGCGCTCTTCCTCCAGCGAGGTGTTGACGGCGCATTCGACGCCATTCGAGGCGCGCACCGGCTTGCCGTCGATGCTGGCGAGCCGCCAGCGATAGGCTTCATAGCCGAGCATGCGGTTGGCCGAACGCAACGGATCAAGCGCCGTCGCGAAGGCGATCATGGTGAAATCGGGGATCAGGAAGAATACAAACGATCGCCGGATCGGGTGCTTTACGACGTTCACGGGTAGATCCTCACGCTGCAATGGCGCGAACAGGATGTCGCGATCAGCATAGCGACATCAGGAAAAACGTTTCCTGTCAATTGGCTAGATGGCAACGGAAAGACTTTATTTGCGACATGGGTCGCAAATGGGCAATCGCTATGCGGCGAAGGGCACAACGTGCCGCCGGATTGTCCAAACGAGCCGAACAGTCTGCGCACACGAAAACGCCGCCTCGGCAAAGCCGAAGCGGCGCTGGATCGACTTCGAAGCAGCGCTAGGCTGCTTCTGCCAAGATTTGCTGTTTCAGGCGACAAAGCCGAGGCGCGCGGCGGCCATGGCACCGGTCTGGCCAGGCATGGTGTTAGCCAGGCGCTGGCGCTCGAGCGCGGTCGTCAGGTTCATTTCGCGGCGGGCAAAGAGGCGGGCAAAAAGCTTCATGATCATCTCCATTCGGTTGCTCAGACGGGTCGCCTTCGCTTGATGGAGTGGGGCAGCTCGTTTGTTGATGATGATATAGGCTTAGGTGAGGGGAAACTAAATCGCAAAAGCGAAGCACTTGATATGAAAAGCGACACGGAATGCGACAAATTTTGGCATTCTGCCCAGGATTTACGATTATTTACAACGTGTTGATTGCCGGCGCGGGCTGCTATGCGACTTGCTCATATGCGTCATGCGGCGGCGACATGGCTCGGGGAAATCATTTGAATACAAACAAAAAGGCCTGCCGGGCTGATCTGCGCGGCAGGCCTTCAGCTGTTGATACACACGGTTACTTTGCTCCGGCCCAAGATCCCACACCATGGCGAGTGCCAGTCTTGGCATCGGCAGCTTCGGGCCAGCCGATATCCTTCTGCAGTTCAATCGGCAGCGCGCGGATGGCGCGTTCCGTCTGGTAGCGGGCACGGGCCTCGCTGAACTCGGTCGCGATCCGACCGATGGATGACAGGATAGACATCTCATTCTCCTTCGCGTTGGGCCGGGATTGTCCCGGCGCTTGCAGCGTCAGGCGGTACACCGGGTTTGTTTCAGCTTCATTTCGTGTCGATTGCAGGTCCGTGTCATGGTTGTTTCGGGACCACTTCTACGTGTCTTGCCTTCGATGGAGTTGACTATCCTCCCAAACTGATGTTCAATCAAACGAAATGGAATGATGGTTTGCATCAGAAAAATTGAAGGTCGCTTCCCATGAACGCCCCACTCAATCATCCACTGCCGCTGCTCGATCTCGATGTTCTGCGCACTTTCGTCGCAATCGCCGAGACCGGCAGTTTCACCACTGCGGCCAATGCGGTCTTCCGCACGCCGTCGGCCGTCTCCATGCAGATCAAGAAGCTGGAGGACATTCTCGGCCGCTCGGTGTTCGCGCGCGACGCCCGTTCGGTGACGCTGACCACCGATGGCGAGATGCTGCTCGGCTATGCGCGCCGGCTGCTGTCGATCAATCGCGAGGTGGTGTCGAAGTTCATCATTCCAGACATTGTCGGGGTGGTGCGGCTCGGCTCGCCGGACGATTACGGCGAACGTGTGCTGCCGCATGTGCTGAAGCGGTTCGCACAATCGCATCCATCGATCGCAGTCGACGTCACCATCGACCAGAGCGTCAATTTGCGCCGGCGCATGGACGACCGGGCGCTCGACATCACGCTGCTCACCAACTCCTACAAGACCAGCGCGATCGGCGCCGAAGTGCTGCTCACAGAGCCGATCGTCTGGGCCGGTGCCAAGGGCGGTTGCGCGCATCTGCGCGAGCCGCTGCCGGTCTCATTGTGGGAAGAGGGCTGTGCCTGGCGGGCAGGGGCATTGGAGGCGCTTGGCCGCGAGGGCCGCAACTACCGCATCGCCTATATGAGCGCACACACGGCCGGCCAGCGCGCCGCGATCATGGCGGATCTTGCAGTCGCGCCGCTGCCGAAATCGTTCCTCGGCAGTGACATGGTCGAGTTGTGCCCGAAGGACGGTATGCCTGACATCGGCACCTACAATCTCGCCATGGTGGTGACGCCAGACGCCAGCGCGCCGGTGAAGGCAGTCGCCGACCATATCCGCGCGACGTTTGAGATGTTCAGGGAAACTGGGAAGTTCTGACCCAAACTACGACCTGAGCGGCGCAACCAGATCGCGAGGGGTTCCGTCGCGGTCTGTCCTCTGCAGCGACAACACGCCTGCCGTGGCATGATAACTGTCAGTTTCGTTGGTCAAGAAGGCCACTATACTGTCCCGCGCGCGTCGCGCCTCCGGCATGTCGATCAACGGCCAGACATGGAACATGCCTTGCTCGTGGACGACCTCAATTTCGACGCCGGCCGCGCGTGCCTTTTCAGCGAAGATCAGATTGTCGGGGGTGAGCAGATCGCGTGAACCGGTCAGCAGCAACGTTTTGGGCAGCACCGACAGGTCGCCGTAAACCGGGCTGATGCGCCAGTCGGTGGGATCTATACCGGCGCTGTAAAGCCGGATCGCCTCGCGGCCGCCAGCAATGCCCAGCCACGGATCGTTGCGTTCAGCCTCATACATTTCTGGGTTGGCGAGCGACACGTCGAGGCCGGGCGAAATCAGCACGTGGCGTGATGGCAAGGGCAGGCCGTCTTGCGCAGCCATCATGGTCAGCACGACGGCCATGTTTCCGCCGGCGGAATCGCCCATGAAGATGATGTCATTCGCCCCGGTTTCGCCGAACATCTGGCGGTAGACGGCGCCGACCATGCCGAACATGGCGTGGAAATCGTGTTCGGGAGCAATGGGATAGATCGGCACAGTGATGCCGAACCCGAGACGGTCGGCCATGTCCGCGATCAGCCGCCAATGATAGGGTGTGATTTCAAAGACGTAAGCGCCGCCGTGCAGGTAGAGAATCCGCCTCCGCTCGCCAGCCTTGGGCGCGATCTCGTAGACGGGGAAGCCGCTGATCGTGCGGGTTGTGATCTCCAGGCGCGACTGCAGCGACGCAGGCGGCTGATGGTTTTCAGTCTTGCGCGCATAGGCGATCCAGCGCTGCAGGTTCTCCGGGCTGGAAAACGCCTTCTTGCGGCTGTACCTGAGGACGAACGACACGACGTGGCTTTTGAGGCTGGGCATACAGATACACGGACTTCGGCTGAGCCGACTAAGAGAACCCCCGACTATTTCGAAGATTGTGTCGCCACCAAAAAAGTCAAGATTTATGCGATCTCAACACGGTGGTTTGATCCCGGCCGGCGACAAAGTGTCCGGCCTATGGAGTCCCTGGCCCAGCGGCGCAGCTCAACGCCGGGGCAGTAATGCGGCGCGCAGCCAATTGCTGGGTGCAGCCGGAGCCGCATTGCGGCCCCGGCGAATACCGAGCAGCTTGCATTTGTCGGTGAATTTCATCCGCGCTGCATGCCCCAGCCGACCGAAAGCTGCTTTTTGCTCGATCGCGGCGACACCGGCCAGCCAATGTCCTTCTGGATCTCAGGCGGCAGGCTGTTCAGGATGCGCAGTGACTTGCGCGCTTCGCGTGCTTTCTTGAAGGCCGCACCATAGCGGCCGAGGCTTTCGAACATCGACATCTTGATCTCCTTTGGAGCGTTGCGGTGGCCGGAAACTGGTTCTGCCTGCCGTTCGATGCCGGTTAAATGCACCGCCTATGTATGTGGCGGATTTCACGAAAACGCGATTTCGTTTCCAGATCGGCGCGATCTGGAAACATTTGCATACAAATGAAAATGGAAGGTATGACAGGCCTAGCGGGGGCGAGTCATCCCCGCCCGCGCCGCGCGGCGTGGCCTTCGCGCGAACGCCGCCGCGGGGCGGCGTCGCCGGCAATGCCGTCTTCGCTCACCGTCTTGCGCGGCGGCAGTTTGACCGCCGCCGAAAGCTTGGGGAACGGGTCGATCTTGTTCGGCAGCGCCATGGCGTAGACGAAATGCTCCTGGAATTTCGGCTCCAGGGCCGTCTCAATCTTCTCGATCCTGCTGACGGTTTCCTCGATCTCGCGGCGATAGCCGCGGTTCAACAGCGCCATGCGGGCACCGGCGCCGGCCGCATTGCCAACGGCCGAGACCTTGTCGAGGTCGCAATCCGGGATCAGGCCCAGCACCATTGCGTATTTCGGGTCGATGAACGAGCCGAATGCACCGGCGAAGTGGATGCGGTCGACATGATCAGTGTGCTGCTTTTCCATCAAAAGCTTGGTGCCGGCATAAAGGGCGGCCTTGGCAAGCTGGATAGCGCGCACGTCGGTCTGGGTGATGGTGATCTTGGGCCCGCCTTCCTTCAGCACATAGGAGAAGGTGCGGCCGTTGGCGACGACGCGCGGCGAGCGGGCGCTCAGCGATCCGTCGACGACACCGTCCTCGGAGATGACGCCGGCGAGATACATCTCGGCGACTACCTCGATGATGCCGGAGCCGCAGATGCCGGTGACGCCGGTCGCCTGCACGCTGTCGAGGAAGCCCGGCTCGTCGGACCAGAGTTCCGAGCCGATGACGCGATATTTGGGCTCCAGCGTTTCGGGATCGATACGGACGCGCTCGATGGCACCCGGTGCGGCGCGCTGGCCGCCGGAGATTTCCGCGCCCTCAAAGGCCGGGCCGGTCGGCGAGGATGCCGCCACGACCCGCTGGCGATTGCCGAGCACGATCTCGGCATTAGTGCCGACATCGACGATCAGCATCATTTCGTCCTGGCGGTGCGGCCCCTCCGACAGCGTCACCGCCGCCGCATCGGCGCCGACATGGCCGGCAATGCAAGGCAGCATATAAAGCCTGGCGCCCTGGTTGAGCTTCAGGCCGATATCCGATGCCTTGATGTGGACGGCGCCGGAGATCGCTAGCGCGAAGGGAGCGCCGCCGAGCTCGGTCGGATCGATGCCGAGGAACAGATGGTGCATGATCGGATTACCGACGAAAATGGAATCCAGTATGTCGTTGCGCTGGACGCTGCCTTCGGCGCAGACCTTGTCGACGAGGCCCGAAATGGCCTCGCGCACGGCGACTGTCATGCCTTCGCGGCCGTCCGGGTTCATCATCACGTAAGAGACGCGGCTCATCAGATCCTCGCCGAAGCGGATCTGCGGATTGGATGTACCCGACGAGGCGGCGACGCGGCCCGATAGCAACGACACCAGATGCATGGCGATCGTGGTCGAGCCGATATCGCAGGCAAGCCCGTACGCCTCGTTCTTGAGGCCTGGCCACAAGGCGATGACCCGTGCGGTCTCGCTGTCGGTGTCCTTGTGGATGGCGGCGGTCGCTGCCCAGTTGCCTTTGCGCAAAATGCCTTGCACCTGCGGCAACAGATGGAAATCGAAATCGAGGCTCTTGAGGCCCCAGTCCTTCATCAGCGCGATTTTCAGGCGGTCGAGGTCGCCGAGCGGCTTGTGCATGTCGGGTTCTTCGATCTCGACATAGCACATGCGGATTGCCGCATCGCGGGCGATGACCCTGGTGTCGGCGTCTTTGCGGATGGTTTGCGCGTTGATGACGGTGTCCTGCGGCACGTCGACGACGAGATCGCCGAGAATCTGCGCCGAGCAGGACAGGCGGCGGCGTTCGGGCAGCCCACGAACGCGCTCGTAGCGCTCTTCCTTTGCGCCCTTGGGCGAGATGTGGTCGTTGGAGGAAACGATCTTGTGCTTGGCGAAATTGCCTTCCTGCACCTCAATCTGGCAACGCCCACAAGTGGCACGCCCGCCGCACACGCTCTCGACATAGACACCGAGCTGGCGCGCGGCATCCAGCACCGGCGTGCCGACCGGAAACCGCCCCCGCTTGCCAGACGGCATGAACAGCACGAGCGGATCGGTGATGTTGACGGGAGAGTTCATACGTTCCAGACTTTACTTTCTACGCTGCTCAGGTCTTGGCCGCGGCAGCGATGCCGCAGTGTTTCGGTTCCTCCCCAGTCCTAAGCCCCATATCGTGTCGGCCAAGCCATGGCTCAACCCCGGGCCATCCGCGCTTCGCGGCCGCCGCGCCTGCGTCCGCCATTGCCATTGCCATCGCCCGGCGCGTTGACCTGCGTCCGGGCGGCAACGGCCTGGCCGCCTTCGGCAGGCTTGTAATCCTTGTAGGTCCTGATCCAGTTGGTGCAGTTCTCATCGGTGCCGTTCAGCACATTGGCGCCACGCACCGCTTCCATTTCCTGCGGCCGCACCGGGTTCATGATCGCCGAGGTCATGCCGGCGCCGATCACCATCGGAATGAAGGCGGCGTTGATGCCATGACGGTGCGGCAGGCCGAACGAGATGTTAGAGAGGCCGCAGGTGGTGTTGACCTTGAGCTCCTCGCGCAGGCGGCGTAGCAGTGCAAACACCTGGCGGCCGGCATCGCCCAACGCGCCGATCGGCATGACCAGCGGGTCGACGACCACGTCATGCGCCGGAATACCGAAGTCTGCGCAGCGCTGAACGATCTTCTTGGCGACGGCAAAGCGCACGTCGGGGTCCATCGAAATACCGGTCTCGTCGTTGGAAATGGCGACGACCGGAACGTTGTATTTCTTGACCAGAGGCAGGATGGCCTCGAGCTTTTCCTCCTCGCCAGTGACGGAGTTGACCAGCGGTCGGCCCTTGGCGACTTTCAGCGCCGCTTCGATCGCCGCGGTCACCGAGGAGTCGATCGACAGCGGCAGGTCGACCAGGCCCTGCACGATCTCCAGGGTCTGCACCAGCAGGCCGGGTTCGGTCTCGTTCGGGTTGACCGAGGTGACGCCGGCATTGACGTCGAGCATGGTTGCGCCGCAGGCGGCCTGTTCCAGCGCATCCCTGATGACGGTCTCAAAATTGCCCGCGATCATTTCGGCGGCCAGCTTTTTGCGGCCGGTCGGGTTGATGCGCTCGCCGATCACGCAGAAGGGCTGATCGAAGCCGATGATGATTTCTCGTGTCGCCGAGGCGACGATGGTCCGGGTCATGAAATCTCTCCATCGTGATATAAAGAGTTCTTTATATCGTTATCTGTTTCTGATCAAGCGAATGCTGACGATTCGCGCTGTCAATGCGCGGTCTTGACCATGTCGACCTGGGTTTCGGTGAGGTCGTCATGCAGTATGTGGTCGAGCCGGTCGGCAACGAGCTGGTCGTCGCGGCGGATTTCGCGCTTCCACGGCCGACGGCCCTTCAGCACGCCGGACTCGTCGACGATCTCGGCGACATACTCTTCCTGGCGATAGGCCATCACATGGACGCCGGACACACCTGGAATTTCCTTCACCTCATTGATGATGTCGATGCAGAGCTGCTTGCCTTCCTTCTTCTGATCCTGAGCGCCTTCCAGGCGCTTGACGATCTGATCGGGAATGTGAATGCCCGGCACGTTGGAGCGGACCCATCTGGCCGTCTTGGCCGAGGCCAGCGGCCCGACTCCGCACAGGATGAAGCATTTCTCGGTATAGCCGAGGTCGCGGACCTTCTGCATGTAGGTGCGGAACATCGGTACGTCGAAGCAGTACTGGCTCTGCACGAACTGCGCGCCGGCGGCGATCTTCTTGCCCAGCCGATACGGCCGGAAATCGATCGGCGGCGCGAACGGGTTGATGGCCGCGCCAAGGAAAAGCTGCGGCGGCGTGGTGAGTTTGCGGCCGGACAGGAATTTGCCGTTATCGCGCATGATGCGGCAGGTTTCGAGCAGCGACATGCAGTCGAGATCGAACACCGGCTTGGCGCCGGGCTGGTCGCCGGCCTGCACGCCGTCGCCAGTCAGGCACAGCATGTTGGCAACACCCATCGCGGCACCCCCCAGCACGTCGCCCTGGATGGCGATGCGGTTCCGGTCGCGGCAGGCGATTTGCATGATCGGGGCATAACCCATGCGGGTCAGCAGCGCGCAAATACCGACCGACGACATGTGGCAGTTGGCCCCGGAAGCGTCGACGGCATTGATGGCGTCGACCCAGCCGTCGAAAATCCTGGCGCGGTTGTAGACGTCTTCCGGATCGGCGCTGTCGGGCGGATTGAGCTCGGTCGTCACTGCGAACTCGCCGCGTCGCAGGACCCGCTCAAGCCGGCCGCGCGAGGTGTGACCGGGCAGGGGATCGAGCGGCAAATGGATGCCGGCCGGATTCTCGTCTGGCTGACGGCCGATCATGCCGACGCTCCGGTGTTCGTAGTATTCTGGGCCGCATTGCGGGCGGCCGCGGCCTGCGCGGTCACCCGCAGCCAGGCGGAGGTTTCGCGCAAGGACTGATCCACCGGCTTCTGCACGTCCAAAATCTTGTCGCCATGCACCATGTTCTGCGAGCCTTCCCAGGCCTTGACCCAGACGCAAGGCATATCAGGCTCGACCTCGCAATTGCCGTTGGCGCGCACACCGCCGCAAGGGCCGTTGCGCAATTGCTTAGGGCAGTTCATCGGGCACGACATGCCGGTCGAGGAAAGAATGCACTGACCGCACATGCGGCAGTCGAACATGAAGCCCTTGACGCGCTTCTCGACGAATTTCACCGGCCCTTCGACACGGCTGTAGCCGATGCCTTTCCATAGCGGGTGGAGAGTCAGGAACATGTCGGCGAATTTGGCGTAGAACCACTCGAGCAGCCGCGAATGCCGCACCGACCAAAGCCGCACCGCAAACGAGCGCTGCACGCGCCGCTGCGGCGACACGTCAGCCGGCTTGTAGTCGGATTTCGGCGCCGCCTTCTTGACGATTGTCGCCTGGGTCACGCCGCCTTGAGCCGTCGTCGCCGGCATTGATTGGGGATCAGACATTTTCTTTGCCGCCCGCCTTGACCAGAGCGACCAGCCGCTCACGGTCGTATTTCGCATCGAGCTCCTGAAGAGCCTTCTCGGCCTCGACTTCAAGATCGTCACTGACTGGGACGGGCTCTGCCTTGCGCCATTCGGCAAGATAGTCGTCGGTGCCGCCGGCGCCGGTGCGCATGGCGCACATGTCGATCGCCTCGGTGAAGCGCAGCGGCAGTTCGCGCTTGGCGTTCTGCCGGCCCTTCTTGATGATGACCTGGGCGGGGATGTCGCGCCAGTAGACGACGATCAGATCGGCCATGAATTCCTGCTCCTGGAGAGCGCCGCGCGTCCAATCGAACGCACAAACGATGCTCTACCACCTAACTCCGCTGCATCGTGCCCTCCGAAGATCGATTCCGATCCTTTGGGCCGATGCAGTGGTTTCGAGCATTGCCGGAAGCGCTGTTGGGCTGCTTGTTATGGGACGACGCGGGGGCCTTCAAAAGCGACGCAATCGACGGCTGCGGCTGAAAGCGGAGTCTCTTCCAGCACTGGTCAGCCGGCGCGGCCATCGAAGCTGCCGACCAGTTTCCTGTGGAAGCGCACGTAACCTCGTTCGGTCGTGCGTAAATGCTCCGCGATGATCTCATGGAAGCGCGGCAGGCGATGGAAGGGAACGGCCGGATAGGAATGGTGCTCGGAATGGTACGGCATGTTCCAAGCCACGAAGCGCACCAGCCTTGTGGTGAAGGTGGTGCGGGTGTTCTCGAGCATGTTGGCGACATGCGGGCACAATGCGTGCTCGGCCAGCAGGTAGGCCCGCAAAAACGGCTGTGCGACCAGCACCGGCACGATCCAGACCCACAACAGCAGCGCCGACTGTGCGGCGAGCGATGCGGCCAGCAACACCGCATAGCCGATCAGGAACAGCCGCGCTTCAATAACCACCTTGCCGCGGCCCTTTTCCGGCACAAAGCCGTCGCGGTTGCGGCCCGCCGCATTGGTTGCGATCACACGAGCCATGCCTATCCAATAGGGGCCGCCGGACAGATAGCGCAGATATTGGCTGATGGTCTCCGGCTTCGGCGCCATCAGTTCGGGGTCGTTGTCCGGGTCGTGGGTGTGGCGGTGATGGGCGAAATGGAAATAGCGGAACCATGCGGGCGGCAGCAGGATCAAGAAGCCGGCCACGGCGGCAACAGCGCGATTGAGCCACGCCGTTCTGAACGCCGTTTCATGGATGGTCTCGTGCAACAGCGTGAAGAAGAAGACGATCAGGATCCCCTGCGGCAAGACGAGAAGCGGCCAGAACGGGATGCGGGCGGCGATCAGTGCGCCCAGCACGACAACCAGCCCGCCATGGACGGCCAGCCGGACAATGCCTGGCCCGTCGACCCGGGCGGTGAGGTCGCGACGTTCCTCAACCGAAAGACCGGCAATGATGGTGCGGTGGTCGATGTCGCTCATGATGCAATGTTAGCGGCGGGTGGCTGTCGGGTAAATCGGCGCGCGTGTCACCAGACGCCGTTTCTTATCCCGGTCCAGAGATAGAACCAGACCGTCGGATGATACCATTGTCTCGAAGGCAGACCGGGATCGACCGTGCCGAGCTTGCCGGCCAGCGCATCCCTGACCGCCTCGACGCAGATGTCGCGCGAGAATGCCGCCTGCCGCAACGCGTAGCTTGAAATAGTGTCGCTAGGTTGGGGTTTGCCGCGTGCCTGCCGCAACACCCCGCCAGTGTCGACGCCGGCGTCGACCAGATGCACGGTGGTGCCGAAGTTTTCCGCATCGCCTGAAGCCAGCGCCCAATAGCCGCCGTTCATGCCACGATATTTCGGGGCGATGCCGGCATGGTAGTTGAGGACCGGGCAAGGGATTTTCGCCAGCGTCTGCCGCGACAGCAAGCGGCAGCCGGCGAGCAGCACGACACCCGGCTGGATTTTCTCGATCGCCTGCAGGCACTCCGGCGCGTTGGCCGACGAGACCTGGACGATCTTTTGCCCAGGCTTCGGTTCGGTTTGCAGCTTTTGCTCGGCGGCGAGCCGTGCTGCGTGGCCGGCGAAGAAGCGCTTGCCGAGCCGGGTCAGCATCATCGTGCCGAGTTGACCGATGGCCGAGGTCCAGCCTTGCCGCCGCGCCCGCCCGAGAAGCAATTGCCTTTTGGATTCAGGGGTTTCGAGGATGACGCTGACAGGCGCGAGGTGGTCGGCGATGGCGTTGACGATCGCCCAGATATGCGGGCCGCCTTCGGTGACGACGACGATCGGCCGTTGGTTTGTTTTCGACCGTGCCATGCTTCGCGACCCCCGCAAAGAGCTGTTCTTTGTGCGCGAATGCTAGGTTGACCGGGTTAACCCTTGGTGATCGGGGGCGGGCTCAGCGCTTGAATTCGAGGATGTCGAGCTTCGATTCGTAGTGGGGCGCCGGGAACTCGATGCGCCATTCGCTGGCGCTGTGGCGGAAGGCATAGCCGACCTGATCGCTTTCCGGGCCGCTGCCGTAGGGCTTTGCCGGATCGTCGTTGAGGTAGAAGGAACCTAGATAGATCGCGCGTTTCTCGCCATCGTCGAAGAAGCGGCCCTTGGTGCGCTGCGAACCGGTGATCTTTTCCAGTCTCCAGCCGGAACCGTCGTCGCTCACCTTGCATTTGAACCAGCCATAGATGACGAGCGGGCTCAATCCGCCGGCCTTGATGGTGCGGCATTGCCAATTGCCGGTCAGGTCCTTGTCGGAGAAGGAAACCAGCGGCTTTGCCAGCAAGGCGTCGAGCTGCTTGACCTCGGCGGGATCGCCGGCCTTCGCCTCGTCAAGCGCTGCCTTGCGCGTCTCGCCATATTTGTCGAGGCGCGCCTTGTCGGCAGCGGTGATCAGCTTCTGCACTTCGCCATCGGCGAACGCGGGCAACGTCAAGCAGAGGACAGCTGCTACGGCAAACATAAGGCGAGCGATCATTGGTGGCGTTTCCCTTTTGATGACTGGAGCAGCCTGTTTTCTTGTCTGGCGCATACCTTAATGTTTCGCCGCGCTCTGTCATCCTTGCTTGAGCATCGACAGCAGAAACGAGGTGGAAAGAATGCGGATCTTGCTGACGGGATCGTCGGGTTGGCTGGGCAGGGCCTTGGCGCCACGCCTGCGGACTCTCGGCCATGACGTCACTGGCCTCGATCCGGTCCCATCCTCGGAAACGCGAATCGTCGGCTCAGTCGCCGATCGCGACCTGGTCATGAGGGCGGTCGAGGAGAACCGCATCGAGGCCATCATCCATAGTGGCGCGCTGCACAAGCCTGACATCGAACATCATCGCAACGAGAATTTCGTCGAGACGAATGTGCGCGGCACGCTCAACCTGCTCGATGCGGCGGCAACTTTCGGCGTTCAGCGCTTCATCTTCACGTCGACGACATCGCTGATGATTACCCAGGCCATCCGCGCCGGCTTGCCCGGCAGGGCGGCTTGGCTAACGGAAGACATGTCGCCTGAACCGCGCAACATCTACGGCGTGACAAAGCTTGCGGCGGAACATCTTTGTCGGCTCTACCATATCCAGTTCGGCCTGCCGGTGATCGTACTGCGCACCGCCCGCTTCTTTCCCGAAGCAGACGATATGGCGCATGTGATCGAACAGTCGGACGCCAACACCAAGGCCAATGAGCTGTTGTTTCGCCGGCTGACGGTGGAGGATGCTGCCGACGCCCACATCGCTGCCTTGGAGAAAGCGCCGCAATTGGGCTTCGACACCTTCATCATCTCGGCACCGACACCTTTCCAGCCCGACGATTGCACGGCATTGATCGCCGACGCACCGTCGATCGTCGCGCGCTATTTTCCGGATTATCCGGCACTCTACTTGAAGAAAGGCTGGACGATGTTTTCGTCGATCAACCGGGTCTACGATGCGTCCCGGGCGAGGGACCGGCTGGATTTCGTCTGCAAGACGAGCTTTGCCGATGTGCTCGCTGGGCTCGAAGCTGAAGAAAACGGTGCCTAAAGTGTCAGGCCAGGGCTGAGGCCCCAGCCAGTTCCTTCGTCAGGTCGCCGTAGCCGGTCGAGCGGCGCTCATAGGCGAGGCCGAGCATTTTCGCCGCCTTTTCGGCGACCTTGTCGAGTTCCGGGTCGTCGGTCTGGGCGATGTAGATCAGCTTCTCGTAATTGCCGAAATAGTCCTTGATCAGCTCCGGGTGCTTGTCGAGGCCGAGCGGCTTCATGAAGAAGGCATCGAATTGCCGGCAGAGGAAATCGGTCATGTAGAACGACATCATGTCGTCATCGGCAACCTTCGCATAGGTATCCATGCCTTGGTAGAAGGCAAAGCAATGCGGCCCGGCCATGCGCTCGACGCCATGCTTCTCGCAGATCCGGTCGAGCAGGCCACCCGTGCCGCAATCGGCATAGCCGACGAAGATGTGTTTGTAGCCGTCAGCCCTGGCCTTGGCGATTGCCTTGTCCATGGCCGGCGCAATGCGGTCCGGATAGAAATGGAACTCCGCCGGGAGGCAGGTCAGGTCGAGATGGTCGAGCCCGAGCTGCTCCTTGACCGCCAGAACTTCGCGCGCAATCATCCCGCAGGCGATGACGAGCAGCCTGTCGCCTTGATCGGATTGTTGTTTTCGCGCGGTAGTCATGGAACCAGTCTAATCCATCTTCGTTGCTGTCCAGCGAATTTATATTCTGAGGGAGACACCAATCATGAAATTGTTCCGCGTTGCGCCAATCGCTATTCTCGCCTGCGCCCTGGCTGTTTCGGCCTGCGCCAACACGGTGCGCGGCGTCGGTAAGGATATCAAATCCACTGCGAAGGCGGTTGACGATACCGTCAAGAAACCCTGATCTGCACGATTTCAAACATTTGGGAATAAAAAAGCCGCACTGCAAGGCGCGGCTTTTCTCGTCGGTGCCGAATTTATTGACTCAGGCCGAAGCGCGGACGTTGTGCTTGCGCTTCATGAAGTCCTTGGCGGTCTCGACCGCCACCGCGGCGTCGCGGCAATAGGCGTCGGCGCCGACGGCTTTGCCGAATTCCTCGTTGAGCGGCGCGCCGCCGACCAGCACGACATAATCATCGCGAATGCCTTTTTCCTTCATCGTATCGATGACGACCTTCATGTAAGGCATGGTCGTCGTCAGCAGGGCCGACATGCCGATGATGTCGGGCTGATGCTTTTCGATGGCATCGAGATATTTTTCGACCGCATTGTTGATGCCGAGGTCGATGACATCGAAGCCGGCGCCTTCCATCATCATGCCGACGAGGTTCTTGCCGATGTCGTGGATGTCGCCCTTAACGGTGCCGATCACCATCTTGCCCTGCTTCGGCGCGCCGGTGGCGACAAGCAACGGACGCAGGATGAACATGCCGGCCTTCATCGCGTTGGCCGACAGCAGCACTTCCGGAACGAACAGAATGCCGTCGCGAAAATCCTCGCCGACGATGCGCATGCCTTCGACCAGAGCCTCGGTCAGCACCTTGTAAGGCGCCCAGCCGCGCTCGAGAAGGATGTTGGTGCCTTCCTCGATTTCTTCCTTCAACCCATCATAAAGGTCGTCGTGCATCTGCTGCACCAACTCGTCGTCGGAGAGTTCCGAAAGGATGATCTCGTCGTCGGCCATTTTTTCTCAGGCTCCTTGCCGGCTACAACTATCGCGGCAGCTTAAAAATATCGCGCCATTACCTAACCCGCGCGGGCCGGTTGTCCATAGCTGATTTGCGACTTCCCGCAAAACGAAAGCGACCGTAAATCTCTTGGAATTCTTGTCGATTTTGCGACAGGCGTTGGCGCTGGCGGGCCGTTTCGAATAAGGTGCATGGCTACGATCCGGCCAGAGACCGCAATATGCGGCTGCAAATGGATTTCAGGCCGGAACAAGAGCCCGGCCAAAGCAAATCAGGCCAGAACGAAAGCCAGGGAAGAACGATTATGAGTGAGAACGCGCCGGTCGATCAGGAAGCGTCAAACGCACGGCGCGGGCGCGCTGCCAGCGGTGGCGCCGCAGCGCGCCGGGCTGCACGTTCGGGCGGCGGCCCCGGTACACAGCTCACCTATATCAAGCGCAAGATCAACGTCTATGAAGTGCTGGACGAGGAAGGCCTGGCGCTGATCGAAAAGAACACCGACACGGTGCTGGAAGAGATCGGCATCATCTTCCGCGACGACGCCGAGGCACTGCAGCTTTGGAAAGAGGCGGGCGCCGACGTCAAGGGCGAGCGGGTGCATTTCCCCAAGGGCCTCTGCCGCTCGCTGTTGAAGACCGCTCCGTCCGTCTATACCCAGCACGCCCGCAACGGCGAGCGCTCGGTGCAGATCGGCGGCAACGCGACCGTGTTCGCGCCGGTCTATGGACCGCCCTTCGTGCGCGATCTCGACGGCGTCAGGCGCTACGCGACGATCGAGGATTTCCGGAATTTCGTAAAACTTGCCTATATGGCGCCATCGATCCACCATTCGGGCGGCACGGTTTGCGAGCCGGTCGACGTGCCGGTCAACAAGCGCCATCTCGACATGGTCTACAGCCATATCAAATATTCGGACAAGCCGTTCATGGGCTCGGTGACCGCGCCCGAGCGCGCCGAAGATACGGTGGCGATGGCCCAGATCGTGTTTGGTGACGATTTCGTCGAGAACAACACGGTGTTGACCAGCCTGATCAACGCCAACTCGCCGATGGTCTTCGACGAGACCATGCTGGGAGCGCTGAAAGTTTACTCGCGCCATAACCAGGCGTGCATCGTCACGCCGTTCATCCTTGCCGGGGCGATGAGCCCGGTGACGGTCGCCGGCACACTGACCCAGGTTTTGGCCGAGGTTCTGGCCGGGGCGTCGTTCACACAGCTGATCCGGCCGGGTGCGCCGGTACTGTTCGGCACCTTCGCCTCGTCGATCTCAATGCAGTCGGGCGCGCCGACCTTCGGCACGCCGGAGCCGTCGCTGGTCTCCTATGGCGCCGCCCAGCTTGCTCGCAGGCTCGGGCTGCCGTTCCGCACCGGCGGCTCGCTTTGTGCTTCGAAAATCCCCGATGCGCAGGCGGCCTATGAGAGCGCCAACACGCTGAATTCGACGATCCTCGCCGGCACCAATTTCGTGCTGCATTCGGCCGGCTGGCTCGAGGGCGGGCTCGCCTCCTGCTACGAAAAGTTCATGATGGATATCGACCAACTCGGCATGACGCAGAAGTTCTCCGAGGGTGTCGACCTGTCGGAAAACGGTCAGGCGATGGATGCCATCCGCCAGGTGGGTCCGGGCAGCCATTACCTCGGCTGCGATCACACCCAGGCCAATTTCCAGACCGCGTTCTACCGCTCCAACATCGCCGATAACAATTCCTACGAGCAGTGGCTGGCCGAAGGCGAAAAAACCGCGCCGCAGCGCGCCAACGAGCTCGCCCGCCGCTGGCTGGAGAGCTACGAGGCGCCTTATCTCGACCAGGGCATCGACGACGGGCTGAAGGACTTCATCGCCAGGAAGAAGGCGTCGATGGCCGACGCCTTCACCTGAAAGGAGCCCGAATCAGGCGGGGCTAAAGTCGCCAACATCATCCACAAGGAAGTCTGGCGGAGCGCCTTCTCCGACCCGGACAAGAAGGGATGATTCTCGAGCGCGGCATGGTCGAAACCATCGCGGCCGCGCTTTCCGCCCACGGCCTCATCCTGCGCGGCGGCTTCAATTTTGCGGGCGGTGAGGGGACACCTTCCGGTCTCTCCGGCGCCGCCGCCAGATCCGTCCTGCTGGTGGGGCAGGCAGGCGCCGCACCTTGGCCGCACTTCCTGCGCTGGTTGGAGAAACAGTCACAGCCGATCGACGATCCGCTCGACAGATGGTCGCGCGGAGTGATCGGCGCTGTGGCCGAAAAATTCGGGGCACGCGCGGTGTCACCGTCCGACAGGCCTTATCTGCCGTTCCAGCAATGGGCGATGCAGGCTGAGGGGCTGAAGCCGTCGCCGCTCGGCATCCTCATGCATCCGCAATACGGGCTCTGGCATGCCTATCGCGGCGCGCTGTTGTTCGAGAACGAGATTGCGCTCCACGAACGTCGCGACGTGATTCACCTTTGCGACACATGTTTGGAAAAACCTTGCCTGAAATCCTGTCCGGTCGCGGCTTATTCTGCGGATGGTTTTGTGCATGAAACCTGTCTGGCGCATGTGCGTGGGCAAAACGGCGGACCTTGCCGGACCGGCGGCTGCCTTGATCGCAACGCCTGTCCTTACGGCATCGATTATCGCTATCCGGCCGAGGTTCAGGCCTTTCACATGGCAGCATTCGCGCGCTAGCCAGACAAGACCCCGCTGCACGCAAAGACGTCGACCGTTCCGATCTCAGGATTTTTGGCCGAAAGCCAGCCCCGCCGCGTGAAAGAGACCCATCAGCAGCACCCCGATGGCACCAGAGACCAACGAGACGATGGGATACTGTGCGAAGTTGGCCCCGTACGCGAAGAGGGTTGCCACCACGAAGCTCGCCCAGCCGGCTATCAGATTGGGCACGGCGGAGTTACCGAAGACGCACGGGTAGGAACCCTTGGTTATCCCACTCACGAAATGTGGGACGCCATTGGCGCCAAAAACACCCGCGAAAAAAGCAAGGAATGCCGTCAGCCACATATGAGCTCCGTCCCTTGGCAAATTGAAGCGCGCCGTTCACTTCAGGCCGCCATAGCATGGCAGGCAGTCGGCGAAATTGTGCACAAAGCCAGCGTAAAGCAACCCCGATACGCATTTGTGAACGTGGCGGCTCCACATAGTGCCTTCGATGCAGCCGGCGCCGAACGCCACTGGAAGCGGCTGACGATGCTGTTTGCGGAGACGCTCGGCCAAGGCGCGCCAACCATTACGACGTGACTGCCCGCCAAAAAATTCTTTCCATCGCCCCAAGGAACCGCCATTAGCCTTCGTCCAACAGGCAAATGATGGCGATGATGCTGGACGAAAGCGAAGCCTCCGACGCCGAATTGATCGGACGGGCGAAGGGCGGAGACCGGGGTGCTTTCGGCAAGTTGCTCGAAAGGCACTATGGTTTCGTCTATCGCGCCGCCTATCGGTGGTGTGGAAAAAAGGCCGACGCCGAGGATATCGCCCAGGAAGTCTGCGTCCGGCTCGGCCGCGCGATCCGCGACTATCACGGCAGCGGTGCCTTCACGACGTGGCTCTACACCATGACGCTGAATGCGGCGCGCGACATGATGCGCAAGACCGCCCGCGATACGGCCAAGACCGAGGCCTATGGCGCCTATGCGCTGATTTCGGGGGAAACCTCGTCCGAGGCGGAAGACCCGGTCGAGGCGCTCTGGGCAGCGGTGCGCAAGCTGCCGGACAAGCAGCGCGACGCGGTGCTGCTGGTCTATGGCGAAGGGCTGAGCCACGCAGCCGCCGCCGAGGCGATGGCGATCTCGGAGACGACGGTTTCCTGGCACATCCATGAGGCGAAGAAACGGTTGAAGACGCTGATGCGTTCAGCCGGGGAAGTGTGACCATGGTCGACGACAAGCAACTGAACAGGCTGCGCGATATCGCAGCACCGGCGCCTGACGCGGATGCAAAGGCGCGTGCCCTCCAGGCCGCGCTGCGCGCCTATGACATGGAAGAAAAAACTTTACCGGCCGCCCAAGGATCGGCAGGCGGGCTTCGTCTCACAGAGCGAGCACAAAGGCTCTGGAGCGAAATCATGCAAAAGAAACTCTTCGCCACGCCGGCCATTGCCGGGCTCGTTGCCCTGCCGATCGCCGGATACGCCACCATCTATATGCTTGGGGAATCCAAATTCGGCGGGCCCGAATTCGGCGGCGACGATAAGATCACCGAAACGCTGGCTGACAAGCCGGCGACCGTCAAACCGCCGGTTGTTGCCGAAGCAGATAAGCAGAAGAAGGCGGACGCCGACAGCGAAAGCCGCGACGCCGGCGAGGCGCTTGTGGCGCCGACATCGCCGCCGAAAGCGGAATCGACCGCGGTCGGCGGGTTGACGCAGCAGGATGTGCTCACCCGCAATGCACCCGAACCGGCGAAGAGCGGCGAGTTTGCGCTGGATGGCGGTGCAAACTCCGTGGCTCCGGCAGTCGATGGTGGCGCGCGGGTCGGACGCATGCCTGGCACGGTTGCCGAGTCCAAGCTGATGGCACAGCAGCCTGCCGCTGCGCCGGCCGACCAGATGCTGCCGCGAGAGGAAAACCGTGACCGGGTCGAGGATTTCAAGACCAATCCGGTGCATGCCGCACTCGAAGACCCGGTCTCGACGTTCTCTATCGATGTCGACACCGCTTCCTATTCCTTCGTCCGGCGCTCGCTGAAGGAAGGTTTTATCCCGCAGGCCGATACGGTGCGCGTCGAGGAGATGGTCAACTACTTCCCCTATGACTGGAAAGGCCCGGACTCCGCCTCGACGCCGTTCAACTCGACCGTCAGCGTCATGCCGACTCCGTGGAACGAGCACACCAGGCTGATGCATGTTGCCATCAAGGGTTTCGACGTGAAGCCGGCCGAGCAGCCCAAGGCCAATCTGGTCTTTCTGATCGATGTGTCGGGCTCGATGAACGAGCAGGACAAGCTGCCGCTCCTGCAGTCGGCCTTTCGGCTGCTGGTCAACAAGCTGAGACCCGACGATACCGTCTCGATCGTCACCTATGCGGGCGATGCCGGTACCGTGCTGGAGCCCACCAAGGCTTCGGAAAAGGACAAGATCCTCGCTGCCATCGACAACCTGACATCCGGCGGCTCGACGGCAGGCGAGGCGGGCATCAAGGAAGCCTACAGGCTGGCGCAGAAATCCTTCGTCAAGGACGGTATCAACCGGGTGATGCTCGCCACCGATGGTGATTTCAATGTCGGCCAGACCGACGACGACGACCTGAAGCGGCTGATCGAAAAGGAGCGCAAGACAGGCGTGTTCCTGTCGGTGTTCGGCTTCGGCCGCGGCAACCTGAACGACCAGATGATGCAGACCATCGCCCAGAACGGCAACGGCACCGCCGCCTATATCGACACTTTGGCGGAGGCCGAGAAGGTGCTGGTCGAGGATGCCTCCTCGACACTGTTCACCATTGCCAAGGACGTGAAGATCCAGGTCGAGTTCAACCCGAACAAGGTCTCGGAATACCGGCTGATCGGCTACGAGACCCGCGCCTTGAACCGCGAGGATTTCAACAACGACCGCGTCGACGCCGGCGAGATCGGCTCAGGCCATTCGGTCACCGCGATCTACGAGATCACGCCTAAGGGCAGCGGCGGCGAACAGATCGATCAGCTGCGCTATGGCCAGGCCTCGGTGAACCATGGCGGTGTCGCCAATGCCGACGAATATGCCTTCGTCAAAATCCGCTACAAGCTGCCGAACGAGGACACTTCGAAGCTGATCACCACGCCGGTGACGTCAGCCAACGAGGTGGCGTCGTTCGACCAGGCCAGCACCGACCAGCGTTTCTCCGTTGCCGTCGCTGCCTTCGGCCAGAAGCTGCGCGACGAGGATGCGACCGCGAAGTTCGGCTACGACAAGATCATGGAGATTGCCACCGCCGCCAGAGGAGCCGACCCGTTTGGGTACCGGTCCGAGTTCCTCTCGCTTGTGCGCCTTGCCTCGGCGCTCGGCGGTAACCGGTAGTGGCAATGATGGCCGGTTTCTTTCAGATGGGATCGTTCTGACAGGGGGAACCGGCCTACGGGCGGGTGAGGCAGGCCGGCGAGGGAAACCTTGCCGGCCTTTTTTCGTGGCTGCACCGCTTCGCGGACCGCGTCGCAGCCGAAAGCGTCAGGCGCGTCCGCGGCGCCGTTCGCGGCGGGCTTCGCTGGTCTCGGCGACGTTGACCGTCGCCTGCTTGTTGCGCATCGGGCCGATGCGTTCGACGATCTGCTCGACGGTCGGGCGATCCGACCTGGTGTGCGCATCGAGCGCCTTGCGCATGGCGGCAAGGTGCTGGAACGAGGTACCGCAGCAGCCGCCGACGATCTTGGCGCCGGCATCGACGGCCAGGCGCACATAATCGGCCATCAGCTCGGGCGTGCCCGAATAGTAGATCTCGGCACCGCGAAATTCGGGGATGCCGCAATTGCCCTTGACGATCACCGTTGCCTCGGGCTTCGCCTCGGTCATGTCGAGCAGCGAAGCGAGAATATCGGAGGCGCCGACACCGCAATTTGCGCCGACACCGAGCGGCGTCTGCGACAGGCCGTCGACGACACCGTGGATGTCCTTCGGCAGCAGCCCCATCATGGTGCGGCCGGCGGTGTCGAAGGAGCCGGTATAGGTATAGGGCAAGCCGACGCGGATGGCGGCTTCGGCGGCGGCACGGATCTCGTCCGGCGCCGACATGGTTTCGATCCAGGCGACTTCGGCGCCGCCGGCCTTCAGGCCCTCGATCTGCTCGGCAAAGGCCTCGACCGCCTCGTCATAGGTCATGGCGCCGAGCGGCACCAGCAATTCGCCGGTCGGGCCGACTGAGCCGGCCACGATCACCTTGCGGCCGGCCTTGCCGGCGACGGCGCTTGCGATCTCGGCGGCGCGCTTGTTCAGTGCGTGGACGCGGTCCTGCGCATGGTGCAGCTTGAGCCGATGGCGGGTCCCGCCAAAAGAGTTGGTCAGGATGATGTCGGCGCCGGCATCGACAAAGTTCTGGTGCAGGCTGGTGATGGTGTCGGGCGCGGTCTCGTTCAAGAGCTCAGGAGCCTCTCCGGCCTCAAGGCCCATCGCGAACAGATTGGTGCCGGTGGCGCCATCGGCGAGCAGGACGCCCTTTTCGGCAAGCAGAGCGTCGATCGGATTGGTCATGTGAAATACGCCTTCCCGGAAGAATAACTGAGATAAGGATATAAAGAATTCTTTATGTGCCGTCAATGTCGACACGGAGAGCAACCGGTCAAAATCGCATCTCCGCCAGCTTTCGTGTGAAGCTGGCCGCTTCATGCGCGTTGACGTCCGCGGCACGGATCAGATTGTCGAAATGGCTGGTCAGGATGCGGATCGGCTGCGTGGCGTTCAGCACCAGATACATGTCGCCGACGTAAATGGCTGCGCGATAGGGCCCGAAGATGGTGTACGGGATCGAATAGCGCATCCGCCCGTCATAGAGAAACAGGCGGAAGGTGGGATAGAGGTCGTCGAGTAGCGTCGCCATGTGCAGGAGCTGCTGGTGGCGGTCGGCCTCCGGAAAGCGGTCCCACACGCCCAGCCCGCGCGCGAAGATCTCCAGCGTGTGGCGCGGCATACAGACTTCCATGTCGGTTTCGGGCCGTCGGTTGTAGTCGATGCGGTACTGCGTTTCGCCGGCCTGTGCCTCGCGGCTCTTGTTGGCGATGACGGCTTCATAGTCGACAAGCGCCTCGGTGCGCAGAAGATCGGGAATGCCGGCCGGGACGTAGCGGATTTTCGTTCCCGCCGCCTCGGCATGCCAGCGAGCCAGCAGCGTGCGGTCGAAGCCGTCCGGCGCCTCCTCGATCTCAAGGCTCTCGCGGATTTCACCGGTGACGCCCTCGTCCTGGCTGAGGCCGAGCAGCCAGTCGAGCGAGACTTTGAATTCGGCGGCGATGTTGAGCAGCGTTTCGGCGCGGGGAAGGCGGGTCGAGGCGCCGGAGAGCAGCTGCGACAGCGCCGAACGGTCGATGCCAACCGCGGCGGCGAAGGCCGACTGGTTCAGATCGGACCTTGTCAAGAGCATTTTCAGGCGCTCGCGAAAGATCGTCGACAGGTCGCGCTTGTCCAAATCGCCACCCCACCCGATAGGAGGAAAAATTTGCGCTGAAGCCGCGAACGCGGAGCTTCAGGCGTAAATGAATCCGGTGCGTTGTTTACAATGCATAACATATGCAGCTGAAAATGCGCAATCGCAACAGTTTGTGCGCTTTATCGCGTTGCAGCAATGCAACGCTCCTGACACAATTCTGTCAGGAATCAAACGGGTTCCGGCGACTGGAAGGCAGTGGTCGATAGCATGACGAGCATGGGCAACAGGCGACATGGCGCGGCGACCATCGAATGGCCGACGGTGTTTCTCGCACTTTTCTGCTACGGCGGCTGGCTCGCTACCGGCTTTCTGCTCTGGCCATCCTACCCGCTGTTGGCGCTCGCCCTTCTGGCCCTGATTGCGGCGCTGCAATCCTCGCTGATGCACGAGGCCCTGCACGGCCACCCAACCCGGAACGCGCGGCTCAACGAAGCCGTTGTGTTCCTGCCGATTGGCCTTGTCTGGCCGTTTCGCCGGTTCAAGACCATTCATCTGCGCCACCATGCAGACGAGCGCCTGACCGATCCGCTCGACGATCCCGAAAGCTATTACAAGGCGCTCTGGCAGCACGAAGAGCTGCCGTCGGCTATGAAGTTCCTGCTGAAGGTCAACAACACGATGCTCGGGCGTTTGGTGCTCGGTCCGTGGCTCTCCTGCATCGGCTTCTTCATCGACGACGCCAGGCAGGTTGCCGCGGGCGACAATTCCATCCGCAAGGCATGGCTGCTGCATGCGATCGGCCTCGCCGTAGTGTTGCCTGTCGTGCAGTTCGGCTTCGGCATGCCGTTGTGGCTCTACATACTGGTGCCGGTGTGGCTTGGGCAGTCGCTGATTTCGATCCGCACCTACGCCGAGCATCAATGGTCTGAACATCCGGAAGGCCGCACGATCATCGTCGAGCGCTCGCCGCTGTCCTTCCTGTTCCTCAACAACAATCTGCATTTCGTCCATCACAAGAGCCCGACGGTGGCCTGGTACAGGCTGCCGAAGCTGTTTCGCGACCGCCGCGACGAGTGGCTGCGGATGAACAATGGCTACGCCTATCCGAACTATTTCGCGCTGCTCAAGGCCTATGCCTTCAAGGCGAAGGAACCGATCGTCCATCCCGTGCTGCGGCGCATGCCGGAACCAGGACGCGCATTCAAGCCGCGCGTCAGGGCACGCAGCCTCAATGGGCTTGGCAGCGCACCGGTACCCGCCGAGCCGCCGAAGGAATGATCCTCGCGGCATTGCAGGCGCTGCCGCGCGGGCAACGCTTTCCTGACCTTGTCAATTTCCCTGCATAACGGTCAAATCCCGGCATGAGCGAATTCATTGCGGCTTTGCCGATGTACGACTGGCCGGAAGCGCGGGACGAGGTCGACGCAGAATGGGCGCGGCTGCGCGATGCTTTCAGACAAAAAGGCATCGATGCGCCGGAGACGATTATCCGCCGCAATGGCGATTTGCCCCCGGTGCCTGGCGGTATTCGCGACGATAAGGGAAAACTCATCGCGCCCGATCCGGCGACATTGCCGCCGGACGAACTGGATTTTCACCGGCTCTGGCTGCACCCGGCGCTGCTCTTTGCGCAAACCTGCTGGGGACCGATGGAACTCGGCCTGTCGCAGCGTGTCCACCTCGTCGGCCAGCCGCGCTACGACGCCTTTGAGGGCGGACAGGGCGAACTCTATTCGAGCGCCATCGTCATGAGGGCGGGCGAGGCACCGCCGGCAAGGTCGCCGGCCGACGGCGGCGCCGTCATTCCGCTCGATCAGCTTCGCGGCAAACGTTTCACCTTCAACAGCCTCGATTCCATGTCGGGCATCATCGCGCCGACACGCGACCTGCAAGCACTGGGCGAGAGTTTGGATATCTTTTCCGCGCTGAGCGAAAGCTGGGGGCACCGCGCTTCGATTGTTGCTGTTGCCGAGGGCAGGGCCGACGTCGCGGCGATCGACTGCGAGAGCTGGGCGCTGGCGCAGCGTTTCGAGCCTGCAGCGCAGAAGATGACGGTCGTCGGCTGGACAAGGCGGCGCAAAGGATTGCCGTTCATCACGGCCAGCAGGACGCCGGAAACGATCGTCGCCATGATGCGCGAGGCGATCGAGGCGCTCACATAAAGCGCGTCGCGTCCGGTCGGCCTCATGCGACGCGCTTTAAATTCTTGTTTTACGCATGTCGTTATCGCAAAACCGCTGCACACTTTTGCGCGACATGCATTAGGTTCGCTCAGCCCCCAAGCAGCCGATTGTCGAGCGGATAGGTCGAAAGCTTCTCGTTGCCGGTGTCGGTGATCAGGATCTGTTCCTCGATCTTGACGCCTTCGTAGGCGCCAAGCCTGCCGATGTAGCTCTCGACGCACAGCACCATGCCTGACACAAGCACGCCGTCCGGCGTGTCGTCGGTCCAGTCGCCGGCATGCGGCAATGTCGGGTATTCGTCGGCCAGGCCGACGCCGTGATAGAGCACCCCGTAGCGCGCCGGGAAGCAGTCTCCCGGCGGCACCGACGAGCCCTCGACGAGATCGCGGAAGGATATGCCCGGCCGCATCAGTTCGGTGTTGTGGGCGATCTGGTCGGCAGCGATCTGAAACAGGTCACGCTGTTCCTGCGACGGCGGCGCGTCACCGCAAAGCCAGGTGCGCGACAGGTCGGCGCAGAAGCCGTAAGGACCGATCAGGTCGGTGTCGAAGGCGACGAGATCGCCGGCCTCGATCGTCCGCGACGAACACTCCTGGAACCACGGATTGGTGCGCGGACCCGACGACAGGAGCCGGGTTTCGATCCATTCGCCGCCGCGCGCGATGTTGCCGCGATGGAGTTCGGCCCACAATTCGTTCTCGGAAATACCAGGTCTCAGCGCCTGCTCCATCTCGCCCATCGCCGCCTCGCAAGCGACGATCGCCCGGCGCATGGCAAGGATCTCGTCGGGCGATTTGATCAGCCGCGCATTTTCCATCACCGCCTCGCCATTGCCGGTCGAAATGCCGAGACGGGCGAGTTCCTCGATGCCCTCGGGATTGATGTGATCGACCGCGATACGGCGATTGCCGCCGCCATGTTCCAGTACCAGCTCGGCGATGCCGGCTGCCCAGCGGCGGACTTTTTGCCCGGTCAACTCGCCGCTGTAGAGATACGCCCACGACACCGCCGGCCGCACCTCGTCGACGACGCCGGAATGGTCGGAAAGGTGCTCACAGGAAAAATAGTCGAACAGTACCACCGGCCCATCGGTGGCGACGAAACAATGCCTGGTCGGATTGTGCGCGACCCAGAGCTGCATGTTGGTCGCATCGGTCGCGTAGCGGATGTTGACCGGATCGTAGAGCAGGGCTCCCGCATAGTCGCGGCGCTTCAGCTCGGCGCGGATGCGCTCGAGCCGGTATCGGCGCATGGCGGGCAAGTCAGGAGCGTCAATACCCGCCGCCTGCCACTCGGCTTCCGCCAGCGCACCATAGCCCAGCAGATGCTGGTTGAGTTCAGCGGCCTTCAGCCGCGATTTTTTGCGCAGCGCATCGATCGAGTCCTCCGGCTCGAACGGCATGATCTTGCGATGATGACGGGGCCGGTCAGTCGGATTCCTGTCCACCCTCGACTCCTTCGCCAGCGCCTTCCTTGGGCGCCATGGCTCCTTCCATTCTCTTCAGTCGGACGAATGCGCCGGGCCGGGCGGACTTGTCGGTGCCACGCAACAGCGGAACCATGATTTGCCGCGGTTGGCCGTCCGGCTCATAGCCGGCCGCTTTGAGCTGGTCCAAAATGACCGGCCGCGGATCGTCGTGATCAAGCCAGACGAGTACGGCCGGCCCCCGCATCAGCGTTTCGAAATTAGGCACTTCCTGGTCAAGTGCGACCAGTTTTTCGTCGACCAGCCGCAGGTTGCCGACCCATGCACCGTCGGATATTGCAGTTTTCACCGGTCCGTCCGCGGTCAGTTGGCGATAGAGGGCCGGGTAATCCAAGCGGATCATGCGGGAGAGGCCACTGGTCCCGTTTATCTGGACGTACCAAGTGGCGGGCGCGAGCAACACGGCGATGATCGCTCCAGCCGCGATCACCAGGAGCTGCGCATTCCTGCCGCGCGGCGCCAGCCGTTCCATAGTGGCGACGATGGCCAGCGGCAACATGAACAGGACCGGCAGCAGCCAGCGGTCCTTGACAACCGTCACGCCGGTGGCCAGCACAAGTATTGCCAGCATAGCCAAGCCGAGCGCCAAGCTACGCCACAACAGAATTTCCCTGGCCGGACGTTTCGGGTGCCGCTCGGAGAAACGGAACTTCGCCACCCCGAAGGCCAGCGCGGAAACGAGCACCGGCAAGACCGCGAAATTGAAGGTCCCCATGACAAACTTGCCGGCGCCGACAAAGGCCGCCGCGATGCGCCCTTGTTGCGGGTCTATTCCGAACTTCTCGCCTCTCGACAATAAATCGGCGGGATGCATGAGGCTCCAATAGGTGGTTGGTGCCAGCACCAATATCGCGACCGCTATGCTGATTGCGAACTTTGGATCAAGGATGGCGCTGCGCAATTCGCGCAGCGACAGCGCTGCCGCAACAAGGGCCACCACGAGGAAGACATCGTTATACTTGGCAAGAATTGCCGCCGCCGTGGCCAGGCCAAACGCCGCATAGGCAATCATGCTACGCCGCTCGAGAAGATAGGCCATGGTGAGCAGGAGCAGCGAGCAGAAGCCGACGACGGCGACGGAATGCGACAAAGCGCGCTGCGATTCCCAGACGACCTGCGGGATCGTAAACAGGCCGAACATGGCCGCCGCCGCTGTCGCCTTGGTGTAGCCGAACCGCCGCATGGCGGCGAACACGCTGCAGGCGGCGAGGAACAGCACTGAGTATTTGACGAGCTTCAGCGTGAAGATACTGGTGCCGAAAACATGCGCGGCCAGCCAATTGATCCAGGTGTAGAGAGGTGGTTGCGAGCCGCCATATCCAGCCCAGAGATACGGTACATAGATCAGCTGCTCCGCATCGTCGATGCCGACGCCGGTTCCCGCCCAAGAGCTCAACAGGGACAGTATGATGGTCTGCAAGGCAAAATAAGCCGCGACCATGACGATCGCCGCCGGGAAGGGGCCGATCCGTCCCTCGGCCAGCCACTCGGCCCATTTCATGTCGTACTTCAAGGAAGTCTCATCGCCCCTGCCGGCACAGTTGCCGGCTGGGCTAGCATGAAGAGCGTGCTCCGCACAATGCGACCGGCTGGCTGCACCTACGTTCGCATCTTTTCGCCACTCGGATCGAAGGGCGGCTCGACGTTGATGCGCGCCGACCGCCGGTGTCCAAGGATCTCGATCTCGAACAGCCCGGCGCTCTCGTTTTCGGCAAGCACTGCCGGTACGTAGCCTTGCGCCATCGACTTCTCGACATAATGCGCATAGCCGCCGGAGGTGACCCAGCCGACCACGCGCCAGTTGCCGTCGACAATACCGCGCACGGCAGACGCGCCTTCAGCGGCGTTCGAGCCGCGCACTTCCTTGCCGCCCGCGTCGAAGCGCGGCGCGCCATAGCCATGCGGCTTTTCTACCGTGCCGAAATCCTTGTCGCCGACCTTGGCCCAGATCGGCTCGTCGCCCATGACGTCGGCATCCGCAGCATCGACGATAAAGGAAACGCGGCGCAGCTTCGGCCCTGCCGCCTGTTCCTTGGCCGCTGCCTCGCGGCCGATGAAATCGTTCTTCTCCAGCTTGATAAAGCGGTCCATCGAACCTTCGAACGGTCCGTAGATCGGACGTAGCTCGCGGAACCAGGTCGGAAAGTTCTTTTCAAGCCGCATCGAGAGCAGGGCGCGCATGCCGAAATCAACAAGTCCGAACTCTTCGCCGGCCTCCTTGATCGCCTTGTAGACCAGACGCTGATAGGCCGGCGCCATCCAGATCTCATAGCCGAGATCGCCGGTGTAGGTGATGCGGTTGACCATGCAGGGCGCGCCGCCGACCGCCATCTCGCGGAAATCCATGAAGCGGAAGGCCTTGGTCGAGATGTCGACGTCGACCAGTTTCTGCAGCAGGTCGCGCGATTTCGGCCCGGCGATGGAGAGGCCAACCAGCGTCTGGTCGAAGCGGTGGATGCGCACCTCCGACGCCCTTGGACCGTCCTTCGGCAGATGCTTCTCGAACCAGCGCATGTGATATTTTTGCGCGGCCGAAGAACCCCAGATCATGAAGCGTTCTTCGCCCGCCTTGGCGATGGTGAAGTCGCCGATCAGTCTGCCGAACTCGTTCAGCATCGGCGTCAGCACGATGCGGCCGGTCTTCGGCATGCGGTTGGTCATCAGCCGGTTGAGGAAATCCTCGGCCCCAGGTCCGGAGACTTCGTATTTGGCGAAGTTGGCGATCTCGGTGACGCCGACCCTCTCGCGGGTGGCGCACACTTCCTCGCCGATCGCGCCGAAATCATTCGAGCGGTGGAAGGACACGATGTCCTTCGGCTCCGAGCCTTTCGGCGCGAACCAGAGCGGGGTTTCGAGACCCCAGCTGTCGCCCATGACGGCGTTGTTGGCGAGCATGGTGTCGTAAAGCGGGGTCGTCTGCGCCGGTCTTGCCGCCGGGAATTCCTCGTTGGGAAAGCGGATGGAGAAACGGCGCGAATAATTTTCGCGCACCTTTGCGTTGGTATAGCGCAGCGTTGCCCATTCGCCGAAGCGCGCAACGTCCATGCCCCAGACGTCGAAGCCGGGGTCGCCATGGACCATCCAGTTCGACAGCGCCAAGCCGACGCCGCCGCCTTGGCTGAAGCCGGCCATGACGGCGCAGGCGCACCAGAAATTGGTCAGGCCCTGCACAGGGCCAACGAGCGGGTTGCCGTCGAGCGCGAAGGTGAAGGGGCCGTTGATGATCTGCTTGATGCCGGCTTTCTCGATGCCGGGAAAATGCTTGAAGCCGATCTCGAGCGACGGCGCGATGCGGTCGATGTCGGGCTGCAGCAGCTCGTGGCCGAAATCCCATGGCGTGTTGACCGGCGACCACGGCTTGCAGGCTTTTTCATAGGTGCCGAGCAGGATGCCGTTGCGTTCCTGGCGGGTATAGATCTCGCCCTTGAAGTCGAGCACGCCGATCATCTCGCGCCCGGTCGACTTGTTGAATTCCTCGACCTCCGGCATCGGCTCGGTCAGGAGATACATGTGCTCCATCGCCAGCACCGGCAGCTCGACGCCGACCATGCGACCGATCTCGCGCGCCCAAAGGCCGCCGCAGTTGACGACATGCTCGGCTTTGATCGTGCCTTGCTCGGTGACGACGTTCCAGGTGCCGTCGACCTCCTGCGTCAGTTCGACGACGCGGTTGCGCAGCACGATCTCGGCGCCGAGCTTCCGGGCGGCTTTGGCATAGGCGTGGGTGGTGCCGGAAGGGTCGAGGTGGCCCTCGACTGGATCCCACATAGCGCCGACGAAATTCGTCTCGTCCATCAGCGGGAACATCGCCTTGGCTTCGGACGGCGTGATCAGTTCGGTGTCCATGCCGAGATAGCGGCCCTTGGCATGGGCGAGGCGAAGGAAGTCCATGCGCTCTGGCGTGTCGGCCATCATGACGCCGCCGGTCAGGTGCAGCGAGCAGGATTGGCCGGAAATCTCCTCGATCTCCTTGTAAAGCTGCACCGTATAGGCCTGCAGCTTGGCGACGTTGGGATCGCCGTTCAGCGTATGAAAGCCGCCCGCCGCATGCCAGGACGAGCCGGAGGTGAGCTCCGAACGCTCGATCAGCATGATGTCGGTCCAGCCGGCCTTGGCCAGATGATAGAGCACCGAGCAGCCAACGACGCCGCCGCCGATAACAACCGCTTTTGCATGAGATTTCATGAAGATAGTTCCGTTTTTGAAGAGATTGAATCGAGTGAGCGGGGCGCGAAAACAAAGCGGAGATCGAATACAGCGATGTTTTCGGCCAGCCTGCCATCAAGCGCGGCAAGAATGGTTTCACAGACGGAAGTACGATGTTTCAGGACGTCATGGCTCCAAAGACGCAGGATCGAGTAGCCTTGGGCGCGCATGAAATCATCGCGGCGGCGGTCATATGAACTGCCGGCGTGCTGTTGTCCGTCGACTTCAACAACAAGCCATTTTTCGCGGCAGACAAAGTCTGCAAAAAAGGCGCCGATGGAGAACTGACGCGTAAAGCGATAGCCGCCAAGCTTGCGCGCCTTTAGTTCAGGCCAAAGCAGTGCTTCGGCCTGATTGCCTGCTTGCCGCAGGCTACGCGCTCGCTGGGTTGTGCCTGTTTTGCGGCGGCTGCGCGTTTCATGAACGGCTTCCCCCACTCCGTCGCCGCTTCGCGGCGCCACCTCTCCCCCCTCCGGGGGGAAAGGAAGGGCGCCAACTGGAATCGTTTCGCGCCCTTCCTCTACCCCGTCGATCGGGGGAGAGGTGTCGAGCGAAGCTCGACGGAGTGGGGGTCGACTACTCATCAGATGATCAGAAATCGGTCGGGGCGCCGCCTTCGGCCCGGCGCTTGTCGACGAAAGCATTGAGCTCCTCGCGGATCGCCGGGTCCATATAAGGCTCTTCATAGGAGGCCAGCCGCTCCTTCCAGACGCGATTGGCTTTTTCGAGCGCGGTCGGTGACCCAGCCTCCGCCCAACTCTCGAAATTGCGCCAGTCCGAAATGATCGGCGCATAGAAGGCGGTCTTGTAGCGGTCCTGCGTGTGCTGGGTGCCGAAGAAATGGCCGCCGGGGCCGACCGACTGGATGGCGTCGAAACCGAGCGCCTCGTCGGAAAGATCGAGCGGCGTCAGGAACTCGGCGACCATCTGCAACAGGTCTATGTCGAGGATGGTCTTCTCATAGGAGCAGCGCAGGCCGCCTTCGAGCCAGCCGGCGGCATGCATCATCAGATTACCGCCGCCCTGGATGGCACCCCACAGCGAGAACACGCTTTCATAGGCGGCTTGCGCGTCGACGGTGTTGGCGGCGCAGGTGTTGGAGGTGCGGTAGGGGATGTTGTAGCGGCGGGCGAGCTGGCCGCCGACCAGCTGCGCCTTCATATATTCCGGCGTGCCGAAGGCCGGCGCGCCGGACTTCATGTCGACATTCGAGGTGAAGCCGCCGTAGCCGACAGGAGCGCCCTTGCGCACCATCTGCGCGAAGGCGATGCCGGACAGCGCCTCGGCATTCTGTTGCACCAGCGCGCCGGCAATCGTCACCGGTGCCATGGCGCCGGACAGGGTGAACGGCGTCACGACGACCACCTGACCCTTGCTCGACATCTGGATGATGCCTTCCATCATCGGCACGTCGAGCTTGAGCGGCGAATTGGTGTTGATGATGGTGAATACCGACGGCTCTGCGAGCAGTTGCTCGTGGCTAATGCCACGTGCGATCCTGGTGATCTCGATGCCGTCGACGTTGCGCTCCTTGCCGAGCGAATAGATGTGGAACATTTTGTCGGTCAGCGTGGCGAGGTCACGGATGCATTCGAGGTGTCGCACGGACGGATGGATGTCGATCGGCTCGACCGGATAACCGCCCGTGCAATTCAATATGTTGTGCATCTGCGCAAGCTTGAGAAAGTTGCGGTAGTCCTGCTGGTTGCCCGGCCGGCGGCCGCGGTCGACGTCGGAGCAATTGGGTGCCGACGCCATCATCGAGATGATCAGATTATCGCCACCGAAGCGCACATTATGCGCCGGGTTGCGGGCGTGGATGGTGAATTCCGGCGGGCAGTGCGCAACCAGTTCCAGGATCATGTCGCTGTCGAAGCGCACCCGCTCGCTGCCTTCGCGGACATCGGCGCCATGCGCCTTCATGATGCGCCGGGCTTCGTCATGCAGCACGTCGACGCCGATTTCCCGCAGCACCCGCAGAGAGGCGAGGTGGATGGATTCCAGCTCGTCGTCGGAAACCAGCCGGGTCGGCGTCAGCGGGTTCTTCAACTGGCGAAACGGCGGCTGCTCGAACACCGCCGATCCGCCGGCACGCTTCCCCGCGCGGCCGCCGCGACGGGCGCGGTCGTTTGCCAGTGCCGGTTCGGCGGGCTGAAGGGCGGCGGTCATGATAGTCCTCGTACGCTGCGGCAATGCGGCGGCATAATGGACTGCCGGCCGTCCGGCCATTGCGGAGGCGGCGACCACTAGGACGAGGGAAGCGACATGCCCTGGGGGCAGCCGGCGGGATCGTCAGCCTCTTGATCGCGTTCCGGCTGGCGCAAGCGGTTTTCGGTGCCGGTGCTTACTGCGACGGAACCGAAACGCTAATCCTGCATCATGGACCGGGCGGAACAGAACAGCGGCGAGGCAGTGCAATGGGCGGCGATCACCGGCGTGATCGCGACTGTCTCGGTGTTCGCCATTGCGCAAGGGCTGAGCTACCCGCTGTTGAGCTTCATCCTGCAGCGCCAGGGCGTCTCGCCGGCCATGATCGGCCTGTCGGCGGCAATGACGCCGATCGGCTTCATCGTCTCCTCGCCGTTGGTTCCAGCGCTGGCGCGCCGTTTCGGGGCCGGGCGCACCGCGCTTACTTGCGCGGCACTTTCCGCGCTGGTGCTGGCGCTGATCGGCTGGACGCAAAATGTCTATCTGTGGTTTCCGCTGCGCTTTTTGATCGGTGGGGTCACCAACCCGCTCTACGTGCTGAGCGAAGTCTGGGTGATTGCACTGGCGCCGCCAGCACGCCGCGGCCGCGTCATGGGCATCTATTCGACGATCATTTCGGCGGGCTTTGCGGCGGGGCCGCTGTGCCTGCTTGCGGTCGGCACCGTGGGATGGCCGCCGTTTCTGGTCGGCATCGGCGCATTCCTGTTTTGCGGCGCCTGCCTTGCCTCGGTGCTGGCACGGCTGCCGAGGGTCGACGAGAGCGGGCACCGGGTTTCGGTGCTGGGATTCGTGCCGCAGGCGTGGCTGCTGTTGTCGGCGGTCGTGGTGGCCGCCGGTTTCGAACAGGCAGTGCTCGCCTTGCTGCCGGTCTACGGAACGCATTACGGCATCGCCGAAGCGCGCATGTCGGCGCTGCTGTCGGTGATGATCGCCGGCAACATCGCTATGCAGGTGCCGCTCGGCCTGTTGGCGGAACGACTGACGGCGCGGCTGGTGCGGTTCATCTGTGTGGCGGTGACGGTGCTCGGATGCGTGCTGTTGCCGGTTCTCATCGAGACGCCGCTCATATGGCCATGCGTCTTCATCTGGGGTGCGGTTTCCTACGGCATCTACACGATGTCGATCATCGAGCTCGGCGAGCGGTTCACCGGCTCGGCGCTGGTCGCCGGCAACGCCGCCTTTTCGCTGATGTGGGGCGTCGGCGGCATCGCCGTGCCGCCGCTGGCGGGCGGCGCCATGGATGTTGTTGGCGCAGGCGGCCTGCCGCTCACGCTTGGCGCCATTTGCCTGGCGCTGGGGCTTGTAACGGTCATTCGAAGGCGGATGGTGTGAATGCCTGAAGTCGCCGTTCTGACGCAATGACTTGAATATTAGCGGCCCCGTGTCGATCTTGGCGATGCCGACGCCCGACTCAACCGGAGACCTCATGACCAAATTGAACAGCCAGGCCCAACCGGATCCGGCGGCCGAAGATCCCTTCCTCTGGCTGGAGGGCAGGACTGACCAGCGAGCGCTCGACTGGGTTCATCGCCAGAATGAAATCACTGTCGCCGAATTGCAGGGTGACCCGTCCTACCAGGCAACGTTCCAGACCGCGCTCGACCTGATGACGGCCGAGGATAACATCGCCGTCGGGGCCGCTATCAACGGCCATGTCTATAATTTCTGGCAGGACCGCACGAACGTACTCGGCCTCTGGCGGCGCACCACCGTCGCGTCCTACAAGACCGACAAGCCGGATTGGCAGACGATCATTGACTTCGACAGTCTGGCGGCGGAAGAGGGGGTGAAATGGGTGTTCAGCGGCGCCAGCCGGCTTTACCCCGATTTCAGCCGCTGCCTGCTCAGCCTGTCGCCGGATGGCGGCGATGCCAGCGAGATGCGCGAATTCGATATCGAAAGCAGGTCCTTCGTCGAGGGTGGCTTTCGTGCTCCCGCCTCGAAATCGAACTTCAGCTGGCTGGACGAGGACACGGTCATCGTTTCCGCCGCCTTCGAGGAGGACGACATGACCCAGTCCGGCTATCCGCGCGTGGTCAAGCTCTGGCGGCGCGGCACGCCACTGGAAGCGGCGATGCCGATCTTCGAGGCGCTGAAGCAGGATCTCGCCGCCGGCGGATCCGTCGAATTCGACGGTGACAGGCGCCACGTCTTCCTGGCCCGGACGCTCGACTTCTTCGCCTCGCACAGTTTCCTGCGGCTGCCTTCTGGCGAGAACCGGCGCATCCCGTTGCCGGACGACGTCACCGATACGGCGCTGTTCAAGGGCCAGCTTGTCTTCGGCGTGCGTACCCCGTGGACGGCGCCGGACGGCACGCTGTGCAAGCCCGACGGGCTCTATTCACTCGATTTCGAGCGCTGGATCGAAACCGGTCTGTTCGGATCCATCGATATCGTGCTCGAGCCGGCGCACCGTGTCTCGATCGCCGGCATCGCCCGCACGCAGGCCCGGCTGTTCATCAATTTGATGGACAATGTGCGCGGCAAGGTCATCGCCGGCGAGCGCAGCGACAGCGGCTGGGAGTTCAAGCCCGTTGCATTGCCCGAAAACGGCAATGTCGGCATCAGCCATGCCGAGCATTTCGGCTCCAGCGTCTCCTTCTCCTTCACCGATTTCCTGACGCCGAGCTCGATCATCTGGTCGGACGATAATGCCGCGGCGCTGGCAACGGTGAAGTCGCAGCCGGCGCGCTTCGATGCGTCGTCCCTGGTCTCCGAACAGTTCGAGGCGCGCTCGAAGGACGGCACGATGATCCCGTACTTCGTCGTCAGGCGGCGCGACCAGGACGGGCCGGTGCCGACATTGCTTTACGGCTATGGCGGCTTCGAAGTGCCGCTGCTGCCCGGCTATGCCGGCGTGCGCGGCAGGCTGTGGCTGGAGAAGGGCAATGCCTATGTGCAGGCCAACATCCGCGGCGGCGGCGAGTTCGGCCCGAACTGGCACCAGGCGGCGCTCAAGGCCAATCGCCAGAATGCATTCGACGATTTCGCAGCGGTGGCGCAAGATCTGGTCAAACGCGGCATCGCCACACCGGCCACGCTGGGCATCCAGGGCGGTTCGAACGGGGGCTTGCTGACTGGCGTCTCGCTGACGCAACGCCCGGAATTGTTCGGCGCGGTGATCATCGACGTGCCGCTGCTCGACATGCTGCGTTACACCGAGCTGCCGCCCGGCGCGTCATGGATGGCCGAGTATGGCGATCCGGCGAAGCCGGAAGAGGCAGCTTGGCTCGCCTCCTATTCGCCCTACCAGCATGTAGACACGGATGCAGCCTATCCGCCGGTACTGCTGACGACCTCGACTGCCGACGACCGCGTCCATCCCGGCCATGCCCGCAAGATGGCGGCGCGGCTGCAGGCGGCGGGCCATGGCAAGACGCTGTTCTTCGAAGAGACCGAGGGCGGGCATGGCGGGCGCGGCGATCGGCGGCCGCAGGCCGCACAGGCGGCGATGAAGTACGTCTTCCTGCAGCGGGCCCTGACTGGCACCAATTGACCGACATCGCTTGACCGGTACGGCTTGAACTGAGGGCTGGAGGCAGCCTAAGGTACATGCATGGCTCGGCTGGCGAAATCGGGGTGCGCATTTGGGGTGGCGGTGACGCCGTCGCCGCGCACGCTTCGCGCCGAGCTGTTGCGGCTGTGCGCCCGTATCGGCTATTCGCCGCCCGCTGTCCTCTAACGAATCCGCCCCGGCGCGAAAGCTGCCGGATTGGTTCAAGAGGAAAGACCAGACATGACCTACCAGAATTATTCGCTGAAGCAGCTTCAGCAGATCGATGCCGCGCATCACCTTCATCCGTTCACCGACCACAAGGAGATGCGCGAGACCGGCTCGCGCATCATCACCCACGCCAACGGTCCGTTCATCTACGATGCCGAAGGGACGGAAATCCTCGACGGCATGGCCGGGCTATGGTGCGTCAATGTCGGCTACGGCCGCGACGAGCTTGCCGACGCCGCCTACGCCCAGATGAAGGAATTGCCCTACTACAACTCCTTCTTCAAATGCTCGACGCCGACGCCGGTTCTGCTGTCGAAAAAGCTGGCGGAGATCGCGCCAAGGCACATCAACCAGGTGTTCTACGGCTCATCCGGTTCGGAGGCCAACGACACGGCGCTGCGCCTCGTCCGCCACTATTGGGTGCTGGAAGGCAGGCCCGAGAAGAACCGCATCATCTCGCGCAAGATGGGCTACCACGGCTCGACCATAGCCGGCGCCTCGCTCGGCGGCATGGATTTGATGCACAAGCAGCTCGGCGGCGCCGTGCCCAACATCGTCCATGTGATGATGCCCTATGCCTATGAGCTGGCACTGCCCGGCGAAAGCGACCATGATTTCGGCCTGCGCGCGGCAAAAGCGGTCGAGGACGCGATCCTCGAAGCTGGCGCCGACAAGGTCGCCGCCTTCATCGGCGAGCCGGTGATGGGGGCAGGCGGGGTGAAGATCCCGCCGATGAGCTATTGGCCGGAAGTGCAGCGCATTTGCCGCAAATACGATGTACTGCTGATGCTGGACGAGGTTATCACCGGCTATGGCCGCACCGGCGAATGGTTCGCCGCACAAGCCTTCGACGTCGAGCCCGACACCATCACCACGGCCAAGGCGCTGACCTCCGGCTATCAGCCGCTGTCGGCGCTGCTTGTCGGCGACCGCATCGCGGCGACGCTGGTCGAAAAGGGCGGCGAATTCTATCACGGCTACACCTATGCCGGGCATCCGGTGGCCTGCGCGGTGGCGCTGAAGAACCTCGAGATCATCGAGCGCGAGGGCCTGATCGAGCGCGTCAGGAACGACACCGGGCCTTACTTCGCCAAGGCGCTGCAGGAACGTTTCGGTGGGCATGATCTGGTTGGCGAGGTGCGCTCGTTCGGGCTGATGGGGGCGATCGAGATCGTCAAGGACAAGGTGACCAAGGAGCGCTTCCTGCCGGCCGGCAGCGCGGCGGTGATGGTTCGCGACCACGCCCTTGCCCAAGGCATGATGCTGCGCGCCACCGGCGACACGATGATCCTGTCGCCGCCGCTGATCTGGACGCGCGAGACGATCGACATGGCCTGCGACCGCATCGCCAGGGCGCTCGACCTGGCCGAAGCAGATTTGCGCAAGCGGTAAGATGGAACGATCGCCGGGCGTCCGGTAATCGGGCGCCCGGAGTTTGAATGCCGCTTTATGGCGAAGAGTTCGCCAGGCGAGGCTGTTGGCAGTATCGACGACCACGCGTGATCACTGGCCCGCCTTGACACCGATGACGTGCCCCTTCGCGTCAGTGACCAACATCCCTTTCGATTGGTCCAAGATCACAACAATGTTGCCGAAAGGATCGCGGACACGGGCGCACCGCCCGACCGCGATCTCGAATGGCGGTTGCACAGCCTCACCGCCGGCGGCCAAGAATTCCTCAAACGCGTCGTCCACGTTATCGACCAGGATGTCGGTCTCGGGACCGATATGAAGATGGACAACCAGCTCCGCATCGGTTTCAGGCAGCGCAAAGCCGGCGGCTTCATCGTCCCGCCAAACGAGCGCATGACCGAGACGATCCCCATAGAACGATACGGCTGCATCGAGGTCGCTCACGCGCAATAGATGATTATCGAGCTTGCGGAACAGTGGTCTTTTTCGAGGCTCGTGCGCCATTGCGGGACCTCAATATGTGAAGAGATTCGTGCGGCCGTATAGCCTCTAATGAAATAGTCTTCGCGACTATGTCTGCAACTGGGTTGCCTTCAAGCTTTCGAGCCCGCTCGGTGGAAATGGTAGCGAGCCGAAATTCATGTGGGGGTCGTGAGCGGAAATTCAAACTGAGACAGCACCGAAGGGCCGCATCAGCGACGCGGCAATCGGAATATAGCTCCGACGACATGGCGAAAACGCAAAAACCGCGCTCCATCGGAACGCGGCTTTGCCAGATACGCATGGTGCTTCGCCAACAATACACTTGCGAAACTTACGGCGAAACTTACGGGCTCCGGTACGCGAGACCTGATCCGGAGCGCCGGGCGGATGTCCGCCTCGCAATCCGTTTTAAACGCACATCGTTACTGCAGGGTTAGCAAGAGCTTAAGCAAACCTAAATTTGCCGACTTTCCGCTTTGGGCAGATCGAAAACTATGAAATTTGACCTTACGCAGGGTCACCGCGCAGGAAATTGATGATGCCGGAAAAATCCGCGCCGGCATTGCCTTGTGCGTTGAACAGCGCATAAAGCTGGGCTGCCTCGGCGCCGAGCGGCGTTGCCGCACCGACGCTCTGTGCGGCCTCCTGCGACAGTTTCAGGTCCTTCAGCATCAGTGCCGCTGCAAACCCGGGCTTATAGCCATTGTTGGCGGGCGATGTCGGCACAGGGCCGGGCACCGGGCAGTAAGTGGTCAGCGACCAGCACTGGCCGGACGAGGTCGAGGCGACGTCGAACAGCGCCTGGTGCGACAGGCCGAGCTTTTCCGCCAGCACGAAGGCCTCGGCAACGCCGATCATCGAAATGCCCAAAATCATGTTGTTGCAGATCTTCGCCGCCTGCCCGGCGCCGTCGTCGCCGCAATGAACGATGCGGCCGGCCATTGGCTTGAGGATCGGTTCGGCCTTGGCGAAGGCGTCCTTCGAACCGCCGGCCATGAAGGTCAGCGTGCCGGCCGCCGCACCGCCCGTCCCGCCGGAGACCGGCGCGTCGATCGTCAGCAATCCGTGCTTGGCCGCGGTGGCATGGGCCTTTCGCGCCGACTCGACGTCGATGGTCGAGGAATCGATGAACAACGCGCCTTTTTTCGCCTTGGCCGCGATGTCTGCGTAAACCGACAGCACATGCTTGCCGGCCGGCAGCATGGTGATGACCGCATCGGCATCCTTTACCGCCGCAACGGCATTGGCCATGATGACGACGCCGTGCTCCCTGGCGATGACGAGGTTTTCCGGCACCAGGTCGAAGCCGTGCACGGCATACCCGGCCTTGACCAGGTTGGCGGCCATCGGATTTCCCATATTGCCGAGGCCGATGAAGGCGATGGTGGTCATAATGGCACTCCGCGGTTTGGGTAAGGCAGGCAGTAGGCAGTAGGCAGTAGGCGACCTATTCGGGCGCAAGTTTGCTAATAAGTTGGCGAAGCATTTTTCCGATGCCCTCGGTCGCTAACAGTACGTGATAAGCTTGGTCATGCGTGGCAAGGCCAATGCGTTCAGCGATCTCAAGGTGTGTCTCGAACTCCTTCAACGATCCTTGGGCTATCCTGAGAAATTGCTGATAGGAGCCTCTGTTGTCTCGACCATGACCTTCCGCGATGTTTGCAGGAATAGAGGTTGCTGAGCGGCGAATTTGGCTGGTCAACCCATACAATTCTTCTTTTGGCCATGCCTTGGTCAAGGAGTAGGTGGTGACGGCCAGATCCATCGCCTGCTGCCATACGATAAGATCCTTGTACGAATTGATCTTGCCGGTCATCTTCCTGCCTACTGCCTACTGCCTACTGCCTACTGCCTACTGCCTACTGCCTACTGCCTTACCGTACGATCAGCGCGCGAGCGATGATGACGCGCATGATCTCGTTGGTGCCTTCGAGGATCTGGTGGACGCGCAGATCCCGTACCAGCTTCTCGATGCCGTAATCGTGCAGATAGCCATAGCCGCCATGCAACTGCAGGGCGTCATTGGCGACGTTGAAGCCGGTGTCGGTGACGAAGCGCTTGGCCATTGCCGACCATTTTCCGGCATCCGGCGCCTTGCGGTCGAGCTTCGAGGCGGCGGTGTAGAGGAAGATGCGCGCTGCCTGCAGTTCGGTCTCCATGTCGGCGAGTTTGAACTGCAGCGCCTGGAATTGGTTGATCTTCGAGCCGAAGGCCTTGCGCTCGGCGGTGTAGGCGAGAGCCTTGTCGAGTGCCGATTGCGCGCCGCCGAGCGAACAGGCGGCGATGTTCAAGCGGCCGCCGTCGAGCCCGGCCATGGCGATGCCGAAGCCGGCGCCTTCTGCCGACAAAAGGTTTTCCGCCGGCACCTTGCAGTCCTCGAAGACGACCTGGCGGGTCGACTGCATGTGCCAGCCCATCTTGTGTTCGTTGGCGCCGAAGGAAAGGCCGGGCGCATCGTTCGACACGACGAAGGTGGAAATGCCTTTCGGCCCGTCGGCGCCGGTGCGCGCCATGACGACATAGAGGTCGCTGTCGCCGGCACCGGAGATGAACTGCTTGGCGCCGTTCAGCACATAGTCACTGCCGCTTTTGACCGCGCGCGTCTTCAGCGCCGCCGCATCCGAGCCCGAGCCCGGCTCGGTCAGGCAGTAGCTTGCCAGCCATTCCATCGAGGTCAGTTTGGGCAGGAAGCGCCGGCGCTGCTCGTCGCTGCCGAAGCGGTCGATCATCGATGCTGCCATGTTGTGGATCGAGATGAAGGCGGAAAACGCCGGATCGGCACGCGAAAGCGCCTCGAAGATCAGCACGGCGTCGAGCCGGCCGAGCCCCGAGCCGCCGACATCGTCGCGGACATAGATGCCGCCAAGGCCGAGCGGGCCGGTCTCGCGGATCACGTCGGCGGGGAAATATTTGTTGCGATCCCAGTCGAGTGCGTTCGGCGCCACACGATCGGCGGCGAAGGCCTCGGCCATCTCTTGGATGGCGCGCTGGTCCTCGTTGAGTTCGAACTGGCTGGTGCCCGCATCGACAGCGGCGTCCATGGCGTGCTCCCTGATGTTTCCGGCCTGCTGGCCTGTCGTTTTTGGCTTTGCGCGCCGTCCAATCTAGACCAATGATGCCGCCGCGCAACCCGACCGTCTGCGCAGCCGCTGTGTGCGAATGCGCTTTGGAGCAAAGTGTGACGACAAATTTCGACGAACTGCTTGGACGCTTCCATGCCTATCTCCAGACGTTCGATGATGCGCTGGTGCGCGACGCCGTGGCCCGAATCGGCTGGGACATGCCAAGCCGGCCGCTCGAACCGCATGCACTGCCTTGTCTCGTCCTGCTCGACCGTATCGTCGAACTCGCTCCCGCTGCGGCCAAGCCGCTGGCGCGGCTGGTTGCGCAGCGTCGCGGCGATCTGCGCTGGGGCCAGACCTATGGCGAAGCGGATTTCGGCAAGATTTTCATCGACAATTACGGCTGGCTGGAGGTATTCGGCACGCGCGGTCATTTCGTCAATGAAGAGGTCGCGGCCGGCCTGCTGATCCTTGGGCCCGACATCGTCTACCCCGATCACCACCATGTCGCGGAGGAGATCTACGTCCCGCTTACCGGCGGCACCGAATGGCGCATGGGCGATGGCGGTTTTCGCCTTCGAGCGGCGGGCGAGGTGATCCACCATGCCTCTGACGTCAGCCACGCCATGCGCACCGGCAAGGAGCCACTGATGGCGCTCTATCTCTGGCGCGGCGGCCCGCTGGCAGCCAAGTCGACGATCACCGGAACCGTTGCGCAGGGCAGGGGCTGATATGGCCAAGGCAATCATGCTGCAGGGCACGGGTTCGGATGTCGGCAAGACGGTGCTCGTCGCCGGTCTTTGCCGCGCGGCGAAGAACCGCGGCTTGAAAGTGCGGCCGTTCAAGCCGCAGAACATGTCGAACAATGCCGCCGTCGCCGATATTCCCGGCGATTCAAGCGGCGGTGAGATCGGCCGCGCGCAATGGCTGCAGGCGATCGCCTGCGGCGTGCCGCCGACCATCCACATGAATCCGGTGCTGCTCAAGCCGCAGACCGATGTCGGCGCTCAAGTTGTCGTGCAGGGCAAGGTGTTCGGCGAGGCGCGGGCGCGCGACTACCAGGCGCTGAAGGGCCGGTTGATGGATGCGGTGCTGGACTCCTGGGCGAAGGTCGGCGAGGGCGCCGATCTGGTCATTGTCGAGGGCGCCGGCTCGCCGGCCGAGATCAATCTCAGGAGCCGAGACATTGCCAATATGGGCTTTGCGACGCGCGCCGGCGTGCCGGTGATCCTGGTCGGCGATATCGATCGCGGCGGTGTCATCGCCTCGGTCGCTGGCACCCATCTGATCCTGCCGGAGGAGGACCGGCGTATGATCGTCGGCTACCTCATCAACAAGTTCCGTGGCGATGTCTCGCTGTTCGATGACGGCATCGAGGCGATCGAAAAATTCACTGGCTGGCGCTGTTTTGGCATCGTGCCGTGGCTGAAGGCGGCGGCGCGGCTGCCGTCGGAGGATTCCGTCGTGCTCGAACGGCTGGCGTCCGGCCAGAGGCGCGCGCTGAAGATCGCCGTGCCGGTGCTCTCGCGCATCGCCAATTTCGACGACCTCGACCCGCTCAAGGCCGAACCGCAGGTCGAGGTGGTGTTCGTGCCGCCTGGCCAACGCCTGCCGCAGGATGCAGGGCTGGTGGTCATTCCCGGCTCAAAGTCGACGATCGGCGATCTCGTGAAATTCCGCGAGAATGGCTGGGACCGCGACCTTGCCGCGCACAGGAAACGCGGTGGCCATATCGTCGGTATTTGCGGCGGCTTCCAGATGCTCGGCCATAGCGTGCGCGATCCCGACGGCATCGAGGGCAGCGTTACCGAGACGCAAGGCCTCGGCCTGCTCGACGTCGAAACGGTTATGGAGCCGGAAAAGACGGTGCGCAATGTCAGCGCGCGCTCGGTGCCGTTCGATCTGCCGCTCGAGGGCTACGAAATCCATCTCGGCCGCACCACCGGTCCCGACACGCTGCGGCCATCCGCCGTTATCAACGGCGTCGATGACGGCGCCATCTCCGCCGACGGCAAGGTGTCAGGCACCTACATGCACGGGCTGTTTTCCGCCGACGCCTTCCGGGCGAAATTCCTCGAAAGCCTCGGCGTCAAGGGCGGCGGCATCGACTACCGCGCCGAGGTCGAACGGGCACTGGACGAGATCGCAGCCGAACTGGAAACCCACCTCGACTGCAACGCGATTTTCGGGCTGGCGCGTTAGCTGGCGGCTTCGTCAGCCTTCGGCCAGTAGGTGCCGAACGACCAGACATTGCCTTCCGGATCGCGGCAGATGAATTCGCGGCTGCCATAGTCGCGGTCGGTGAGCTCTTCCAGAATCTCGGCGCCGGCGGTTTTTGCCCGAGCGTATGCCGCGTCGGCGTCAGCGACCGCGACATAGATCGACTTGCCGCCGCCCGAGCCGGGCGCGCCGACCATCTTTCCATAGGCATCGTCGCGGGCCGTGCCGAGCATGATGATCGAGGAGCCGAATGCGAGTTCGGCATGGTGCACCACGTCGCCTTCGCCATAGCGGGTGCGGACGCTGAAGCCGAAGGCCTCGCACAACCAGTCGATCATTTTGCCGGCATTTCTGTAGCGCAGCGCCGGGTAAAGCCGCGGTGCTTCGGTGGTGTTCGGCATGGCTGATCTCCTTCGCTGTGTTGGTCGATCAACCCAGTCTGGGCGAAGGCCGGTCGCGCGTCTTGAAGAAATGTTACCTCACGGCGACAGTCGTCGGCGTGACGCCTGCGAGGTCGCGAAACTCGCGCACCAGATGCGCCTGGTCGGCATAGCCGCAGTCGGCGGCGATGTCGGCCCAATCGCTGTTGGCCTTTCTCGACAGGCAAAGCGCGTGGTTGAAGCGGACGATGCGCGAGAGCGTCTTGGGTCCAACGCCGACCGCGTCCGAAAATTTTCCGGCGAGATGCTTGCGGCTCCAGCCAAGCTTTTCGGCCAGCGTCGAGATGCGGGTCCGACCACTCGTCGAGACGATCGTCTCATAGGCCCAGACAATTTCGGCTTGAGTGCCGTCTGTGGTTGCCAACCGGTCGGCGACGAAGGCCTCGGCGATGGCAAAGCGTGAGCTCCAATCCGGCGCATTGCCAAGCCTTTCGCGAAGCGCGACGCCTCCAACGCCGAGCACGTCATCCAGGCCGACCATGCGATCGGTCAGTTCGCTCATCGGCCGGCCGAAGAAGCGACGAGCGCCGAGCGGGGTGAAATTGATCTGCACACAACAGGCGCCGCCGAAGGATTCGATCACCACCGGCCCGGCGTAGAGGCCGGCGGCAAAACTGGCGAAGCGGTCATTGTCGCCGGGGTCCCTGCCGAGCCCGATGGCAAAGGGTTCGGCAAAGCTGATGACCAGCGGCACGGTCAGCGAGGCATATTCGATGACGCGGAAATGGCCTGGCATGGTTTCGCGAAAGCCGCACATGTCGGTGACGGCGCCTTGAAGCCGATGACTGGGCGCGCGCCGCACCATCTCGAACCGATCGAGCCCTGGGCCGTCGTGGCGGCTGCCGTCTTCGCTGGCGGGCATGTGCTTCCCTCGTCCAGGAATTCTAACAGACCATCCTGCAGAATCAAAAGCGCCCGGCTTTTGGCCGGGCGCTCCGAGTTGCCTGAGATTCTGAATTGTCTGGACGTGTTTAAGCGCCGCGCATCAGGCAGCCGGCGGCCAGCACGATGTAGGCGATGACGACAATCCACGCGGCATTCAAAGGGATAAACGCAAGAACGCCAAGCGCGGCGAGAACGCCGATGATGGCGATGACAAGGGATATGATGAAAATAAGCTGGGTAGGCGCACTGAGATTCATGTCCGGTCCCTCCTCAACATGATTCGTACAACGGCATACTATCAGTCGCGCGGTCACACACCAATGCGCGCGCAGCGGGGCTTGCCGGATCGGCCAGCAGTTTTATGGGAGTGGCCAGAACGGTGCCGCGAGTTCGATCACGAAGGGCAATCGCTTCAGACGAATGACAGTTTCCAAATTGTGGCGGAGACCACCAATTGTCGATGTCGCCGCCGCCCCTCATTGCCCTGCCGGGCATTTCTCCCCGTATAGTGACGGGGAGAAAGGGCTGGTCGCAACGTCGGCGCCTTTTCTTGCAGCGTCTGCGATTGGCGAAACCGGTGACGAGAGCGCCCTCTCCCCGTCACTAAACGGGGAGAGGATGCCGGCAGGCAGGTGAGGGGCAGCGCCAACGCCCTAAAGGGGTGAGGAGACGAATTCAAAACCTGAAGCGATTGCCCAGTTCCACCCTTCGCACCCCGTTTGCGCAAAGCCGATTCCGCGCTACCTTCCCGACGAATCGGAAGGGGCTGATGGCGATGGGATTGCTGGACCAGATACGCTCGATCTTCGACGGCGATCCCGGCGTGCGCAAGGTCGCAGACGATCCGGTGCTGTCGGCGGAACTGCTGATGCTGTTCCGCATGATCCTGGCCGACGGATCGGTCAGCGAAAGCGAAATGACAGCCTTCAGGCGTATCTGCCGGGAAGCCTTCGGCATTCCCGAAACCAGCATCGACAGCGTTATCGAATATCTCAACGAGTTCGGCTACGAGACCAACAGCTCGCAAGCCATCGCTCAGTTTCGCGACCTCGACGTCGAGCGGCGCAAGCTGCTCGCCCGTCACATGGCCGAGATCGCCAAGGCCGATTCGCAACTTGCCGGAAGCGAGATGCAGCTGTTGCGCCGCACCCTCGACCTGCTCGACATCAGCCCGGCCGATGTGGTGAAGCCGCAAGACTGAGTCATCGGCTGACTGCTGACGTTCTGAGCGTCATTTTGTCTGTAATAGGTCATCCTCCAGGATAACCTGTCACAGAAATTGCCGTGTCTCATTTATGTGGTGAGGTCCAGCACTGTCACCGTAGTTCCAGTTTTGTACATCTAGCGAAAAAAATCTTTAGGCATCTAATTTCTCTATTTACCTTTGCGTCTCCATCGCAAACTTTTTAAACTGTTCGATAATCTTCGACAAGTTCCTTGCCCCTCCAAATCCCTTGAAAGTACCATCCTTGACTGTTACAAAAAACCAATCTATTTCCTCGCCATACTGAAAGCTTACGTCTGTAAACTTTCTTCCATAGAGCTGCGTCCCGTGCAAATCTATTGAAACTTCCCATCCAGGGTTGTCGATCGTATCAATTTTTATGCCGTATTGGTGTTCCCAATCGCCGTTGCACTGCCCTTGGTACCACTCCTCTAACCACTCGAGCATTGATAGGTCGACCATTAGCCCCTCCTGTTAGTCGTTTGGAACAGAAGGAGGTTTATCGCCTCCTTTGTTGGGATTTGGCTTTACAGGGTCCCGACGCCCCGTTTCGCCGCCTCCTTAGCCATTCTAATGTCCGCCATTGTTGCCGGTCGAATCCTTGCTTTCTTTGTGGCTAGACTCGACACTCCGCTCGCCTGATTGACCGCGATCGGTGTAGTTTTCACGTGAGGGGGTAGGTATGCTTTGTGGATCAAGCCGTGCCACGAAGCTGCTCACCCCTGTTCCTGCAGCCTTTTCGCAATTGCCCGATGCAAATCGGGAGCGGCGGCGACCAGCGCCTTGGCGGCTTCGGATTGCGGGTGGTCGAGCACTTCGCTCGTCCTGCCGCGCTCGACGATCTTGCCGTCATGCATGACCATCACTTCGTCGGTGATGGCGCGGGCGACGGTCAGATCATGGGTGATGAACAGATAGGCGATGCCGAGTTTCTGGTTGAGTTCGGCGAACAAATCGAGGATCTGCGCGCGGATCGAGACGTCGAGCGCCGAGACCGGCTCGTCGGCGACGATCAGCTTCGGCCGGGTGATGATGGCGCGGGCGATCGACAGGCGCTGGCGCTGGCCGCCCGAAAACTCGTGCGGATATTTGTCCATGTCTTTAGGCGACAGGCCGACCTCGTGCAGCGCATGCGCCACCATTTCGCGCCGCGCGGCGGGCGCCGGCTTCTTCTCCAGCACATGCAGCGGCTCGGCCACCAATCTCTCGACCTTCTGGCGTGGGTCGAACGAACCATACGGGTCCTGGAACACGACCTGCATGTCGCGCCGCGCCGGCTTCAGCTCCGCCTCGCTCTTGCCGGTGAGGGTGTCGCCACGGAAGCGGATCCCACCGGCCGTCGGCTTGTCCAGCGCCAGGACCATGCGGGCGAGCGTCGACTTGCCGCAGCCGGAGCGCCCCACGAGCGCCACCGACTGGCCGGGCGCCATCGAGAAGGAGACATCGTCGACGGCGCGGATGGGAGCTGCCGGTTTCAACATCGATATGCGCCGTCCGGGATAGTCCCGCGTTACGTTCGCTACCTGAAGCAGCGGTTTGGCTGATCCGCTGTCATGCGTGCGGGCTCGCGCCGGCAAATGCATCGAGGCCTGCGCCAGTTGGCGCGTGTAGGGGTGAAGCTGTTCAGATAGCGTGCGGGCCGTGTCGCCGGCCTCCATCACCTCGCCATGGCGCAGGATGGTGATGCGGTCCGCCATCTCCGTCACCACGGCGAGGTCGTGCGAGATGAGCAGAAGACCCATGCGGTTTTCCGCTACGAGGTCGCGCAGAAGGTCGAGGATCTGCGCCTGCAGCACCACGTCGAGCGCGGTCGTCGGCTCGTCGGCAATCAGCAGCTTGGGTTTCAGCGCACAGGCAATGGCAATGACGACGCGTTGGCGCTGGCCGCCGGAGAGTTCGTGCGGATAACGCGACAGCGGGAATTGTGCTGCCGGCAGGCCGACCCGGTCGAGCATTTTTCGCGCCCGTTCCTCGGCGTCGGCGCGGCTTGCCCTGGTGTGCCAGCGAATACCCTCGGCGACCTGCTCGCCGATGGTCTTGACCGGATTGAGCGCCGTCATCGGCTCCTGGAACACCATGCCGATATCGTCGCCGCGCAGCGCGCACATCTGGTCCTCGCTGGCGGCAAGGATGTCGATGCCGTCGAAGGTGATGCGTCCGCTGGTGTGCGCCGCCCAGGGCAGAAGCTGCATGACGGTGAGCGCCGTCATCGACTTGCCGGAGCCGGATTCGCCAACGAGCCCCATCACTTCGCCCGGCGCGACGGAAAGTTCGATGTCTCTGAGGATACGGGTGCTGCCGATGGTCAGCGACAGCTTGTCGATTTCGAGCAGGCTCATCGCTGCCGCCGCGATTTCGGATCGAGAATGTCGGCAATGCCGTCGCCAAGCAGGTTCAGGCCAAGCACGGTGACGACGATCGCCATGCCCGGAAAGATCGCCATCCAGGGCGCCACCACCATGCGGGTCTGGGCGTCGAACAGCATGCGGCCCCAGCTCGGCATCGGCGGCTGGGTGCCCAGCCCGACATAGGAAAGCCCGGCTTCGGCCAATATGCCCAGCGCGAACTGGATGGTGCCTTGCACCAGCAGCAGCGTGGCGATGTTGGGCAGCACATGTTCGATGCTGATCAGCGTCCTGCTTTTGCCGGCGGCGCGGGCGGCGAGGATGAATTCGCGCGGCCAGATCGCCAGGGCGCCGGCCCGGGCGACGCGCGCGAACACCGGGACGTTGAAGATGCCGATGGCGATGATGGCGTTGAACGCGCCCGGCCCGAAGATGACGGTGATCATGATTGCCGAAAGCAGCGCCGGAAAGGCGAAGACCAGGTCGTTCAGCCGCATCAGCACGTCGTCGGCGATGCCGCCGCGCGCCGCGGCAAAGGCGCCGAGCGGCACGCCGATGCCCATGCCGATGCCGACCGCCACCAGCGCCACGGCGATCGAGTTGCGGGCGCCGACCATGATCATCGACAGGATGTCGCGACCGAAATGGTCGGTGCCGAACCAGTGCGCCAGCGATGGCGCCTGGGTCTTGTCGGAAATGACCAGCCTGGTGACATCGTAAGGCGTCCAGAAGAAGGAGAGGATCGCGACCGCAGCCACCAGCGCGGTGATGACGAAGCCGGCGAGGAACGAACGGTTTTTGAACGCCTTGGCCAGGATGCCGGCAAGGTTCTCGTCGGGGATGTCGATGTGCAGCGTCATTGCCGGCCTCTCAGGCGCGGATCGACCACCGCATAGGAGAGATCGACAACGAAATTGACGACGATGACGGCGGCGACCAGCAGCATGACGACGCTCTCGACCACGATCAAGTCACGCTGGTTGATCGCCTGGAACACCAGCCGGCCGAGGCCGGGCAAGTAGAAGACGTTCTCGATGATGACGGTGCCGGCGAGCAGGAAGGCGAATTGCAGGCCTAGAATGGTGACCACCGGGAGCATGGCGTTGCGCAGTGCGTGCCGCCACAAGACAATACGATAGGGCAGGCCCTTGGCGCGGGCGGTGCGGATGTAGTCCTCGCTCAGCACTTCGATCAGCGCTGAACGGGTGACCCGGGCAAGGATCGCCGCCTGCGGCAGAGCGAGTGCGATTGCCGGCAGGAGCAGCGATTTCAGCGCCGGCCAGACGCCGGCGCTCCAGCCGGGAAAGCCGCCGCCAGGCACCAGCCGCAGCCAGACGGCGAAAAGATAGATCAGCATCAGCGCAAACCAGAAATTGGGCACGGCGACGCCAAGCTGGGCGGCGCCCATAGCGATCGTGTCGCCGGCCCGGCCGCTACGGCTGGCGGAAAACAGCCCGACCGGGATGGCAATGACGGTGGACAGCGCCAGCGCCATCAACGCTAGCGGCAGCGACACGACGAGGCGCTCGCGGACCAGATCGATGACCGGCACCGAATAGGTATAGGAACGGCCGAAATCGAGGCTCAGCAGCCCGCCGGCCCAATGCAGATAGCGCAGCACGACGGGAGCGTTGAGGCCCATCTGGTTGCGCAGCAATTCGATCTGGTCGGCGCTGGCGTTCAGGCCAAGCATCAGCCGTGCCGGGTCGCCGGGAATGATCTCCAGCACGGCAAAGACCACCATCGAGGCCAGAACCAGCGTGACGACGGCGATGGCGAGGCGCTTGAGGAGGTAGGCGGTCATGGACGTTGAGGAACCGCTGTGTTGCCGGACGCAAAAACCGGGCGAAGCTTGCGTTCCCGCCCACCCCCCTCTGTCCTGCCGGACATCTCCCCCTCAAGGGGGGAGATTGGCAGTTTCCACGCTGACACTGTCCTTGCAACGCTAGTGGTTAGCGAAAGCGGCGATGAGGGCTCGATCTCCCCCCTTGAGGGGGAGATGTCCGGCAGGACAGAGGGGGGTGTGACGGAGTGCAACTTTCGCCCTTCTGTCAGCGGCTCAATCCGTCCACTTCACCTTGGTCAGGTCGTTGGCCTGGATGGGGGCGTTTTCCCATAGGCCCTGCAGTTTGGCGTCCCAGACGCCGACCTTCGGCAATTCGTAGAGGAAGCCGACCACGGCGTCATCGGCCAGAACCTTCTGCGCCTCGCCGAGCAGCGTCATGCGCTTGGCCTCGTCGGAGGTAAGGTTCAGCTCGTCGATGATCTTGTCGAAGGCCGGATTGTCGTAGTTGAAGTAATAGTCCTTGCGCGAATAGATATCGATGTCGTTGGGCTCGGTGTGGGAAACGATGGTCAGGTCGTAATCCTTCTTGGTGAAGACCTGATCAAGCCACTGCGCCCATTCGACAGGGATGATCTCGAGGTCGATGCCGATTTCGCGAAGCTCGGAGGCGATGATCTCGCCACCAAGCCGCGCATAGGAGGGCGGCGGCAGCTTCAGCGTCGCCTTGAAGCCATTCTCCAGGCCGGCTTCCTTCAGCAACTCCTTGGCCTTGTCCACATTGTGCGGATAGAGGCCGGTGAGGTCGACATAGGCCTTGCTGGCGGGCGACATGTGCGAGCCGATCGGCACGCCGAGGCCGGCCGAGGCGCCGTCGATGATCGCCTTGCGATCGAGCGCAAAGGAAATCGCCTGCCTGACCTGCAGCTTGTCGAAGGGCGGCTTCTTGTTGTTGATCGACAGGATGGTTTCGCCCTCGGTCGAGCCGATCACCACCTTGAAGCGCGGGTCGTCCTTGACCTGGGCGACACTGTCAGGATCGAAGAACGGAAAGGCCTGGATGTCGCCGGAAAGCAGCGCCGGAACGGCGGCGGCGGCGTCCGGAACGATGCGGAACTCGGCCTTGTCGAGGAACACCGGGGCGCCCCAGTAATTGTCCGACTTGACCAGCATGATCGATGAGCCCTTGGCCCAGTTCTGGAACTTGAACGGGCCGGTGCCGATCGGTTTTTCCTTGTTGGTGTCGGCTGTCTCAGGCGCGACGATCACCGCGTCGCCCCAGCCCATATTGTAAAGGAACGAGCCTTGCGGGTTCTTCAGCGTGACCGTCACCGTCGCGGGATCGACGACCTCGACCTTGCCGATGGCGGCGAACAGGCCCTTTTGCGCGTTGACGGAATTGTCGGCGCGGGCACGATCGAGCGAGAATTTCACGTCGTCGGCGTTGAAGTCGCTGCCGTCATGGAATTTCACGCCTGTATGCAGCTTGAAAGTGTAGACCTTGCCGTCGTCGGAAATGCTCCAGCCTTCGGCGAGATCGGGCAGCACTTCGCCGTTCGGTCCGATGCGGGTCAGGCCCTCGAAGACATTGGCGTAGAGCACCTCGTCGATCGCAGCCGCGGCACCCGCGGTCGGATCGAGATGCGGGGGTTCGAGCGGAATGCCGATGACCAGGTCAGTTCGCGCGGCCATCGCCGAGGTTCCGGCGGCCAACGCCAGCGCCGCTGCGGCCAGAATGGTTTTCCACAATTTCATCGTGCAACTCCCCATATGCTAAAACACGTGCTGAAACCCGGCGGATAGAAGCGTGAATTCGCCGCCGAGTAAATTGCGTTTCGTACCGTCCGCCGCCGCCGGGAGGAATGTTTTTCCGCCCATGGCCGGATCATTGCGGGCCGGCCCCCCTCAGCAGAACGCCGAGGCCGATTGCCATCACCTTTGCCGAGTCCAACATATCGGCAATGCCGACCCATTCGTCGGGTCGGTGGGCAAGGTCGAGAATGCCCGGCCCATAAGCGATGCAGTCATAGATGTGGCCGATGCGGGCGACGTGTTTCTGGTCGTAGGTGCCGGGCGAGATCACGTAATCCGGCTCGCGGTCGAATATCTCCATGATGCCTTGCGCGACCGCCTTCACCACCGGTGCGTCGCGCTCGGTCATCAGCGGCAGCACTTCCATCAGATCGCGGATTTCGTAATCGAATTTCTTGCGCTCGCGCTTCAGCCGCTCGAGGATATCGATCACTTCGCTTTTGACCGTGCCGAGATCCTCTTCGAGCAGGAAACGGCGGTCGATGGTCAGCCGGCAGGAATCAGGCACGTTGGGCGAGGGCAGGCCGGGCCGGAAATCCTCCGTCTGGCCGCCATGGATCGAGTTGATGTTCATGGTCGAGCGTTTTGCGCCTTCGGGCACGACCGGCATGCGCGTCATTTTGCGGTCGAGCGCCGGAAACAATTCGTCCTCGAAGGCCCGCAGCACGGCGCCCATATGGCGTACCGCATTGTCGCCGAGGAACGGCATCGAGCCGTGCGCGATCTCGCCTTTGGTCTCGATCTCCGCCCACCAGACGCCGCGATGGCCGAGGCAGATGCGGTCCTTGTTGAGCGGCTCGGGAATGATGACGTGGTCGACCTTCGGCCTGGAGAAATAGCCGAGCTTCGCCAGATGCGCGACGCCGCCAAAGCCGCCGGACTCCTCGTCGACCGTCCCCGAAATCTCGATGGCGCCGGGAAAATCGGGAAAGACCTCCATGAAGGCTTCAGCGGCGATGATCGAGGCGGCAAGCCCACCTTTCATGTCGCAAGCACCGCGGCCATAGACCTTGCCGTCCCTGACGATGCCGGCGAACGGATCGAGGCTCCAGCCGTCGCCGGGCTCGACCACGTCGATATGCGAATTGAAGTGCACGCAAGCACCCGGCGCGCGGCCATCGAAGCGGGCGACGACGTTGACGCGCGGATAACGGTCAGTGTCGCCGGGCGTGCCTTCGGCACGGATGAATTCGATCTCAAAACCGCGCTTCTTCAGCCGCGCGCCGATAAATTCGGCACACGGCTGATAGGCTTCGCCGGGCGGGTTGATGGTCGGAAAGCGGATCAGATCCGCGGCCAGCGCAACCAGATCATCGGCTCGGTCATCGATCGCCTTGAGGAGCCGTTCGTTCGGTTCGTTCATTCGGCGAATTGAGCAGCGGATGAGGCGGTTTTGCAAGCCCGATGGCGAATTGCGAGGCGATTGCGTGTCGTTACGGCAACTATTGCGGGAAATCGTTCAAATTCGCTGCTTTGGATTGGTGAAATCGTCAGGGAGTAGGTGTTAGCTCGCTGGCTTGCCATCAAAATGCTGGAGAACAGCGTGAGGGCAGGCAGGCAAGGGGCATCAAAGGGGTTTGATCGCATGAAAAACACTGTTCTCATGGCAGCAGCATTGGTAGCGATGCTGTTCGGTTCGTCGTTCGAGGGCCGGGCGGCCAGCCTGGTCGCGAACATTGATATTTCCTCACAGACGATGACGGTAAGATACGGGCTTTCGTATTACCGGTGGAGCGTTTCCACCGCCCGCAAAGGCTACATCACGCCGCGCGGCAGCTATCGTCCGCAGCGGACGGCCAGGATGTGGTATTCGCGCAAATACGATATGTCGCCGATGCCCTATTCGGTGTTCTTCCGCGGCGGCTATGCCATCCACGGCACCGGTGCCGTCCGGCAATTGGGGCGCCCGGCATCGCATGGCTGTGTGCGCCTCCACCCCAGCAACGCCGCGGCCTTCTATTCGATGGTGCGCAAAGCCGGCTTCGGCAACACGCGGATCCTGGTGACGAATTAGGCCTGTCACTGGGCCCGAAAATAAAAAACCCGCCGGAGCGGCAGGTTCGTCGGCGCCAAGTAGCACCATACCGAAGTTAGTAGCATAGCTGCCGGCACAAAGCAAGAACAAAATACGTCAGTAGCGGAAAATGTTTGCTATGATTTCCGCTCAGGCGGCTTTGTCGCGCAATTTCAACGGCCGCCGCTTTCTGCGCTTGCTGATCTCCCAGCGCTTGTGGAACCACATCCACTGGCCAGGGTCTTCGCGCACCCAGCGCTCGACCACATCGTTGAGAAGCTGAGTGGTGGCGGGGACGTCGACATTGCCGCCTGCGGTGCGCGGCAAGGTGAGCTTGTCCTCGATTTCGAGCCGGAAACGATTGTTCGGCAAGCGCACGCAGCGCGCCGGGTAGACATCGCAATCGTAATGCCGGGCCAGCGTGCCTAGTACGCGGTTGCTCTCGCAGGGGCGGCCGAAGAATGTCGTCTCGAGCCCGCCCGTGAATTTCTGGTCGACCAGCACGCCGATATTGCCGCCGTTCTCCAGGATAGCCGCAAGCGCGAACGAGGCGCCGGTCGAAGACGGCAGCAGCGATCCCATGCTCGAGCGGCGGGTCGAGAGGATGTAGTCGGCGAGGTAAGGGTTGTTGGGCGGGCGAAACAGCGCCGTGATGTTCATGCCGAAGGTGGCAGCAGCCACCGGCAGCAGCTCGAAATTGCCGAGATGCCCTGTGAAGACGATATGCGGCTTGTCCTCGCCGGCGATGCGCACGAAATGCTCCACGCCCTTGACCTCGACACGGCCCGGCTTCGTCGCAGCAGGATCGTAGTCGAACAAAGCATCGAGGAAGATATATTCGGCGGCGAGGCGAGCCATGTTGCCCCACATGTCGGAGGCGATCGCCTCGATCTCTGTATCGCTCTTTTCCGGATAGGCCTTGCGCAGATTGTCGATCGCAACCTTGTGGCGCTGCACCCAAGGGCCGATGTGGCGGGCGGCGCGGTCGGCGAAATTGAGCGCCCTGTCGGGCGGCAGCAGGCGCAGCGCGGAGATGATGATCATCGCGACCCGCGCGACCAGCCAGTAGTTGAACCGTCGAAGCCGCCGGCCATGGCGGAATCCCAGGTCCCGGCTGATCTTCCTGAAAGTCTTGCCGACCATTCTCAGCCGACGCGCAGGATGATCTTGCCGAACACGTCGCGGCCTTCCATGCGCTTCAGCGCGGCATCGATGCCGTCGAAGCCGACCTCGGTGTCGATCACCGGCGCGACAAGACCCGCCGCCATCTTCTGCATGGCGTCGGCCATGTTTTCCATGCGGCAGCCGAACGAGCCGAGCAGCTTCAGCTGCTGCTGGAACAACTGCATCAAATTGATTTGCGTCGACACACCGGAGGTCGAGCCGCAGGTGACCAGCCGTCCGCCGCGTTTCAGGCACAGCATCGAGGCGGCAAAGGTGTCGGCGCCGACATGCTCGAACACCACGTCGACGCCCTTCTTCTTCGTCAGCTTGCGCACGACGCCTTCGAAGCGGTCCTCGCGGTAATTGATGACGTGGTCGGCGCCGAGCGCCTTGGCCTTGTCGATCTTTTCGTTCGAGCCGACGGTGGTGATGACCGTGCAGCCCATCTTCTTGGCCAGCTGAATGGCGGCTGAGCCGATGCCGGAGCCGCCGGCATGGACGAGTATCGTCTCGCCGGGCTGCAGCCGGGCATTGTCGAACAGCATATGCTCGACCGTGCCGAAGGTAACCGGCGCCACCGCCGCGCCGATCTCGCTCACGCCGGGCGGCGCGGGGACCAGAAGGCGCGCCGGCAGGTTGATCTTTTCCTGCGCAAAGCCGTCGAGATGGAAGCCGTGCACGCCCGAAACATGCTCGCAGAGATTGTCGCGGCCTTCGCGGCAGGCGCGGCAAAGACCGCAGGTGCGGGCTCCATAGATCGACACCAATTGCCCGGGCACAAGGCTGGAAACGCCGGGGCCGACCGCCTCGACCTCGCCGGAAGCCTCGGCGCCGACGACCAGCGGCAGCTTGCGCTTGGCAAAAGCCATGCCGCGCCAGCCCCAGACGTCGATGTGGTTCAGCGCCACGGCCTTGATGCGCAGCGTCACCTCGCCGAGCGAAGGCGGCGGCGGTGGTGGCAGGTCCACCGTTTCAAGCCGGCGATCCTCGATAAGTTGCAATGCGCGCATGCCAGATCCCAGGTTGCGCATGACCCGAGAACCGTTTCGGAAAGGACCATGCGCACGACAACAGTGCTAGAGCGGAACGGTCGCTTAGACCGGTTCCCGCGCCATGACAAGGCAGGTGTTCTGGCCGCCGAAGCCGAAGGAGTTCGACAGGACCGTGCCGACCTCGGCGTTGCGCTTGGTGTTCGGCACCACGTCGAGCACGATCGCCGGGTCGGGATTGTCGTAGTTGATGGTCGGCGGAATGACGCTTTCGCGCATCGTCATCAGCGAAAATGCAGCCTCGACGGCACCGGCTGCCGATAGGGTATGGCCGATCATCGACTTGTTCGACGAGACCGGCATTGACGAGATACGCTCGCCGAACACCGTCGACAGCGACAAATGCTCCATCTTGTCGTTTTCGGGCGTCGAGGTGCCATGGGCGTTGACATAATCGATCCCGTCCTCGCTCAGGCCGGCATCGGCAAGGGCGGCGCGCACCGCCGCGATCGCCGGCGAACCGTCCGGCTTGGAGCGGGTGCGATGGAAGTCGTCGGCCTTTTCGCCGCAGCCGCGCAATATGCCGAGAATGGTGGCGCCGCGGGCAAGTGCTGCCTCCAGCGATTCCAGCACAAGGGCGCCCGAGCCTTCGGCCAGCACGAAGCCGTCGCGATCCTTGGAGAACGGCTTGGATGCCTTTTCGGGGATGTCGTTATGGGTGGAGAGCGCCGACAGAAGCGAGAAGCGGATCAGCGCCTCCGCGGTTGCCGATCCGTCGGCGCCGATCGACAGCGCCCGGTCGCATTCGCCGCGGCGGATCGCCTCGACGCCGAGCTGGATCGCCGTGGCGCCCGAGGCGCAGGCGGTCGACAGCGTGATCGGCAGGCCGCGCGTGCCGAAACGATCGGCAAGCCGGTCGGCGATCGAACCGAACTGGGTGGTCTCGAAAATGTCGAGTTCCCTCAGGCCGCGCGCCACCCGCAGGAGCCTCTCTGCACCGGTATCGTGCGTGTCGGAATTGTAGAGCGAAAAGCGCTCGCTCCAGTCGAGTTCGACCGGCGGCGAAGCGAGGAAAAGCGGTCCGCCGAAATCGCCGGCATCGAGGCCTGCCTCAGACATCGCTTCCTGGGCCGCGGTTTCGGCAAGCTCATAGGTGAGGAGACTGGCGCCCTTGGAACTCGACGGCAGGAAATCGACCATGCCGGAGATGCGGGTGTTGAGATGATCGACCGGGAAGCGGGTGATCGGATGGATGCCGGACTTGCCGGATGTCAGCGCCGCCCAATTATCGGCCTTGCCGACACCGAGCGAGGTCACCACGCCGATGCCGGTGACGGCGACGATCGGCCTGCCCATGTGGTCGTTCAGATTGGCCATTTGTTGTCCAAAAACCTGTTTCTCTTGGAGCATCGGATCGCCCGAAAACCGCGTCACGTTTTCGGTCCGATGCTCTAGGCGGCTTTGATCAGCGCCATGCCCTCGAATTGGTGATAGCCGATCGCCGTTGCAAGGACGGTCTTCGGGACGCCGGCAAACGGTTTTTCGACTGTGGCGTCGAAGACAGGGTAGGCGGCCTCGCGGTCGACAGCCAGGGCCGCCAGCGCGACGGCGAAGGGGAACTGCGCTTCCTTCATGTGGCCGGTGAGCGTCGAAAAGCCGCGTGCGGCGATCGCCGGATTGGCCTCGAGCGCCGATTTCTCGGCGGCGGTCGCGGCATGGGCGCCCGAAGCGCCGGAGATCGCCAGCAACTCGCCGTCCGGCAATGCGGCTTGCTTCAGCAGCATGGCGATCTCTCCATCGAGTTCGCCCCGCCGGCGCCTGGCGCGACCGGACAGGACCGGGCCAAGTTCCGCATAGATCTTCCGGCCACGGCTTGTCGCGTGCTCGCGCTGCTCCAGGACGAGAAACGCGCCGCCGGATCCGGTCACCACGCCGCCGCCCTCGGCACCTTGCCTCTGCCAGACCGGCCGCCACGGACCGCGATGCAGGTAGCCGGCCAGTTCATAGCCGAGCAGCATGTCGGAATGTTCGGTCTGGAAAGCGCCGCCGACCAGTATATGCGTCGACTGACCGGAACGGATGCGCGCGGCCGCGGTCTCGACGGCGGCGACGCCCGCACCTTCCTCGCCCATGAAGGTGCGCGACGACCCCGTCACCTTGTGGACAATCGAGATGTTGCCGGCGAGCAGGTTGGAAAGCTGTGCCAGAAACAGCGTCGGGCGCAATTCCGTGGTCAGCTTCTCGTTGAGCAGCACGTCGCGGTCATTGCGGCTTTCCGATGCCGCGAGAATGGCCGCGTCGACCGCTTCGTCGCGCTCGCCGCCGCCGGCGGCCACCACCATGTCCATGGTCGCGCAGAGTTCGTCATTGCCCTTGATGCCGGCATCATCGAGCGCAAGGCCGGCCGCATAGGTGCCGAGCCTCTGCCAGGTCTCCATCTGCCGCTGGTCGCCACGCTTGGAGATCTGCAGGTTCCAGTCGACCTCCGGCAGCGGGTGGACTGTATAGGGCGAGAAGCGCGAGGCCTCCAGAACCGGCTCAAGGCGCGGCTGGACGAGCTTTTGCCAATGCGCATCCGGACCCTCGCCCAGCGACGAGACTAGGCCGATGCCTGATATGACGACGTCGTGGGGGTTCATGGGCGGCTGTTCGGGTGAAGGCGCGTCAAGCGCTGTGCTTACGTGGCGTTCTTGGCGGCGACGAGCGCGTCGATCTTGGCGCACAGGTTCTTCATGACGAAATAGTCGTCGGTCGACGCCTTGCCGTCATTGACCTCCTGCGTCCACTTTTCCAGCGGCACCTTGATGCCGAATTCCTTGTCGATGGCAAAGACGATGTCGAGGAAGTCGAGGCTGTCGATGCCGAGATCGTCGATGGTGTGGCTTTCGGGCGTGATCGTCTCGATGTCGATCTCGCTGGTATCGGCGATGATCTTGGCGACTTTGTCGAACGTGGTGGACAAGGGCTTTTCCTTCGATTGCGGGCGGAATCTGTCCGCATGTGTTTTGGGCTGTCTAATCGGTTTTTCCGGGCAGGAAAAGGCCTGATGCGCCGGCGGCAACTGGGATTGCTGTTCTGGCAGAGCAATAGGGGTCGCTGGCAACCCCTCCCGGCGATATGCCGAAACCGTCCCATCTCTGGTCATTGCGTGTACCAATGTACCACGAAGATCTATGACCATAGAACGCGTGCAGACCGGGTGCGCCTGGAAAAACGATTGGTGAAGGTGCTCAAGGCCTTGGCTAAGCATGGCGACATGAGCATGGGTGGGCGGCTGGCGCACCGCATCCGCTATGTTCGCGTTACGCCGGATTCGCGTGTCGGATTGTCGAGGTGGCCTGCCGACCGACCACTAACGGAGGCACGGAGGCGTCGATTACCTATGCGTTCACTGCCTGAGCCCGGCAGGACCATCGTATCTGTCCGAACTGACGGAGGACGCGTTCGCGGACATGATCGAGGGATGGAAGCTCCATGTCGACGCTTGGCTGGTAGCGGTGAAAATCTGACGCCGGGTAACTTGAACGAATTGCCACCAACGGTGGAATGTTACCTTCGTCTCGTAGATGGGAACGAGCAAGTAGCGGACAAAGCGGTCGCTCAGTGAGTTTTCCTTCGTTCTGTGCCTTGATGGGACAATTCTTCGCCGCTGATCGGAGCAACACCCGTGGTCATGCATTCCTTCCACATCCACATCCCGGATGAACAGATCGAGTACCTCCAGCGTCGTATCCAAGCGACAAGATGGCCGTCGTCGATCTTCGCATACGGATGGGAGGACGGTACTGACGTTGATTTCCTCAGAAAGCTTTCACGTTACTGGGAATACGATTTCAGGTGGCGCGATCACGAAAAACGTCTGAACCTGTTGCCTCAGTTTAGGGTCACGATAGACGGGTGCGACATCCATTTCGTTCACCAGAAAGGAAAGGGGTCATCGCCCTTGCCGTTGATCCTCACTCATGGCTGGCCCGGCTCCTTCGCCGAGTTCGAGCATGTCATTCCGCTGCTCACGGAACCTGCCAAATACGGCGGGGATGCCGATGACGCCTTCGATGTCGTCGCACCGTCGCTTCCGGGTTTCGGCTTCTCGTCCCCGCCGCGTCAAGCCGGCGTTAGCTCAAAGCATGTCGCGAAGCTGTGGCGGGGGCTGATGCGCGAACTGGGATATGATCGCTTCGCCGCACAAGGTGGCGACATCGGCGCCGGCGTCTCGACCTGGCTCGCTCAGCTTTACCCGGAGGACCTTATCGGATTGCACCTGAATTACATTCCGGGCAGTTTCCGCCCGACCCTCGGTCGCGACGACCCACCTGTCACGCCGGAGGAGAAGGCATTCCTCGACAGTGCGGCGAATTTCGCCGCGACGGAGGGGGCCTACGCTTTTCTGCAGGGGACCAAGCCCCAGACGCTAGCCTTTGCACTGACAGATTCCCCAATCGGGCTAGCCGCATGGATTGCCGAGAAGTTCCGCAGTTGGAGCGACTGCGAAGGCGAACTCGAACGCGCCATCCCTCTAGACACGCTGCTTACCGACATCTCGCTCTACTGGTTCGGTAACACGATCGAGGCCTCGCTCCGGATTTACAAAGAGAACCGGCTCTGCCCCCTGATCTTCGGGCCAAGAGAGCGAATAATACCGCCCCTCGGCGTTGCAGTCTTCCCTCGAGAGCTTCCTATGCCACCTCGCTCCTGGGTCGAGCGAGTCTTCCGTGTCGAGCGCTGGACCGACATGCCGAAAGGAGGACATTTCGCGGCGATTGAGCAACCCGAACTCCTGGTCGAGGACATCCGGGCCTTTTTTCGGCCGCTGAGGCTCCGGCCGGCAAAGTAGAGGACGAAAACCTCGCCCGTTGTCAACGCTCGGAAGGCCTGATGAGACGTACCATCGCATTCGCTTTCGTTGAAAGCGCTCGTTGGTCCTGACTAAGGGTCGATGTCGACCTTGGACTCGATCAAGACCTCATCGCGGGTCGGAACCGGTATTCCGCTTAAGGTACTACTAGCGAACGCTTCAACCGGCTCCGGCGCAGTCAGAAAGTGACGCGGCCGAGTACTCGCAGGCCGTCGCCCTGCGGCTCGACGACCACCGCCTCGCCTTCACGCGGCGAGATCCCGGTCAATTCCTGGATGTTTTCGAGATGCGTGACCATGACCAGATTGTCGGAGCCGGAATAGCCGCGGATCTCGGCAAGGATCGCGGCAATCTGGTCGGCCTTTTCCTTTTCGTCGGTCTTCAGCAGGTCAAGCGGTGCGAACGGCTCCGGCTCGCTTTCGAAAGCGATGCGGGCGGTCTCGAGGCAGCGGCAATAGCGGCTGGACAGCACGCGCTCGACCGGTGCGGCGCGGGCGCCAAACAGCGCGCCGATCTTGCGCGCCTGTTGCTTGCCGCGCTCAGAGAGATTGACCTGGGTCGCGCATTTGCCGAGGTCGAAATTGGCCGCATCGGTGGTGCCGGTGACCATGGCATGGCGAAGCAGGACCACATGCCCGCCGTCGCGGAGCAGCGCCCAGCCGGCTTCCGTCGCATGGGCTGTGGCGGAAACGGCAAGCAACAGCAGCGCCAGCACAAATCGAAGCATCAGACATCCTTTCGGGTGACCGGCAGGCAGGTCCCCGGTGACCGGCATATAGGGACGGCAAAGCCGGCTGAAAGACAAGCCGAGTGCAACCTGCGGCCGAGACGCCTATTTCTTCGCTATCTGCTTCTTCACCAGATCGATCTTGCGGTCGGTCAGCGGGATGGGGAGTGTGTAGCCGGCTTCGGTAAAGCCTTGCTTGGCGTTCTCGAAGAATTCGATCGCCTTTTGGTATTCGGCATTGCCGCCGCCATAGCTGCCGCGGTTCCAGTGGACGTCGCCGAGATTGTTCTGCTCGAAGGCCCATTGCATCGGCTGGCCTTCGCGGGTGAAGACCTTGAGCGTCGCCTCGAAGGCGGCTTCGGCGTCGTCCAGATATCTGCCGGTCCGTTCGAGATTGCCGAGATTGATCAGGCTCATGCCGATGCCGTTCTGCGCGTTTGCCCAATCGACGGGCGAGGTTTCGAAGGTCAGCACCTCCAGCGCCGCTCGGCGCGCGGCGATCGAAGCGACCAGTTTGCTGGTGTCGGCCTCGCTCATGCTCAGCCATTGCAGCGCCGAGCCGAGGCCGGCCTGCGCCAGCGCCCATTGCCGCGGCGTCGTCTCGCGCTTGTATTCGCGCAGTGCATCGCGATAGGCCTCGATCGCCGCCTCGTAGTGCACCGGCTTGTCGGTCACGCCGCCGAGCAGTTGCAGCGTGTTGCCGAGATTGTAGTGGGTCATCGCCCAGTCGAGCGGAAACTCCTTCTTGGTATAGACGCGCCGTGCCGCCCGGTATGCAGCAGCCGATTGCCCAAGCCTGGCAGGATCGCGCGTGCGCTGGCCGAGCGTCTGGTAGATCGAGCCGAGATTGTTCTCCGCCGAAGCCCAATCCGTTGGAAAACGTTGGCGGGTGAATATGGTCAGCGCGTCGCCATAGGCAGCAGCCGCCTCTTCGAGCAGGCCGGTTCCGAGATCGAAACGGGCAGCACTGCTCAGCGCGTTACCCAGATTGAGACGGCTGCTTGCCCAGGAGAGCGGGAAGGTGTCGCGTGTGCGGATTTCGAGCGCGGCGCGGAATGCCGCGGCTGCCTCGTCGATTTTTGCCTTGTCGTTGCGTTGCGTGCCGAGAGACACCAGCGTGTTGCCGAGATTGTTCTGGACCATCGCCCACTGAACGGGCGCCTTTTCGCGCGTGTATTCTTCAAGCGCCAGCCGGTAGGCGGCCTCGGCCTCGGTCAGGCGCGCGCCGCCCGGTTCGCGTTCCGAAAGCGCGTAAAGCGCAAGGCCAAGGTTGCTTTGCGAGGCGGCCCAGTCCAGCGGGACTTTGCCGCGCGGCCGCTTCTCCAGCGTGGCGCGCATCGCCACCACTGCCTCGTTCAGGCGTTTCGGGTCGCTCTCGCGTTCGCCGATCTTCAACAGCACATTGGCCAGGTTATTCTGGGCGGCCGCCCAGTTGAGATCATCCTTCTCGCGCTCGAACACGGCAAGCGAATCGCGAAAGATTTTCGCGGCCTCTTCCAGCCGGTCGATTTGGCGCTCGCGCTCGCCGATCGTCTGCAGCACCACCGCCATGTTGTTGCGGGTGATCGCCCAGTCGCGGTTCTGCTCGCCATTGGGGATGAAATTCAGGATGACGCGGTAGGCGTCGATGGCGCGCTGCAGCGCTTGCCTGTCGCCGGTGGCATTGCCATGGGCATTCAGCGCTTCCGCCTCCTGGTTCTTGTAGTTCCAGCGCAGTCTGTCGTCCCATTTCTCGACCAGCGAGAAGGCCTTGCCGTAATCGTTGGCGGCCGACAGATAGTCGAAGACCAGCGCCGAAGCGTCGGCGCGCCTGGTATAAATCGCCGCGTCGGCAAGACGTTTTTGCCTGACCAATTCCTCCGCCTGGTCGACGGCGCCGCTGGCCTGCTCGACCCGGCCCACCGCTTGGTCGAGGAAGTTGCGCGCGGTGACGATGGCGCCCTGGCCTATGGCCTTGTCGGCCGAGGCGACGAGGCGGCTTATCTCGGGGTCGTCGGTGCGCAGCGCGTCGCGCTCGGAAATCATCTTCTTCAGGCGCTCGGCCTGGGCGTCGAGCAGCTTTTGCAGGTCGGTGGGGTCTTCGGGCATCTTTTCGGTGCCGAGCGCCTTCAGCACGCCATAAAGCGCGTCGAGCGGCACGCCGTCCTGCAGCGAGGCCAGTTCCACCTGTGCCCGCTTGGGGTCCGGCAACTCGGCAATCGTCAGCAGCAATTGCCGCCGCTCGCCGGTGATCAGCCCGTCGTCGCCGGTCGGTTCCTGCGGTGCTACGCCGAAATAGAGCAGCCGGCGCAGGCTTTCATTGACCCATGGCCGCTGCTTTGCCTTGGTGTCGAGATAGACCTCCTCGGTCACCATGCGCATGACCGAGCCGAACTCCGTGCCCTTCATCGCCGCGAGATGGCGCAGAAGTGCCGCTGCGTAGGGGCTGTTTTCGCCGACGATACCGTCGAGTGCCGGCCGCCCCGGCTCGGCGGCAAAGCCGATCACCGTTCCCAGATTTTCCGTCGCGGTCGCGTCCGCCAGTGCCTTGGCGCCGCGCACCGGCTCCAGTCCGCCGGCGCCGATCGGCGAGGCCGAGGCCGTGGGCGTCCGGCGCAGCACCGCGTCCGCCGGAAACGGGTTGGTGCGGCAGGCATCGAGCAGCATGATCGTTACCGGCACGGTCGTCTTCAATTCGTCCATGACGGCGGAGATCGGCACCAGGGCCTGATCGGCGTCCTTCAATGAAGAAACGTCGGCGTCGACCGGCACCAGATAGTTTTCGCCGCCGGCCTCGATGCCGTGGCCGGAATAGTAGATCAAGGCGACGTCGGCGTCCTCGGCATCCTCGGCGAAACGCTCGAGATCACGCTTCAGCTTTGCCGCGTCGCGGTCGGTGACGCTGCGCGCGTCGAAGCCGAGATCGGTCAGCAACTTGGCGATGTCGCGGGCGTCGTTGGCGGGGTTGGGAAGAGCCGTTATGTGCCGGTATTTCGACTGGCCGACGATCAGCGCCACGCCCTTGAGGCTTGCTGGCTCCGCGGCATGAGTCGAGGTCACCACGAGACAGAGCAGGGCGGCGACGAAAGCCGTCAGCCACGCCTGCTTGAAGAAGTGCTGATTTCCGACAAGGCCCATTCGCCGCGTGTCCCCCGACAACCCTGTATAGCGCTGCCATCCAACCATGAGCAAATTCGGGCAAGATCCGAGCGGCCGGATTGTTGGCTGGTACATTCGCGAGGGAAGGGCGATTGCGCCGCGATCAGGGCTCGCCTATCACGGCAAAAATGTCTCCGCTTACCGAAACCGTCCTCTTCGTCTTCAGTCTCGTCGGGCTCGGCTATCTTGCCGGGTTGACCGGCTATTTGAAGCCGGCGAGCGGCGAGGGCGTATCCGAATTCGCCATCAACGTGGCAATGCCGCTTTTGCTGTTCCAGACCATGATAAAGGCGGATTTCCACGGCGTGGCGCCGTGGTCGCTGTGGGGCGCCTATTTCGCAGCGGTGGCGCTTACCTGGGCTGCCGGCCATCTGGTCATTACGCGCATCTTCGGACGAGACGCACGCGCCGGCGTCGTCGGCGGCGTGTCGTCGTCCTATTCCAATGTCGTCCTGCTCGGTGCTCCCTTCATCATCGGCGTGTTCGGCCCGGCCGGGTTCGAAGTGCTGTCGCTGCTGGTTTCCATTCACCTGCCGGTGATGATGATGGCCTCGATCATCCTGTTCGAAATGTTCGGCCGCGGCGGCAGCGAGCCTGTGCATCCGCTCCGCGTCATCACGAGCTTTCTCAGGAGGGTATTCATCAACCCGCTGATCATCGGCATACTGGCCGGGCTCGCGTGGCGCTTCACCGGTGCGCCGCTGCCGGTGCTTGCGACGCGGCTGAGCGACGCGCTGGCCGGCACGGCCGCCCCGGTGGCGCTGTTCGCCATGGGGCTAAGCCTGCGCCGTTTCGGCATTTCCGGCAATGTCCGGCCGGCGCTGGCGCTGTCGGCGCTGAAACTGTTTCTGATGCCGGCGCTGGTTCTTGGCCTGGTCTGGCTGATCGGCCTGCCGCCATTGACCGCAAAGGTGGCGGTGGTGGTGGCGGCGCTGCCGTCCGGCATCAACTCCTATCTCATCGCCGTGCAGTTCAACACCGGCCAGGCGCTGGCATCGAACCAGATGACCATCGCCACCGCCAGCGCGGTGGTCACCACGGCCTTTTGGCTGGCCGTGGTTGTCCATGTTTTTGGATAAGAGCCCGGCGAGATCGCTCTCGCTTTGGCTGGCCCAAACCCTATATGCCATCTTGTGATTGCTTGCGGGGCTTGCCCTGGGCTAAGAGCAGTGGCTCTAGCGATGCTATCGCGCACGTCCATTCACGAAATCAGCGACCGGCCCGCCAGGTGCCGAACGGAGGCGAGATCATGCTTCAGAAAACCAGCCATTTCATGCGGCAGGCCAATCTCATCAATGGCGAATGGGTGCAGGCCGATTCGGGCCAGACGGTCGACGTCAACAATCCTGCCACCGGCCTCAAGATCGGCACCGTGCCGAAGTCGGGCAAGGCCGAGACCCGCCGCGCCATCGAAGCCGCCGACGCTGCCTTCAAGACATGGCGCAAGACCACCGCGCTCGAACGCTCGAAGCTGTTGCGCAAGCTGCATGACGCGATGATGGACAATCAGGACGTGCTGGCCGAACTGCTGACCATCGAGCAGGGCAAGTCGCTGTTCGAATCGAAGGGCGAGATCGGCTCGGCCGCGTCCTACATATTGTGGTTCGCCGAAGAGGGCCGCCGCACCTATGGCGACGTCGTGCCGTCGCCCTGGGCGGACCGCCGCATTCTGGTGACCAAGGAGCCGGTCGGCGTCATCGCCGCCATCACGCCATGGAATTTTCCATCCTCGATGCTGGCCCGCAAGCTCGGTCCGGCGCTTGCCGCCGGCTGTACCGCCGTGGTCAAGCCGGCGTCGCAGACGCCTTATTCCGGGCTTGCCTGGGGCGCGCTTGCCGAGGAAGTCGGCTTCCCCAAAGGCGTGATCAATATCCTGACCGGCGCCGCCGGCGAGATCGGCGACGAGATCTGTGCCAATCCGCTGGTCAAGAAGATCACCTTCACCGGCTCGACCGAGGTCGGCAAGATCCTGATCCAGAAGTCGTCGGTGACCGTCAAGAAAGTGTCGATGGAGCTCGGCGGCAATGCGCCGTTCATCGTCTTCGACGACGCCGATCTCGAGCGGGCCGTCGCTGGCGCCATCACCGCCAAATACCGCAATTCCGGCCAGACCTGCGTCTGCACCAACCGCTTCCTGGTGCAGGCCGGCATCTATGACGAGTTCGTCGAAAAGCTGGCTGCTGCGAGCAACGGGCTGAAGGTCGGTTCCGGCCTCGAAGACGGTATCCAGCAGGGACCGCTGATCGATGAGAAGGCGGTGGAGAAGGTCGAGGAGCTGATTGCCGACGCTACTGCCAAAGGCGGCAAGGTCGTCGCCGGCGGCAAGCGCCACGCGCTTGGCGGCTCGTTCTTCCAGCCGACGGTGATCGCTAACGCGACGCCGAAGATGCGCTTCATGAAGGAAGAAATCTTTGGCCCGGTAGCGCCGGTGTTCAAGTTCGAGACCGAGGAAGAGGCCGTGGCACTCGCCAACGACACCGAGTTCGGCCTGGCCTGCTACTTCTACACCGGCGATCTCGGCCGCGCCTTCCGGGTCATGGAAGGGTTGAAATACGGCATGGTCGGGGTCAATGAAGGGCTCATCACCACGCCTGAGGCGCCGTTCGGCGGCGTCAAGGAATCGGGCCTCGGCAAGGAAGGCGGCCATCAGGGCATCGAGGATTATCTCGACACCAAATATGTCTGCATCGGCGGACTTGGTCTCTAGAAGCCTCATACGGTAATACCGAAAACGATCCTGGGCCGCTTCGGAAAGGCCAGGCTGGCGTCGATCGAGCAACGAACTTGCGAGCATGGCGATGAAGGACGGCGAGGTTTTCGGCACGACGCAGGCGGGCGAGGAAGTCCGCCGTTTCACCATTCGTGGCGGCGGCCTTACCGCCAACATCATCGGCCTGGGTGCGATCATTCAGGATCTGCACCTGGCCGGGCACGAGGCGCCATTGGTGCTCGGCTATGATCGTTTCGAGCACTATGAGACGGATACCGCCTTCTTCGGCACTGTCGTCGGGCGCTATGCCAACCGTATCCGCGACGGCCGCTTCACGCTTGCCGGCAAACGCTACCAGACCGAGCGCAATTTCCTCGAAAAGCACACGCTGCATGGCGGTTCGCAAGGTTTTTCGCGCCGGGCCTGGGCGGTTTCGCTGCATGGCAGGGATTTTGTCACGCTGACCCTGCACGACCCGGACGGCATGATGGGCTTTCCCGGCGCGCTCGACGTGACCTGCACCTACCGGCTCAAGATCCCCGGTACGCTCAGCGTCGAACTGACCGCCACCTGCGAGGAGCCGACGCTCTGCAACCTCACCCAGCATTCCTATTTCAACCTGGATGACGGCGGCGCCGGCGACATTCTCGACCACCGGCTGATGCTGAATGCCGGCGCCTATCTTCCTGTCGACGCCGATTTGATTCCGACAGGCACGGTCAAGCCGGTCGACGGCACACCTTTCGACTTTCGCCAGGCGCGGCCGCTGCGCATGGAGACCGAGGGCGAGCAACTCCCCTACGACCAGAATTTCTGCCTCGCCTCGACGCGCGGGCCGCTGAAGCAGGCATCATGGGCGCAAGGCGCGAATTCCGGCGTCGAGATGGAGCTCTGGACCACCGAGCCAGGTGTCCAGCTCTATACCGGCCAGTATCTGGCGCCGTCCTCGCCTGGACTGGGCGGACGCCAGTACAAGGCGTTTTCAGGCTTCTGCCTGGAACCGCAAATCTGGCCGGATGCGCCCAACCGGCCGTATTTCCCGCAAGCCACTCTGTGGCCCGGGCAGATCTACCATCACGTGACCGAATACCGGTTCAGGCTGCCTTAGGGTGTGACCCCCGGAAACCGGCATGGTTTTGCTGCGCTGACCTCCGGTTCGGAAAGGATCATGCAAAATTCAAAGTGTTATAGCGTCCTTTGCGCGTCCAATGACGCGCGGCGCTCTGGAGTCAAAACGCAATCACTCTGAACGACCGACTTCGAACCCTCTCGGACCTTTGACGCCGAGAGCCCTGACGACGCAAGTTGACCCTGAGCTGCCCTTCGTCAGCCCATTTCACTGCGCGATAGCCGACATTCGCGGCACTCGGCACTGACCCCTTGCTGACCTTCTCCAAGACGAGCCCCAAGCGCAAGTCGTGGCCCCAGTGGGGACAATCGACAGGCGCGATCACCCTATGTAGCTGCTTGGCGATCGAGCTTCGAAGTCAACCTGATAGACTTTTGAAATGGGCGGCATAAAATTCGCTTTTCTGCTTTCAATGAAAGCAACGCGAAATGGCCGAAGAACGCGCCCAACGCCGCCTTGCCGCCATATTGGCTGCCGACGTGGTGGGCTACAGTCGACTTCTGGACCTGGACGAGCAAGGAACGTTGGCCGCTTTAAGGAGGAGGAGGAAGGAAATCCTCGAACCACTCGTCCGCGACCGTCATGGCCGTATTGTGAAAGTGATGGGTGATGGCGTTCTGGTCGAGTTCGGAAGCGCGGTGAACGCCGTGTCATGCGCCGTGGACCTTCAGAAGCGGATGGCGGCCGCAAACGAGGGTGTGACCGCCGACCGGAGAATCTACCTGCATATCGGCATCAATCTGGGCGATGTCGTTGTCGAGGACGGCGATCTGTTCGGCGACGGCGTCATTGTCGCAGTGCGGCTCCAGGCAATGGCCGGGGCAGGAGATGTCTGTGTGTCCGGCAGCGTCTACGACCAAGTCAAGCGGAAGCTCGATTGCGGCTTCGACGAACTTGGTCCGCAAGCGATCAAGAACGTCACCGAACCAGTGTCTGTCTACCGGATCCGGCTGTCGACCGCATCGGACGATGGCGGGCTCGCGGAGAAAGCGCCTCTGCAGCTCCCCGCCAAGCCCTCCATTGCCGTCCTCCCCTTTACGAACATGAGCAATGATCCGGAGCAGGAGGCATTTGTCGATGGCCTCACCGAAGACTTGATCACGGATCTGTCGAGGACAAGCGAGTTGTTCGTCATCGCCAGCAACTCGGCATTTGCATACAAAGGCAGGCACGTGGATGTGCGTCGCATCGCGCGAGAACTGGGAGTTCGCCATCTTCTTGAAGGTAGTGCACGGCGGGCCGCTGGACGGGTGCGTATCAACGCCCAACTGATCGACGCGATCGCGGGTGACCACCTTTGGGCCGAAAGATTCGACCGGAGCCTAGAAGATATCTTCGCCGTTCAGGACGAGGTGACCGGCAAGATTGTCGAGGCTCTGGTTGGCCGCCTGACCACCGCGCCGGCGCGCAACAGACCGAGCAACCTGGAGGCCTATGATCTCTGTGTGCGTGCCCGGGTCCTTGGCCTGCAAACGGCGCTCACCGCGAAAGAGGCCATTTTGCTGCTAGACCGGGCAATCGCGCTCGACCCGGAATACGCGGAGGCGCACCGTTGGCTGGCACTCAACCTCTGGCTGGGCTGGGAGTTCTGGGACGAACCGATGGACCCCAACCGCGCAAGAGCGCTCGCCGAAGCACAGCTGGCGGTCGAACTCGACCCGAACGACGCCGGGAACAGATGGGTATTGGGCGTCATACTTGGACATGAGAGTCGCTGGGTGGAATCGGATGCCGAATTCGATGCTGCCCACGAGTTGGACCCCAACCACGCCGACGCTTGGGCAATGCAGGCCGAGTTGACGACGGAAAAGGGCCGACCTGCCGAAGCCATAGAGCAGGTCCGCAGGGCACTGCGACTCAACCCTCACCCGCCCGGTTGGTATTATTGGATGTTGGGCCAGGCCCAATATGCCCTGGGCGACTACGAATCCGCGATCCTAACGCTGCGCAGGCCCGAAACCTATCGCACGACTTCACGACGCCTGCTTGCAGCAAGCCTTGCGCAACTTGGCCGTTTGGAGGAAGCGCGCTGGGAGGCGAAAATGTTCATGATAAGCAATCCGCACTTCACTATCCGGCATTGGTCGGATTCGCAGCCATTCCCAGCCGAAGACGTGCGCCGGCATATCGTGGAAGGTTATCGCATGGCGGGGCTGCCAGAATGACTGTCATTGGTCATTGGTTATACCTTCGGCTGCCGTCGACAGGCGTCCCAAGGCTGCCGCAGCAGCGAATATTTTGGTCTTCTGACGGAACGAAATTCGCCATATCGTGCGTTTGTTCGCCTCATGGTGTGCTTGAACATGGCCAGTGAAGACTTTCGGCACCGGATAGCGCGACGCGAGGACCTCGCCTCCATGATTGCGCTCATGGATGCAGCGATCTCCGAACTCCAGAAACCGTTTCTCGACGATGACCAGATCCGATCCAGCCGCGCAATCATGGGGCTGGACACGCAGCTTGTCGATGATGGCACCTATTTCGTCGTGGAGCACGACGGCGTCCTGGCAGGCTGCGGTGGTTGGAGCCGGCGCACGACCATGTATGGTGGTGATCAGTCACCGGGACGCAACGCGGCACTGCTTGATCCAGCCACGGACGCGGCGCGTATCAGAGCCATGTATACCCATCCGGACTTTGTCCGGCGAGGCGTCGGCCGCCTTATCCTTTCGCTGTGTGAACGTGCCGCTAGGGCTGAGGGCTTCCGCCGTGCCGATCTGGCAGCCACGATGGCAGGAGAGCCGCTCTATCGAGCCTGCGGCTACCAACCCGCCGAGAAATTCGTCGATGACCGTGGCGGCGCTCCGGTTCCGATCCTGATGATGAGCAAGACGCTCTGAGCTACGCTCAAAGGCCACTCGCTCGCGGCCGGCACTCGCTCCGGCCAGTATGGCAGGAGGAGGATGCTGGAGATTGAACCAGGCCATCTCGAACGAAACAGTACTTCGCCTGTACTTCCGCTCCATGGTCGAGTCGCGACCGACGTGGAGGTTTTCGGGAACGTCTCGAGATGGCGCATGTGGTCGGGTGGCGCGTTGAGTTTAACCGGATCAAACGACCATCCGCTTCGGGTCCGCATCAGGTCGTAGCGAGAACGAGCGCAATGCTGAAGCGCCATGATTGTCAGCAAATGGCGCTCTGTGCTCATTCCCGCCGACTAATTCAAACGGCAAGTTCCGCCCATCTGGGCCATTGGCGGCAGCCAGTCTGATTGAGTTTTGACCCTAATCCTCAAACGCCGCCCTCAGCGTTTCGAACGTCGCAAACACGCCCAATGCAGCGCCCTCGGGATTCTTGGTCGGTGGCAGAGCTTCAGCTATCCGGCGCACCAAGGTCGTCTCAGAACCGGCTGGAGCGTTCTTTCGGCTGAGGCGACTTCAAGCCGTGACAGGAGCATTCCGGATCAGCGGGAAGTCGCGCGGCGGTCTCCAGCGCGACCCGCGAGGCTGTCATGGAGAGACTGGGCAGCACGTCCTCCTGCAGCAATTTCTGGCGATTGCGATCCATATAGTCGTTGAAGCCCGCCGTCACGAATGCGCAAGGCACGAAACACGCGCCGATCTCGCGCGACAAGGTCGCCTCAGGGGCGATGGAATGGTTGAGGACATCCGCACCCATGCCCCGATACGCCAAGGCTTCGGCTGGCGTTGTCAGTCGGGGCCCATAACAATGGGCAGCCACCAACTGCTGTTCGATGCCGTAAACGCGGCATTCGGCTGGCCAATGACGGCGGGCCGTTTCGACCAGAACCGCCGCACATCTTGGACACACGATTTGCTTGCCCGAACAGTCAAAGCTCTGGCGGTCAGGAAGCAGTGAAAACGGGGTCTGCGTCAGTTCAATGATGTCGGCGGTCACCACCATGTCGCCCGGCTGGATCGCCTTGTTGACGGCGCCTACAGTCGAGCAGGCGAGAACTTGCCGTACACCCGCCCGCATCAATACCCAGAACGCGCGGCGATGGCAGGAATGGTCGATACGGTCGCGGGGATTGCCGTGCGAATACATGCACAACGCACGTTTTGCTCTCCCTTCGGCTGTGATGGACGCATCGAACTCGAGCAGCTTCCAGTTGTCGGTACGACCGAAAGGCGTTTCAAAACTCATGTCGCGCCGCAACGTGCGCACACCATCGAATTCGACATCTTCCGGGAAGGCAAGCCCCCAGTTTGCCGACCCGGTGATGATGGCCAACCCTACCTGAGGGATGTCCGTCGAATGATCCGTCAGATCGTCGGCTGCATGGTGATTGGTGGGCATGTTTCCAGTCTCGGTCAGGATTTTTGGCGAAGGGTCACAATCAGGACCACGGCCACGACGATGACGGTCCACAATGTCGAGATCGCCGCAATGGTCGGATCGATCTGATCGCGCAGCGACAGGAACATAAGCTTCGGCATCGTGCTGTTGCGACCGCTTGCGATGAAGATCGAAATCACAGACTCGTCGAGCGAAGTCAGGAACGCCATCAATGTCGCCGACAGCAAGCTGATCCGAAGTTGCGGAACGATTATTCCGCCAATGGCTCTGGCCCAGTTTGCACCGAGGCTGCGCGCCGCCTGGACCTGGTTCCAGTCAAAGCGGGCGAGAGCCGGCAGCAACACAATGCAGGCGACCGGAACGGCCAGCACCACATGTCCGACCAGCACACCGAATAGCGTTCCGATCAGATGTTGTGCAGCCAAGACAAAGAAGAGACCGATCGCAAGCAGGATACCCGGGGTGATCGAGGGGGTTAGCAGGACGCTCTGGATGATCGCAGCGGTTTTTCCGCCCAGCCGATTCATTGAAATGCAGGCGAGCAGCGCAAACGGCACCGCGATCAACGCCGTCAATGTCCCAAGGATCAAACTCGTTCTGAGCGCAGCCATCCACGTTGCCGAGCCGAAGAAGTTCTCATACCAACGCAACGAGTAGGCGTGCGGCGGAAACTCGAGGAGATTCGACGCCGAAAAGGAAAGCGGCACCACCACGAGCGTTGGCAGCATCAGAAATGCCATGACAAGAGCGGCAAAGCTCCAGAGCAAAATGCGGGCGAGCCTGTTTTGCGGATAGGCTTCAAGCATGGGGGGCTTCCACTGTGTTCTGGGCCACCAGGCGGCGTGCCGCCAGCAACATCACACCGATCAGCGCCATAAGAACGAGGAGCAGAATGCCCAGGACGCTCGCCGACCCCCAGTCCTGAAAGGTCGATAGTGTACGCTCGATCCGGGTAGAGAGAGGATTTACCTTGCCGCCGCCAAGCACCGCCGGCGTGATGAAAAAACCTATGGCGTAGATGAGGACGATGATCGAACCCGAGAAGATGCCGCCCGCCGATAGCGGCAAAATGACCGTGCGGATGACCTGCCTGAGAGTGGCTCCCATGCTCGCCGCCGCGCGAATGAGATTTGGGTCGATATCGCGCATCGCAGCATAAACCGGCAGCAGAAAGAGCGGCAGCATGTAGTGCACCATGCCGATGAGCGTTCCGGTGAAGTTGTAGACCAGCGGCAATGGCTCCGCCGTCAGGCCTGAACCGGTCAAAGCCGCGTTGATCAGGCCATCGCGCCGCAAGAGCACGAGCCAACCATAGGTACGCACCAGAATGGAGGTCCACAGCGGCAGCATGACGAACGCCATCAGCACGTTGGCCACCCTTGGTCTGACGCTGGCCAGAGCCAGCGCCAGGGGGGTGCCGAGAAGAATGCAGGCCGCCAGCGTACCCAGGGACAGTTCGAGGGTCGTGACGAGCGCCGACCATGTCAGTCCGCTTGAAAGGACCTTCTGGTAATTGCCCACGGTGTACTCACCCGCGGTGGTCAGGAAGGACTGCCGGATGATCCAAAGGATGGGCAGTATCGCCGCCAGCCCAACGATGAACAGCGCCGGGAGCGAAAGTGAAAGAAAAAACCGCCGCTCGCGCCGTGCATCCGCAGCGAGCGCCGGATCCCGGACGACGGTCACGCCGTCGCTCCCGGTATGGCGTGAACCTTCGCTGCTGGTGCATATGCGGTCATCCGCTGACCGGCGGCAAGCTCGGCGCAGCCGCCGGCCAGCGCTGCCGGAATGCAGACAAGAACCTCTTGCCCACCGTCAAGCGCCAGCGTCAAAAGCCAGTTTTCGCCGCGGAACGCTTTGGCGCGCAGTATTCCTTCGAGAGCCACTCCGTTTCCCCCGACGAGCTTCGCATCAAGATGGAAGCTTTCGGCGCGGATCATCAGAGTTTCGCGTGATGGTTCGGCGCCGTCGATTCTGCGTGCTGAGCCTGGCGCCACAATGTTAGCCTCGCCCATGAACTCCGCGACGAAGCGGGTCGATGGACGATCATAAATTCGCTGCGGCGTATCTATCTGCTGGATGCGGCCAGAGTTCATCACCGCAATCCGGTCAGACATAATCAGCGCTTCGCGCTGGTCATGGGTCACATAGATTGTGGTGATCCTTAGATGATCATGCAGGCGCCGGATCTCATACTGCATGGTCTCGCGCAGATTCTTGTCGAGCGCCGACAGCGGCTCGTCCATCAACATCACGCGCGGTTCGAAGACGATAGCCCGCGCCAATGCCACCCGTTGACGTTGGCCGCCGGATAGTGCGGCAACATTGCGCTCCGCCAGGCCATCCAGCTTCACGCGGGCCAAGGTATCAAGCGCCCGCTGACGCGCCTCCGCTCTCGGTATCTTGCGCAGCACCAGCGGATACGCGACGTTCGCCAGGACATTCATGTGGGGAAACAGGGCGTAATTCTGGAATACTATGCCAATGTCTCGTTTGTTGGGCGGCAGGCGGGTGATGTCTCGATCGCCCAAGAGAAGTTTACCGGAATCCGGCCGGACAAAACCGGCCAGAGCCATGAGTAACGTGGTCTTGCCCGATCCCGATGGCCCTAGCAGCGTGAGGAATTCGCCAGCCTGAATGTCGAGCGAAACATCATCCAGTGCGACGTAGGATCCATAAGCCTTGTGCACGCTTTCGATGGTGATCGCGAGCGACTTCATCATGTGCTCCAGCCTTAAGGCGCGTCGCCTTCGACCGGCCTCACGCGACACGCTTTAGGTTCTTGTTTTCATGCATGTTGTTGTCGCAAAACCGCTGCACACTTTTGCGCGATATGCATTAGAGCTGAGAGTCAGCGGGCCATCATTTCATCGAAGGCTCTTTGGGCAGCCTCGCCATTCTTGACCCACCATTCTGAATTCGAAAACACCGACGTGCCAGCATTTTCAGGCGCGGTCGCAAGGGTCTTCAGACGGTCCTCGGGAATAAGGCCACCCTCATATGCCGCAGGATTGACTGGGCCGTAGGCAATGAAATCGGTCAGCTTCGCAACTCGCGCAGGCTGCGTCATCGCTGCGATGAGCTTCATCGCGGCTTCCTTGTTCGGCGCTCCCTTCGGCACCCCAAGGCAGTCCGTGCCGATGACCGAACCCTTGAACGTGTAGTCAGCCGCGCCGCCATCTGCTTTCACGGTTTGAGCCCGTCCGTTCCAGGTAATGACCAAATCCGCCTCACCATCTTTCAGCAACTGCGCGGACTGAGCTCCCGAGGTCCACCACACGGCGACATTTGGTTTGATCGCTTCAAGCCGGTTGATGGCGCGCTCTAGCCCTTCCGGCGTGCTGAGCACGGAATAGACGTCCGCGGGTGCCACGCCATCGGAGAGAAGCGCGATCTCGATCGAGTCTTGCGCATTGGCGCGCAACGCGCGCCGGCCAGAAAATTTGGCAACATCCCAGAATTCCGCCCACGTCTTCGGCGGGTTCTGGCCATAGGTCTTGGTGTTCCACGACATGACGGTGCCGTAGGAGTCGAACGGATAGCAGTAGTCGGACTTCGCACCCTCCGGCACGGATTTCGGATCGATGATCTTGTAGTCGAGTGGCTCAAGCAGCGATTGTGCGGCCGCCTGGGCACCTTCCGGTGAGCCCAGGTGAATGACGTCGGTCGTGACCGCACCCGATGTGACCTGCATCTTCAAGGCGGCTAGGCCGTCGCTTAGGGTCTCCTCGCGGACATCATAGCCGAGCTCTTTTGCAGCAGGCCCCCACATGGCTTCCTTCATGGCGTTGCCATAATCGCCACCTGCGGTCGTGATGGTGACTGTTTGCGCATGGACGGGCAAGGCAGCCGAGATTGCGAATGCTGTTAAGGAAATGCGTAGCCAGGACATAGGTTCTCCTCCCCAACTTTATCCAAATGTCGCTCAAAAGTGCCATTATTTTGTAATCGTAACGTTACGATTGCATCTGAATGCGCTGGAGTCAAGCTGCTTCCTGCGGGAGTTTGGATTGACCGGGATGTCGAATCCGGTAACGTTGGCGGTCAGCAAAATCAGCCGGCGCTTTCGCAAACGAAGTCGGGCGAACAATGGCCAATCTAAAGCAGATCGCGGCGGAACTTTCCCTCTCGGTGACCACGGTATCCCGCGCTCTGAAGGATGGGCCGGAAGTGCAGCCCTCGACCATAGCCCGCGTCAAGGAGGCGGCTAAGCGGGTCGGCTATTTACCAAATCATCATGGTCGCGCGCTCAAAACCGGTCGAACGCAGACGCTGACGGCAGTACTCCCGATGGAGACACGAGATCATCTGTCCGATCTGTTGAAGCTTCCTTTAATCGAAGGCATGACGTTGGCGGCGCGGCAAGCCGGTTATAGTCTGTCCATCTATTCCACCACTCCCGACGACGATCCCGTCGAGAGTGTGGAGCGGCAGCTCCAGGCGCGCAGCGCAGACGGCCTGATCATCACACGCCTGGTGTCGGCTGATCCGCGCGTCAAGCTGCTGCTGGATAAACGCATGCCATTCGTCGCGTTTGGAAGAACCGACCTGGATATCGCGTATCCTTATGTCGATGTCGACAATGAACAGATTGCCTACGAGGCGACCCGGCGGCTCATGGATAAGGGCTGTCGACGCATTGCGCTGCAACTTCTCGTTCCGGAGGACCAAGCGAGTGCCATGCGTCTTTCCGGGTATGGAAGGGCAATGGCCGAGGCCGGTATTCCGATCGACCAATCGCTGATCGGTCATGGCATGTTCACCATGGAATCGAGCGCAGGCTGGTTCGATCGCTTGCTGGCGTCATCAGATCCGCCGACGGGCTTGGCGTGCGCCAACGAACTGGGCCTTCTGGGAGCGTTGCACGCCCTCGGCAAGCGGGGTCTTACACCAGGCCGCGACGTCCACATCGTCACCCGTGACAGCACGCGGCTGGCACGTTTCCTGCCGGCAAAGATCGGAGTTCATTCCGTGGATATGGCGGGTGTTGGACGCAAACTTATCGAAGTCCTGGAGAGCCGGATCATCAATCCGCTTGGGCCGGTGGAGACAGTCTTGGTGCAAGGCAGATTCGAGCCGGCCGAATAGTCCGGGCTGCCGTCAGGGGGCCACCTCGTCTTGAACCGGCCGGATCAGCGCCTTTGCGGCAGCTGCTCCCGCTGCAAGGATGCGATCCGACAATTCCGTCCCTTCCAGGGCGCGGGCCAGTTGAAGCGCGCCGATGAGCGTTGCAAACACACCCAACGCAACGCCCTCTGGATCATTGGTCGGCGGCAGAGCGTCGGCTATCTGACGCACCAGGGATTGGGCGCGTTCGGCATAGAGGGCCCGCGTTTCAGGCGGCTGCCGCGCTATTTCCGGCAGTAGCGCGGCCGAAGCGCAGCCCTTTCCAGGATTGTCCCGGTGCTCGGCCGATAGATATGCCCCTATGGCCATTTCCGGACCGCCGGCGGCCAACGCTTCCTGCACTTGCTGCGACTGCGCGTCCAGGGCCGCCGCCACGCTTTCACGGACGAGCTCCGCCTTGGACTGAAAGTGCGGATAGAAGGCCCCGTTCGTCAGCCCGGCGTCGCTCATGATGGTCGCCAGCCCGGACGCCGCGATGCCGTCAGATCGAAAACGTTCGGCGGCGACCTCCATGATCCGGCTGCGTGACGCGTCTTTTCGGCCCTTTTCGTAGCGCATGTCTTCTTTCCTGCCCTGCTATTGCATTATGCTCATAATCTGATATTACGACCATAATTCAATTCGTGGAAATAAGCTAGACCTCTCGAACCTGGAACATCAAAAATGAATGGGAATTCTGAAAAAACCGCAATCGTGACCGGAGCCTCCTCGGGCATTGGCCGCGCCAGCGCCGAGGCCTTGGCGCGGGCGGGGTTCACTGTCTTTGGCACAAGTCGCCGCAAGACCAGTAATGGCCCGGAAGGGGTGACCATGCTGGCATGCGACGTGACCGATGATGCGGCCGTCACTGCGCTCGTTGCCACCGTGCTCGCGCAGACCGGCCGGATCGATCTCCTGGTCAACAATGCCGGTGTCGGCCTGCTAGGGGGTGCCGAGGAATCCTCGGTCGCACAGGTACAAGCCCTGTTCGACGTCAATCTGTTCGGCGTCATGCGGATGACCAACGCAGTGTTGCCGTCGATGCGGCGGCGCGGCCAAGGGCGCATCATCAATATCGGCTCCATTCTGGGATTGGTACCCGCGCCATACTCAGCGCATTATTCGGCAGTCAAGCACGCGCTCGAAGGCTATTCGGAATCGCTCGACCACGAGGTGCGCGCCTTCAACGTCCGCGTTTCCGTCATCGAGCCGGCATTCGTCCGCACCGTCTTCGACCAGAACGGCATCGAGCCGGATTCGCTGTTGAAGGAATACGATCGGGCTCGAGCCGGGCTCAAGGCGTTGCTGGGCGATGTGATGCCGATAGCCGATCGGCCGGAAGTGGTGGCGAATGTGGTCGTCAAGGCGGCGACCGATGCCCGTCCGCGACGGCGTTACACCGCTGGCAAGGCAGCGCGCCAGGTCAGCCTGCTGCGCCGCTTTGCCCCCGCGGGGATGTTCGACAAGAGCCTGCGCAAGCAGTTCCGCTTGCCGGTCTGAACAACAGAGCCAGGGGATTTCGCGCATATGCGACTAGCAACCACAACACATTTGGTCAGGCCCTTGTGCGCAAACTCATCCTGGCTGGCAAGGGGCCGGCCGGTGGCGAAGGCATCGACAAGGTGACGCCGCTGACGATCGTGGACATGATCAAGGGCGCGCTGACTTTGCGGGATCCGAAATACTATCTCTTCTTCACAACGACGCCGAATGGGCGCCGCGCCGCAAACGCATTTCTGCAACGGCTGAAAGAGCGCCGGTCCGACCGGGACAAGGCGGTATCGCTGAGCGCCTTCGGCGCGCAACTCAAGGCGATCAAGGCCTACGGACTCCAGGCGCCGCAAGACCTGAGCGCTATCCGCATTCCCACTTTGGTTGCGAATGGCGACCAGGACAGGATGGTGCCGAGCAGCAATACCTACGATCTCGCCGGGCGTATCCCAGGGGCGCATCTGGTTATCTATCCGGATGCCGGGCATGGCGGGGTAGTTCAGAACTACGCCGATTTCGTCCCGAAAGCCCTGTCCTTCCTCGAGGCTGAGGTCTTGCCGCAGGGCGGCCATGCAACTGAAAACGTTCGGCTTGTTTTGTCGCGGAACACCAACAGACATTCTTAGAAAGTAACTGCCATGAAGGCATTCGTTGTCGATAAATATAATAAAAAGGGCCTTCTGCGGCTGGCCGAAATGCCGGAGCCGCAGCTCCAGGACAGCGATGTCCTGGTCGAGGTTCATGCCGCAGGGGTGAACCTGCTCGATTCCAAGGTCAGAACCGGAGAATTCAAGCTCATCCTGCCCTATCGCCGGCCCTTCATCCTGGGCCATGACGTGGCTGGGAAGGTTATCCGCGTGGGATCGAAAGTCCGCAAGTTCAAGGCCGGCGACGATGTCTATGCGCGGCCGCGCGATGGCCGGATTGGGACATTCGCCGAGTTCATCGCCATGGATGAAGCCGATGTGGCCTTGAAGCCTGAGAATCTCAGCATGGAAGAGGCGGCCTCGATTCCCCTGGTCGGTCTCACCGCCTGGCAGACGCTTATCGACAGGGCAAACCTGAAGAAGGGACAGAAGGTCTTCATCCAGGCTGGTTCCGGGGGCGTGGGAACATTCGCTATTCAGTTGGCCAAGCACCTCGGCGCGACCGTTGCGACAACCGCGAGCGCGTCGAGTGCCGATCTGGTGAAAAGTCTCGGCGCCGATGTTGTCGTCGACTACAGGCAAGAAGACTTCGAGAAGGTTCTGTCGGGCTACGATGTCGTCTTGAACAGCCAGGACGCCACGACGCTCGAAAAATCCCTGAGCGTGCTGAAACCGGGTGGCAAGCTCATCTCCATCTCGGGTCCACCGGATTCCGAGTTTGCCAGGGAAAAGGGACTGAATTTTATGCTGAGGCTGGTGCTGCGCTTCCTGAGCCGCGGAATTCGGGCCAAAGCCAAGCGCCGTGCCGTGCAGTTTTCGTTCCTTTTCATGTGGGCGCAGGGCGATCAGCTGAGCAAAATCACCTCCCTAATCGAATCCGGCGCGATCCGCCCGGTTCTGGATCGGGTCTTTCCATTCGAAGCGACCAATGAGGCTCTGGCCTATGTCGAAACAGGACGCGCCAAGGGCAAGGTCGTCATCAAGGTCAGATAGCAGTTGCCTCGAACGCAGCCCTGAGCGTCTCGAACGGCGCCAGGGCGCCGCGCACCTGTACGACGGCGGCGGCGACGCGATGGGCGCGCTGCACCGCCTCAGTCGGCGCATGGCCGGCAAGGCGGGCGGCGAGATAGGCGCCATTGAAGGAGTCGCCGGCGCCGGTGGTGTCGACCGGGGTGGCGACGTGTACCGCCGGCACGGTTTGCAAGGTTCCGTTTTGCGCGATCAGCGCCGGTTCCTCGCCGTTCTTCACGACGACCTCGCCGACCAGCTTTCGCAGCCGTTCGGCTGTTTCCTGCGGTGTCGTATCACCAAACAGCATCTGTTCGTCGGGAAAGGTGGGTAGCGCGATGTCGGCGACGGCGAGCGCCTCGAGGATCGCGGCCTGCGCTTCCTCGCTTTGGCGCCACAGCCGCGGCCGGTAATTGGGATCGAAGGCGATCAGCGAGCCGGCCGCGCGCGCCTTGGCCACGGCCGTCAGCAGTACCTTGCGCGCACCCTCGTCGAGGATTGCCAAAGTGATTCCGGAAAAATAGACCAGCGCCTGGTTTTCAAGGCTTTTCTGTAAAGCGGCTGGGTCCGAAGCCAACTGCCTCGCGGCCGCATCGGCCCGCCAATAGGTGAACGAACGTTCGGCGCCGGTCAGCGTGATCGCATAGAGGCCGGGGCGGGCGCCCGCTATCACCGGGCTGGCGCCGACGCCGATGCCGTTTTCGGCGAGGAATTTGATCTGGTCGCCCGAGAACGGGTCGTCGCCGAAGGCCGAGACATAGGTCGCCGGCCGCTCGCCGCTCAAGGCATGCAGCGCCCATAAAGTGTTGAACGTGTCGCCGGCAAAGCCCATGCGCCAGTTCGGCCCGGCCTGGCCCGAAAGCTCGAGCATGCACTCGCCGATCGAGGCGACGCCGTTTCCTGCCATGAAGTACTCCTCCATCCGTGCAATTGCGGTGCTGTAGCTTTTTGCGGCCGGCAGCGCCATGCTTGGCGACGGCGGATTCTTGCGCTGGGCGCGATTTCCCACAGGGGCGTGGGACGCGATCTGCCCAGCGAATCGTTATCCGCAGAACAGGAATGGGTTTGGCATCGTTATGGCGTTATCTTCTTGGAGGCTTCGGCCTGGCTGCCTTGCTCGCCGGTGTGCTGGCCGTCGTCTATCTGACGGCGCCGCATGCGCCGCAACCAAGCTCGGACGTCGGCCGTTCAAGGACGACGGCGAACAAGCTGTTCGTGGCGACTTTCGAGCCCGAGAAAGGCGTCATCCGGCAGGGCGAACTGGAGTCCTGGCTGCTCACATTGAAAACCGTCGAGGGTGCGCCGGTGGAAGGTGCTGCGATAACGATTTCCGGCGGCATGCCGCAGCACAAGCACGGTCTGCCGACCAGCCCGCAGGCGACCGATTACCTCGGCGCAGGACGCTATCGCATCGACGGCGTGAAATTCACGATGAGCGGGTGGTGGCAGTTGCATTTTGCTATTTCCGCCGCGGCCGGTTCGGACACTGTCGTCTTCAACGTGGTGCTGTGAGCCATAGATGAGCCGGTTTTCCAGTCTTCTCGCGTTGGTGATGGTGGCCGTGCTCGCCGGCTGCGGCAGGCCGGAGTTTTCCGACGCCGAGAAGCAAACCGTCGCCTCATTGACGCTGTCCAAGCTGCCGCCGCTGAAGCCCGACACGACCAATCGCTTTGCCGACGTGCCGGCCGCCGCGGCACTCGGTTCGACGCTGTTCTTCGACACCGGGATGAGCGGCGGCGGCACCGTATCCTGCTCGACCTGCCACAAGATCGACCGCCAGTTCCAGGACGACCTGCCGCAAGCGGTCGGCGTCGGCCGCACCAACCGGCGTACCATGCCGCTGGCCGGCGTCGCGCATGATCCCTGGTTCTTCTGGGACGGGCGGCGCGACAGCCTGTGGGCGCAAGCACTGACGCCGCTTGAAAATCCGCTGGAGCACGCCGGCAACCGCGCCGCCTTCGCGCATTACATCAAGGCCCGTTTCGGCGAGCGCTACGAGCGCATCTTCGGGCCGCTGCCGGACCTTTCGGGTGTGCCGGCCAATGCCAGCCCGCTCGGCACCGATGCCGAGAGGGCGGCCTGGAACGCCATGCCGGAGGCGCAAGCCGAGGAGGTCAATCGCGTCTTTGCCAATATCGGCAAGGCGATCGCCGCCTTCGAGCGCTCGATCGCGCCGCCGCAGACACGCTTCGACCGTTTTGCTACCGATCTTGCGGTGGGCGCCGAGCCGCAAGGCGACGCCGTCTTTTCGCCGGAGGAAATCCTCGGCCTGAAGCTGTTCATCGGCAAGGGCAATTGCGTGACCTGCCACAATGGCCCGCGTTTTACCGACGGCAGTTTTCACAACACCGGCGTGCCGCCTGTCGCGGGCCTGCCGCCGGATCGCGGCCGCGTCGACGCGGTGGCGCAGGTCGAGGCCGATCCGTTCAACTGTTTCGGCACCTTTCGCGACGGTGATGCCAGCGCCTGCCGCGAGTTGCGCTTCATGGTCAAGGCCGGGCCGGAACTCATTCGTGGGTATAAGACGCCGTCGCTGCGCGGTGCCGCCACCCGGCCGCCCTACATGCATGCCGGGCAGTTTTCCTCGCTGGACGAAGTGGTGGCGCATTATTCCAAGGCGCCGGCCAGTGTCGAAGGTGTATCCGAGATCCACCCGCTGCAGCTTTCGGACCGCGAACGCGCGGCTCTGGTGGCGTTTTTGAAGACGCTGGCGGAGTGAGGCCGGGTTTGTGTGCGACAAGAGCGGACCACCGTCTTGGGCCGCCAAATAACGTTGACACGATGCAGGGTCGCTGCTCACGATAACCAAGGCGCAAAGTGCGATACCTCAGGCTGTGGGAGGATAAAATGCAGCCACTTGAAATCGACGCCAAGCCTCAACCTGTTTCAATTGACCCCGCCAAGACCGCAGTTCTCGTCGTGGACATGCAGAATGACTTCGGCTCGAAAGGCGGGATGTTCGACAGAGCCGGAATCGACATTTCCGGGATTCAGCGGGCTGTCCGCCCCACCGCCCATCGCGTCGGATGCACCCAGGAGCAATCATGACGCCTCGATTACGCTCGTGCAGATACTCTTTGGATGGACATCGACGTCCGACCATTTCCTGAGGGCGATCGAGGAGCAATTTCAGGAGCGTCTTGAACGAGCCGGATGAGCTGACGAGATATCAGTGAGCGCCTACCGATCCTTCACCGTCTCCATCGCCACGAAGGTCGAGGTCTGGGCGACGTGCGGCAAGGCCGAGATGCGTTCGCCGAGCACGCGCCGGTAGGCGGCGATGTCGGTGGTGCGGACCTTCAGCAGATAGTCGAAGCTCGATGCCATCATGTGGCACTGCTCGATCTCCGGCACCGTCTGCACGGCGCGGTTGAAGGCGTCGAGCGCGGCCGAGCGGGTGTCGGACAGTTTCACCTGGACGAAGGCGACATGGCCTTCGCCCATGCGCTCGCGGTCGACGATCGCCTGGTAGCCCCTGATAAAGCCGTCCTTCTCCAGCCGCTTCACCCGCGCCTGCACCGGCGTCTTCGACAGGCCGACTTTTGCCGCCAGTTCCGACATGGAAAGCCGGCCGTTGCTGCCCAGGGCCGACAGGATGTTTCTGTCGATGCGGTCCAATTGGTCTTCTGCCATCGGATTCCTGGTCGAATTGGAGGTGATTGGCCATAATGATAGATCAATCGACCTGTCCTGTCGATTTCTTTGGACCGGACGAAATCCCTACTTATGTTAGCTTGCGCCATTCGGTCCGGTGACCGCCGGCCCGCTTCCTTATGCTCGCTCTACAGGACCGCCATGCCAGCGCTCGACACCATCCGCCAGCAAATCCGTGCCAATTATTTGCCCGACGAAGACCAGGCGGTGAAGCGGCTGGCCGAGGCGGCCGGGCTGTCCGTGCACGATCGCAAGGCGATTTCGGCCCGTGCCGCCGATCTGGTGCGGGCGGTGCGCGGCTCGTCCGATCCGCGGCTGATGGAAGTGTTCCTGTCCGCCTACGGCCTCTCGACCAAGGAGGGCGTGGCGCTGATGTGCCTGGCCGAAGCGCTGCTGCGGGTGCCCGACACCGAGACGATGGACGACCTCATCGCCGACAAGATTGTGCCGCACGACTGGTCGGCGCATTCGGGCGGTTCGAGCTCGATCTTCATCAATGCATCGACCTGGGCGCTGATGCTGACCGGCCGCGTGCTCGACGAAGGCGAGGGCGGCATCGAAGGCACGCTACGCGCCATGGTGCGCCGGCTGGGCGAGCCGGTCATCCGCAAGGCAGTCGCCGCCGCGATGCGCGAGATGGGCGAGCAGTTCGTGCTCGGCCGCACCATCGCCGAGGCCGTCAGGCGCGGCCGGCCGATGACGCAGAAGGGCTATCTCTATTCCTTCGACATGCTGGGCGAAGCGGCCCGCACCGAGGCCGACGCGCTGCGCTATCTCAAGGCCTATGCCGAAGCCATCTCTTCGCTCGATGCCGGCGCCAACGGCCCCGACATCCGCCAGAACCACGGTATTTCGGTCAAGCTGTCGGCGCTGCATCCGCGCTATGAAGTGACCCAGAAAGAAAAGATGCTGCCGGTGATGGCCGAGCGGCTGTTGTCGCTGGCGCTGGCGGCGCGCCATTCGCGCATGGGGCTCAACATCGACGCCGAGGAAGCCGACCGCCTCGATTTGTCGCTCGACGTCATCGAGCGGGTGTTGGCCGAGCCGGAGCTTGCCGGCTGGAACGGTTTTGGCGTCGTCGTCCAGGCCTATGGACCGCGCGCCGCCTTCGTCATCGACTGGCTCTACGCTCTGGCCAGGAAATACGACCGCAGCATCATGGTGCGGCTGGTCAAGGGCGCCTATTGGGACACCGAGATCAAGCGGGCGCAGACGCTCGGGCTCGACGGCTATCCGGTCTTTACCCGCAAGGCCAACACCGACGTCTCCTACTTGGCCTGCGCGAAGAAGCTGTTGTCGATGACCGACCGTATCTATCCGCAATTCGCCACTCACAATGCCCACACCGTCGCCGCCATCCTGTCGATGACGACGGAGCGCGATACATTCGAGTTCCAGCGCCTGCACGGCATGGGCGAAGCGCTGCATGAGACGGTGCGGCGGGCCGAAGGCACGCGCTGCCGCATCTATGCGCCGGTCGGCGCGCATTCCGACCTGCTCGCCTACCTGGTCCGCCGGCTGCTGGAGAACGGCGCCAATTCCTCCTTTGTCCACCAGCTCACTGACGAGGAGGTCGAGCCCGAGGACATTGCCCGCGACCCGCTCGAAACGGTGGAGAAACAAGGCCCCGCCGCCAATCCGGCGATCGTGCCGCCGTCGGCGATCTTTGGCCCCGGCCGGCGCAACTCCAAGGGTTTCGATATCACCGACACGCTGACGCTGGCGGCGATCGACAAGGCCAGGGCCGAGTTCGCCGGGCCGGAGCGCTGGCACGCCAAGCCGGTCAGCCGCGCCGCCGGCTACGGCAAGCAGCGTCCGGTGGTCAATCCGGCAAAACCTTCGGAAGTGGTCGGCACGGTCAGCGAGGCCGGCGCCAAGCAGGTCGAGACCGCCGTGCGCATCGCCGTCGAGGCACAACCGGTATGGGCAAGACGCCCGGTCGCCGAGCGCGCCGCCATCCTCAACCGCGCGGCCGATCTCTATGAGGCGAACGCCGTCGAGTTCTTTGCGCTCGCCGCCCGCGAGGCCGGCAAGTCGCTGGCCGACGGCGTTGCCGAGGTGCGCGAGGCGGTCGATTTCCTGCGCTACTATGCGGCCGAGGCCGCCAATGCCGAGGCGGGCACCGAGGCGCGTGGCGCCATCGCCTGCATCTCGCCGTGGAACTTTCCGCTTGCCATCTTCACCGGCCAGATTGCAGCGGCACTGGTCACCGGCAATTCCGTTATCGCCAAGCCGGCCGAGCAGACGCCGCTGATCGCCTTCCGCGCCGTCCAGCTGCTGCGCGAGGCCGGCGTGCCGGAAGACGTCATCCAGCTTCTGCCCGGCGACGGTCCCTCGGTCGGCGGCCCGCTGACCGCCGATCCGCGCATTGCCGGTGTCTGCTTTACCGGCTCGACCGAGGTCGCCAAGCTGATCGAAAAGCAGCTGGCCGAGACCGCCGCGCCCGACGCCATGCTGATTGCCGAGACCGGCGGCCTCAACGCCATGATCGTCGATTCCACGGCGCTGCCCGAACAGGCGGTGCGCGACATCCTCGCCTCCGCCTTCCAGAGCGCCGGCCAGCGCTGCTCGGCACTGCGCATTCTCTACGTGCAGAAGGACGTCGAGAAGAAGATGCTGGAGATGCTGAAAGGCGCTATGGAAGCGCTCAGCCTCGGCGACCCCTGGCGGATCTCGACCGATGTCGGCCCGGTCATCGACGACGAGGCACAAGCGTCGATCCGCGACTATTGCACGAAAATGGGCCTGCAGGGCCGGCTGATCGCCAAGCTCGAAGCGCCGAAGGACGGCCGCTTCGTCGCGCCGCACGTCTTTCGGGTCAAGAGCATCGAGGAGTTGGAACGCGAGGTGTTCGGCCCGGTGCTGCACGTCGCCACCTTCGATGCCGACGAGATCGATGCGGTGATCGCCGCGATCAACCGCAAGGGCTACGGCCTGACCTTCGGCCTGCACACCCGCATCGAAGGCCGCGCGCAGCATTTCGTCGACGGCATCCATGCTGGCAACATCTACGTCAACCGCAACCAGATCGGCGCCGTCGTCGGGGCGCAGCCCTTCGGCGGCGAGGGGCTTTCCGGCACCGGACCGAAGGCGGGCGGGCCACATTATCTCCGGCGCTTCCGCAAGGGGCCGGAGGCCGGCACCCATCTTGCCGAAGGCCGCAAGGTGACGGCGACCGAGCTCGCCGACAATCTGCCGGACCCGGCCTTTGGCGGCTGGTCGACGCGGCCGGATCGCGTCGCCATCCTGAGGAAACATCTGCGCGGCAAGGGTGCCGCGGCCATCGGTGCCGCCGCCGGCATCGATTTCGGCCAGGTCGACCTGCCCGGGCCGACCGGCGAGGCCAACACGCTGTCGCTGTCGCCGCGCGGGCGCGTGCTGTGCCTCGGTCCCGACGCGGATACCCTGCTTGCGCAGACGATCCAGGCGCTGGCTGCCGGCAATGCCGTGCTCGCCGTCGCACCTGGCGCGCCTGCGGTACTGTCGGCGCTGACCGGCAAGGGCCTGCCGCTGGCGGCGATCGACGGCCGTCCGGACCCGGTCGAAGCGCGCTCGCTGCGGGTCGATGTCGTCGCCTTTTCCGGTATGCCCGAGGCCGCGCGCATCGTGCGCAAGGTCATCGCCGACCGCGCCGGCCCGATCGTACCGCTGGTCAGCGAAGTGTATTATCCGGCCGCCTATGCGCACGAGCGCGCCGTCTGCGTCGACACCACGGCGGCGGGCGGCAATGCCAGCCTGCTGGCCGCGGCATAGGGTTTCGCCAGGGCTCGCTCATCGCGGGCAGGGCGGCGCCGACTCTGCGTGGGGAGGGTCGCTACCTGATACCGAGCGGCACCTCGAACTGCCAGGCCGAGCGACCGGCTCCGTCTGGAATCGGGGGAAACGGAGAAGCCCGGCGGACCGCGTCGAGAGCGGCCTTGTCCAGCGCGGCAACGCCTGAACTGCCCGTCAGCCTGGCCGACCGGACGCTGCCGTTCGAACCGACGGTAAAGGCAACCGTGGCTGTGCCCGTGGCGCGCGTGCGTGTCGAATTGAAGGCCCGCACCAGCTTTGATCGGATCTTGCCGGGGTAGTTTGTGACGGCTGCATTGCCGATGCCGGACTTGCCGCCCCTGCTGGCAGTCAGGATCTTGCCGTCCTTCTTGCCGTCGGCCGTGCCGCGCGCGACATCCATTTCGTCACGGCCGCCGGAGCCGGTCTTTTTCTTCTTGGAATCGGCTTTGGCAAGTGCCTTGCCCGCCTTCTTGCGCGAGACCGGCTTTTCAGGCTCGTTTGGTTCGGCTTTCCTGGCCGGCTTGTTCTTTGCGGTTGCCTTCTTCGGCTGCTTGGGCTTCGGCCTTTCCGGCTTCGGTTCTTCCGCCGCGACGACGGTCTCGACCGTCTGAACCGTTTCGGCCGGCGCCGGGTCGGCTGGTGCCGGAGCACTCGTCTCGGCAGGATCGGCCCTTTCGACCGTGCTGACTGGCGGCGGCACGGCATTGTCGTCAGTGGGCACCAGCCTGTCGGTCGCGAGAATGTCGGGCGATGGATCCGGGCGCGCCGGCTCGACAGGCTGGGCAGGCGCGGGCTCGGGGCGATCGGCAAGAGGAGCAGTTTCCGTGACGGCCTCGCTAACCGGCTCGACCACATCTTTTTCCGATGCTTCCGCCACATCGGTGACCGGCTGGAGCGCCTCCTCTGCCGCGGTTGCCTGCGCCTCGACCGTTTCGACGGGCTTGGCGTCGAGCATGGTCACCATCGTTACGTTGGTCACTTCCGGGTCGTCTCCGACATCGCCGGCCGCCTGCTGCGGATCGGCGCCGAGCAGCATTTCGCCTTGCTGGTCGGCACCTTCGATGCTTGGCCTGTCGTCCGGCAGGGTGAGAAAGGCCAGCGCCACCGCTGCGTGAAATGCGCAAGAGCAGGCGATCGCCACCGTCCAGTTGTGGCGCCGCTGCATCTGTCGTGCCTGCCGCAATGGCTCCGCCGGCACCGCAGTCAATTCGCCGTCGGCATCGGCGATGCAACTGTCTTCCGGTCTGTCGCGCGGCGAAACATGCAGCACCCCGCGAGGGATGGCGAAATCGGGATCGTCCGGTTCCGGCGGCAGGAAACCGGCCAATGGCCACGCCAGGGTGTTTCGCGCGAATGCCGGTTCCAGTCCCAAATTCAGACCCCGAAGGCGATGCCGGTCCTGGTCTGCGTCTTCAGCCCGCGCATGCAGGCATTCGGCTCGGCGCCGGCGCATTCCGTGGCGCTGTTGATCAACACGCGGCTGACCTTGCCGCAATCGGTGCCGGCAAGGTCGAAACGCGTCACCTTGGTCTTGCCTGCAGGCAGCTCCTTGAAATCGAGCACGGTCAGCCGGTCGACGACGCCGGCCTCGTTGAACAACGCGATCTCGAACGCCGCCTTGGAAAGACCGGCGCCGAGATTGTTGGTGACCACGAAGGTTAGGCGGCAGCCCTTGTCGGATGGCTGCGCGCCGTTCAGCTCGAGGATCAGCGCCGGCGCTTGCTGCTGTGTCCATGCCGGAGCCGCCGCAAGCGACATAGCCACCGCCGCGGCCAACAGACGAAGGGATGCTGTCACGCCTTGCCTCATCGTCAGCCTCCAAACCGCATGGTCGCCGCCAGCTTCAGGGTGACGCCGGGCTCGTAGACGATACTCGTGGTCGACGCGTTCAGTGGGTTGGCGTATTTGACGTCGAACAGATTGTCGGCGCGGAAATCGACCTTGAAATTGTCGGTCGCCTGGTAGCTGGCGAAGGCATTGACCAGCGTATAGTCCTTGGCCACCGCGTTGCCCTGCGGCTTGCCGTTGTATTGCACCTCGCCGCCGACAGTCAGCCTGTCCTCGAGGAAGCGAAAGCCGAGTTGCCCGGTGACCTGGGAGGAGGGGACGGTGACAAGGTCCGCCCGCTCGCCTTCATAGGAAATCGTGTGGCCATCGGTGAACGACGCCGAAAGCCCGGCAAAGCCCCAGGCTGCGTCATAGACGCCCTCCATCTCGAAGCCGTGGATCTTGGCCTTGGCGAAATTCTGATACTGGAAGCAGATCGGGATGCCCGGACCGAACGGGCAGCCGCTGGTCGGGTCGAACGCCGATAGCGTCACGCCGTCGATGTAATCGTCGACATTGTTGTTGAAATAGGCCGCCTTCAGCCGCAGCGCGTCGTCGGCCTCGATGACGCCGTTGGTGCTGTAGTTGACGCCAAACTCCACGGTCTTGCCGGTTTCGGGCTTGAGATTGGGATTGGGGAGGAACGGGAAGCTGACGCCTGCCGGATGATTGCCGCTGATCAGGGTCTCCGATAGCGAAGGGGAACGGTAGCCTTCTGCGTAAGTGCCGTAGAATTGCAGGCCGGAAAGGCTGGCGCTTTCGAAGGGCGAAATGCCCACTGTGATGCGTGGCAACAGCCGGTCGCCAGAGGTTTCGCCGACATCGCTGTCTAGCTTGTAGCTGTCGTAACGCAGCCCGGCGATGACCTCGAGCCAGTCCCAGGTGAGCTTGTCCTGGACGTATGCGCCGGAGACGTTTCTATCGCCCGAGGGCGTGTAGAAACTGTCGCCGCCCGCCGTGCCGCCTGTCTCGACATCGTCGCCAACCCAGTCGCCGCCATAGGTCAGCTCATGCGCGATTCCAACGGTCTCGAATCTCGACGTGTTCCAGATGTCGATGCCGGAGGTGCCGATGTCGAACATCGATTTCGAACCCGCCGGCAAAACCACGGGCAGACCGGTGACCGGATCAAACCGGTTTTGCGCCACAAGGGTCGTCAGATCGAGCTTGGTCTTGTTGTAAGAGGCGTTGATGTGGAGATCGAGCCAGCTCTTGTCTTCGTCGGTGATGTTGTAGCGGGCCGTGAAGGTATTCGCCTTCAGGTCGGCGTCGTTCACCGGCGCGCTGCCGCTGGTCTCGGTCCATCCGTCGTTCGAGCCGATCCAACCGAGCTTCAGCTCGCTGTTTTCGCTGGGGCGGATGGTCGTCTTGAGGAGGCCGCTCAAGACGTCGAAGCCAGTGCCCGCTACAGTGTCGCCGCCGCCATGCTTGTAGTCGTCATAGTCGCGGTAGACGATGTTGCCGAGCACGTCCCAGTTCTCGTTTATCCGGTAGGCGCCGGTGGCGCTGGTGGTCCAGCCTTCACCGTTGGTTTCGTAACGCCCGGTCGCGGATGCCGCCCAGGTCTCGTCGGGCTTGAGGAAATCCTGAGCATCCTTGGTATCGAAAAAGACGACGCCGCCGATCGCCCCGGAGCCGTAGGTATTGGCGACCGGACCGCGGATCACGTCGACGGATTTGATCAATTCGGGATCGATGTAGAAGGTCGATTGCGTGCCGTGATCCGAGCGCTGGAAATTCTGGCGGGCACCGTCGACGATGACGGAGACGCGGCCGAAGTCCTGCAGGCCGCGGATGTTGATGCTGGAGCTGACACGCCTTGCGTCGGCCTGGACGGCGACACCCGGCACACCGAACAGCATGTCGTTGGGCGTCGTCGCCATGCGGCGCTCTAGCTGTTCCTCGTCGACATGGCTGGCTGAAGCAAGCGACTCGATCGCCGTCTCGCCGGTGCGGCTGAGGATCAGGACCTTGTCGAGCAGCGTGGCACCCGCCGGGGCGGGCTTTGCCTGTTCTGGCGGTTGAGACGGGTCAGTCTGCTGCTGGTCGGCTGCCGGTTGGGCAGCCTGCTGGGCGCCGGCCGGTGCGGCGAGCAGCGGGATCGCCGCGGCGCCGGCCAGCAACGCGGCCATTTTGCTTGTCATAAAACAGTGTGCCAGGCCGCTGCCCGCCGGCCGTCCCCAATTCGCCAACCCCATGCTGCAACTCCAAGAATCCATGTTCGATGCTGGCTGGCTTGGGGCTCGCTGGCATTTTTCATCGCGTCCGGCGTCTTAAATGTTGACTCATTTACTCCGGTATTGCACTGCTAGATAACATGACCATTCGAGTCAAGAATTGAATCGGCATTTCACGCAGGCGCCGAGCCAGATGCCCGGCACAGAACAGGGAGCGAACCCATGAACACGCACAATCCCAGCGACTTTCGCTATCGCGTCCGCCGTTCCGACGAAAATTCCGTCCGCTTCGAACGGGTCCAATCGGCCGTGAGAACGCTGTCCAGCAACACGCTGTTCAGGGCGAGCACGAGATCGGCATCGAACATCACGGTGCGCTGTATCGGCTGAAGATCACCCGGCAGGGCAAGCTCATCCTCAACAAGTAGGTGGTGGAAATGGACCAGCGCGTAAAACCCGCCCCGCACGAGATCCGACGGGCACGGGTAGACAATCCGAAAATGCGCGAGCGCGACCTCGCCGCCCAACTCGGTATTTCGGAGGCCGAACTGGTCGCCGCGCATTGCGGCGACGGGGTCGTGCGGGTCGAGCCGCGTGTCAACGACCTTTTGACTGGTCTCGAAGCTGTCGGTGAGGTGATGGCGCTGACCCGCAACGAAAGCGCGGTGCACGAGAAGATCGGCGTCTACGACAAGGTCGTCACCGGGAATCACAATGCCATGGTGCTCGGCGAAAACATCGACCTGCGCATCTTCCCGAAAGTCTGGGCGCACGGCTTTGCGGTGGAAAAGCGCGACGGCGCCGACATCCGTCGCAGCCTGCAGTTCTTCGACGCCGCAGGCGAGGCGATGCACAAGGTGCATCTCAGACCCGCATCCAACCTCTATGCCTATCAGAAGCTGGTGGCCGGGCTGGAATCTCCGAACCAGGAACCGACGGTGGCGATTTCAGCGGGCGCGGCTGACGACGAGATCGAGACTGTGGACAATTCGGCCAGCGTCGAGGATCTGCGCGACCGCTGGAGCCAACTAACCGACGTGCATCAGTTCTTCGGCATGCTGAAGACACTGAAGCTCAGCCGCCGGCAGGCGGTGCGCTTGGTCGGCCAGGATTATGCCTGGCTGGTCGATAACGATGCGGTGAGCGCCATGTTCAACCACGCCGCCGCTGGCGCCATGCCGATCATGTGCTTTGTCGGCAATCGCGGCTGCATCCAGATCCATTCCGGCCCCGTCGCCTCGATCAAGCCGATGGGACCATGGCTCAATGTGCTCGACGAGACCTTCCATCTGCACCTGCGGACCGACCACATCGATGAGGTCTGGGCCGTGCGTAAGCCGACCAAGGACGGCCATGTCACGTCGCTCGAAGTCTATGGCACCGACGGCAAGATGATCATCCAGTTCTTCGGTAAGCGGCATGAGGGCGAAAGCGAGCGCGAAGACTGGCGCTTTCTGGCCGAAAACCTGCCGCGTATCCCAAGCCCGACCGCAGCCTGAGGAAACGATGATGGCTCTTTTCTCCAGGCTGGTCTCCAGGTCGGCGCTTGGTCCTGCGGCCGCTGTTTTCCTGGCGTTCGCCGTGCTGATGCCGGCTCAGGCCGCCGAAGGCATCGCGACTTTTGCCGACCGCTCGAGGATCGTGGCCATCGGCGGCTCGATCACCGAGATCGTCTACGCGCTCGGCGAACAGGATCGCCTTGTCGCGCGCGATTCGACCAGCCGCTATCCGCAAGCGGCGGCGGAACTGCCGGATGTCGGCTACATGCGCCAGCTGTCGCCGGAGGGTGTGCTGTCGGTCAATCCGTCGGGTATATTGGCCCTGCACGGAAGCGGACCGAAGGAAGCCGTCGACGTGCTGAAGAAATCGAGCATCCCGTTCATCGAGGTGCCCGAGCGCTATGATAATCAAGGCATTCTGGAAAAGATCCACATCGTCGGCAAGGCGCTCGGCGTCGAGGCCAAGGCCGATGCCCTGGCAGCCCAGATCGACGCCAAGCTGAAGGCAGCCGAAAAGCAGACCGCCTCGATCAAGGAGCGCAAGCGCATCCTGTTCGTGCTGTCGATGCAGGGCGGCAAGCTGCTTGCCGCCGGCAGCGACACCGCAGCCGACGGCATCATCAAGCTTGCGGGCGGCATCAACGCCATCGACGGCTTTGCCGGCTACAAGCAATTGTCGGACGAGGCAGTCATCACCGCTAGGCCGGACGTGATCCTGATGATGAACAATGCCGGACCGGCCACCGCGGATGACGAATTGTTTTCGAACCCTGTCGTGGCTTCGACGCCGGCGGGTGCCGCCCGCAAGCTGATCCGCATGGACGGCGGCTATCTGCTCGGCTTCGGCCCGCGCACGGCCGACGCTATCCACGATCTCGCCGTCTCGCTCTATGGCGGCCAGGTCACGGATTGAGCGCGATGGCCGATCATTCGATCGCTGATGCGGCGGGCATCATGGCGACGGCAGCCGAGGGTGACCGTTCGCGGCGCGCCCGCCTCGTCATCGTGCTGCTCTGCGTCGGGCTGGCTATCGCCGTGCTGTTGTCACTGACCTCCGGCGCATCCGATGCCTCGGCCATCGGCGTCATGCACGACTGGCTGTTCGGCGCGTTGCCCGGCGACGCGGCATTGAGCGCCCGCGACCATGTGATCATCCATGACATCCGTCTGCCGCGCGTCATTCTGGGCGTACTGGTCGGCGCATCGCTTGCCGTCTCCGGTGCCGTCATGCAGGGTTTGTTCCGCAATCCGCTGGCCGACCCCGGCCTGATCGGCGTTTCGGCCGGATCGAGCCTCGGTGCGGTCGCCGTCATCGTGCTTGGCTCGACCATGCTGGCGCCGCTGACCTCGGCGCTCGGCACGCTGGCTCTGCCGCTGGCTGCGTTCTGCGGCGGGCTGGCGACGACATTGCTGCTCTATCAGGTCGCGACACGGCAAGGCCGGACCTCGGTCGCCACCATGCTGCTCGCCGGCATCGCGCTGGCGGCGCTTGCCATGGCGCTGACCGGCATCCTGATCTTCATGGCCGACGACCGGCAATTGCGCGACCTGACCTTTTGGCAGCTCGGCTCGCTGGGCGGCGCAACCTGGCAAAAAATCGGCTCCGTCGGGCCGATCATCGTGCTGGCGCTGGCGGCAATGCCGTTCCTGGCGCGCGGCCTCAACGCGCTGGCGCTTGGCGAGGCGACGGCCGGCCATCTCGGCATTCCGGTGCAGCGGCTGAAATACACCGCGATCGTCGGCGTCTCGGCAGCGGTCGGCGCGTCGGTCGCCGTCAGCGGCGGCATCGGTTTTGTCGGCATCGTCGTGCCGCATTTGCTGCGCCTGCTGATCGGCCCCGACAACCGTTACCTGCTGCCGGCATCGGCGCTGCTCGGCGCCGCGCTGCTGCTGTTGGCTGACGCCGTTGCCCGCACCATCGTTGCCCCGGCCGAATTGCCGATTGGGATCGTCACCGCGGTCGCCGGTGCCCCGTTCTTCCTGTGGATCCTGCTGCGCAAGCGCGGCGTCATCGACCTGTGAAAGTTTGCCTATGATCGAAGCGCGCGATGTCTCGGTGGCGATCGGCGGCAAGCGCATTGTCGCCAATGTCGATTTCGAGGCGCGGCCGGGCGAAATCGCGGCCATTGTCGGCCCCAACGGTTCGGGCAAGACGACCTTCCTCAGAGCACTGTCCGGCGATCTTGGCTATTCGGGAGAGGTCACCATCAACGGCCGCAATCTATCGGCGATGAAGCCGGTCGAGGCGGCGACGGTGCGCGCGGTGCTGCCGCAGGCGACGACGCTGTCCTTCCCGTTCACTGTGCGTGAGATCGTCAGGCTGGGCCTGGTCGGCGGGCGCTCCGGCGCGCTGCCCGGCGAGGACCAGCGCCTGCCCGAACGCGCGCTGGCGCGCGTCGACCTCGACGGTTTTGCCGGCCGCTTCTACCAGGAATTGTCCGGCGGCGAGCAGCAGCGCGTGCAGCTTGCCCGCGTACTCTGCCAGGTCTGGGCGCCGGTGCTCGACGGCAAGCCGCGCTATTTGTTCCTCGATGAGCCGGTGTCCAGCCTCGACATCAAACACCAGCTGATCATCATGGACATCGCGCGTGATTTCGCCAGACGGGGCGGCGGCGTGGTCGCCATCCTGCACGACCTCAATTTGACGGCGATGTATGCCGACCGGATTTTCGTCATGCATCGCGGCAGGCTCGCCGCTACAGGTTCGCCGCAACAGGTACTCAGCGATGAGCTGATCGAAAAGGTCTTCGATTGCCGGCTGAAGGTCGGCGTGTTGCCGGCAGGAAACATGCCGTTCGTTTTGCCGCAATCGGCAGCTTAGGCAATCAGAAAAATCAGGCGGCCGGCGCCCGTTGCACCAGCATGTCGATGCCGAGCAGGTGTCGCACATTCGGGCGCGCCGCCACCAGATCGGCGATCGTGTAGCGCGACAGCACGGCGAAGAAGGCGTTGAGCGCTTCGCGCAATGCCGAATTCAAGGCGCAGCTGTCGACCAGCGGGCATTCGGCGGCGTCGTTCTCGAAGCACTCGGCCATGGCAAAGCTTTCCTCCGTCACCCGCACGACATCGAACAGGCTGATCGTTTCGGCCGCGCGACCGAGCCTGACGCCGCCATTCCTGCCGCGCACCGTTTCGATCAAGCCGTTTTCGACCAGTGGCTGCAGGATCTTGAACAGGAAAAGTTCCGATACCGAATAGGCGGCGGCGATCTCGGGGATGCGGCTCAGCCGTTCGGTATTGGCGGCGCAATACATCAGAATGCGCATGGCGTAGTTGGTCTGACGGGTAAGCCGCATTGTGTCCTCACATAGCAGTGGTTGGGGTCAATATGGCCTATAGTTTGGAACAATTCCAGACTGGCGCTGCATAATAGATGAATTCAGGCGTCAAGTTTGCATGCGCGATTGCGCGCACCGGGATCAGCGGCGCGCTTTCTGTGGGAAGCGACATTAGATAAGTTCGCATGATCGATCAGGAGCGGCCCACCATGTCACGACCAGCCCCGGTTCTTGCATCCGTCGCGTTCGCCCGGTTCGACACCGACGCCGATGCCAAGCTTTCGGCGCTCAGGCGCACCAAGTTCGCTGCCACCGCAGCACTTGCGTTTTGCGTGCTGATCTTTGCGGCGGCGAAATCGTTCGAGAGCCGGCATGCGTGGTTGGGCTTTGTTGCCGCTTTCGCCGAGGCGGCGACGATCGGCGGGCTGGCCGACTGGTATGCGGTGGTAGCGCTGTTTCGGCGGCCACTCGGCCTGCCGATCCCGCATACGGCTATCATCCCGGAGAACCAGAACCGAATCGCCGACAATCTCGGCCGCTTCATCGAGGTCAATTTCCTGGCGCCGGAGCCGGTGCGCGAAAAGCTCGCCGAAGTCGATTTTTCCGCGCTGGTCGCGGACTGGCTGGCCGACCCGAACCGCGCCGCCGACCTGTCGCGTTTTGTCGGCCGGCTGGTGCCGCAGACGCTGGCGGCGGTCGAGCAATCCGGACTGCGCGGCTTCGTCACCAGCCGTATGCTGGAGCAGATCGAAAAGGTGCCGCTGGCGCCGCTCGCCGCCGAGTTGCTGTCGGCGCTGACTGACGATCGCCGCCACCAGAAACTATTCGACGAGTTCACCAAGGTGGTCGGCCGCTTCTTGAGCGACGAGCAGGCGCTGGCGACGATGCGCGAGAAGATCCGCGAGGAACTGCCGTCGCTGTTCAACCTGTTTCGCGCCGACGCCTATCTGTTGAAGAAGATCGTTGCGTCGGCCGGCTCGCTGCTCGATGAAGTGCGCGCCGATCCGCACCATCCAATGCGCGCCGAATTCGACCTTTTCGTCGCGACTTTCGTCGAGCGGCTGAGGACATCCAAACAATATGCCAGGCGCGCCGAAAAGCTGAAGCGAGATTTCCTCGCCCGGCCGGAACTCAGCGCTCTGGCCGGCGACATGTGGGAGAGCCTGCGGCTGTTCATCGAGCAGGACGCCAAGGCGCCGAATTCGATGATCCGCGACCATCTCGCCACCATGTTCGTCGAGGTCGGCCGCCATCTTGCCGACGACGCGCAGATCAGGGCCGACATGAACCAGGGGTTCATCGTGGCGCTGGCATCCTTCGTCGAAAGCCAGAAGAGCGGCGTGTCCAAATTCATCGCCGACCAGGTCAAGCGCTGGGACCTCGCGCAACTGACAAGGCTGATCGAGATGAACATCGGCAAGGACCTGCAATATATCCGCTTCAACGGCATGATCATCGGTGGCCTTGCCGGGCTCGTGCTCTACACCGCCGAACGGCTGTTTCTCGTCGGCTGACCTCGTCCGAATGGACCGCTGAGCTTCGCTGCACTATCTTCCGTGCAGTGGCGGCGTTCACGGCAACAGGGGGAGAGTACCAGCATGGCAAAACGACCGGATTCCGAGTCCTTTATCGACATGTTCGGCAAGTTCGGCCGCGACCTGAAGCTGCCGAATGTCGATGTCGAGGCGATCCTCGCCCACCACGCCAAGAACCTGGAAGCGCTGGAGAAGTCGGCCAGGGCGAGTGCCGCCGGAGCGTCGGCGCTGTTGTCCAGGCAACGCGAGATGCTACAGGACACGCTGCGCGAAATCACCGACATGGCACAAAACTACAGGGCGCCCGGCAATCCCCAGGAAATGATGCAGAAGCAGGCGGCGTTCGCCAGGAGATCCTTCGAGACCGCGCTGAAGAATGCCGGCGAGATGGCCGAACTGGCGAGGGCGTCCGGCACCGAATCCATCGAAATCCTGCGCAGCCGCATCAAGGAGGCGATGGAGGAGATCCGCGCCGGCCACGACAAGAAATAAGCTGTTCCCCAGCAGCACGCTTGCCGGCGGCGAAGACTGGCGGTTCGCGGCCGAAGATTATGGGCTGGAATCGCACTGGCGAATTGACAGGGGCGGCCCGTCGTGGTCCGGAACAGGCAAGCGATCGGGAAAGCAGGAATGACGCAGATACGGCCCACGACGCCGCCGACCTTCGAGCAACTCAGGGCGATGGCCGGGCAGGAATTAGGCGTCTCGGACTGGACGCTGGTCGATCAGCACCGCATCGACCAGTTTGCCGAATGCACGGGCGATCATCAATGGATCCATGTCGATCCCGAGCGGGCGAAGCGGCAAAGCCCGTTTCGCACCACGATCGCGCATGGCTATCTGACCCTGTCGATCATCGGCGCGCTGGCGCTTGAGATGGGCATCGTACCCGAAAACACGCAGGCCGCTTTCAACTACGGTTTCGACAAAGTGCGTTTCGTGGCGCCAGTCAGGGTCGGCTCGCGAATCAGGCTGCGCACCACGCTGTTGTCGATGGAAGACAAAGGCCCGGGGCAATATCTGATGAAGGCTTCCAATACGGTCGAGATCGAAGGCGAGCAGAGGCCGGCGCTGACCGCCGAGACGCTCGTCATGCTTTACGCACGCCGCAAGCGGGCCGGCACCTGAGAGACCGTTTGGAAACTCTACTCTGGCGGCCATCTGATCGCGTTTTCTGCGCTTCCGGCCTTCGCCGGCCGAAGCACCGATCAGCGGTCGTGGCAGTTAAGGCTACGGCCGGCGTAGGCCGGTGCTCACGGACCTAAATGTCCGCTGCGCTCCGGTTCTCGAAACCACCACCATATGACTCGCCAGAGCGAATTTCGAAACAGTCTCCGAGGACACGGGCTCAGACAGGCGTGCGGCGGTGCAAATCAGCGCGACATCGCCTGTTCAAGCGCCCTGAAAATCCGGTCGTCTCCGGACTGGGCGACGTTGAAGCGCATGAAACGGCTGGCCGACCGAGACAGGCTGAACGCATTGCCGGGCGCAAGCACGACGTTGGCCGACAAAGCGTGACGGGCGACATCCGCGGCATCTATCCCCTCCGGCAGCCTGCACCACAAAAACATGCCGGCCGGCTGATCTATCCATGGCACGATGCCGATGGCCTTCAGGCGGGCGCTGGTTTCTTCCACGGCGCGCGAGAGCCGCGCGCGCAGCAGATCGACGTGCTTGCGATAGAGGCCGTCCTTCAGCAGCGTCAGCACCAGTTCGGATGCAAGCCGCCCGCTGCCAAAGGACGTGGCGATCTTGAGATCGGTCAATCCTTCCATCCAGTCGCGAGGAGCGGCGATGAAGCCGCAGCGCACCGATGCCGAAAGCGTCTTGGAGAAGCTTCCGATATGGATGACCCGGCTGAGACCGTCGAAGGCCGCCAGCCGGGGCGCGGGCGTATGTTCGAAATCGGCGAAGATATCGTCCTCGATAATCGTCAGCCCCGACTGGTCGGCGAGCTTCAGCAGCCGATGGGCGGCGACGGGCGACAATATCGCGCCGGTCGGATTGTGGAGCGCGGAATTGGTGATGTAGAGGCGCGGCCGGTGCTCGTTCAGCGCTTGCGCGAACAGCTCGATGTCCGGCCCCGAGCGTGTGTAGGGAACGCTGATCACCTTGGCCCGATGGGCGCGCAACAGGGCATGGAAGTTGAAATAGCAGGGATCGTCGACCAACACGGTGTCACCCGGTTCGAGCAGAAACCTACACAGCAGGTCGATCGCCTGGGTGCCCGATTCCGTCAGCATGATCTGGTCCGGGGAGGCTTCGATACCGTGCTCGGCCATGCGCCGCGCCAGCAGATGGCGCAGCGCCGGCAAGCCGAGCGGCGTGCCGTAATCGGTCAGCGCGGCATCGTCGGCGCGGGCCATGGTCCGCAGTGCGCGGCGCAATCCGGCCTCGGGCATCCATGCGGCCGGCAACCAGCCGCAACCGGGTTTGAGCACATTGTCGCCAGCTTCCAGCGATTGGCGCGAGACCCACAGCGGGTCGACAGCACGGTCAAGCCTGGGGCCGATCTCGGCCAGTGACAGCGGAGCCAGCGATCCGGCGGCATAGAAACCCGAGCCCGGCCGCGAGCGGATCATGCCTTCCGCCGCAAGACGCTCATAGGCTTCGACCACGGTGGATTTGGAAACCTGCATGGCCTTGGCGAAAGCCCGGATCGAAGGCAGCCGCATTCCCGGTGTCAGGCTGCGCGCGGCGATCCTGTGCCTGATCGTCGCCATGACGGTTTCGACAAGCGTCCGGCTGCCCTCATCTGTTGTCGTCTGCTCGTCCATCCGTACTGCTCAGCCTACCATGACGGTTTTGTCGAACTGTACCTCATTGTCTCTGGCGGAGCCATACGCCCGGCCCGATAGAGGGCGAAACGAGCGGGGCATCGATGGACAAGGTGGCAAGTGGCTGGGCGGCGAGTGGTTGGGCGGCGAGTAGCTGGGCGGCGAGCGGCTGGGTCAACGGGTTCATAGGCGTGCTGATCTTCAGCGGTTCGCTTCCGGCGACGCGCGTGGCGGTGATGGATTTCGATCCGGTGTTCGTGACGGTCGCCCGTGCGGCTTCGGCGGGCATTCTCGGCCTCGCGCTGCTGCTCGTTTTTCGCCAGAAGCGACCGGAGCGGCAAGATCTGTTCTCGCTGGCGATCGTCGCGCTTGGCGTCGTGGTCGGCTTTCCCCTGCTGACAGCGCTGGCGCTCAAGCACATCAATTCGGCTCACTCGATCATTTTCGTCGGCCTGTTGCCGTTGGCGACCGCGATCTTCGGCGTGGTTCGAGGCGGTGATCGCCCGAAACCGGCGTTCTGGCTGTTCTCGTGTCTCGGCAGCGCCCTTGTTGCCGGTTTTGCAGTGACGCATGGCCTCTCGGTCTCGCCGCTCGGCGACATCTTGATGCTGGCCGCCATCATCGTGTGCGGATTGGGCTATGCCGAAGGAGCGGCGCTGTCGCGCAAGCTCGGCGGCTGGCAGGTGATCTCGTGGGCGCTGGTGCTGTCGCTGCCGGTCATGCTGGCGCTGACGTTCATCACCATGCCGCCGTCGCTCGAAAGTGCCGGCAGGGGCGCGTGGATAGGTTTGGCGTATGTGTCGCTGTTCAGCATGCTGATCGGTTTCGTGTTCTGGTATCGCGGCCTGGCGCAAGGCGGCATCGCCGCGGTCGGGCAGCTGCAACTGCTGCAGCCTTTCTTCGGCCTTGGGCTGGCGGCAGCGCTGCTGCATGAGCAGGTCAGTCCCGCCATGATCGCCGTCACCGCCGCCGTCGTGCTTTGCGTCGTCGGCGCCAAGAGATATGCGAGATAGGTGCGCCGGCGCAGTCTTGAACTCGATACAATCGCGTCCAGTTGATACCAAGAGCTGCCGACCTGGCGGAACGGCGTCTCCGAGGCGCCGAATCGGCCAGCGTGGCGCAAGGCGCGAAGTGGGCCTTGCGCGGCGTGGAGAAAAAGGGGCAATTTTGGTGCCTGGGATCCAGAAGATACGCTTGTCCTCGGGTGGCGAGGTGGCCGTCCGGACGGCTGGTGATGCTTCCGAACCCGCGCTCGTGCTGCTGCACGGCTTTCCTAGCTCGTCGCGGACGTTTCGCGACGTGATCGCGCCGCTCTCCGGCAGCGTCTATGTCGTGGCGCCGGACCTGCCGGGCTTCGGCGCATCCGATCTGCCGCCCGAGCCGTCGTTCGACATGCTGGCCAGCGCGATTGAAGAGCTGCTCTCGCGTCTCAACGTTGGCCGCAGGTTTCTCTATTTGCATGATTTCGGAGCCCCGGTAGCGCTTCATCTCGCCATGCGCGCCCCGGAACTCGTCGAAGGCCTTGTCGTCCAGAATGCCAATGCCCACCGCTCCGGCTTTGGTTCGCAATGGGCAGACACATTGGACTTCTGGGCTGAGCCGAATGCGGCGAATGAGCAGGCCGCCACCGCCCATCTCACCCTCGAGGGAACCCGCGACCAGTACGTCGCCGGCCTGCCAGCCGAGATCGCGGCGCAGATCGATCCAGGTGGTTGGATTGAAGACTGGCGGGTCATGTGCCTGCCGGGACGACTTGATCTGCAGAAGGCGCTCATTGCCGACTACGGCCGATATGTCGACCGGTTCGCGGCGGTGGCTGATTATCTGGCGAAGCGTCAACCCCGAGCGATGCTTCTTTGGGGTCGCCACGATGCCTTCTTCGACATTGCAGAGGTTCAATCGTGGCTTATGGATCTTCCCCGGATGGAGGCCCACGTCTTCGACGCAGGCCATTTCCTTCTGGAGACGCATGCGCTCAGGGCTGCTGAACTGATGCTGGAGTTCGTCGCTGGCGGCTCAGCTAAGCGCGCTGGCCGCGGCGACCAGAAATAATCGCAATGATCAAAGCCGCCACCACCAGGGCCGTCGCGACCTGGAAAGTGACCTGCATGCCGCGTGCGGCTGCCGCAGATGCCAATACCTGCCGACCGGTGCCTTCGCCTCCGCCAGCCGATGCGAAGGCAAACACCGCGCCCATCACCGACGCACCGGTGATCAGGCCGAGATTGCGCGACAGATTGAGCAGGCCGGAGACGACGCCGCGCTGGTCGGACGCGACGCCGGTCATCACGGCTGAATTGTTGGCGGTCTGAAACAGGCTGTAGCCGGTGCAGACGATGATGATTGGCACGACATAGCCGGCAATACCGAATTCCGCCTGCGACAGAATGAAGATACCAATGGCGAGATCGAGCAGGCCGACGATCATCATCCGGTGCGCCCCGAAACGATCGACCAGGCGTCCGGCCGGCAGCGCCGCCAAGGCCGTAACCAGAGGGCCGGCCGACAGAACCAGCCCGACCATGGCTGCGTCCAGCCCAAGCGCGCGCGACAGATAGAATGGCGCGACCACCAGCGTCGCCATCATCACGGTGGCGACGACCAGGCTCATGGCGAGGCTTGCGTTCAAGGCGCTATCGCGGAACCTCGCAGGCTGGATCAAAGGGTTCTCGGCGCTTGTCTGCGCAATGACGAACAGCAGGCCACCCACGGCAGCGGCAATCAGCAAGCCGACATTGAGAGAACCAAAACTGCCGCGCCCAAGGGTCATGGCGAGCGCATAGGCGGCTAGCGTCAGCGCGAGCAAAGCCGTGCCGATGCCGTCGAAACCGCGGCGATCCGGTTCCGCTGACTTTTTTCCAGCCGGCAGGACGCGACGGGCGAGCGCGAAGGCCAGCGCCCCCAACGGCAGATTGATGAGGAAGATCGCTCGCCAGCCGAGACCGGCGATCAGCAGTCCGCCAAGCGAGGGGCCAAGCGTGGTGCCGATCGCGGACATGGCGCCGAGCAGGCCCATGGCGCTGCCGGTTTTTTCCCGGGGAACCGTGTCGGCGATAAAGGTCAGCGTCAGAGCCATCATGACGGCCGCGCCGAGCCCCTGTGCCGCCCTTGCGGCAATCAGCAGCCAGAGCGTCGGCGCGAGCCCGCAAAGCACCGATGCAAAGGTGAACAGGCCAATGCCGCCGAGCAATAGCGGGCGGCGGCCGAATATATCGGCGAGTCGCCCGGCGCTGACGATCAAGGTGGTGATGGCGAGCAGATAGGCAAGAACGACCCATTGCACGAGCTGGAACGATGCGCCGAATGCCTGCATCAGCGATGGCAGCCCGACGCTGGCGATGCTGGTGGCGAGCGACGACAGCAGCGTTGAAAGCGACAGGCTGGCCAACGCCCATCGGGCCGAGCGGACGCTCACCGGGGCCGTTTCATTCCCGATCTTTTCAGCCCCGGCCTTTTCAGCCCAGCTCTTTTCAGACCAAGTCTTTTCAGCGGTCGATGCCACGGTGAACTCCTCTGCCGGCAAGCCCCCAAAATCGGAGCTGTCGGAAGCTATTCCTCTGCTTGATGTGGCGGAAGGCGCAGTATTTGCATCTTATTCGTGCATGAAACGCCACGTCACCGCTGAGCTGTGTTATGGTCCTTCCATGTCGTCACCCGATCTCAATCTGCTTGTCGCCCTCGATGTGCTGCTGAGCGAGGGCAGCGTCGCCCGTGCTGCCGCGCGGCTGCACCTCAGTCCGTCGGCGATGAGCCGGGCGCTGGCGCGGCTGCGCCAAGCGACAGGCGATCCATTGCTGGTCCGGGCCGGCCGTGGCCTGGTTGCGACACCGCGCGCGCAGGAATTGCAGCAGCAGGCAGGCCGCGTCGTGCAGGAAGCTGAAGCGCTCCTGCGCCCGGCCACCTTGCTCGACCTCTCATGCCTCGACAGCGTTTTTACGCTGCGCGCCAATGAAAGCTTCGTCGAGGAGTTCGCGCCGCGTCTCGTCGCCCGTATCGAAGCGGATGCGTCTGGCGTGCAGCTGCGTTTTGCGCCGAAATCCGACAAGAACGACATGTCGCTGCGCGACGCAGGGATTGATCTCGAAATCGGGGTTGCCGGTGAAACGAGCCCTGAAATGCGTATTCAGGCGCTGTTTCGCGACCGCTTCATCGGTGCGGTGCGAATGGGCCATGAGCTGAGCGAGGGTCCGGTGACGCCGGCCCGCTATGCGGCCGGCCGCCACATCAGCGTTTCGCGGCGTGGTCGCGAAAAAGGCCCGATCGACGAGGCCTTGAAACTGCTGGGTCTCCAGCGGACGATTGTGTGCATGGTTTCCAGCTTCTCGGCCACGCTCGCCATGGCGCGCGCGTCCGATTTGATCGCCAGCGTCCCCGAGCGGCACACGCTAGGCGCGCGCACGGGCATGTTCAGCTTTCCGTTGCCGGTCGACGTTGCCGAGGTCACGATCTCGATGCTCTGGCATCCGCGGCTCGACGCCGATCCGGCGCAACGCTGGTTACGCGCCTGCGTGCGGGAAGTCTGCGCCTTTCTCCGCTAATCCAGAGTCGGGTCGCTGATCTAGAATCGGGTCACCACGCCGATGCCGATGCCTTCGAAGCCGCCCATAGCCATCAATGCGGCCGGCGCTTCCTCGAGGCTGATCTTCTTGCCGACCAGCAGTTCGGGCTTAAGCTTGCCGGTGCGGATCATCTCCATCATCGCCTGATAGCGGAAAGCCTGCATGCCGTGGCTGCCGCGGATCTCGAGCTCGAAGGCGATCACCTTGTCCATCGGTATCTGCGGCCTGGCATGCTCGCCGAGCATCAGGCCGACCTGCACATGGCGGCCGCGCCGGCGCAGGTTCGCGATCGAGTTGAACGACGTCGTCGGATGGCCGAGCGCGTCCATCGACATATGCGCGCCGCCATTGGTGATCTGCTTGACTGCCTTGACCACGTTCGGCGTCTTTGCCGCGTTGATCGTCGCCACCGCGCCGATCGTTTTGGCGAAGTCCAGCTTCTCGTCGGTCAGGTCGATGGCAACGACATTGGCGCCCATGGCGCTGGCGATCATGATCGCCGACAGGCCGACGCCGCCGCAGCCATGCACGGCCACCCATTCGCCGGGCGTCACCCGGCCCTGGTCGACGATGGCGCGGAACGAGGTGACGAAGCGGCAGCCGAGGCTGGCGGCGGTGGCGAATTCCATCTCGTCGGGCAAGCGCACGAGATTGGTGTCGGCGTGGTCGATGGCGACATATTCGGCGAACGAGCCCCAAGCGGTGAAGCCGGGCTGGAACTGGTGCTCGCAGACCTGGTGGTTGCCCGAGGTGCATTCGGAGCAGCGGCCGCAGCCGACGGCGAACGGCACGGTGACGCGCTCGCCGGTCTTCCAGCGGGTCACCTGGCTGCCTGTGGAGACCACGACGCCTGCCAGCTCGTGGCCCGGCACATGCGGCAGGCGGATGCCGTCGTCGTGGCCCATCCAGCCATGCCAATCGCTGCGGCAAAGGCCAGTCGCCTCGACCTTGATGACGACGCCTTCCGGCGAAGGCGTCGGATCCGGCACGGTCTGGATCGTCGGCGCCTCGCCGAATTTTTCGAAGACGACGGCTTTCATCGGCAGTTCCTCATCACTTCATGCAATTTGCGGTCTACTCGGCATCGATCTGGTTCTCCGGCGCCGCCTTCTGGAACGCCGGCAGCGCCATGCAGGCGGCGTTGATGCGCGCGATCGTCGGGTAGGGCGTCATATCGACGCCGAAACGGGCATTGCTGGTGACCTGTGCGACCAGGCAGATATCGGCTAGCCCCGGCGTGTCGCCATGGCAAAAGGTCTTTGTCTCGGGCGAGGAAGCCAGAATCTTTTCAAGCGGCTGGAAACCTTCGTTCACCCAATGCCGGAACCAGTTGGCGACGTCCTGGTCGCCGGCGCCGAACAGCGTGCGCAACGAGGTCAGCACGCGCAGATTGTTCACCGGATGGATGTCGCAGGCGATCATCTGCGCCAGCATCCTGACGCGGGCGCGGCCAGGCGCATCCTTGGGCAGCAATGGCGGCTCGGGCGTGGTCTCGTCGAGATATTCGATGATCGCCAGTGATTGCGTCAGCAGCGTGCCGTCGCCCAGGATCAGAGCCGGCACCAGACCTTGCGGATTGACCGCGAGATAGGCGGGTTCGAGATGCTCGCCGTGGCGCAGATGATGCGGCACGTATTCGTAGGCGAGGCCCTTCATCTCCAGCGCGATCCGCACCCGGTAAGACGTCGAGGAGCGGTAGTAATTGTGAAGGACGATGTCGCTCATCGGATCACGGGCCCGGTTGGCCGATGGTCAGCTCGATTTCGCCGATGCCGTCGACGCCGCCGGTGATCTTTTCGCCCGGCCCGACCGCGCCGACGCCGGCCGGCGTGCCGGTGAAGATCAGGTCGCCGGGCTTAAGTTCTACCGCCTCGCTGCAAATCGAGACGATGTCGGGAACCGGCCAGATCAGTTCGGCGAGGTCGCCGTCCTGCCTGATCTTGCCGTTGACGGCGAGCCAGATACGGCCCTTTTCGGGATGGCCGGATGTTTGTGCCGGAACCAGCGGGCCGCAGGGCGCCGAACGGTCGAAGGCTTTCGACCAGTCCCACGGTCGTGCCGCCTTCTTCGCCTCGTCCTGAAGGTCGCGGCGGGTCAGGTCGACACCGACGCCGTAGCCCCAGACATGGTTCAGCGCCCGCTCGCGCCGGATGCGGAAGCCGGCTCCGCCGATCGCGACGACTAGCTCGATTTCGTGATGCAGGTTTTGGGTCAGCGGCGGGTAGGGGATGATCGTGCCCGAACCGACCGCCGCATCGACCACTGCGTCGCCTGGCTTGGTGAAGAAGAAGGGCGGGTCGCGCTCATCATTGCCGAGCTCGCGGGCATGGGCGGCGTAGTTGCGGCCGACGCAGAAGATGCGACGCACCGCAAAACGCTGCGGCGAGCCGGCGACGGCCACCGACGGGGTTGCGGGCAGGGGGAGGGCGAAGTCTGTCATGCACTGTCTCTGCTTCAGTGAATCTGTCGCCGGCACATTCGGCCGATTTGGATCACCGGGCAAGGCATTGCATTTCAGAAGAGCTACGCCCCGCCGCGCGGCGCGGCCTGAATTTAGTCGCTCGTGTCCTCGTCCGTGCCCTGGCGGGCGGGCTCGGAGAGCCTTGCGTCCGAAACCAACCACTCAGCCACGATCAGCCCGTGAGGCGCGCACGAAACAACGTGGAGCCGTCCGTCAGGCGCGACCTGGAGATATCCCGGAATCCAGCCTCGGTCATCCATGCGCGATACTGACCTTCAGTGTACGATTCGCCGTGGCGATAGAGGTTCAAGAAGGTGAGATTCAGAAAGACACCCTCAGGCGGGC
>NZ_JAMYVG010000008.1:0-260035 GCF_040323855.1 Mesorhizobium sp. M0028
GCCCGTCTGCTTCACTGCCATCGCGATTCCCTCAGACCGTCCACCTCAGAGAATCACAATCAGCGAATTACGCAACAGGCCCCTTGTGGGAGAAGGTGGATTGGCGCGCAGCGCCAAGACGGTTGAGGGGCGCTGGACGAAGTGCGGTTTTGCCAAGCTGGAACACCCCTCATCCGACCGAGCTTCGCTCGGCCACCTTCTCCCACAAGGGGAGAAGGAAAGACCGCACCCGTTGGCAGCGCCAACGAAGCTCGACTGTTTCACAAGCGCAATGTGCACAGCGTCACAAACCGCTTGACCTGAAAGCGCGTTGGGTCAATCTTCACTGCTAAGAATAAAATACTACTGAGCGGAAAACGCTTGGGCCGTTCAACGTGAGCGTCGATGACGCCTCGCGAGATTGCGGCTGTTGCCGATAGGGAACATCAAAAATGGGGAATCCACGTAAATGAGCACGATAGTCACCACCTTGGTGCCGCCTGCCGAAGGGCAGCTGCACCGGAACATCGATTGGCGCGGCGCCTTTTGGGTGGCAAGCGGCGTTCCGGCCCTTGTCCTGTTTTCGATCGGCGGCATTGCCGGCACCACCGGAACGCTGGCCTTCATGATCTGGACCGCATCCATGATCATGGGCTTCCTGCAATCCTTCACCTATGCGGAAATCGCCGGCCTGTTCCCGAACAAGTCCGGCGGCGCCTCGATCTATGGCGCCACCGCGTGGCTGCGCTATTCGAAATTCATCGCGCCGCTTTCGGTGTGGTGCAACTGGTTCGCCTGGTCGCCGGTGCTGTCGCTCGGCTGCTCGATCGCCGCCGCCTATATCCTCAATGCGCTGGCGCCGGTGCCGCTGTTCACCGACACTTCGCCGGAAGTCGCCGCCTATATCGCGGCCCATGCCGGAACCAGCGCCGCCGACGCCATCACCGCGGTCACCACTGCGGCGACGCCGGCGATCCGCAACTGGACGCTTTACGGTCATACGCTTGGCCCGGTTTCCTTCACCTTCAATGCCACCTTCTTCATCGGCGCGGTGCTGATGCTGATCATCTTCTCCATCCAGCATCGCGGCATCCTTGGCACCGCCAACGTGCAGAAATATATCGGCCTGCTCGTCATCATCCCGATGCTGATCGTCGGCGTGGTGCCGATCGTCACCGGCCAGATCGACTGGGCAAACTTTTCGCCGCTGGTCCCGCTCGCGGCAGCCTACGCGCCGGAGCCCGGCGCGTGGAACATCGCAGGCTGGACGCTCGTTCTCGGCGGCATGTTCATCGCGGCATGGTCGACCTACGGTTTCGAGACCGCCGTCTGCTACACCTCCGAGTTCAAGAACCCGGGCACCGATACCTTCAAGGCGATCTTCTATTCCGGCCTTCTGTGCATGCTGCTGTTCATCCTGGTGCCGTTCACCTTCCAGGGCGTGCTCGGCTTGAACGGCATGCTGGCGACGCCGATCGTCGACGGCTCCGGCGTTGCCGATGCGCTGGCTGGCATGGTCGGCGGCGGACAGCTGATCCACAGCCTGCTGGTCATGCTGATGATCCTGGCGCTGGTGCTCTGCATCATGACGGCGATGGCCGGCTCTTCGCGCACGCTCTACCAGGGTTCGGTCGACGGCTGGCTGCCGCGCTACCTCAGCCACGTCAACGAGCACGGTGCGCCGACGCGGGCGATGTGGACCGACTTGATCTTCAACCTGATTGTGCTGGCCATCGCTTCGGCCGACGCGACGAGCTTCTTCTTCATCCTCGCCGTGTCGAATTGCGGCTACATCATCTTCAACTTCCTCAACCTCAATGCCGGCTGGATCCACCGCATCGACAATGGCCACATTGCGCGGCCATGGAAGGCGCCGAGCTGGCTGCTCGGCCTCGGCGCTATCTTTGCCTATGTCAACGCGGTCTTCATGGGCGCCGGCGCCAAGGTCTGGAACCCGATGGCATTGTGGGCCGGGCTGATCACGGCCGCCTTGATCATCCCGGTGTTCTGCTTCCGGCACTACATCCAGGACAAAGGCAAGTTCCCCGACCACATGCTGGCCGATCTCGGCATGAACTCGTCCGACCTCGCAGTGCGAAAGGCGGGCATGCTGCCCTACCTGACGCTGATCGCCGGCGTCGCGGTGATGCTGCTCGCCAACTGGCTGTTCGTCATCTGAGGCTTGCCTTGAGAGCAATTCCAGGAAAAGGTGTGAACGGTTTTCCGGCCGGAATTGCCTCAAAACAAAAAATAGAGCGGTTCGGCGTTTCCGTGAAACGATGAACCGTTCTACGGATTGGGCGCGCGATGCGCGCTCGATCGCTTGCATTTTGTTCTTGCTTTGTGCCGGCAGCTATGCTACTAATCCCGCCATGGTGCTGATTCGCCCCGAGACCCGCCGCTGAGGCGGGTTTTTCGTTTCTGGGCCTATTCTGGCTCAATCGATCTTGATGAACACGCCCTTGGTGTTGAGATATTCGTCAAGGTGTTCGGCGCCGCCCTCGCGGCCGTAGCCGCTCATCTTGTAGCCGCCGAAGGGCACGGCCGGATCGATGGCGTGATAGGTGTTGACCCAGACCGAGCCGGCGCGGATCTTTTGCGACAGCCGGTGGGCGGTGGCGAGATTTTGGGTGAAGACCCCTGCAGCCAGGCCGTAAGGCGTGTTGTTGGCCCGCTCGACCGCCTCGTCCAGCGTATCGAACGGCAAGGCTGAAATCACCGGCCCGAAGATCTCCTCGCGCGCGATCTTCATATCGTCCGAGACGCCGGCAAAGACAGTCGGCGCGACGAAATTGCCGGCGGCAAGCGCGCCTTCCACAAGCCGGGTGCCTCCGGTGACGAGTTTCGCCCCTTCTGCAGTACCGGCCTCGAGGTAACCGGTGACCCGTTGCAACTGCTTTTCGGAGACGAGCGGGCCGATCTCGGTCGCCGGGTCGATGCCGTCGCCGACCCTGAGACCCTTGGCGTATGCCGCGAGACGCTCGATGAACTCGTCATGGACCGCGCGTTCGACGAAAAGGCGCGAACCGGCGATGCAGATCTGGCCGGAATTGGCGAACACCGACATCGCGGCCACCGGCACCGCTTTGTCGAGATCGGCATCGGCGCAGACGATGACCGGCGACTTGCCGCCAAGCTCCAGCGAGACGCGCTTGAGGTTGCCGGCCGAGGCGCGCACGATCGACTGGCCGGTCGCCGTCGAGCCGGTGAAGACGATTTTGTCGACGCCCATGTGCTCGGCGAGTGCGGCGCCCGCCTCGGTGCCGGTGCCGGTGACGATGTTGACGACGCCTTCCGGGACGCCGGCCTCGTTCATGATGTCGGCGATCAGCAGTGGCGTCAGCGGCGCCTCTTCCGATGGTTTCAGCACGATGGTACAGCCGGTCGCCAGCGCCGGGCCGATTTTCCAGATCGACGCGGCGGTCGGCGCGTTCCAGGGAATGATGGCGCCGACGACGCCGACCGCCTCCTTGCGGGTGAAGGAGACGATTTCGCCGGGCAGCGAGTTCTCGATCGTCTCGCCGTGCAGCGCCGTCGCCATGCCGGCATAATAGCGCAGCATGCCGATGACGCGGTTGCGATTGGCGCGGGTGCGCACGATCGGCATACCCATGTCGGTGGTGTCGGAGAGGCTGATCTCTTCCCAGTTCTTTTCGAAGAGATCGGCGATCCTCAGCAGAAGTACCTGCCGCTCGTAAGGTTTGAGCCGGCTCCACGGTCCCTCGAACGCCTTGCGGGCGGCAGTCACCGCCAAGTCGATGTCGAGGCGGTCTCCGCGCGGCACCGTGGCGATGACCGCGCCGGTGGCAGGATTGCGGGTCTCCATGGTCCGGCCGGAGCGGGCATCGACCCAGCCACCGCCGATGAACATCTGGCGATGGCGTCCGTCGATCGGCAGCCGCAGCGGTGCCTGAGCTATGGTCATGACGGTCCTCCTCCGGCACCTACGCCTGGTGGGCGGATTAAACCGCCGGAGGTCACATTTGCCAACAGCTCTATTCGGCCGCCAGGGCCAGTTGCGGCCTTTCGTTCTTTTCTTCCGTCTCGGCCGGCTGCTCCACCACCTTCTTGGGCTCCCGGCCGAAGAACAGCGCGTAGGCTGCCGGCAGGACAAGGATGGTCAGCACCGTGGCGACCAGGATGCCGCCCATCATGGCATAGGCGAGCGGCCCCCAGAAGACGCCGCGCGAGATCGGGATCAGCGCCAGCACCGCCGTCAGCGCCGTCAGCACGATCGGCCGGAACCGGCGAACGGCCGAGCCGATGATGGCCTCGGAGCGCTCCACGCCGGCGGCGATGTCCTGGTCGATCTGATCGACCAGGATGATCGAGTTTCGCATGATGATGCCGAGCAGGGCGATAACACCGAGGATGGCGACGAAGCCGAACGGCGCACCGCTGATCAAAAGTGCCGCCGCCGCACCGATGATGCCGAGCGGACCGGTCGCCAGCACCAGCATCGCCTTCCCGAAATGCTGCAGCTGGATCATCAGCAGCACGACGATGACCGCCAGCATGACTGGAGCTTTCGCCGCAATCGAGGCCTGGCTTTCGGCCGCATCCTCGGCGCCGCCCTGGATCTCGATCTTGTAGCCGGGTGCGAGGCCGGCGCGCAGGCCCGACATCTCGCCATACATTTTCATGGCGACATCGTTCGGCTGCACGCCATCCGGCAGCGTGGCGCGTACGCTGATGGTCGGCAAGCGGTCGCGCCGCCATTCGACGCCTTGCTCCAGCACCGGGACAATCTTGGCGACCTGCGACAGCGGCACGGAGCCACCGAAATCCGTCGGGATATAGACGGAATCGACCGCCGACAGCAGGTGACGGCTTGCCTCCGGTTCGCGGGCGACGATCGAAACCGTCTCCTCGCCGTCGCGGAAGTCATCGAGCGGCGCTCCCGACATGGTCGCCTGCAGCATCTGGCGGATGCGCTGCGAGGTGACGCCGAGCGCACGGGCGCGATCCTGGTCGATCACCAGCTTCATCGCCGGCACCGGCTCCAGCCAGTCGTCGTGGATGGCGCCGAGCAGCGGATTTGCCTGGAACTTCGCCTTCACCTCGTCGGCGATGCGGCGCACCTCCTGGCGATCCGGACCCATGACGCGCATCTGCACCGGCCAGCCGGTCGGCGGACCAAGGAACAGGCGGTCGACCTTGGCGCGGATCGACGGGAAATCCTCGGCCAGGATGGTGCGCAGCTTGACAATCAGCCGCTCGCGGGCCGGTTCGTCATTGGCCATCACCAGAAGCTGGGCGAAATTCGGATTGCGAAGCTGCTGGTCGAGCGGCAGGAAGAAACGCGGCGCGCCTTCGCCGATATAGGTGGCGATGAAGCGCTTGTCCTTGTCGTCCATCATCCTGGCTTCGAGCGCCTTGGCCTGTGTCTCGACTTCCTTGATGCTGGTGCCTTCCGGCAGCCAGAGGTCGACAAGGATTTCCGGGCGCGACGATTGCGGGAAGAAATTCTGCGGGATGAACTGGAACGCCCACAGGCTGGTGGCAAAGGTCATCATCGTCATCACCAGCACGATGATGCGATGGCGCACGGCCCAGGTCACGGTCGAGCGAAGGCGACGGTAGAAGCCCGTGTCGAAGACATCGTGATGGCTGCCGGCGTGCTTGCGCTGCTTCAGGATCATGTGGCCGAGCCATGGCGTGAAATAGACCGCCGCGAACCAGGACACGACCAGCGCGATACCGACGACGTAGAACAGGGTGCGCACATATTCGCCGGCCGTCGAGGCGGCGAAACCGACGGGGATGAAGCCGGCCGTGGTGATCAGCGTGCCGGTCAGCATCGGGAAGGCGGTCGAGGAATAGGCGAAGCTCGCCGCCTCGACCTTGACCAAGCCTTCCTCGAGCTTTCGCTCCATCATTTCGACGACGATCATCGCGTCGTCGACCAAGAGGCCAAGGGCGATGATCAGCGCGCCGAGCGAGATGCGCTGCAGGTCGATGCCGAGCTCGTACATGATGGCGAAGGTGGCGGCCAGGACCAGCGGAATGACGATCGCGATCACCAGACCCGAACGCCAGCCGATCGACAGGAACGAGACGACAAGCACGATCAGCAGCGCTTCACCGAGCGCTTCCATGAACTCGGCCACCGCATCCTTGACGACTTCCGGCTGGTCGGAGACCTGGTCCACCGACACGCCATAGGGCAGCGCCTCCTCGAAGCGCTTGTAGGTCGCTTCGACGTCCTTGCCGACGTCGGTGACGTTGAAGCCCTTGGCCATGACGACGCCGAGCTGGACGCTGTCATGGCCGTTGAAGCGGTATTTGCGCTGATAAGGGTCCTCGAGGCCGGAGGTCACGGTGGCGATGTCGCCGAGGCGCGTCACCTGGTTGCCGGCCCGCAGCCGAAGCTCGCGAATGTCGGCCGCCCTGGCCACGTCGCCTTCGACCGAGATGCGCACCGAACGCTGGCCGGTGTCGACCGAACCTGCCGGGTCGACATTGTTCTGGCCCCTGATCGCATTCTGCAGGTCGGTCAGCGTCAGGCCGCGTTCGGCAAGCACCTTGGATGAAACGTCGATGTAGAGCTTTTCCGGCTGGTCGCCGATGATCACGGCTTTCTCGACGCCGGGCGTCGTCAGCAGCATGTCGCGTGCCTGGATGGCGAATTTCTTCAGCTCGGGATAGCCGTAGCCATCGCCGCTGATCGAATGCAGGGTGATGAATGTGTCGCCGAATTCGTCGTTGAAGTAGGGCCCGAGCAAGCCCTGCGGCAGTTCATTCGAGATATCGCCGACCTTCTTGCGCACCTGATAGAACGCATCCGCGACCTGCGCGGGACTGGTGTCGCCCTTGACCTGCAAGGTGATGATGGCGCTGCCGGCGCGGGTGTAGGAGCGGACGAAATCGAGATGCGGCGTTTCCTGCAGCTTGCGCTCGATCTTGTTGACGACCTGGTCCTCCATCTCCTTGATCGAGGAGCCCGGCCAGATCGCCTGGACGACCATGACGCGGAAGGTGAAATCGGGATCTTCCTTCTGGCCCATGCGCATCAGGCCGAGCGCACCGGCGACGATGATAAGCCCGAACAGGAAGCGGGCAATGCTCGGATGGCCGATTGCCCAGCGCGAAAGATTGAAAGACCGCTTTTCAGTGGTGTCGGTGGTCATCGGCGTCAGTCCGTTTCAATTGATCAACAGAGCACGCGCTTTCGCATGCCCAAGGAACTTCCGATGTGGGCTTCCGAGCGGCGAGGCTTTCCGAGTTGAGAGATCTACATCGCGGTGGGACACGAGGATCGATGTGGGGGTTACATCGACCTGAGATCTCGAAAATCGGGGGCGCCTGCCGCCCGGAAACCGTGAATTGCCTGGCCGTCAGCGCAAGCGCCTTGCGGCGTCATCATCGGCCGAGGCCGACTGTTGTGCTGCATCACCGGTAAGCTTGACTTTCAGATTCTCGGTCATGAACTGCGTGCCGGCAGCGACGACCACATCGCCCGGCTTCAGCCCGTCGGCGACACTGACGCCGTCAGGCGTGAAGGCGGCGACCTTGACCGGATGCGCATGAACGGTACCGCCACTGCGGTCGACGGTCCAGACAATCGATTGGCTGTCCTTTTGTGCCAATGCGCTCAGCGGGATCGACACCAGCTGCTGCCGGTTGCCCGCCGCGGCTTCGATGGAGGCCGTCATGCCAAGCAGCACGTTCGGATCGTTGGGCAGGCTGACGCGAACGGCAAAGGTGCGCGACTGCGGATCGGCGCTGCCGGCGACTTCGCGGACCTTGCCTTCGAGCGTCAGCGCCTCATCGGACCAGAAACCCGCCTTGACGGTCTTGCCCGGCTTGAACTCGGCGATATCGGTTTCGGGAACAGCGATCAGGACTTCCTTCTCGCCGTCGATGGCAACGGTCACCACCGGCGTGCCTGAGCCGACCACCTGGCCGACATCGGCGGCAACGGCGGTGACGATGCCATTCTTGTCCGCCTTGAGATCGGTATAGCGGACCTGGTTCTGTGCCTGGGCAAGCTGCGAGCGGGCGGAGTCGCGCGTGGCGACCGCCTGATTGTAACTGAGCGTCGCCTGCTCGAGCTGCGACTTCGGTGCGAAATTCTTGGCGTAGAGCTGTTCGGCGCGCTTGCGCGTAAGCTCGACTGTCTCGACCTGACGGTCGGCGGCATCGAGGCTGGCCTGGGCGCTTCTCACCGAAAGCTCGTAGTCGGTGGGATCGATGCGGGCGAGAACGTCGCCGGGCTTGACGCGGTCACCGATGTCGACAAGGCGCTCGGTGATCTTGCCGTTGATGCGAAAGCCGAGATTCATCTCGGTGCGGGCGCGCACCGATCCGGAATAGGAGAGCTGACGGGTATCGCTCGCCTTGGCGATCTCGACCACCTTGACCGGGCGGATGATCTCCTTGACCTCGGCTTTCTCCTGCGAGCAGCCGGCGAGGCCGAGAGCGGCAACGACAATCAGTGCCAGGCCGGCGGCCGGTAGCCTGTAGGTGATGGACTTGGACAAAGACACTTTTCGTACTCCCGAACTGTGGGGATGAATTGCCGACATCACCGCCCGACGGGCGGCAACGGTCATTTCTTCAAGGCTCTGATGGCAAACTCGGTAAGCTCGTCCGGCGTCGCCCGGTTCTTCTTGGCGAGGCATTGGGCCATCATCTGCGGATGACAGAGGCTGATAATAGCAGCGCCGAAACACCTGGACGCGATCACCGGATCCTGATCGACGAACTCGCCGGTGGCGATGCCCTCGCGGATCACTTCCGCGACCAATTCGTGGATGCTGTCGATGTGCTTTTCGATGACATGCCAATCGCGTTCGATGGCGACGATGACCATCTCGTGCACTTTCTCCTGGTCGATCATGGTCTCGAGCGTCCACTGATAGTGCGTATGCACATAGCGGCGGAGCTTCTCGCTGGCGGTGCCGGGACCATGGCAGGCTTCGTAGGTCAACCGGTAGCAGGTGGCGAGCATACGGCCGCAAACCGCCTGGTGAATTTCCACCTTGGAGGCGAAGAAGCGATAGATGTTGGCGGTCGACATGCCAAGTTCGCGCGCTATGTCGGCGACGTTGGTCTTGCCGTAGCCGTAGTGGCGGAACAATCGCTCCGCGCAATCCAGGATGCGCGTGACGTTTTCCTGGCGGGCGGAATCGGCGGTGGTGTCTAAGGTTTCAAGCATCTCGTTGGCCAAAATTTACGACTGACGAATTTAGAATTTCGTCACTCGTAAATTGAAAACCATCACCTGTCAAGACATGATTTCGGCCAGCTGACGCCGCTGATGACAGATGGTGACATCTCTGGACGGAGTTGGCCCATGAAGCGCATGTGGTTCCCGCCGGGCGCGCCTGCAACACCGCGCGTCTTTTTGAACGCACAGGATTTTGAAATGATGCCTCCCGAAATCGGTTCCGTTTTCGGGTCAGGCGCTAAGGCTGCTTCGCCATCTCCCGCAGCCGGAACTTCTGGATCTTGCCCGTCGAAGTCTTAGGGATTTCTGCAAAGATCACCGCTTTCGGCACCTTGAAGCGGGCGAGCAGCGCGCGGCAGTGCTCAATGATTTCGGCCTCGGTCGCCGCCTTGCCCGGCTTCAACTCGACATAGGCGACCGGCACCTCGCCCCATTTGTCGTCGGATCGGGCGACAACGCCGCAAGAAGCGACGGCAGGATGCTTGTAGAGTGCCTCCTCGACCTCGATCGAGGAGATGTTTTCGCCGCCGGAGATGATGATGTCCTTGGAACGGTCCTTGAGCTGGACGTAGCCATCCGGGTGCATGACGCCGAGGTCGCCCGAATGGAACCAGCCGCCGGCAAAGGCCTCATCGCTCGCCTTGCGGTTCCTGAGATAGCCCTTCATGACGATATTGCCGCGGAACATCACCTCGCCGATCGTCTCGCCGTCGGCCGGCGTCTCTTGCATCGTCTGCGGGTCCATCACCGTCAGGCCTTCGAGCGCGGCATAGCGTACGCCTTGCCTGGCCTTCTTTGCCACCCTCGCCCCTTTCTCCAGCCGGTCCCAATCGCCATGCCATTCGTTGACGACGGCCGGGCCATAGGTTTCGGTCAGGCCGTAGAGATGGGTGACGGCAAAGCCCGTATCGGCCATGCCCGACAGCACCGCCTCGGGCGGCGGCGCCGCGGCGGTGTTGAAGGTGACGGTCTGCGGGAACTGCCGCTTGTCCTCGTCCCTGGCGTTGATCAGCACCGACATGACTATGGGTGCACCGCAGAGATGGGTGACGCCGTGATCAGCGATGGCGTCGTAGATCGGCTTCGGCCGCACCCAGCGCAGGCAGACATGGGTGCCAGCCTGCACGGCAAGCGTCCAGGGAAAGCACCAGCCGTTGCAGTGGAACATCGGCAACGTCCAGAGGTAGACCGGGTGCTTGCCCATGCCGGCATGGATGGTGTTGGCATAGGCCATCAGTGCCGCGCCGCGGTGGTGGCAGACGACGCCCTTCGGATTGCCTGTCGTGCCGGAGGTGTAGTTGAGCGATATGGCGTCCCATTCGTCGTCCGGCATCGACCAGGCGAAATCCTCGTCGCCGCCGGCGACAAACGCCTCGTAGTCGAGCGTGCCGATCCGCAGGCCCTTGGCATAGGGCGCGTCGGCGGCGTAATCGGGATCGTCGTAGTCGATCACCAGCGGCTTGACCTTGGCCAGCGTCAGCGCTTGTCGAACCACGCCGGCGAATTCGCGGTCGACGATCAGCACCTTGGTTTCGGCATGCTCGAGCTGGAAGGCAATGACCGCGGCGTCGAGGCGGGTGTTGAGCGAATGCAGCACCGCCTTGGTCATCGGCACGCCGAAATGCGCTTCCAGCATCGGCGGCGTGTTGGACAGCATGACGGTAACGGTGTCGCCCCTGCCGATGCCGCGCTTCGCCAGCGCCGAGGCAAGCCTCAGCGAGCGCTTCCAGAAATCGCGATAGGTCGTGCGCTGGCGGCCATGGATGATGGCGGTCTGGTCGGGAAAGGTTTTTGCCGCCCGTTCAAAATAGGTCAGCGGCGTCAGCGGCTGGTGGTTGGCCGGGTTCCGGTCGAGGTCCTGTTCATAGGGATTGCCCATCCCGTCCTCCGCAATGTGTTCGTCGAGAACTTTAGCTACCGGCTTCCGGCCCGTCACCACCAACGATGCCATCATAGACCGCGCTTGGCACAAGAATGGTCTAGATTCGGCGAGCGCAAGGGCATCTATGCCTTCCTCCCAATTTGACTTTTGTCGAGAGCCGTGACTAATGTCAGCGAGGAGATGGTATGGCGATCCGACCGGCAGAACAGCTTATCCACAAGGCCGCCTGGCTTTACTATGCACACGGCCTGCGCCAGGACCAGGTGGCCAGCCAACTCAAGATTTCCCGTGCCTCGGTGGCCATGTATCTGCGCAAGGCGCGCGAGACCGGCATCGTCAACATCTCCACCTCGACCCAGCTTTTCACCGACGACGTGCTGGCACGCAAGCTGGAAGACGCGCTTAAGCTCGACGCGGTCTGGATCGCGCCGGAAAACGGCTATGTCGCCGATCCGTCGACCGACATCGCGGTGCTGGCGGCAAGCGTCTTTCTTGAGTTGGTCAGGAAGGGCGACCGTATCGGCGTCGCCTGGGGGCGGACCATCTACACGATCGCCGACATCATGTCCTATGCCGACCTGCAGGACGTGACGGTGGTGCAGCTCTGCGGCAATCTGGGAGCACCCTATTCGTACCGGCCGGACCAATGCACCATGGAAATCGCGCGCCGGCTCAATGCCAAGGGGCTGAATTTTTACGCGCCGCTGGTGCTGACGACGGAAGAACTGGCACGCGGCCTGCGCGCCGAATCGGTGATCCGCGAGCAGTTGTCGGATATCGGTGACTGCGACCTGGCGCTATACTCGGTTGGCTCGGTGGATACCGACAGCCATCTGGTCAAATGCGGCGCGCTGACGCCAAGCGAAATGGCTGCATTGCGCAAGGCGGGTGCAGCCGGCGTCATTGCCGGGCAGATCATCGATACCGAAGGCCAGGCGCTCGACTGCAGCTACAACCGCCGGCTGATTTCGGCAGAGCTGTCATCGCTGCGCCAGATCGAAAAGCGCCTTGTGGTGGTGCAGGAAGAGAGCAAGTTCGAACCGCTCGTCGCGGCGATCGCCGGCGGGCTCTGCACCCATCTCGTCGTCGGCGCGCGCATGGCGCGACGGCTGCTCGACCATGCCGGAGCAGTAGCAGAAAAGGTCGCCTGATACCTAGTTTCAGTCGCCGACGCATTGTCATCAGGGCGTCGCGGCATTCCTGTTCACAACAAAAGAGAAATCGGACGAAGCTGACATGAAGAACCTGTGGAATGACGGCGACGCGGAGAAGCTGGTCGCCGACTATGCAAAGAAGGGTGTGGCCCGCGACCTGGCGCTGCGCGTCTATACGACCAGGCTGCTGGGCGGCGAGCCGCGGCTCGTCCTGCATGGCGGCGGCAACACCTCGTGCAAGACCAAGGCCACCGATCTTGTCGGCGACGAATGGGACGTGCTCTGCGTCAAGGGCAGCGGCTGGGACATGGGCGTCATCGAGCCGCAGGGCCTGCCGGCGGTCAAGCTCGGCGCGCTGTTGAAGGCGCGGTCGCTCAAGAAGCTCTCCGACGAGGACATGGTCGCGCTGCAGCGGGCGAACCTGATCGATCCGTCCTCGCCCAACCCTTCGGTCGAGACGCTGCTGCACGCCTTCCTGCCGCACAAATTCGTTGACCACACGCATTCGACCGCAATCCTGGCCATCGTCGACCAGGAGGACAGCGAGGCGCTGAGCAGAAAAGTGTTCGGCGAGAAAATGGGGTTCGTGCCTTACATCATGCCGGGCTTCGATCTGGCGAAGGCTGCCGCCGATGTTTTCGACGCCGACCCGACGGTCGAAGGCCTGATCCTCGACAAGCACGGCATTTTCACCTTCGGCGACGATGCCAGGCAGGCCTATGACCGGATGATCCATTATGTGAACGTCGCCGAGGATTTCATCGCCAGCCACGGCAAGCCGCGCACCGAAAAAGCGGCCTTGCCGGCCAGATTGGCCAAGCCCGCGGACATTGCGCCGATGCTGCGCGGCGCGGTGGCGGTGGCACGCGGCGAAGGCCGCTTCGACCGCATGGTCAGCGATTTCCGCACCTCGGATGCGATCGTCGATTTCATCAATTCGGCTAGAATTGCCGACTATGCCGGACGCGGCGTGTCGACGCCCGACCTGTCGATCCGCATCAAGACCGGACCGATGGCACTGCCGGCGCCCGACGCGGACAATGTCGGCGACTACAAATCCGTCATCCGCCAGCATGTCGAAAAATTCGCCAAGGACTATCGCGCCTATTTCGAAACCAACGATGCGCTCGACGACGTGAAGCGCACCATGCTCGACACGATGCCACGGCTGACGCTGGTGCCCGGCCTCGGCATGTTCGGCCACGGCCGCACGCTCAAGGACGCGAAGATCGCCTCCGACGTCGGCGAAATGTGGATCGAGGCGGTACGCGGCGCCGAAGCCGTCGGCGATTTCCGCCCGCTCTCCAAAGCCGATCTGTTCCCGCTCGAATACTGGTCGCTGGAACAGGCCAAACTCGCCGCCAACAAGCCGAAGCCGCTGACCGGCCAGGTGGTACTGGTCACCGGCGGCGCCGGCGCGATCGGTGCTGCCACGGCAAAGCTATTCGCCGACAACGGTGCCCATGCGGTGGTCGTCGATGTCGACGGGTCAAGAGCTGCCGAGGCCGCCAAAAAAGCCGGTAACGGTTCGATCGGCATTGGCGCCGACATCACCGATCCGGAGCAGATGCGCGCTGCGTTCGACAAAGCCGTCGCCGTCTTCGGCGGCCTCGACATTCTCGTCTCCAATGCGGGCGCAGCCTGGGAGGGCCGGATCGGCGAGCTCGACGACGCCACTTTGCGCAAAAGTTTCGAACTCAATTTCTTCGCCCACCAGTCGGCGGCGCAGAATGCCGTGCGCATCATGCTCGAACAGGGCACCGGCGGCGTGCTGTTGTTCAATACCTCCAAGCAGGCGATCAATCCGGGACCGAAGTTCGGCGCTTACGGCATCCCGAAGGCGGCAACGCTGTTCATGTCCAGGCAATATGCGCTCGACTACGGCGCGCAAGGCATCCGCTCCAATGCCGTCAACGCCGACCGCATCCGTTCGGGGCTGTTGACCGACGCCATGATCGCCAGCCGCTCGGGCGCGCGCGGCGTATCGGAGAAGGAGTACATGTCCGGCAACCTGCTCGGGCAGGAAGTGATGGCCGAAGACGTCGCCCAGGCCTTTCTGCATCAAGCGCTGGCCGATCGGACCACAGCCGATGTGACGACGGTCGACGGCGGCAACATCGCGGCGGCGCTGCGGTAGGCGGAACCGGCCGAGACAGGCACGCAACTCGGAATTTTGCGACACGGCCATGGAAGGCATTCTCGAACTGCTACTACAGCAGGCCTCGGATGCCTTCCCAAGCCTTTCTGCCCAGCTTTGAATCGGCCTCGTCATTGCCTCCATGTGCGTGCAATGTCGAGCGTGGTGTGCTCTCGCCTGGCAACAGAATGCGGTGTCCCGCATCCGGCGACGAAATGAGATGAGTGACCTTACCTGCTTCGCCGCGCCGCCTAATAATATCTCGGGCGAACGATAGGGAAGGCCACAGCGCATCGTTGCCACCGGCGACAAGCAGAAGCTCGGCCGATATGGTCTCAACGGGGATGGTCGCCGCATTCGCTTCGCTCTTGAAGGTTTTCAAACAGCATTTGAAAAGCCCCCTGTAAGATACCAGGCCATCCACATACTCTCGTGTCCAATCTGGATCTGCCGGCACAAACGGCAGCGCGATACCGTTGAGCGACCATGAGGATCGTTCAGGCCAACTGGCACCATCCCGGCCCGCACCGATATTCCCCCAAACTACCGATGACGGGCTGATCGCGACCACCGCGTTGATTCGCTGGTCATGGACCGCGGCAAGCAATGAGGCCTCGGCACCTTTGGATGTGCCGACATAAACGATGCGACGGCACCCTGTTTCAATGAGATAGTCTGTTGCTGCAAAGAACGTTTCCAGGGGAATTTCACATATTCCCGGAATCTGGCCCTCGCCGCCAAACCACTGCAACGCCAAGGCCGACGTACCGGCATCTGTAAAAAGCCGCGCGCGCCCGACATCAACACGACCACTCGATCCACCCAACACCACAACGCCCGTGGTGGCCTGCGAGCGTCGGAAAAATGTTCCGGCGACGACACCGGTCGGACTTTCCTCTCTTACCGCATGCGCCTCCATGTACCCGTCGAATCCTGGGTTCAACCGTCCAATCGGCCTGCAAATCGGAGACTGCGACAATTGAAATTCGGCAGTCCGGCGCGCCAGACATCTTCGACAAAAAAGCCGCCTGCAGCAAGCTGCTGCAGGCGGCTATTGTTTTGCTCGTGCCGAAAGTTACTTCGCGTTCGGGTTCGGCATCCAGGCCGGCATGGCGACATCGGCATGGGCGAACTGCGGCAGCTTGGCCGAGAGGTCTTCCATGTTCTTGATGTCCTTGTCGAGCAGGTCCTTCTGGGTGATCAGCGTCGGTGGCACGATGACGTTGTGGCCGGGATCTTCGCCGGCCAAGAGCTGCGACAGCGCACGCACCGAGACCTGGCCGACGACGGCCGGGTTGGTGGCGGCGGTTGCCGCCCAGGCGCTGTCGGGCTCGCGCATCGCGGCGATGTCGGAGGTCGAGATGTCGGCCGAATAGATCTTGATATCCTTGTTCAGCCCGGCCTCGTCGACGGCGATCTTTACGCCCTTGGCGAATTCGTCATAGGGCGCGAACATCACCTTGATGTCAGGATGAGCCGACAACACCGAGCGAGCCTGGTTGGCAACCGAATTGGCGATCGGATTGTCGAGCGTGCCGAACATGGCGGCTTCGTTGATGCCCGAATATTTCTTCTTGAATTCGACCCAGGTCTCGTTGCGGCGATCGAGCGGGGCGATGCCGGCGACATAGACATAGCCGGCCTTCCAGCTCTCGCCATTGTCTTTGACCGCCTGTTCGAGCGCCAGGCGCGCGAGGTCGCGGTCGGACTGTTCGATCTGCGGGATCTTGGGGTTTTCGACATTGACGTCGAAGGCGACGACCTTGATGCCGGCATCGACGGCACGCTGGGCGGCGTCCTTCATCGATTCCGTCAATCCGTGCTGGATGATGATGCCCTGGACGCCGAGCGCGATGGCCTGGTCGACCATGTCCGCCTGAAGCGCCGCGTCCTGACGGCTGTCGAGCACGCGCAGGTCGACGCCGAGCGCCTTGGCCTGCGCCTCGACGCCGGACAGATACGCCTGGAAGAAGTCGCCTGTCGAGAGATAGCGGACCAGCGCGATCTTGACGGCACCCGGCTTGTCGAACGGCGCCGGCCTGTCCTGCGCCGTTGCCGGCAACTGCATCAGCAATGTTGCGCCGGCAAGCCCGAGCGCTGCCTTCCCCAAAAGTCTTCTTGTGATGTTCACGTCGTTTCCTCCACTTGTTGAACCCAAAATGTGACCCGGTCGAACCCTATCTCCTGCCCCTGCCGGACAGGGCGAAGGTGAAGACAAGGGCGACCACGAGAACCACGCCCTTGACGAAATCCTGCGTGTAGTAAGGCGCGTTCATCATCGTCAGGCCCTGCAGCAGCACGCCGACAAACACCGCGCCGACGGCCGTGCCGAAGGCGTTCGGTTTGGCGGCGCCGAGAACCGCGTAACCGATGAGTGCCGCAGCCACCGCGTCGAGCAACAGATTATTACCCGAGGCGATGTCGCCGCGTCCAAGCCGGGCGGCGAGCAAAATGCCGCCGATCGAGGCAAAAACCCCAGAAATAACGTAGGCCCAGATTTTGTATGCCTTGACAGGCGCGCCGGCGAGTTCGGCAGCGCGCTCGTTGCTGCCGACGGCGTACATCATGCGGCCGAAACGGGTGTATTCGAGAAAGAACCAGATCAGCACCGCCAGCACGAGCAGGACGACGACCGACACCGGAATGAGGTTCGGGATGAAGAAATCGAAGCGATGGCGGCCAAGCGCCAGGAACGCGGCGCCGAAGCTGCCGTTGGCGACCGAGCCGTCGGGCATGGTCATGCCGGTGGCGATCGAACGGCCCTCGGTAGGGATGCGCTGCAGGCCGACGAGCAGGAACATCATGCCGAGCGTCGCCAAAAGGTCCGGCACCCGCATATAGACGATCAGCCAGCCATTGATGAGGCCGACAACGGCGCCGATCACAAGACAGGCGACGACCGCCACGACGGCATTCTGCTCCAGCACCACCATGACGTAGGCAGCCGCCATCATGGCGCTGGTGGCGACCGAGCCGATCGACAAGTCGAAGCCGCCGACGACCAGCGTGGCGGTGACGCCGAGCGCCAGAACGCCGGTGATGGCGACCGACTGGAAGATGAAGACGGCGCTTTGCGGCGACACGAAGCCATCGGCGGCAATGGCGAAATAGGCGATCAGACCGAACAACAGGACGATGAAGCCATACCGGATGGCACGGTCGCGCAGGATCATTCAGCGCTCCCGCACGCTGGCACTGTCTTTACCCAACCTGAACTCATGCCCTCTCCATTCCAATTCTCATCGTCTTCCTGCCGTCAGGCTGCGCTGTGCAACGGCCCGCCCGCCACTTCGGCCAGCAGCCGCTCGAGATCGACATCGGTGTTGCGGTGCTCGCCGACGATCGTCTGCTCCGACATCACCAGAATGCGATCGGCCGTCTCCAGGGCTTCGTCCAGTTCGGTGACGAACAGCAGCGTCGCGCGGCCGCTGGCGCTGGCCCGCAGCTTGGCAGCGATATCGCGCCTAGCCGAAATGTCGACGCCCTGAAACGGCTCGTCGAGGATGAAAAGCCTTGCGGTCTGCGACATCCAGCGGGCGACCATCACCTTCTGCTGATTGCCGCCCGAAAGCGACGACATCTCGTCCTTCTCCGAGCGGCAGACGATGCCGAGTTCCTGGATCTGCCGGCGGGCAATGGCGCGTTCGATGCGGCGCTTGAGGACGCCGAGACGCGACATGCGCCTGTGGAACGGCAGGCTGATATTTTCCTGGATGTTGAAGCCGCCGACGATGCCGTTCTCGCCCCGGTCCTTGGCGACGAGAAACACGCCGGCGGCAATCGCTTCGCCGGTCGACGCCGGAGCATAGGGTTTCCCGTTCAGCACCATGGTCCCGGACAGCGGCTGGCGCAAACCGAACAGCGTCTCGGCCAGCGCGGTCTTGCCGACGCCGACGAGGCCGGTGATGGCGACGACCTCGCCGTCGCCGAGCGTCAGCGAAATCGGCCTGGCGCCTTCGGCAATCCGCAAACCGTCGGCAGTAAAAATTGCTTTGGCCGAATTCCTGGCGACGATCCGCTCGAGTTGGATCTTGCGGCCGAGCATGGCGTTGACCGCACCTTCAAAATCCAGCGGCTTCCTGTCGAAGATGCCTGAGATGACCCCATCGCGCATCGAAATGATGCGGTCGGCAAGCCGTCTGATGTCAGACATACGGTGCGAAATGTAGAGAATGGCTACGCCTTGCTGGCGAAGCCGGTCGAGCAATGCGAACAGCCGGTCGGCTTCGGCACTGGACAGCGAGGAGGTCGGCTCGTCGAGGATCAGCACTTTCGGCCGGTGCGCCATGGCGCGGGCGATCGCCACCATCTGACGATCGGCCAGCGAGAGATGGCTGATGCGGGCCTTGAGGTCGATGGCCAGCCCCATGCGGTTGGCAACCGCCTTGGCCTCACGGCGCACCCGGCCCGGCTTGAATAGCGTCGGCACGCCGCTGCCGCTCAACCTGTCGAGGGTGAGGTTGGTGGCGACGTCGAGGTCGGCGACGACACCGTCATTGATGTTCTGATGGACGGTGACGACGCCGGCGCGGATCGCCTCGGCCGGCGTTTTCGGCGCGAAGTCCTGACCGGCAAGCGACATTGAGCCGCCGCCATGGTCGTAGACGCCGCTGATGATCTTGACGAGGGTGGATTTGCCGGCGCCGTTGGCGCCCATCAGCACGGTCACTTCGCCGGCATGCAATTCGAGCGAGACGCCGCCAAGCACCTCGATATGGCCAAAGGATTTCCTCAGGCCGTCGACGCGGAACACGGCATCATTGCCCATTCGTTCCTCCCTGACCGTGACGCTATGGGCTGTATCGGCAATTGTCAACACGATTGACAATTGCCAGCAGGCTTCCTAGCTTGGCCCGACCGCCATGGCTCCGCTATCATCGGAGCACATAAGCGGGAGGTGAGGATGATTGGAAAATCGCCGTTCGAAGCACTGTCGGTCGAGACACTGGCGGGTCGTCTCCGTGCCAACGGGGCCCTGTGTTCGCAGATCGGCAAGGATACGAGCCGCTGGAAGGTTCGTGAAGTCGGCGACGGCAATCTGAACCTGGTGTTCATTGTCGAGGGTGCTGAGGGTGCGGCCGTGGTCAAGCAGGCCCTGCCCTACGTCCGGCTGGTCGGCGACAGCTGGCCGCTGCCGTTGAAGCGCTCCTTCTTCGAATATCATGCGCTGACGCGGCAACAGGCGCGGGCGCCGGATTCCGTGCCTGATATCTATCACTTCGACGAAGGCCAGGCGCTGATCATCATGGAATATCTGTCGCCGCACATTATCCTGCGGCGGGCGCTGATCGAGGGCCGGCAACTGCCCAACATCGCGAAAGACATCGGCCTGTTCATGGCCCGCACGCTGTTTCGCGGCTCCGACCTGCATATGGCGACCAAGGACCGCAAGGCCGATCTGGCGCTGTTCGCCGACAATGTCGAACTCTGCGACATCACCGAGAACCTGGTTTTCTCGGACCCGTATTTCGATGCCAAGATGAACCGGCACACCAGCCCGCAGCTCGATGGCATTGTCGCCGAACTGCGCGCCGACCGCGACCTCAAGGTCGAGGCGCAGCGGATGAAGCACCACTTCGCCGCCAATGCCGAGACCCTGCTGCATGGCGACCTGCATTCCGGCTCGATCATGGTCACCGACACCGAAACGCGGATGATCGACCCCGAATTCGCCTTCTACGGGCCGATCGCCTTCGATGTCGGCATGCTGCTCGCCAATTTCTGGATGGCGTTCTTCTCGCAGCGCGGCCATGAGCAGAATGGCAAGCGCGACGCCATGCGCGCCTATCTGCTCGACGTCACGGTCGATACATGGTCGGCATTCCGCGCCGAGTTCTCGCATCTGTGGCGAACCGAGCGCACCGGCATACTCTACCAGAAGAGCCTGTTCGAGGATCAGGGCGACAGGCTTGGCGCCGAGCAGGCGCTCGACCACATGCTGCATTCGATCTGGACCGATCTGCTCGGCTTTGCCGGCGTCGAGGTTCACCGGCGAATTCTCGGACTTGCCCACAATGCCGATTTCGAGACCATTGCCGATCAGGATCTGCGCGCCAGATGTGAGGCAAAGGCGCTGAAATTCGGCCGTCACCTCGCCGTCAACCGGCGCCAGATCCACAGCATCGACGAGGTCAACCAATTGGCCGCGCTGATCGAACGGGAGAGCAGGATTTGAACGTCGGTGACCGCCACTACCGCACGATCTGGCCGAGTGACGACGGGCGTTCGGTGGAGATCATTGACCAGCGCTGGCTGCCGCATGATTTCCGCATCGAAAAGATCGATACCGTCGCCGGCATCGCCACGGCAATCCGCGACATGTGGGTGCGCGGGGCGCCGCTGATCGGCGTCACTGCCGCCTATGGCGTCGCCATACAGATGGCCGACGATCCGTCGGATGCGGCGCTCGACGCCGTCTGGGCAACCCTGCACGAAACGCGCCCGACGGCGATCAATTTGCGCTGGGCGCTGAATGAAATGCAGCGCTTCCTGCTGGCGCTTCCCCTGGCAGAACGTGCCGCAGCCGCCTATCGGCGTGCCGGCGAGATCGCCGACGAGGATGTCGGCCTCAACCGCGCAATCGGCGCCCATGGGCTCGAAATCATCAAGGTGATCGCGGCGCGCAAGCAGCCGGGCGAACCGGTTAACATCCTGACCCACTGCAATGCCGGCTGGCTGGCCACCGTCGACTACGGCACCGCCACCGCGCCGATCTATCTGGCGACGGAAGCCGGCATTCCAGTCCACGTCTATGTCGACGAAACGCGACCCCGCAACCAGGGTGCCCAGTTGACCGCCTGGGAGATGGCCGGCCACGGCGTGCCGCATACGCTAATCGTCGACAATGCCGGCGGCCATCTGATGCAGCGCGGCCAGGTCGACATGGTCGTCGTCGGCACCGACAGGACCACCGCCGACGGCGATGTCTGCAACAAGATCGGTACCTATCTCAAGGCACTGGCCGCCGCCGACAACGACGTGCCGTTCTATGTCGCGCTGCCGTCGCCGACGATCGACTGGACGGTGGGGGACGGGTTGGCCGAAATCCCGATCGAGCAGCGTTCGCCCGACGAGGTCTCGCTGGTCTGGGGCAAGACCGCTTCCGGCGAGATTGCCCAGGTCCGCGTGTCGCCGGAAGCCACGCCGGCGGCCAACCCTGCCTTCGACGTGACGCCGGCGCGGCTGGTCACCGGCTTGATCACCGAACGCGGCGTCGCCACGGCCTCGCGCGAAGGCCTGAAGGCGATGTTTCCCGAGCGCGGATGATCCGCTTTGGAGTGCCAGGAGGAGCCCTGGATTTTGCCTGATCTCACGATTTCTTGAACACGGCGCGGTTAAAAACGTCCGTTGCCTGTCCCAGATGGACGGTCGTATGCGTAGCGGCGGGGCGGCGCAACGCTCAAGCCGGGGCTGACCACGGCTCGGCGAGTGAACCAGCAGGATGCCGCGATGTCATTCAGACCGCTGCTTGGTGACGGACGGGTTCGGAGCCAGGAGGAAAAGTCGGAGCCCCTGCAAACCGCGTCATGGGTCAGCTCCTCGATCGTTTTCGACAACCGGCGGTGGGCGTGCCGGGAGGCGGAGCTCCGCTGGACAGCCCCTCATCATCTGATCGTGCTGACCGAAGAAGGCGGCACGTCCCATACGTCTATCCGGCACGAGGCAAGATCCCTCTACGACGGAATGGATCGTCCCGGAGCCCTCACCTTCGTCCCGGCAGGCGCGGAGCGACAGGGCTTCTATCGCGATGTAAACCTCTCATATTCAGCCCTGTGGATCGATCCCGATATCGGGCTTCCCGGATGCGAACGCCTGAGGAACCTGCCGATACTGGTAAACAAGAAGGACGCGGTCGTCGCCACGCTGCTGAGTTCGCTTCGCGACGAGATGGCCCTCGGTCACAAGCCGGACACTGCCTATGTCGAGCATCTGGTGGCCCTCGTCAGCCTCCGCGTGGCCAACCTGAGCCGGAGCAACAGCCGCTCGTACGTCACGGCTGTCTCAGCCGCCGAGCACTTGGTCGAGTTCGGGACTATATCGATGCACGTATGAATTCCGACATTTCGCTAAGCGAGCTTGCAGCTGTCGCCGACTTGGCCGTCGACAGTTTTGCGCGGCGCTTCAAGGCGACGACCGGTCTTGCCCCCTATGCCTATGTAATCGAGGAACGGGTGCGGCGAGCGGAGGCACTGTTGCGCGAAACGGGTTTGTCGATCAGTACCATTGCCTTTCGGCTCGGCTTTTCAAGCCAGAGCCACTTCACCACGACGTTCCGGCGTCTCAGGGGCATGACGCCTCGTGCCTATCGGGTGAATTCTTCTCCAGAATCCTGATAGTGCCGCCGGTTTCTTGAAAGAAAGCCGCTGCGTGCGCCCCCACCTCCAGTGTCGATGACCGAACCCGAGGGTCCGCTGTCGGGGTCAAATTGCCGTCTGCGTCCTTCATTGCGACTGGGAGATCTTGCATGGCCAAAACAGACAACAGGAGGGGGCCAACGCGTCGAACCGTGTTGGAGGGCGGGGTGGCGACCGGGGTGCTCCTGGCTATCGGGATACCGGTCGGCGCCGAGCCGGCCGACACCGTCACGGCGACGGCATCTGGCACGCCGGTACCGACGATGCCGATATCGTTGCGGATCAACGCGAAGGACCTTGCCGTCGAACTCGACCCGCGGACGACGCTGCTCGATGCCCTGCGCAACCATCTCGGCCTCACCGGCTCGAAGAAGGGCTGCGATCACGGCCAGTGCGGCGCATGCACGGTGCTTGTCGATGGACGCCGGATCAATTCCTGCCTGACGCTTGCCGCAATGCATGATGGCGACGAGATCACCACGGTCGAGGGCCTTGCCGAGGGTGACCGGCTGCATCCGGTGCAGGCCGCCTTCATCGCCCGCGACGGTTTCCAGTGCGGCTACTGTACGCCAGGCCAGATCTGCTCGGCGGTCGGTATGCTGGGCGAAGCCAAGGCCGGCTGGCCGAGCCATGCGAGCGCCGACGTGGCAGCGGCTTCCGTCGCTCTCAGCGATGCCGAGATCCGCGAGCGGATGAGCGGCAACATCTGCCGTTGTGCCGCTTATCCGAACATCGTCGCTGCAATCCGCGACGCGGCAGAGGAGGCATGAGCAATGCAGTCCTTCACTTATGAACGTGCAACGAGTGCCCAGCAGGCGGCCGCCGCGGTCGCGGCCCGGCCGGACGCCAAGTTCATCAGCGGCGGCACCAACCTGCTCGACCTGATGAAGCTCGATATCGAGCGCCCAGCGCATCTCGTCGACATCAGCCGGCTGCCGCTTGATCGGATCGAGGAGACGGCAGAAGGCGGGCTTCGGGTCGGCGCCCAGGTCCGCAACAGCGATCTTGCCGCCGACCCGCGGGTGAGGTCCCGCTATCCGATGCTCACACAAGCGCTGCTGGCGGGAGCGTCCGGCCAGATACGCAACAAGGCCTCGACCAGCGGCAATCTCCTGCAACGCACGCGCTGCCCCTACTTCTACGACCGCAACATGCCCTGCAACAAGCGCCAGCCGGGTTCGGGCTGCGCGGCGCTTCAAGGCTTCAACCGCATGCACGCTGTACTGGGCGCGAGCGAAGCCTGCATCGCGGTCCATCCTTCGGACATGGCGGTCGCCATGTCCGGGCTCGACGCCAGGATCGAGACCGTTTCGCCCGGCGGCGAGACCCGCACGATCCCGATCGGCGATTTCCATCGATTGCCCGAGACGATGCCCCATGTGGAGACCGTGCTCGGCCACGGCGAAATGGTCGTCGCGGTTACCCTGCCGCCGCCACCACCCGGCCGGCAGCTTTACCGCAAAGTGCGCGACCGAGCTTCCTACGCCTTCGCGCTGGTGTCGGTGGCAGCAATCGTCGAAAAAAGCGGCGATCGTATCCGAAGCGCTCGGATCGCCATGGGCGGCGTGGCAGCGAAACCCTGGCGCGCGACGGAGGCGGAGCGCGGGCTGGCAGGCGCAGCGGCGTCCGACGATACCTTCACCGACGCTGCCGAAGCCGCGCTCGCCGGAGCCGTTGGGCATGGCGCCAATGACTTCAAGATCCCGCTGGCGAAACGAACGGTGCGGCACACACTCGCTGCTGCCGTCGAGAGTGCGTGAGGCGACACGATGACAGAGACGACGACCCCGAACAGCGGTTCCCAGATGCAGGCGACGAGCAGGAGATCGATATGAAACTCACGCGACGCGCCGTTGCCGCCGCGGGTGGCGGCCTTTTTGTTTCTGCCGCCGCAGCTTGGGGCGCCACATCCGACCCGGGAGCTCGTCACGTGCTCGAGGCCGCCGTCGACGCCTTCTTTGCCGGCTGGGCCTCCGGCGACTGGACGGCATTCCTTGATTGTTGCGATGAGACGATGACCTTCCAATTCCCTGTCGGCGAGCAACGAGGCCGACACGGACCGCCAGAAGGCAAGCCGGCTCGCAGCCTGGACCGCCGCGCATCAAGCGCAAGGAAACAGGATCACGAAATCGACCGTCGATCTCAAGCTCTTCGCCGCCGACTGGGTCATCGTCTGCGATCGCGGGAGCGGGACAATCAGCGGCGCGCCCTACACTGGCCTGCATGCGATCTTCATGCGCGCCGGCCCGACAGGGAAGCTGGTCGAGTTTCGCGAGTATTTCGGCGAGATCGCCGCGTGAGCTCCGGCCGCTGCGCGACGAACATGAAGGTGCGAGGAAAGAGGCGTCGTCGCGGCCTCGATGCTTCCGAACTCCAAATGAAAATCTTTAGGTGACTTATGAACGAGACCATACCCGGACTGCCCGGCTCCGCCACCCATTCAAGAGTGAAACCGCGTCCCGGTGCTGGCATCATCGGGAGGCCGATCGACCGCATCGACGGTCCGCTCAAAGTGACGGGCGGCGCCACATACGCTTACGAGAATGAGCTGGATGGTACAGCCTATGGCTATGTTCTCGGTGCCGCCGTCGGCAAGGGGCGCATCGCCGAGATCGACACGGCCGAAGCCGAACGGGCGCCGGCGGTGTTGCTCGTCATGACGCACCGGAATGCGCCGGCCCAGCCGGATTTCGGCCCGGCGGTCACGCCGACGGTGCCGGAGGTCTTCACCCGCGCCCGGCCTGCGCTCAACAGCGATCGGGTGCGGTATTACGACGAGCCGGTCGCGCTGGTCGTTGCGGAGACATTCGAGGCTGCACGCGCTGCTGCGGGCCTCGTCAAAGTGCGCTACGACAAGGAGCCGGGCCTCTACGATCTGACGGGGCATAAGGCCGACGCCTATGCACCAAAGCGGACAAATGCCGGCTTCGAGACCGACAGCGTGGTCGGCGACTTCGAGAGCGCCTTTGCGGCCGCCCCGGTCAAGATCGATGCCGCTTACCGGACTCCCTTCGAACATCACAATCCGATGGAACCGCATGCGACGCTCGCCGCCTGGTCAGGCAGCGGGCTGACGATCCATACATCGGCGCAGACCCTCGCGAACTTCCGGGCCGGGGTCGCCAGCACGCTTCGCATCCCGCTCGAGCGAGTGCGCATCGTGAGCCCTTTCACCGGCGGGGGCTTCGGCTCCAAGCTGATTGCCCATGCCGATACGATCCTGGCCGCACTTGCAGCGCAGGTCCTGCAGCGCCCCGTGAAGATCGCGCTGACGCGGCAACAGATGTTCGCCAATGCCGGTCATCGCGCAGAGATGATCCAACAGGTACGTCTCGGCGCGGATACCGATGGGCGGCTCACCGGGATCGCGCACGATGTCTGGTCCGCGACGTCCAGCTTCGAGGAGTACTGCGAACAAACGGCAGTTTTTGCGCGCTCGCTCTATGCGGCGCCGAACCGTCTCACCCGCCATCGCCTGGTTCCGCTGGACATCAACCGCGGCGAATGGATGCGCTCGCCCGGCGAAGCGCCCGGCATGCTGGCTTTCGAATGCGCAATGGATGAACTCGCCGAGCAGGTCGGCCTGGACCCGATCGAACTCAGGATCCGCAACGAACCGGCTCAGGATCCCGAGCGCGGAGTGCCGTTCTCCACCCGCAATCTCGTCGCCTGCATGGAGGAAGGCGCCCGCCGTTTCGGTTGGGAGCGGAGAAACCCGACACCGGGCCGAACCCGGGAGGGCCGGAAGCTCATCGGCTACGGCATGGCGGCGGCGATCCGTCCGAACTACATCGGCGCGGCGACGGCGCGGGTTGCGATCGACCGGGACGGTCGGGTGACGGCGCGGCTCGACATGACCGACATTGGGACCGGCACCTATACGATCCTGACCCAGATTGCTGCCGAGAGCCTCGGCGTGCCGATCTCGTCCGTCAAGGTGGAGCTCGGCGACAGCCGCTTCCCGCGTACCGCCGGCTCCGGCGGGTCCTGGGGCGCGGCGAGTGCGGGTTCGGCCCTGTATAATGCGTGCAACGCCCTCAAAGGACGGATCCTGGACGCGGCGCAGTCGAGCGAAGCGTCACCGTTGCGCGGCGCGAACGCCACCGAGGCAAACTTTGCCGACAGCGAGGTCAGGATCGGCCAGCGATCGGCGAGCCTGGCCGATCTCATCGGGAGGATCGCTCCCGACGGGTTCGAGGCCGAAGGCTCCGTAGCCGCAGGCGCTACCACCGAGTCATACAAGACTTATTCGCAGCATTCGTACGGAGCGCATTTCGCCGAGGTCGCTGTCGATTGCGATACCGGTGAAATCCGCATGCGCCGGATGCTGACTGTGATCGGCGCGGGCCGTATCCTCAACGCCAAGACCGCGCGCTCGCAAATTATCGGCGGCATGACCTGGGGGATCGGTGCGGCGCTGATGGAGCAGACGGTGCTCGATCCGCGCTATGGCCACTTCGTCAATCACGATCTTGCCGAATATCACGTCCCGGTCAATGGCGACGTCCCCGAGATGGAAGTCGTCTTCCTCGAGGAAGATGACGACAAGGCCAATCCACTTGGCGCCAAGGGTCTCGGCGAGCTCGGCGTCTGCGGTGCGGGGGCTGCCGTCGCCAACGCCATCTACAACGCGACCGGCGTGCGAGTGCGTGAATTCCCCATCACCTTGGACAAGGTGCTGCCCGCCTTGCCCGTGATCGCCATTTGACGCTGCAACTTATCAGCGCCTCCCTCGCCCTCAAGGTGACCAACTCGGAACGGATCGCCATTTCTGCGCCATCGGCGACGACGTCGGCGGTTGACAGCGCTATCCGGTCCTTCCATACAAACGCCGTCAATGTTCTCAGGGCGGGGTGAAAGTCCCCACCGGCGGTAAGGGTCTCGGCCCAAGCCCGCGAGCGCTTTCCGGTTAGCCGGAGGGGTCAGCAGATCCGGTGAGATTCCGGAGCCGACGGTCACAGTCCGGATGGAAGAGAACGAATGGAAGACGGTCCGCTTTCGCGGTTCGGACTCCGTATCGTGCGTCCTGATTCTGGTTCGAAACGGAAGGATGGACCCATGAATCAGCATTCCCAGAACGACTATGAAACGATCCGCGTTGCCGTCATTCGGGCGCGCTGGCACGCCGATATCGTCGACCAATGCGTTGAAGCATTCGAGGCGGAATTGGCGGTTGTCGGGGAGAAACGCTTTGCCGTCGATGTCTTCGATGTGCCGGGCGCCTTTGAGATTCCCCTGCATGCAAAGATGCTTGCCGAGACCGGCCGCTATGCCGCTATCCTCGGCGCCGCGTTCGTCGTCAATGGCGGCATCTACCGGCATGAGTTCGTGGCGAGTGCGGTCATCGACGGCATGATGAACGTGCAATTGTCGACTGGCGTGCCGGTGCTTTCGGCGGTGCTGACGCCGCACAACTACCATGACAGCGCTGACCATCACCGCTTCTTCTTCGAGCATTTCAGGGTCAAGGGCAAAGAGGCGGCCGGTGCCTGCGTGCAACTGCTGGCGACACGCGAACGCATCGCGGCGTGAAATCTCCGTCGCCGGGTGGAAATCCCGGTAAGGCGCTGTAGTATCTCACGAAAACTAGGGAGGATGCCGGTGCAGACCAAGAAGATCATCAATGACGGCAACCGCTCCGTCGACGAGATGCTGGAGGGCATTCTGGCCGCGCATCCGCGCCATCTCCGAAGTGCGGACGGCAGCCCCCGCTCCATCATCGCCCGCGACGGGCCGCGCCCAGGCAAGGTCGGCCTTGTCATCGGCGGCGGCTCGGGCCACGAGCCGACCTTCCTTGGCTTCGTCGGCAAGGGGCTTGCCGACGCGGCCGCGATCGGCAACGTTTTTGCCTCGCCGCCGCCGGACCCGATCCTCGAATGCGCCAAAGCGGCCAGCGGCGGTGCCGGTGTGCTGTTCATGTACGGCAACTATGCCGGCGACGTGATGAATTTCGACATGGCCGCCGAAATGGCGGCGATGGACGATATCGAGGTGCGCACCGTGCTGACCACCGACGATGTCGCCTCGGCGCCACGCGACCAGAGGCAGAAGCGGCGCGGCGTCGCCGGCAATTTCTTCATCTTCAAGGCTGTCGGTGCCGCATGCGACCGGATGCTGACATTCGATGAATGCGAGCGTATCGCCAGGAAGGCCAACGATCACACCTTCACTATGGGCGTGGCGCTGTCGCCCTGTTCGCTGCCGCAGACCCGCCGGCCGAATTTCGAGATCGGACCGGACGAGATGGAGATCGGCATGGGCATCCATGGCGAGCCGGGCATCGCACGCGGAAAACTAAAGACGGCCGACGAGATCACCGACGAGATGCTGGACAAGATCCTCGACGAAATGGCGCCGACGCGCAGCGACAAGGTCGCCGTGCTGGTCAATTCGCTCGGTTCGACGCCGCTGATGGAGCTCTACATCATGAACCGGCGGGTCAAGCAGAGGCTCGACGACATCGGCGTTTCCGTCCACGCGACCTGGGTCGGCAATTATTGCACCTCGCTCGAAATGGCCGGCGCCTCAGTGACGCTGATGCATCTCGAGGGCGAATTGCAGGAGATGCTCGACCATCCCTGCGACTGCGCCATGTTCCGCGCCGGCTGAGAAAGCATCATGACCTCGATCGACTCAGCCGGCTTGAAAAGAATGTTCGATGAGATCGCGGCGGCGATCGACGCCGACAAGGACAGGCTCTGCCAACTCGACGGCGTCATCGGCGACGCCGACCACGGCATCGCCATGGCGCTCGGCTTCGGCGCGGTACGCGAGGCGCTGGCGCAACTCGACCTCGCGGCGACCGGACCGACGGCGCTGCTCAATACCGCGGCAAAGTCGTTCCTCAACGCCGTCGGCGCGTCGTCAGGCCCACTCTATGCGACCGCCTTCATGCGCGCTGCCGCCGCCGTCAAAGGCAAGGCAATTCTGGAGGATGCTGACATCATCGCCATGCTCCGGGCGATGGCGCAAGGCATCCAGGATCGCGGCAAGGCCGAGCTCGGCGAAAAGACCATGGTCGACGCCTGGCTGCCGGCAGCACAGGCAGCAGGCGCCGCGCAGGAAGCCGGCAAGACCCTGTTGGAGAGCTTGGAAACTGCACTCGCCGCAGCCGAACGGGGCGCCGAGGCAACCAAGAACATGATCGCCTTCAAGGGCCGCTCCTCGCGGCTCGGCGAACGATCGCTCGGGCATATGGATCCCGGCGCTGCCTCGGCCGTCACGATCATCAAAGCGATACGGGACAGTCTGGCTTAACGGACCTTCGCCGCGTCGAGCCTATCGATGGCCTGGACATTGCCGGCCGACGGTCCCTTCTCATCGAATTCCGAGGCAAGCCATGCATCGACGATCGACTTGGCCAATTCCGGGCCGATGACGCGCGCGCCCATGGTGATGATCTGGGCGTTGTTGGATTTTGCAGCGCGCTCGGCCGAATAGGTGTCGTGGGTGAGTGCGGCGCGAATGCCGGGAACCTTGTTGGCGGAAATGGATACGCCGATGCCGGTGCCGCAAAACAGGATGCCGCGATCGTTCTCGCCGTCCAGGATGGTCTGGGCGAGCTTCTGTGACAGGTCGGCGTAGAAGCCCGTCTGGCTGAGATCGCTGACCGTGAGGCCGGGCTTGGTGGCGAGGTGAGCGGCGATGACATCGAGCAGCGGTTTGCCGGCGCTGTCGGCTCCAATGGCTATTTTCATGTTCGGTTTCCTTCCTGTTCGATGGTTCAGATCGCCGCTGAGGCGCGTTTGAGGATGTCTATATAGCCGTCCGCCTGCCAGGCGGAACGGCCGATGAACAAGCCGTCTATATGAGACTGTCCGATCAGTTCGGCGGCATTTTGCGGATTGACGCTGCCGCCATAAAGCACCGGCGGCACGGCCGGCAGCAGGTCGCGCGCGATTTTCTTGATCAGCGCCTGCTGTCTGCCGGCATAGTCCGAGCTTGCCGGCACGCCCTTGTCGCCGATCGCCCAGACCGGCTCATAGGCAAACAGGATCGTCGCCGCCCTGGCCGCGCCTTCGAGAAACTGCAGCGCGCCGTGCACCTGCAAGGCCAGCACCGTATCCGCCTGCCCGCTGTCGCGTTGAGCCAAAGTCTCGCCGACGCAGATCAGTGGCACGAGACCGTGCTTCACCGCCGCTGCGGTCTTCAGCCCGACAGCCTTGTCGGTCTCGCCGAAATACTCGCGCCGTTCGCTGTGGCCCAACTCTACCATATCAAGTTCGCAGTCTTTCAGCATTACCGGCGAGATCTCGCCGGTCCAGGCGCCGGCGTCAGCCCAATGCATGTTCTGCGCGCCGACCTTGATGCGCGTCGGCGACAGCGCTTTCTTGACCTCGCGGACCGCCGTGAAGGGTGGGATGACGAAGGGCTGGATGCGCTCGTCGAAACCGGGGACGAACTCGGCCAATGCCCTCGTGAAAGCCATCGCCTCGGCGAGCGTCTTGTTCATTTTCCAGCTGGTGCCGACCCAGTAAACCATGCGTGCTCCTCCTACTCTGCGACCACTGTCAGCGACACGCCGGCACCATCCAGCGCCGCACGCATCTGCGGCTGCGGCTCGCGGCCGGTGAAGACGGTATCGAAAGCCTTGAGATCGGTCAGGAAATGCAAGGCTGTGCGGCCGAACTTGCCGTGATCGACCAGCAGATATTTGCGCGCCGCAGCGGCCATCATCAGCCGTTTGGTCTGGACCACTTCCTGATCCTGGTGAAAGGCGGAAGCGCCGTGGATAGCCGATGACGACAGGAAGGCGACATCGGCGCGCAATGATTTCAGCGTGTCCTCGGCGAGCAGGCCGAAGAAGCCGTGAAACTTCTTGCTGTACTGGCCGCCGAGCGCAATCAGGTTGATGCCGGCAACGCCCGCCAAATCCTGGATGACAGCCAGATTGTTCGAGATCACCGTCAGCGGACGCAGATCGGCGAGATGCCGAGCAACGCCGCCCGCGGTCGAGCCGTCGTCGATGATCACCGTCTGACCCGGTTCGATCATCGTCACGGCAGCGGCGGCGATGCGCTTTTTCTCGTCGCCGGCCAGTCTCTGGCGGTAGCGGAAATCGCTCTCGAAAAGGCTGCTCGGCTGAATCGAGGCGCCGCCGCGTACCTTGCGCAGGAAGCCGCCCTCCTCGAGCTCGTCGAGGTCGCGGTGGACGGTCATCTTGGAGACGCCGAAGCGCGAGGCAAGATCGTCGACACTGGCGGTGCCGGTGTCCATCAGAAAATCCATGATGCCTTGCCGACGGCCGTCGCTCTTCATTTCCGCGGCTTCCTCGTGCAATCCGAACCACGTTCCGAGATATAACAGGAGACGTCGCATAGCCACCAGTATTTTTGTGATAATGTTATATCTGCCTGGGATATCATGACGCTTCTGACGGCGTGCCGTAACAAGAATTGCTGTCGGCCGGGCGTCCAGCGGTTGCGGTGCAGCGGAAATCCGGCCAGAAGCTTTAGCGGGCTCGACAATAGCCGAACAGCCCGCAAACACTGGCTCGAAACCGGATACGGGAGACTACTGAGTGGCTCGCATCACACTGAGACAATTGCTCGATCATGCCGCCGAATACGGTTATGGCGTGCCTGCCTTCAACATGAACAATATGGAACAGGGCCTCGCCATCATGGAGGCAGCCGAGGAGACCAAATCGCCGGTCATCCTGCAGGCGAGCCGCGGCGCGCGGGCCTACGCCAACGATGTCGTGCTGGCCAAGCTGATCGACGCGCTGGTCGAAATCCATCCTGATATCCCGGTCTGCATGCATCTCGACCATGGCAACAACGAAGCGACCTGCGTTACCGCAATCCAGTACGGCTTCACCTCGGTGATGATGGACGGATCGCTGAAGGAAGACGGCAAGACGCCGGCCGACTACGGCTATAATTCCGATATCACCCGCCGCGTCGTCGATATGGCGCATTGGGGCGGCGTGTCGGTGGAGGGCGAGATCGGCGTTCTCGGATCGCTGGAGATGGGCGGCGGCGAACAGGAGGACGGCCATGGCGTCGAGGGCGTCATCAGCCACGATCAGCTGCTGACCGACCCGGTTCAGGCCGAACAGTTCGTGCGCGACACCCGTGTCGATGCGCTGGCCGTCGCCATGGGCACCAGCCACGGCGCCTACAAGTTCAGCCGCAAGCCGGACGGCGCGGTGCTTGCCATGAACGTCATCGAGGAAATCCACCGCCGCTTGCCGAACATGCACCTCGTCATGCACGGCTCGTCCTCGGTGCCGGAGGAGCTGCAGGAGATCATCAACAAATATGGCGGCCAGATGAAGCCGACATGGGGGGTGCCGGTCGAGGAAATCCAGCGCGGCATCAAGCATGGCGTGCGCAAGATCAATATCGATACCGACAACCGCATGGCGCTGACCGGCGCGATCCGCAAGGTGCTGACCGAGAACCCGAGCGAATTCGATCCGCGCAAATATCTGACGCCGGCTATGGCCGCCATGCGGAAGCTGTGCAAGGAGCGTTTCGAGCAGTTCGGCACTGCCGGCAACGCACCGAGGATCAAGCCGCTGCCGGTCTCGGAAATGGCCAAGCGCTACAAGTCGGGCAGTCTCGATCCGAAATTCGGCTGACATATTCCGGTTCTGAGCAGGAGCCGCGTCGGCACCTGCTCATCCATCATGCTTTCGGCAAAAGACCGGCCCTGCCGGCCTCGATGAAGGGCGCCCAATAGTCGACCGATTCGCGGATCATGGCGACGACCTGGTGGTCGACGGGCTCGCGTTCGCGGAACGACAATTCGAGGCAGATCTCATTGTCGACGCCGCCGCCACGGCGAACAGTGTCCAGCAGCTTTTCCGGCGTGATGCGGCCGTCCTTGTTGTAGGCGGCAATGAACGGCCAATGGCCACCCTTGTTCATTGAGGATTGCTTGACGTGGATGATCGGCGATTCCTTTGGAAAGGCTTCGGCCCAGGCATAGGGGTCGATGTCGTCCGGATTGCTCGACGTCACGTCGCCATGGTCGATATCGACCATCATCTTGAGCGGGATCGCCATGCCGGCCGCATCGATCTCGCTCTGCAGCGTCCGGCAGCTTTCGATCGTATGGCCGAACTCGCGGCCGACCGACATCGGCTCCCAGAACAGGTAGGTCAAGCCGGCCGCTTTGGCGTGCTCGGCGACCGCGCGCCAGCATTCCAGCGCGATCTCGAAAAGCCGCGCGCGACGCTCGGGATCGTCATAGTCACGATGAGTGAAGATCGCGAATTGCGTGCCCATGCCGCGGGCGCCGAGCTCGGCCGAAATTTCGGCAAAGGTCTTGAACCAGTCGACATAATAGCGCCGCACGTCGGCATCGGGATGGCCGAAATGATTGAGCCGGCCGTAGGGGCCGGTCATCGCGGAGGTCACACGCACGCCGGTGCGGTTGAGAGCGGAGCGGAACAGGCGGATGAATTTGGCGATCGTCGCCGCCGGCCAACCGGGATTGACGAATTCATGCGTGAGCTGCACGTCGCGGATGCCGATGTCGTACGCGATCGCATCGATCAGATCGTCCGGTTCGGCGAAACGATTGACCAGCGGGTTGGTGTTGAGGGACAGCGTAAAGGCCATCAGCCTGCCTTCGCCAGCCGGCTCGAGCACCAGTCTTCGAAGGCGGTTCTTTCTGCGGCGGACAGATGCAGTCCGTGTTTGGTGCGCCGTTCGAGAATATCGGCGGCCGTCTCGGCCCATTCATGCTCGAACAGGTAATTGGCTTCGCGCTCGAACAAATCCTTGCCGAAGCGCCGCCCCAGTTCAGCGAGCGAACCGGCCGCGCCGACCAGATCACGCGTCCTTGTGCCGTAGAGCCGGCCATAATGCTTGACCAGCGAGGCCGGCATCCAGGGATGTTCGTGGCCGAGGTCACCGAGGAACTGCTCGAAATCGGCATTGGCGATATCGCCGCCTGGCAGATGTCCTTTCGAGGTCCACGGCTTGCCCATCTTCGGGAAGAACGGGGCGATGCGGTCGAGCGCGTGCTCGGCCAGCTTGCGGAAGGTGGTGATCTTGCCACCGAAGACGGAAAGCAGCGGCGCCTGTCCCGCCGCCACGTCGAGCTCGAAAATATAGTCGCGGGTGACCGCGCTCGGATTGTCGGCATTGTCGTCATAAAGCGGCCTGACGCCGGAAAACGAGTAGACGACGTCGCTGCGCGCAAGCTGGCGCTTGAAGTAGCGGTTGACCACCTTAATCAGGTAGTCGACCTCGCTGGCGTCGGCGGTCACGTCTTCCGGCCGCCCGTCATAAGGAATGTCGGTGGTGCCGATCAGCGCCAGATCGTTCTGGTAGGGATTGATGAAGATCACGCGCTTGTCGCTGTTCTGGACGAGATAGGCTTGCCGGCCTTCCCAGAATTTCGGCACGACGATGTGGCTGCCCTTGACCAGGCGCACGTTGCGCCTGGAATTCTGGCCAGCGACGCGATTGATGATGTCATTGACCCAGGGGCCGGCGGCGTTGACCAGCGCCCGTGCCCGAACCGTGGTCCTGACGCCGGTTCGACCGTCGCGCATCTCCACCGACCACAGGCCGTTTTCGCGGCGGGCGGCGGTGCAGGCAGTGCGGGTGAATATCCTGGTCCCACGCTCCGCGGCGTCGAGCGCGTTGATGACGACCAGGCGGGCGTCGTCGACCCAGCAGTCGGAATATTCGAAGCCGCGTTTGAAGCTGTCCTTGATCGGCGCGCCCTCGGGTGCGGTGCGCAGGTCAAGCGTGCGAGTGGCCGGCAGCCTCTTGCGGCCGCCAAGATGGTCGTAGAGGAACAGGCCGAGCCGGACCAGCCAGGCCGGCCGATCATCCGGGCTGTGCGGCAGCACGAAGCGCATCGGCCAGATGATGTGCGGCGCGGATTCCAGCAGCACCTCGCGCTCGATAAGCGCCTCCCGCACTAGGCGGAACTCGTAGTATTCGAGATAGCGCAAACCGCCATGGACGAGCTTTCCCGATCGCGAACTGGTGCCTTCGGCGAGATCGTCTTTTTCGCAGAGGATGACCGACAGCCCCCGGCCTGCCGCATCGCGCGCAATGCCGGCGCCATTGACGCCGCCGCCAATGACGAAGAGATCGACGATTTCGCTGTCACCGCTCATCTCGCTCTATGCCCTGTCGTCAGCATGGATTGACCGGCGGCAGGCCGGCGATGAAGCGGCGCACTTCCTCGGCCGCCTGCTCGGCAGCATAAGTCACCGTGCGTACCGACGCGCCGGCGATATGCGGCGTCAGCGTCACATTCGGCAGCTGCAGCAGCGGCCAGTCGGCCGGCACCGGCTCGACGGCGAACGTCTCCAGCATGGCACTGCCGATCTGCCCCGAGACGAGCCCCTCGTAGAGCGCATCGTAGTCGACCAGCGGTCCGCGCGCGGTATTGACGAAGATCACGCCGGGCTTCATCCGGGCGATGGCGTCCTTGCCGATCAGGCCGCGCGTCTCCTCGGTGACCCGGGAATGCAGCGTGACCACGTCGGAGCGCGACAGGAGATCGTCCAGCGCAACCAGCTCGACGCCGGCATTGCGATCCTCGGCGCTCAATTGCACATAGGGATCGGAGACCAGGATGCGGCAGCCGAATGCACGCAGCAGCCGAACCAGCCTGGTGCCGATATTGCCATAGCCGATGACGCCGACGGTCATCTCGTTGAGCTCGCGGCCGGTGCGGTCGGCGCGGTAGAGATCGCCGCGCCACTCGCCCTTGCGCAAGGCTTCGTGGCCGACGCGGATCAGCCGCGTCTCGGCGAGAATGGCGCCGATGGTGAACTCGGCCACCGCGCTGGCATTGCGACCGGGCACATTGACCACGGTGATGCCATGAGCCTTGGCGGCAGGCATGTCGATGTTGATCGGCCCGCCGCGCGACACCGCAACCAGCTTGAGCGTCGGCAGGCGCTGCATCATGGCTTCGGAGAGCGGCGCAAGCTGGGTGACGAAGATTTCGGCATCGCCGATGAAATCCACCACTTCGTCGGGATCGCCGAAATATTCCTTGATCTTGTCGAGGCCGAGCGCCGCATTGCCGAATTGCATCGGCTCGTCGGGCCAAGCGGTTTCAATGGTGCGGATGTCGAGATTGTCGCCGCAGGCCGCTTCGATTTTCTCGCGAAACACGTCCGGAAGCATGAAGCGGTCACCGATGATCGCAATTTTCTTGGGCATGCTCTTCTCAATTCACGTCAGTTTGCCTGGACGCGGCCATCGAACGCCAGACCGGCCGCAGCGCCTCATGCGCCAATGTGTAGGACGGAGCCATCGCCTCATAGGCAGCGGCAAGGTTACGATCGCTTGGCTCGGCCGCACGGAGCAAAGGTGTGACCCATTCACTGACGCAATCGTCCATCGATGCGTACTGGCCAACGCAAACCGCAGCAATCATCGCGGCGCCCGCAGCACCGGCCTCCTCGCGCTCGCTGGTGCGAATGTCGGCGCCGATCGCAGCACCCAGGATCTTGCGCAGAGCCGGGCTCCTGGCCGCTCCACCAGTCAGGCGGATTTCCTTGGGCAGCGGCCCCATGGCGGCGTAGCAATCGCGTGCCGCGAAAGCCAGCCCTTCGAACACCGCACGAACCATGTCGGCATAGCCGTGCCTGGACGAAATGCCGACGAAACCGGCCCTGGCATTGGCATCGACGAACGGGCCGCGCTCGCCCGCCTCGGAGACATAGGGCTGGTAGAGCAGCGAGCCTGGCTCGGACGACGATATCCACTGGTCGACCAGCGCGATCATCTCGCCATTGGTCCGCGTGATGCCTTGCGAGGCGAGAATGCCGGAGGCGAGGCCGAGGACCCAGTCGATGTTGAGCGTTGCCGCCATGTTCGACTGCATCTGCGCAAATACGCCCGGTGCCGGCATGGTCATCGTGTAGCCGGTTGCAGCTTCGTTGAGCAGAACCTCGTCCGGCGTCTCGGCAAGCCGCATATGCATGCCGGTGGAGCCGATGATCGAGCATCCCGGCTTGCGCTCGCGATCGAACAGGCCGGCGCCGAGCGCCGTGCAGGCGACATCGACATAGGCCAGAACGACGGGCGTGCCGGCGAGCAGGCCGGTCGCATCGGCTGCTGCCGCCGACAGCGAGGTGCTTTGCCTGGTGCCATCGACGATGGGCGGCAGCAGATGCCTGAGATCGGTGACGCCGAGCACCTCAAGCACATCGTCGCAATAGCCGCGCGTGCGGAAGTCGCCGAAGGTGAAGGTGCCTTCGGACGGGTCGGTGGCGCGTTGGCCGGTCAACTTGAAATAAAGCCAGTCCTTGCAGTGGAACGCCGTCGCTGCATTGGCAAGCATCGCGGGCATGTGGCGCTTCATGAAGACGAACTGCGATCCCTGCTGGCAGGCAGCGAGCCCGCTGCCGGTCTTTTCGAAGCGCAGCCGGTCTTCGGGCCGCCCGCGGATCTCCTCGACGACGGCGGCAGCGCGCGCGTCGAGCCACAGCCAGCCCTTGGCCACCGGCTCGCCATCCTTGTCGATCAGCCAGGTGCCGTCGCCCTGCCCGGTCACGGCGATGGCAATGGTCCGGCTGGCGAGATCCGGCACCTTGTCGGCCAGTTGGCGCAAGGTCGTCGCGGTATCGGCCCAGGTGCGGACTAGGTCCTGCTCGGCGCCGCCACCCGGCAGTGTCTCGTATCTGTTCGGCAGCGCGGCTGCCGCGATCTGCCTGCCCGCCGTGTCGAAGGCGACGGATTTGATAACAGACGTGCCGGCGTCGATGCCGATCAGCACATCCCGCATCAGGCAAGCTCCGTGCCGTGCGAAATGGCGTCGCCGCTCGCCTGATCGAAGACGTGCAGGTTTTTTGGATCGATGCTGACCTTGATAGGCGCCCCGAGTTCCAGGCGAGTCCGGTCATGTTCGACCAGAACCAGCGAGCCGCCGGCGAAGTCGGCGGCGATATGGGTCTGGTCGCCGAGCCATTGATTGGCCGAAACCGTGGCCGGCACACCGTCCTTGGAACGGCGGACGGCATAGGGCCTGACACCGATGACGACGCGTTGCCGGTTGAGCAATTCATCGCGAACTGGGCCGCTGAACGCGTCCTTGTCGTAGTCGAGCGAAAGCCCGTCGGGCAGCTTGAGACTGATCTTGTCGGCAGCCGTGCCGACATAGGCCTCGAAGACATTCATCGGCGGCTCGCCGACGAAGGTGCCGGTGAACAGGTTTGCCGGCCGCTCCTTGAGCCTGTCAGGCGTATCGAACTGCTGCAGCACGCCGCCCTCCATGACGGCGATGCGATCGGCCAGCGCATTGGCCTCGGTCTGGTCGTGCGTGACCAGGATCGCGGTCAGGCCACGCTCCTTGATGAAATGCTTGATGCGGCCGCGCAGCACGGCGCGAAGCTGCGGCTCGAGCTGGCCCATCGGCTCGTCCAGCAGATGCAGGTCGGCCTCGCGGATCAGCGCCCGGCCGAGGCTGGCGCGCTGCTGCTGGCCACCGGAGATCGAGCTCGGATAGCGCTCGAGAATGTCCTCGATCTCGAGCAGCTTGGCGATGTTGGCAACCTTTGCATCGACGGCACTCTTCGCCAGCCTGGCCGCCTTGAGGGCGAAGGCCATGTTCTCGCGCACGGTCAGGGGCGGATAGAGCGAATAGCCCTCGAAGGCCATTGCGACGTTGCGCCTGACCGGCGGCAACGTGTGCACCTTGCGGCCGGCAACCGCGATGGTGCCGCGCGAGACCTCTTCGAAGCCTGCGATCATACGCAATGTCGAGGTCTTGCCGCAACCGGACGAGCCGAGCAGCGCCACGATCTCGCCCTTGGCGATTTCCATCGTCAGGTTCTTGACCGCATGCACACCGCGGTCGATCGGACCGTAGAACTTGTCGACGCCTGAGAGGGTGATTGCGCTTGGGCTCATGCCGCTTCTCCACTGCGCAAATTGACGACGTTTTTCGAGCCAATGCGCTCGCCGCTCGCGCGATCGAACAGCAGGGCGCTTTTGCTGTCGACGGCTATATGCGCCCTGCCCTCGGATTGGCCAGGTGTCCCGGACGGACGCGAGACCAAGATTTCACGGCCGCGCACGGTTCGCGCCAGGGTGACGATCTTCTCGTTGAGCGGCGTCTCAGCCTCGACCGTCACCGGGATGGCGCCGGGCGTGCCTTCATCAACAAACGCCAGAGCCTCCGGCCGCAGGCCGATCACGCAATCACGGCCGACCGCCGCCTCATGCGCGCCGGCAAGATGGACCTGGACGTTGGACAGGCCGACATAGATGCCCTTGGCGTCCCGCGACGGCTTGACGTCCAGAAGGTTGATGGTCGGGTCGCCGAACAGCCGGGCAATCTCGACATTGGCCGGCTCGCGATAGATCTGCTCGGGCGTGCCGAGCTGTTTGACGACGCCTTGCGACATCACCGCGATGCGGTCGCCGAGCGCCATCGCTTCCTTGTAGTCTTGGGTGACGTAGATGACGGTCGCGCCACGATCGGCGAGCAGTCTTGGCAGCTCGAGGCGCATTTCGAAGCGCAATTTGGCATCGACGTTGCGCAAGGGATCATCGAGCAGCAGCAGCGGCGGCGAGCCGACCAACGCGCGGGCAAGCGCGGTGCGTTGCTTCTGGCCGTTGGACAGCGCCCGCGGCTTGTGGCTGAGCACATGGCCGATTTTCAACAGCTTAGCGACGCTCTCGACGCCGGTCTTTATCGTGCCCTGCGATGAGTGCTTCGCCTGCAGAGGCGTGGCTATGTTGTCGAACGCCGTCATATGCGGGAACAGCGCGAAGTTCTGGAATGCCATGCCGACGCCGCGGAACTCGGCGTCGAGATCGGTCATGTCCTCGCCGCCGATGAGGATCTTTCCCTCGTCGGGGTCGATGACCCCGGCCACCAGCCGCAACAGCACCGTCTTGCCGGCGCCGGACGGTCCGAACAGGACCAGCGTTTCGCCGTCGGCGACGGTCAGCGACAGATTGTCGAGAACGGTCTGGCTTTTATAGCGCTTGACGATGTTTCGCAGTTCGAGGCTTGCCATCGGACTATCCTTTCACCGCGCCAAGCGACAGGCCTTCGACCAGATAGCGTTGCGCATAGAGAGCGAGCGCCAGGGTCGGCGTGATCGACAGCACGATCGCCGCCGAAATCTGGCCATACTGGATGCCGGAGGACGTGATGAAGGCGAGCGCGCCGACCGTCACCGGCTGCTTGTCGGCCGAGGCGAGCACCAGCGCAAAAACGAAATTGTTCCAGGCAAAGATAAAGGCGAGCAGGCCGGCAGCGGCAATGCCTGGGCCGGCGAGCGGCAGCGCGATCTTGCGGAAGGTAGCAAACCAGGAATGTCCGGCAATGCGGTAGGCGTATTCGATGTCGGCCGGTATATCCTCGAAATAGCCGCGCACGATCCACAGGATCAGCGGCAGGCAGATCAGCTGGTAGACCCAGATCAGCCCGATATAGGTATTGGCCAGCCCGAGCTTCTGGAAATAGAGGGTGAGCGGCAAAAGCACCAGCAGCGCCGGCGCGAAACGGAACGACAGCAGCGTGAAGGCAATGTCCTCCGAGCCGCGAAACTTATGCCGCGCAAACGCATAGGCGGCCGGCACGCCGAGCAGCAACGCGACGGCAACCGAGGTGACCGACAGGAAGACGGAATTCCAGAGATTGCGCATGAAGGCGATGTCGAGCGTGCCGGCCGCCGTCATCAGCTTGCCGGTGATCAAGGCGGTGTAGTTGGCGAGCGTCGGCTCGAAGACAAGCTGTGGCGGAATCCGCAGGATTGTCTCGTTGGTCTGGAATGACATCATCAGGATCCAGACGATCGGGAACATGAAGAAGATCACGACCAGCGCCAGGGCTATGCCGCGCAGGATGCGTTCGAGAAGGGAGGTATGTTCCATGCCAGCCTCCTATGCCTGGCCGCGGGCGCGTTCGCGCAGCCGCAGCCAGTTCTTGATGAAGATGTTCGAGAGGAAATAGGTGATCGCCCACAGGATGATCATCAGCGCCGCCGAGCGGCCGACATTGGTCGACTGGAAGAAGTTGAGATAGGCCTCGACCTGGAACACGGTCAGCGTGTCGCCCGGACCACCCTGGGTCATGGCGTAGATGATGTCGAACTGCTGGATGGAATCGAGCAGGCGGAACAATGTCGCCGTCAGGATATAGGGGGTTAGCATCGGCAGGGTGATGCGGAAGAACACGAAGCTGCGCGGCACGCCGTCAAGTGCTGCCGCCTCGAAGGGCTGCGTCGGCAGGCTGCGCAGACCGGCAAGCAGCAGGATCATGATGAAGGGCGTGTAGACCCAGATGTCGACAAGCACGACGGTGAGCAGTGCCGTCGAGGGCGACGAGGCCCAGCGGAAATCCTGCAGCCCGATCAGGCTGGCGAGATAGCTGAGCACGCCAAAGCCGGGATTGGTCATCAGCTTCCACATCAGCGCGGCGAGCGCTGGCGCCGTCATCAGCGGCATCAACAGCATGATCGAGATGAAGTTGTTCAGCGTCGAGCGCTTTTGCAGCAGCATGGCGATGCCGAGACCGAGAAGCAACTCGAGCACGACGGTGATGCCGGCGTAGAGCAGCGACACCTGCAGCGTGTTCCAGAACTTCGGGTCGGTGAAGAACGAGATATAGTTGTCGCCCCAGTTGAATTGCCGCGCCCAAGGCTGGCTCAATCGGTAGCGCTGGAAAGAATAGACCACCGATGTGAAGAACGGGATCAGGATGCCGATGCAGACCAGCAAGGCCGGCAAGCTAAGGAGATAGGGCAGCACCCGCTTGCTGATCCTGAAGCCCGACGGCCTGTTTCTTTGTATTGTCGCCGCAGTCATCTGCTGCTCCGTCATTCTGTTGCTTCGCCGTCCCGGCCGCCCAAGGGAGCAAGGCGGCCGGTCGGGCGAGCAGGCGGTACCGCTCGGCACCGCGTCGCAAACGTATCACATCTCAAAGGCTGACCCGCGGACGGGCCAGCCTTGGCCGCGGCTTTAGCCGAGCCCGGCTTCCTTGAGCTGGCTGTTGATGCTCTCGGCCAACCTGTCGAGGCCTTCGTCGACCGGCACTTCCTTGGCCACCATCTTCTGCAGCGTCGCCGCCCATTCGGTGGTGAGATCGAAGAACAGCGGCTGCGGTGTGAACTTGATGCTGGCGCCCGGCGCCGAGACGTCGAACATCTCGACGTAGCCCGGATAGCTCTTGTTCAGCTTCTCGCGGAACATCTCGTCGTTCCAGACCGACTGACGAACCGGATTGACGAAGTCCATCTTGGTCGCACCGAACAATGCATGCTCGGGTCCGGATGCCCATTGCATGAAGTACCAAGTGGCGTCCTTGTCCTTCGAGAAGTTGGACATCGACAGCGACCAGATCCAGATATTGGGCGTCGGCGCCTTGGCGGCCGGGTTGGCCTTGAACGCCGAAAAGGCGAGCTTGCCGGCCATCTTGTTGTCGCCGCCATTCATGAAATAGCCGAGGATATCGGCGTCGAAAATCATCGCCGACGCACCTGCACCGAGATCGGTGCCGACCTGATACCAGGTGTAGGTCGACCAGTCCTTGGGGCCGCTCTCCTGGATCATCTGCACCCACTGCTTGTGGAAAGCCTTGGATTCGGCGGTGCTCATCGCGGCCGACAGCTTGCCGTCAGCCGAGACGTTCAGGTCCTTCTGGTCGAAATTAGCGTAAGCCGACAGGAAGCCCGGGTGGATCGTTGCCCAGGAGCGCGAGCCGCGCACGCCGATGCCGTAGACGCCGCCACCAACATCCTTGGTAAGCTTCGCCGCCGTAGCGACCATTTCATCCATATTGCCGGGAACGCTGACGCCGACCTTGTCGAACATGCCCTTGTTGTAGGTGATGTTGTTCTGCTCGAAGCCCCACGGAATGCACCATTGCTTGGCGTCTTCCGAACCGAGCGCGCCGCCCGGCTGGCCGTTCCAGGCGCAAGAATTCTTGACGCCGGGCAGGAAGTCGTCCCAGGCATATTTCGGGTTGGTCTTGGCCGGATCCTTGATCCATTCGTTGAGATCGGTGATCCAGCCGGCCGGGCCGTAGGTCCAGGTCATGTAGGCGCCGGTCATGAAGGCATCGTATTCGGGCGAGCTGGCCGACAGCGCGGCGGTAACCTTGTCGAAATAGACGTCTTCGGGGAACACGTCATAGACGACTTCCATGCCGGTCAGCTTCTTGAAGTTGTCGAGGTTGGCAATCATCGCATCGGCGTACGGATGCTTGTTGAGCAGCAGCTTGATGGTCTTGCCCTTATGCGCCTGCCAGTCGAAATCAGCTGCCAGGGCGCGGGTCTGCCCGAAATTGAGCAGTGTACCGGCGGTGCTGGCGGCAAGGCCCATTGCACCGAGGCCCTTGATCAGCCCACGGCGGCCGACTTGTCCACGCAGGAACGCGTCGATGAGGTCTTTCTCTTTCTCATGCATTTCTCTTCTCCTCCACAGGGTAGTTTCAACGAAATGGTTGCCGGCTACCCGACCGGCGTCTGTTCCACGAGCGATCGCGCCGTCCGCTCGTCGGTTATCAGGCCTTTGAGATAGCGGCCCTCCAGCACTGACTTGATGGCGCGAACCTTCACCTTGCCGCCGGCGACGGCGACAATCCTGCGGTTGCTGATGTCTTCGCGCGCCAGTGCCAGCGCCCGGTCGGAAAGCGTCGTCGCGACGGCCTTTCCGGCATCGTCGAAGAAATGGCCGAGCAGTTCGCCGACGCCGCCGTTGCGGCGGATCTCCTCCATCTCGCCCTTTTCGATCATGCCGGTGGCGACAAGCGAGGCCTCACGCTCGGCGGTGCCAATGCCGGCAATGAGCAAGTCGGCGGTCTTGGCGAGGTCGAAGACATCGCTGACGCCCTTCTGCCCGAGCAGCACCGTTCGATCCTCGACCGTGTTGGCGAACATCGGCACCGGCATCACATAGGCCTCCGCGCCGGTCCGTTCGGCGACGCGGTGGATGACGTCATGCGGATTGGCGGAGAACTTGCGCGTCAGGCCGCCAAGCAGCGAAACGAAACGGATCCTGCCGGCCGATATGCGCGGCAGATATTCGACGCAGGCGGCAAGCGTGCGGCCGTGGCCGACGCCTATCAGCGCCTCCTCGCCGCGTTCGATCTCGCGCTTGAGAAACTGCGCGCCGGCAATGCCGAGCGCCTTGAGCGGCAGGTCTTCGGCATCGAAGTCCGGGACCACCTCGCAATAGTCGAGGCCGTAACGGCCGGATAACTCGTCCTCGAGTTCCACGCATTCTGAGACTTCGCCATCGATATAGACTTTGACCAGGCCCTCCTGATTGGCCTTGGTGATGAGGCGGTGCGCCTTGAGGCTGGTCAGGCCGAGCCGCTTGGCGACTTCCGACTGGGTCAGGCCGCCGGCATAGTGAAGCCAGGCAGCGCGGGCTGCCATCCCGGTCTCATCGTCGCGCAGCAGGCCGTTGCCAAAACCAACCATTTCCGCCCTTTGATATTTTTATCAGTTGCTGTAAAATTTTTCACAAGGCGCCGTCCGAGTCAAGCAACCGCTGCGTTTAAATCTCCGTCCGGAAGCTTGCCGGCCCGGGGCCGAACAGGGCCGCGCGAACCAACGGGCAAGAAGCAACACCGATCGCGCGCATTTAAAACGTTTGCAATTTCGCTTGGACTGATTACAAACGTTTCAAACTTCGTTCGAGAGGAACGATGCCGGGCCGCGTTACCACCCTCAAGGAACTAGCCGCACAGCTCGGCCTGTCGATCACCACCGTTTCGCGCGCCCTTGCCGGCCACGAGCAGATCGCATTGAAAACGCGCCAACGTGTCACCGAGGCCGCGCGCCAGGCCGGCTATGTGCCGAACACGGCAGCCCGCACGCTAGTCTCCGGCCGCAGCGGTTTTGTCGGCATGGTGCTGCCGATCCGTGGCCCCAATCTGGTCGATTCCTTCCTCGGCGAATTCGTCACCGGGCTCGGCGAAGGGTTGGTTTCGCACGGCTCCGACCTGATCCTGGCCGCAGCGGCGCAGGGCCAGTCGGAACTTTCCGTGCTTCGCCATGTTGTCGAATCCGGACGCGCCGATGGGGTCGTCGTCACCCGCATCGCCGAGGTCGACGAGCGGCTTGCCTACCTGCGTCAACGCAATTTTCCGTTCGTCGCGCATGGCCGGCTGCTCGACGGTGACTTTGCCTATCATTGGCTCGATACCGATGGCGCGCACGCATTCGGCGAGGCCTTCGACATGCTCTACGATCTCGGACACCGCCATTTCGGCCTGGTGACGATTTCCGAGCCGATGACGTTTCGCCATCTCAGGCAGGATGGGCTCGCTGCCGCGATCGCCCGCCGAGGCGATCCGTCGGTCAGGCTCGATGTGGCGACGGCACCGCGGTTCGATCGCGGTGCCCGCATCCAGGCAATCAACCGGCTGCTGCACGCCACCGAGCGGCCGACGGCCATTGTCGCGCTGTTCGACGAGCTGGCGCTGACGGTGATGGAAGAGGCTGCCCGAGCCGGCCTTGCCATTCCTCGCGACCTTTCGGTGATCGGCTTCGACAACATAGCCGCCTCAGCCTATGCGCCGCCGGGGCTAACCACTTTCGACGCCTCGATCCGCCAGTGCGCGCGCGAGATCGGCGAGATGCTGCTGACCGTCATCGGCAACAGGCCGGACGCGCCACTGACGCGGCTGGTCCGGCCGACACTTGTCTCGCGGGCAAGCCATGGCCCGGCACCCACAAGACAGAACTGACGCCCGCTTCGCGGCGCAACCCAGGGAGGAAGATGACGATGAATGCTTTGCGGATATTGGCCGGCGCCGTGCTGGCGCTGTCGCTCGCTGCCGGTGCAGCGCAAGCCCAGCAGGTGTTGTTCTGGTCGACACAGGCGCGACCTGTGGAAGAGACGCAAAAAATGCGCGGCGAGGTGCTGAAGGGGTTTGATGGCCAGGTCGACTATCAGGTCGCCGAGGACGGGCCTTGGCTCACCCGCCTTCAGGCCGAACTGCAGGCCGGCTCCGGCACCATAGGCGTGCTCGGCGGCCTGCACGGAGACTTCTCCACCGTCGGCGCGGACCTTGTCGATCTCTCTGGCGTCGATCTCGGTGGCGTCAAGGTCAACGAGACCTACAAGAAGCTCGGCATGCTCGGCACCGGCGAGCAGAAGTACCTGCCATGGATGCAGGCCACCTTTCTGATGGCGGCCAGCAAGCAGGCGCTGCAATATCTGCCGGCCGGCACCGATCTCAACACCATCACTTATGACCAACTGATCGAGTGGGCGAAAAACATCGCTGAAAAGACCGGTTCGCCCAAATTCGGTTTTCCGGCCGGCCCGAAAGGGCTGAAGCACCGTTTCTTCGAGGGTTTTCTCCTTCCATCGTATACCGGCTCGATGGTGACCAAGTTCCGCTCGGCGGAGGCCGAGACGGCGTGGAACAAGTTCAAGGAATTGTGGCAATACACCAACCCGAATTCGACCAACTATGCCTTCATGCAGGAGCCGCTGTTGACCGGCGAAGTCTGGGTGGCATTCGATCACGTGGCGCGCCTCGCCGACGCCTTCAACCAGAAACCCGATGACTTCGTCGCCTTCCCGGCGCCGGCCGGCCCGGCAGGCCGCGGCTACATGCCGGTGGTCGCCGGCGTCGCTATCCCGAAGACCTCGCCCGACATGGACAAGGCCAAGGCACTGGTCGCCTATATGCTGAAACCGGAAACCCAGATCGCGACGCTCAAGGCGACAAACTTCTTCCCCATCGTCGACGTCAAGCTGCCCGACGACATGCCGGCCTCGGTGAAGGCCTTCAGCCCAGTGATCGCCACCATGACCGGAGCCCCGGATGCGCTGCCGGCGCTGCTGCCGATGGGACTTGGCGGCCTCGGCGGCAAGTTCAATCAGATCTACACCGACAGCTTCGAGCGCATCGTGCTCGGCGGCGAGGATGTGCACGGCGTGCTCGACGAACAGGCGACGGCGCTGAAGGCGATCATCGACCAGGCGAAAGCGCCGTGCTGGGCGCCCGACAAACCATCGCAAGGCGCCTGTCCCGTCGATTAAGAATCCTCCCCGGGCGTCCGGATTTCCAGCGCGCCGGGCGCCCACCCCTTTTGAAGCTTCGAATAGAGAGAGCTCCATGCACGGCAAGGCCCTGCCCTATCTGCTGCTGACGCCGGCGACGCTGTTCCTTTGCGTCTTCTTCCTCTATCCGTTTGCGCTGGTCGCCTTCGAGGCGTTCACCCGCGACGGCGGCTTTACGCTCGACAATTTCCGCACCATGACCAGCAGCTGGAAATTTCCGGTCACGGTTCGCAACACGCTGCTTCTCAGCGCCGTCGTCGTGCCCATCCAGCTGGTCATGGCGCTGCTGATGGCAACGATGGTGTCGCGACTTGCGGCCGGGCGCAGCGCCGCGCTTTATATCTTCGCTATTCCGCTCGGCATCTCCGATCTCGCCGCTGGGCTGATCTGGCTCGCCATCTTCGACCAGTCCGGCTTCCTCAACACCTTGCTCTCCAATCTCGGCGTCATCGACAGGCCGGTCATGTTCCTCGGCTACCAGAGCAAGCTGACGATCTTCATCGCCGTGGCGCTGGCCGAGATCTGGCGTGCGACCGCCATCATGATGGTCATTCTGGTCGCCGGCATGGGGCTCATCCCCCGGGAATATTACGAGGCGGCGGAGGTTTTTGGCGCTAGTCCGTGGAAGCGCTTCATCAAGATCACGCTGCCTCTGCTGCGCCCCAGCCTGCAGACGGCGATCATCCTGCGCGTCATCCTTGCCTTTGAGGTCTTTGCGGTGGTTGCAGCACTCGGCGGCACCAATCTGCCGGTGCTGATGGGCGAGACCTACAATTGGCAGTTCACGCTGCAGGACCGCAATGTCGCCGCCGCCATGGCGCTGTTCATCCTCGCCATATCGATCGGTTTCACGCTGTTCTTCCTGCGGGTGCTGCGTGTGCCGAAGGAGGCGCGGATATGAGCACGGTGGAGCTGTCGATCGCCGCGCCTGAGGCCCGCAAAGCCGGCAACTGGTTGCTGGTCGCCACCGTCATCCTGCTTTGCATCTGGGTGCTGCTGCCGATCTATCTGTTGATCGTCAACGCGCTGTCGTCGCCGGAAGAGGTGACCGCCTTTCCCAAGCGCTTCTTCCCGTCATTCGATTTCGGCAGCCTTTCTTTCTTCATCAATTTCGCCGGCGTCGCCAGGGCGCTGTGGAACTCCGTTCTCGTCGCCACGCTGACGATGCTCCTCTCGATCGGCTTCGGCGCACCCGCGGGCTACGCGCTGTCGCGCTTCGAATTCCCGGGCAAGGAAACGTTCCGTTTCCTCGTGCTGATGACCCGCGCCTTCCCACTGCCGCTGCTGGCGCTACCGCTGGCGGTGATGTTCATCCGCACCGGCCTCGACGACACCGCGATCGGGCTGGCGCTGGTCCACACCACGCTGGCGCTGCCATTCGCGGTGCTGATCACGTTCTCGCTCTTCTCCGGCATTCCAGTCGAGCTGGAGGAAGCGGCCTGGACGCTCGGCTGCACGAGATTGCAGGCATTCCGAAAAATCATTCTACCGCTGGCGCTGCCGGGCATCGCGGCGTCGGCGGTATTTGCCTTCACCATCTCCTGGAACGAAGTGTTTGCCGCCGCCGTGCTCACCATCGAGAACCGGACGCTGACCGCCTTCCTGCTGCAGAGCCTCGGCGAATCGCCGCTCTACCTCAAATTCGCCGGTGGCGCGGCACTGGTCATCCCGGCGCTGATCTTCATCTTCGCCGTTCGCAAATATCTGTTCGCCATGTGGGGGATCGCCAACCGATGACGCGCACAAAAGAGAACGCCGATGGCTGAGATCGCCATCAAGCAGGTCGCAAAACGTTTCGGTGGCTTCACCGCGCTGCATTCGATCGACCTGACCATCGCCGACCAGGAATTCATGGTGCTGCTTGGCGCCTCGGGTTGCGGCAAGACCACGCTGCTGAGGATGGTCGCCGGGCTGGAAACGCCAAGCCAGGGCGAGGTCTGGATCGGCGGCCGTCGCGTCGACCATCTGCCGCCGCGCGAACGCGGCATCGCCATGGTGTTCCAGAATTACGCCGTGTTTCCGCACCTGACCGTGTTCGAGAACATCGCCTTCGGCCTGCGCATGAAGAAGCTGCCGCAGCAGGAGGTCGAGGGGCGCGTCAACCGCACCGCGGAGCTCATGCACATCGAGCAGCTTTTGAAGCGCTATTCGGGCCAGCTTTCCGGCGGCCAGCGCCAGCGCGTGGCAGTCGCTCGGGCACTTGCGATGGAGCCGGACGTGATCCTGATGGACGAGCCGCTGTCGAACCTCGATGCGCTGCTGCGGCTCGAAATGCGCGCCGAGCTCAAGGGCGTGCTCGCCGCGTCCAAGACCACCACCATCTATGTCACTCACGATCAGGTCGAGGCGATGAGCCTCGCCGACCGCATCGCCGTCATGCATCAGGGCCATATCGTCCAGGCCGCCTCGCCGGTAGAGGTCTATCGCAATCCGGCCGCACGCTTCGTCGGCTCCTTCATCGGCAACCCGCCGATGAATTTCATCCTGGCGACGAAGGCGGCAGACGGCAGCTGGACCGTCGCCGGGCTGACGCTGCCCGGCCCCAAATCGGACAAGCAGACGATAGAATTCGCCATTCGCCCCGAGGATGTCGACACCGGCACCGAAGGGCTGCACGCCACCGTGCGCGTTGTCGAGCCGCTCGGACCGCACACGCTGGTCACCTGCGATGTCGAGGGCGGCCTGTTCCGCGCCATCCTCGAATCGAATGCCACGGTCGCCGTCGGCGATCACCTGCGGCTCTTGCCCAAACCCGACCGCATCCGCTGGTTCGACCCCGAAACCACCAACGCGCTTTGATCCAAACGCCCTTCGATCCTGAAAGTACGACCGCCCCATGATATCTCTTGCTGTCGACGAAACCATCGCCCGCGCCGTAGAGGTGCTCAGGGAAAACGACCAAGGCACCTACACCATACCGACCAAGGGCCTCTACCCGTTCCAGTGGAACTGGGATTCCTGCCTGACCGCGCTCGGTCTTGCCCACTACGATGAGGCTCGAGCCTGGACCGAGATCGACACGCTGTTCGCCCACCAGTGGCCGGACGGCATGGTACCGCACATCGTCTTCCATGTCTGGAGCGACGGCTATTTCCCGGGACCGGAGGTCTGGCGGACGGACCGCCCGACCGCCACCTCGGGCATCACCCAGCCGGCGGTCGCCGGCTTTGCCGTGCGCCGCTTGTTTGACCAGGCCAAGGACAAGACGCTGGCGGCCGAGCGTGCCCGGGTGTTGCTGCCGAAAATCGATGCCTGGCACCGCTGGTTCTACGAAAACCGCGACCCGAACGGCGAAGGGCTGGTCGCCATAATCCACCCATGGGAGTCCGGTCGCGACAACTCGATCGACTGGGACGAGGCGTTTGAGCACGTGCCGACCGAAGGCGTCGAGCCCTACACCCGCCGCGACATCCTGCACGCCGATCCGGCGCATCGTCCAACCAAGGCACAGTATGACCGCTATATCTGGCTGCTGCAGCATTTCCGCGGGCTTGGCTGGGATAATGCCAGGCTGCACGATGCCTCGCCGTTCCAGGTCGTCGATCCCGGCTTCAATGCCATTCTGATCCGTTCCGCCGCCGATCTTGCCGATCTCGCCGAGGCACTTGGCGAAACCGAAATCGCAAAAGCCAACCGCGCCCGTGCCGAAAACGGGCTTTCGACGATGGAACGGCTGTGGAGCGACACACATAGCCAGTACATTTGTTTCGACCGAGTGGCCGGAAAGCACGTTGACAGCGCGTCGGTCGGCGGCATTCTGCCGGTGTTTTCGGCTATTCCGGAAAGCCGGGCAGCGGCCATCGCCGCAACGATCGAGCGCATCGCCGGCAAAGCGCGTTACATCGTCCCCTCGCACGATCCTGGCGATGCGCGCTTCGACGCCAAGCGCTACTGGCGCGGCCCGGTCTGGCTGGTGGTCAACTACATGATCGCTAATGGCCTTGCCGCCGCCGGCCACAGCCAAATCGCACAACGGATCACCCAGTCCAGTCTCGACCTGATCGCCGAGAGCGGCTTTGCCGAATATTACGATCCCCTCAGCGGCGAGCCGCTCGGCGGTAACCGTTTCACCTGGACCGCGGCAATGGTGATCGAGTTTTTGAAGGGTCGAGGCTGAAGGCCGGCCACGACTGGCAGTCCCGCGTGGGTTTGACAAACAGCAGTCCGTGTCTATCGTCCTGCCTGTTACAGGAGCGGCGCATGACGACACCATCCGTGAGCGCTCTGTCCCCACTGACCGGCGAACTCCTGTCGCGGCTGGAGAAGCGGCTGGACCGGTCGGCGATCGTTTCGGCCGATGAGGCCGGGCCGCGTTGCAGGGAAGACCCCGACGGCAAAGCCGGCGTATCGCCGGAGTTCGTGCTGCGTCCACGTACGGCCGGCGAGGTGTCGGACATACTTCGCCTGTGCAACGAGGCCGGACAGAGGCTTGTCATCCAGGGTGGCCGGACCGGGCTCGCCGGCGGCGCTCGCGTCCAACCCGGCGAAGCGGTGCTGTCGCTGGAGTGTATGACTTCCGTTGAAGCCCTCGACCGTGAAGCGGCAACCATCATCGCCGAGGCCGGCGCGCCGCTGCAAACGGTGCAGGAAGCCGCCGATGCGGCCGGCTTACTGTTCGGCGTCGACATCGGAGCGCGCGGCGCGGCGACCGTCGGCGGTAATGTCGCCACCAATGCCGGCGGCATCCGCGTGCTGCGCTACGGCATGTACCGGGCGCAGGTGCTTGGCCTGGAAGCGGTGCTTGCCGACGGCGGCATCCTGACCTCGCTCAAGGGTTTGGCGAAGGACAATTCCGGCTATGACCTCAGCCAATTGTTCATCGGCAGTGAGGGCACGCTCGGCGTGGTCACCCGCGCATGCCTGCGGCTGCACCCGAAGCCGGCCACCGAGATCAACGCCTTCTGCGCGCTTGCTTCGCTCGACGCTGCAATCGCGCTGCTGGCGCTGCTCAGGCAGAAACTCGGGCCCTCGCTCTCGGCCTATGAGGTGAATTTCGCCCCGCTCTATGGCGCCATGATCGCCGGCATGGACGCGCCGGCGCCGCTGCCCGCGGGCTCGCCCGTCTATGTGCTTGCCGAGATACAGGGCAGCGAGCCCGACCGCGACGGCGAACGCTTTGCCGCGACGCTGATGCAGGCGGTCGAGGAGGGCGTGATCGACGACGTGGTCGTCTCGCAATCGCCGCGCGAATTCCGGGCGCTCTGGGCGGTGCGGGAGGAGGCCAACCGTTTCCTGTTTTCGATGGCAGGCCTGATTGGCGTCGATATCAGCATCCCACTGGCGAGAATGGCGACTTTCCTGGACGAAACAGAAGCCGCCATCAAGGCCGTCGACCCCGGCGCCGACATCTACGTCTTCGGCCATCTCGGCGATGGCAATCTGCATTACCAGATCCGCACGGTGGATCCGGCAGCCGCATACGGCACCGTCTACCGCGGTGTGGCCGCCGCCGGCGGCGGCGTTTCGGCCGAACATGGCATCGGCCTTGACAAGAAGGAGTGGCTGCATCTGGTGCGCAGCGATGCAGAGATTGCGGCCATGCGGCGCCTGAAAGCAGCCTTCGACCCGAACAACATCCTCAATGCCGGGCGCATCTTCGACCTTGCGACGGGCTGAAATCGAAGGCCGGTAGCGCTGGCCGGGTGCTGCCTCTATCTGGTCACGCCTTTCAATTTCGCATGCACCACCGCGATGCGGGCGGCGAGCGCGGCGTTGTTGCGGACCAGCGCGATGTTGGCCTTCAGGCTGCGGCCTTGCGAAAGCTCGTTGATGCGGGCGAGCAGAAACGGCGTCAGTTCCTTGCGCCCGATGCCGCGCTGCTCCGCTTCGGCTACCGCCGCTGCGATCGTGCCGTCGATGAATGCCGGATCGAGCGCGTCCGCTTCGGGGATAGGGTTGGCGACGAGAATGCCGGTGCCGGATTCCATCTCGTCATGCAGCAGCATGGCTCGCGCGATCTCGTCGGGGGTATCGAGGCGATGATCGGCCTTGAGCCCGCTGGAGCGGGTGTAGAAAGCCGGAAAATCATCACTCCCATAGGCGATCACCGGCACACGCTGGGTTTCCAGATATTCCAGCGTCTTCGCAATATCGAGGATCGACTTGACTCCGGCGCAGACGACAGTCGTGCCGGTTTGGCCGAGTTCGGTCAGGTCGGCCGAGATGTCGAAAGTCGCTTCGGCGCCGCGATGCACGCCGCCGACGCCGCCGGTCGCAAAAATGCCGATGCCGGCGAGTGCCGCGATCCGCATCGTCGCCGAGACGGTGGTTCCGGCCGAGCCGCCGTGCACCATGATGGCGGCGAGATCGCGCCCGGAAGCCTTGACCACGCCCTTTGCCGCTGCCAGCTCTTCCAGTTCACGGTCGTCGAGGCCAACCTTGATCTTGCCGGCGACCACCGCGATCGTGGCGGGCACAGCGCCGTTTTCACGCACCACGGTCTCGACACCACGAGCAGTCTCCAGATTGGCCGGATAGGGCATGCCGTGGGTGATGATCGTCGATTCCAGCGCCACCACCGCGCGGCCTTTATCAAGCGCAGCAGCGACTTCATCGTTCAAGTGGACAAGGGAAGGTTTCATATCATCTCGCTTTCAGGCAGGAATGCGGTACGTGCCGGCGGCAAGGAAGCGCGGCGACAGATCGGGGTGGACGCTCGATTCGCTCTCGGTGGTCAGCGTGGCGAGCAGCGCGCCGGTGCGCGCGGCATGAGCGACCGGATCACCCGAAAGCACCTTGTACAGAGTGCCGGCGATCATCGCGTCACCGGCGCCGGTGATGTCGACGGGCTGGGCCGGGACGGAGTGCATGGTCGTCACACCGCTCTCAGTCGCAACGGCAAATCCATGCGCGCCTGCGGTTACGATCACCGCGCTGGCGCCGGCCGCGCGCAGCGCTGCTGCTGCTTCCTCCGGCGTCAGCCGCTTGTCGGCATCCGTTATGCCGAGCATCGTATTGGCCTCGTCATGGTTGGTGAAAAGAAGGTCGATGCCGGTCAGGTCCTTCGGCGGCCGCGCTGATTTCGGCGACGAGACCGTGTCGACGGCGAGCTTGAAGCGCGCGCCCTGCTTGCGCGAGATCAGTGCTGCGATGGTCGAAGCCGGCAGATTGCAGTCGATGAACACCCATGTCGCCGAAGCCAGATGCGGCCAGAAGCGGTCGAGATAGGACGACGAAAACAGATCGAAGATCTCCATGTCGGCAATGCCGAGCACGAGATCATTGTTGCGGTCGAGGATCGCCGCATATTCGGCCGTCGGCCGTTCCGTGGTGGTGATGACCTGGCTGACATCAGCGCCAAGATCGCGCAGGTGCCGCACCAGCGAGCGGCCGGTTTCATCGTCGCCGACGATCGAGACGAAGCTTATGTCGACGCCGAGGCGGGCAAGGTTTTCGGCGACGTTGCGGGCGACCCCGCCGAAGCTGCGATAGCCGTCGACCGGGTTCGACGTCTCGAAAATCAGATCCTTCTTGGCGTGGTATTTGCGGTCGAGCACCGCGCCGCCGACGCAGACCATGCGCTTGGACGTCGGCAAGACGTAACCACGGCCGAGAATGTAGCCCTTGTTGACGAGTTGCACGATGTGGGCCGCGACCGTCGAGCGGGCGATGCCGAGCGCCGTTGCTATGTCCTGCTGGCCGGCGAACGGGTTCGCCGCAATGAGGTCGAGAACCGCTTGTTCCTGTGCTCCAAGGTCGTCCATTGTCCCGCCCGGCCGTCAAATTCGAGGCTGAACGCTTTCGCAACAACAGATGACATTGTCAACATCTGTTTTCGACCGAGTGTCGGCTACGGCACCAGCACCAATGCGCCTGTTGTCCGCCTGGCCTCAAGGTCGCGGTGAGCCTCGCCGGCGTCGGATAGGTTATAGCGCTTGGGCGCTTCGATCCTGACGACGCCCTGTCGCAGCGCGGCAAAGAAACGCTCGACGTGCGGGGCTAGTTTTTCCGGCGTGTCGGTGTAATGCGCATAGTTGGGACGCGATATGGTGATCGACTTCGATGCAAAGCGGCCGATGTCCCAATTGCCGATCGGCCCTGACGCCTGACCGAAACTGACGAGGTGACCGCGAATGCGGAGCGCCGCCAGCGAGCCGCCGAACGTATCCTGGCCGACCGCATCGTAGACCACATCGGCGCCGACGCCTCCCGTCAGCCGCATGACGGCCTCAGTGAAATTCTCACGCGAGTAGACGATGACATGATGGGCACCGAGGCGTTCGACGATGCGCGCCTTGTCGTCGCTCGACACCGTTGCAATGACCGTTGCGCCGAGATGGCGTGCCCATTGCACCAGAAGCTGGCCGATGCCGCCGGCGCCGGCATGGACGAGAACGACGGAGCCCGGCTGCACCGCATGGATATCATGCAGCAAAAAACTCGCACTGATGCCCTTGAGCAGCCCCGCGGCCGCAATCTCGTCGGGAATATCGTCGGACAGGCGAACCAGCAGATCGGGCACCATGTTGCGCCGCTCGGTATAAGCGCCGACCGGCGGGCAGGCATAGGCGATGCGGTCGCCGACCGAGAAACCGGCAATCTCCGAACCGACCGCTTCGACGACGCCGGCCGCCTCCATGCCAGGCACGCCCGGTGGTTGCAAAAGGTCGAAATAGCCGGTGCGGCAATAGACGTCGATGAAGTTGACGCCGATCACAGTATGGCGGATCCGCACCTCGTTCGGCGCCGGCGGCGGCAAGCCGATCTCCTTGAGTTGCAGCACCTCCGGACCGCCATAGCGCTCGACCACAATAGCCCTGGTTGTTGCTGACTGGCCGAACGATGTTGTTGCGGAAGAGACCGGCGAAGGGATCAGCGGCGGGGCTGACGGAGGTGCCGGCGTCGGCGCTCTTGCCTTGGCAGTCAGAACCCTTCCTCGCAAAAGGCTACGGATCGCCGCGAAGCCGGCCTGATAAATGCCTTCGGAGACGAGCTTGACCAGTTCGTCGCGGCGGTGCGTAGGTGGATGGAATTCGGAACGCCATTCCCAGAAGGTCGCGTTGCCGTCGGTCACCGGCTTCAGCTGGATCGATGCGACATAACCCATCAGCGGCAGCGGCGCTTCGAGCAGGCAATAGGCGAGCCGAAAGTCCTTGTCGGACAGCGCCAGCAGCTGTTCGCGCAACTCGCCGCCATCGGCCAGGCGGAAACGACGAACCGAACCGACCGCGTCGACCGGGTCGCCACCTTCGATTTCGCTGAACGAGATCGCCGGGTGCCAGCGTTCATGGCCGTTGAAATCGCGCAGAATCGACCAGACATCATCGATCGGCGCATCGATGATGGTGCTCTGGCGGACTTGAACCATCGCGGGAATGTCAGCGCCCGAAGCGCTGCTTGAGTGCGCTCAACGCCGCCTGGAAGACGCCGGTGCCGATCTGATGCATAAGTGCTGCTTCGCGCTCAGGCGCACAGTCGAACTTCGCCTCCCATTCGGCCAGAGTGAGATTGCCGTCGGTGATCGGCGTCAGCGACAGCGTGGCGATATAATTCTCCACCGCCATCGGGCTTTCCAGGATAGCGTAACTGCACGACAGATCGTAGTCGGACAGTGCCAGCAATTTTTCGCGAATCCGCCCGCCATCCCTGAGCACAAAGTTGCGGATGCAGCCGATCTGGTCGGCCGGTGCGTTCTGTTCGACGCGGCTCTCCGCAACGAATGGCGCCCAGGCGGGAAGGCCGTTGAAGTTGCGCACGAGCTTCCAGACTTCCGCAGCCGGCGCAGGGATGACCGAGGACACATAGACCTTGGTCATGCCCCACCGCCCGCATCGAACGAGCGGCCGGTGCCGAGGCATCGCCACTCATTCGCACAGCACACCGCCCACCGGACCTGGTCAGCGGTCGCGGTCGTCATCGTCGTCCTTGCTGACCTTGCCTTTGCCTTTCTTGTCGCGGGTCAGGCTCGATATGTCCTTGGCATCGCGCAGCACGTCGGTCATGCGGCCGAGCGAGCCGCCCTCGATGCCGATCTCCTTCATCAGATTATCGATCATCGGCGCCTGGACCCGGTAGCGCAGCGCCGAATCGATCACCTCGTCGGTGACGTTGCGGTTGCCGCCCTGCCCGCCATTGATGCCGTCGACGTGCAGGATCTTGATGCCGTCGATTTTCTCCATCGGCTTGACGCTTTCGCGGATGATGCCTTCCATGTGGTCGAGCAACTTGCCGCGCAGGCGACCGGCACGAGCCTCGTTGGAGAGCAGATTGTCGGCCTCGTTGAGCTGACGATGGCCGGCGGCATCAACCTCGTAGCGCTGGGCCGCCGCAAGGGCGTGGATCTTCTCCGCCTCGGCCGCGGCAACAGCGGCGATCTTCTGCGCTTCGGCCAGGCTCTTGGCCGCCTTCATCTCGGCATCTGCGGCCGCGGTTATGCGCAAGGCCTCGCGCTCGGCCTCGCGAGCCGCACCGATCAAGTCGGTCAGCTTGCGGCGCTCGGCGATCTCGCGCTCGCGCGCCGTGAAGGCCTGCTCCTCAGCCTGGATGGCCTTGGCGCGCACCGCCTCGGATGCCGCGATAGCGGAGGAACGCTCCTGCGTCTTTTTGGCGATGTCGATGGCCTTCTGGATTTCGGCTATCTCGATCTTCTGGTCGCGCTCGACGCCGAGCTGGCGGATGTCGCGGTCCTTGATCAGCCGCGCCTCCTCGATGCCGCGCTCGGTGGTGATGCGAGCGCGCTCGACCTCTTCGCCGGCCGATATTTCGGCTTCCTCGAAAGCCTGGCGCTTGGCGATCTGCAGCGCCTCGAGGTGACGCTCGCGTGCAATCCTGACCTCGTCGATGGCACGCTCCTGCCCGATCCGCGCTGTTTCGGTCGCCTGGTTCTCGACAATTTCGGCGCGGCGCTTTTCCGCCTCGGCCCTGGTAACCTCCAATGCCTTTTCCGCCAGCGCGATCTGGCGTTCGAGCTCGGCGATTTCGAGGGCTTTCCTGCGCTGGATCTCGAGCTCGCTCTGCGTGCCTTCGCGTTCGATCCTGGCCTTTTCCAGGGCGAGCTCTAGCGCGATCTGCTCGCGCTCGGTCAGTTCGCGCATTTTCATTTCCGTCTCATCGAGGGCGCGGCGGCGCGCAATCTCGCGGCGCTGCGTGTCTTCCTCGCTCTTGATGCGCTCCTCGGTAATGTTGCGCTCCTGGTTGAGGCGCGATTTCTCGACGGCCTCGCGCGCCGACAGTTGCGCCTGCTCGGCCTCCTGGTCGCGGATCGCCCGCTCCCTGGCGAGTTCGGAGCGCTGCGAGGCGCGACGTATCTCGACCTCGCGCTCCTGCTCGAGGCGGGCGTATTCGGTGTCGCGGTCGATCTCCAGCACCTTGCGCTGGGTGTCGAGGTTCTGGTTGCGGATGTCGACCAGCGTGCGCTGCTCGATCTCGTTGCGCATCCTGCGGCGCGTCTCGATCGATTCCGTCAGTTGGGTGAGGCCTTCGGCGTCGAAGGCATTGGACGGATCGAAATATTCGAGGCTGGTCTGGTCGAGGTCGACGATGGCGACGCTTTCCAACTCCAGCCCGTTGGCGGCGAGCGATTCCGAGGCAAGCTGCCGGACCCTGGCCGCATAGTCGCCGCGCAGCTCGTGCATCTCTTCCAGCGTCATCTGGGCGGCAACGGTGCGCATGGCACCGGCGAACTTGCCCTCCAGCAATTCGCGCAGGCTGTCGGGCTGCAGCGTGCGGCGCCCGAGCGTCTGGGCTGCGGCGGCGACCAGATCGCGGCCGGCGCCGACACGGACGAAGAACTCTGCGATCAGATCAACGCGCATGCGGTTCTTGGTGATCAGCGCAAAGGCATCCTCGCGGCGCACTTCGATGCGCAGGACGTTCATGTTGACCGGCGTGATCTCGTGCAGCACCGGAATGACGAAAGCGCCGCCGTTCACCACCACCTTCTCGCCCATGAAGCCGGTGCGCACGAATGCCGTCTCCTTGGTCGACCGGCGATAAAGCCATCGCAGTATGTAGACGGCGATCACCACGACGATCGCGGCAATGATTAGCCACAAAAGGAAAGCGCCCAAGGTCTGCGCGGCCATCTTTTCTACCCTCCCAAATAGAATGCGGTCAGCCACAGGCTACCGGCACCGATTTTACAATTGCGCGTGCTCGAAGCCATTATGCTCGCCTCTGCAGTTTCGGCGTGATCGCGCGGAACGCATTGACCGCCGCATCGACGAAGAGCGCGTCATTGATGTTCGCACCCACACGCTCGAGATGGCGCTGCGGCGTCTGGCGAACGGTCTTCTCGATCGCCTCGAACAGGGCGTGGTCGGCCTCCGGATCGTGAAACGGCTGGCCTGGTGCATCGAGCGTCGAGACACCGCCCTCCGGCAACAGGAACCGCACCGGGCCATTCATGGCATTGAGCCGCGCACCGATCCATTCGCCAAAGGCGCGGTTCTCGTCGCGGGTTGTCCGCATCAGCGTGACGTTCGGATTATGGATGACGAATTTGCGGCTTCGAAATTTCTCCGGCACGCTGTCGCGCGGGCCGAAATTGACCATGTCAAGCGCGCCGGTCGAGCCGACATAGGGCAAGCCGGTGCGGATTGCGGCGCCAAAGCGGTCTTCAGTCGCCGGAAAAACACCGCCGACGATCATGTCGGCCACTTCCGTCGTGGTCAGGTCGAGGAAGGCCGAGAGCAGCCGCGAATCGCCGAGCTTCTCCATTGCCCGCCCGCCGATGCCGGTGGCGTGGAAAACGAGACAGTCGTAGTCGGCCTCGAGCAGTCTGGTCACCGCCTGCACTGCTGGCGTTGTTACGCCGAACATGGTGATGCCGACTGCGGGGCGCGCCAGCTTGCGCCTGGCCTCCCAGGCTTCGGCATTGGGCAGCTGCGCGACCATGCCCGCCATCGCATGCGCGGCGTTTGACAGCACCTGTTCGGTGATCGAATTCAACCCCTGAACGTCGGCGACCGAATGGAACATCATGATATCGGCACCGCCGACATATTTGGCGACGTCGCCGGCTGCCACGGTCGACACCATCAGTTTAGGGATACCGACGGGCAGCACGCGCATGCCTGCTGTTGCCAGCGTGGTACCGCCGGAGCCGCCTGCCGAGATGACGCCGCCAATACGCGGCTCGCGCTCGATCCAGCGCGCGAAGGCTTCCGCCATAGCGCTCACCGAGCCGCCGCGATCATTGGTGAAAACGGCCGCCGATCCCCGCATATGCATTCCGGCTACCTGCATGGCAGGAACGTCGGCGCTCGACGGTTTTCCGGAGGTGGAGAGGTCGACGGTGCGAACCGGAATGCCGAGGGACTTCAGCCGGTCGGCGACGAACCGCAATTCCTTGCCCTTGGTATCGAAAGTGCCGGCGACGAGCACTGTTCTTCCAATGCGTTCGGCGAAAGGAATTGCAAAGACCTTCTTCAAATCGTCCTGTGGCGCGGCCCTCTCGATAGCCGCTTGCCGCATGGCCGTGACCGGCACGTTCCAGCGGTTGGGCAGTTCGGTGACCGGAAGGTAGGTTCCATTCTGGGTCATCGGTTCGGAACCGGTAGCCGTCCGGTCGATGCGGTAGACTTCAGCCAACTGGTCCTTCGCCTGTGCCGCGGCTGCCGGCGTGACGGACGTCTCGTCGGCATGGCGTCCGACACCAAGCAGCCGTTGCTGCAATTCCCGGTCTGCCGCGAGCGCTGCCGCGTCCATCAGCCGATTGATGCGGCCGTTGACCATGATGGCGACCTGGTTGGAAACCGCGGTCGCCACGCCGATATTCTGCTCGATGACGAGGATCGCCATCTCACCTTCCTCGGCCAAGGTGACCAGCATCCGCTCAACCTGGTCGACAATGATCGGCGCAAGGCCTTCGGTCGGCTCGTCCATGACCAGCAGCTTCGGGTCGCTGAGCAGGGCACGCGAGATCGCCAGCATCTGCTGTTCGCCGCCGGAGAGCTGCGAGCCGCCATTGGTGCGGCGCTCGGCGAGGCGCGGAAATGTCTGGTAGATGCGTTCGACGGTCCAACTCGCATCGCGCCGATTGCCGGCAGCGAGACGGAGATGCTCATCAACGCTCAGGCTTGGCCAGACGCGCCGCCCTTGCGGCACATAACCGACGCCGAGGCGATGGATCTCGTGCGGTTCGAGCGCAGTGATCTCGCGGCCGTCGACGCGGATCGAGCCGGAGCGCGCGCGCTTCAGGCCGACGATGGTGTTGCAGAGCGTCGACTTGCCCATGCCGTTGCGGCCGACCACCGACAGCACGCCGCTTTCCAGCGCCAGCGAGACGCCCTGAAGGGCATGGCTTTCGCCGTAATAGACCTGCAGATCCTCTATTTTGAGGATCGCCTTGCCTATTTTGCCGGAAGAGGCTGGGCCAGAAGGGAGCGTTCGGCCGAGGGGAACGGGGCGCTCAGCCATGCTTGCCCCCGAGATAGATCTCCTGGACCTCCGGGTCGGCCTCGATCTCTTGCGGCGTGCCTTCCTTGAACAGACGGCCGTTGTGCATCATCGACACATATTCCGAAACGCGCAGCGCGACATCCAGATCGTGCTCGATGATAATATAGCCGATATGCTTGGGCAGCGCATTGAGGATCGCCACCAAGTCGCGGCGCTCGGTCGGCGACAGGCCGGCCGCCGGCTCGTCGAACAGGATGAAGCGTGGCGCGCCGGCCAGCGCCAGCGCGATCTCCAACTGCCGCTGCTGGCCATGGCTGAGTGTCGCCACCAGCAGGTCGCGATAGGCCTCGAGATGCACGGCATTGAGGATCGATTCCGCCTGCACCATGTTGACGTCGGTGGCCTTTGGGCGGAGCAGCGAGAACCGTCGGCGTGAGACGCCGCGGCAAGCGAGAAAGATCGAGTCGAGAACCGACAAGCCTTTGAACAGCTGCGAGATCTGGTAGGTCCGCCGCAAGCCCCGCCGGATGCGTTCATGCGGCGGCAAGTCGGTGATGTCCTCGCCGAAGAAGCGGATGCGGCCAACCGTCGGCAGGAAATCGCCGGTCACTGCATTGAACAGCGTGGTCTTGCCGGCGCCGTTAGACCCGAGAACCGCGCGCCGCTCGCCAGCCGCGATCCTCATATCAATGCCGGAGAGCGCCACCAAAGCGCCGAAATGCCGCGCAACGCCATCGAGTTCCAGCGCAAAGGCGCCGGAGCTTTGGAGACGGTTCGCGGCAAGAGTTTCGGTCACGGGCGGATATACTCGCAAGCCACGCGGTTACGGGCAGCTCGGATTGTCGCGGCTGACAGCCCCAAGCTTGGTGAACTCGTCTTCGGGAATGCCCAGCGTCTGGTTGACCTGCGACACGACTTTGACGAGCTTGTTCAAAAGATTGCCGTCCGGCCCCTCGGTCACCTCGGTCAGGTAGATGTCGGCAATCGCGTTGCGGTTCTTGTCCAGTGACACCTTGCCGGTCGGCGTGTCGAAAGACAGTTTCGAGAGTGCGTCACGCAGTTTGGCGCCGCCATCGGAGACATCGCCGCCGACCTGTTCGAGACCGAGCAATGTCGCCTTCATGTTGACGTAATAGCCGTGGGCGAAGAGCGACGGCGAGGGAAAGGCACCTGGCTGCTTCTTGTAGGCTTCGACGAAAGTTTTCCAACTAGGCGCGTCGTTGGTGTCGGCGGTTGGTCCGGCGGAAGGCGTGCCGACCAGCACGTCGCGCAGCTTGCCCTTCGAGGTCAGCACCGTCTGGTCGACGGTGATCGAGCCACCAATCAAGGGGGCCGCGCCGCCGCCCTGCTGATACTGGGTCAGGAAGTTCACGGCGTCGGCGCCGCCAAGCGCGACGTAGATTGCATCGACGTCATCGGGAATGGCCGCGATAACCGAAGAAAAATCCTTGTTGCCGATCGGCACCCAGGATTTGGACGGCACCTTGCCGCCTGCCTTGCAGAACTCGGCCATGAAGCCGAAGACCTGCGTATACGGGAAAGAATAGTCCTCGGCGACCGTAGCGACCCGCTTGTAGCCTTTGTCGTTGAAGGCATAGGTGCCGAGACCCGCCATCCACTGCGCGCCGTCGGTCGAGAAGCGGAAGAAGTTTTCCGCCGGATTGCGCAGCGTCGTGTCCTGCGCCGCCGAGGTGCCATTGATGAAGGTCACGGTCGGCTGGGTCTTGGCATAGTCCTTGACGGCGAGGCCCTCATCGCCCGAAAGCGGGCCGACCAAAACCTTGACACCATCCTGCTCGACCAGCTTGCGCGCAGCGCGCACGGCGCTATCAGGTGAAGCGTCGGACGAGCCTTTGACGATTTCGATCTTCTTGCCGGCAACCATGCCGCTGACCTCGTCGAGCGCCGTCTTCGCGCCGCGCTCGCCGTCTTCGCCGAGCACCGTGAACGGTCCCTCGAAAGTGGCGAGCAGGCCGATCTTGATCGTGTCGTCGGCGGCTAGCGCCAGAGACGGAGCTGTCAGCCCGGTGGCAAGCGCCAGCGCAAGCAGTGTGCGTCGATGTATTCTCATTTTTTCCTCCCTTTGATTGATTGATGCAGTTCATTCCGCTCCGGCGTCACGGACCGGAACGCAAGGACTCCTGAGCTAGCTGCGGCTTGATCCTCCCCCACAACCCAAGAATTCCATCCGGCGAGATGAAGACGATCACCAGGAACACCAGCCCGATCAGCGTGTTGAAACGCTCGGCTCCGACAAGGTCGATGGCAAAGGTCTGCATCAGGACAACGACGAGCGCGCCGAGAAATGGCCCGATCGGGTGGCGCAAGCCGCCAATGACGGCGATGATCAGCACGTCGATGGCTGCATCGACGCCGATCGTGCCGGGTGAGACGCGCCCATTGAACCAGACCAAAAGCACGCCTGCGACACCGGCAATGATGCCGGCCAGGAACCAGGCGAAGACCTTGTGCGCGGTGACGTGATAGCCGAGCGCGCGCATCCGACGCGGATTGTCGCGGATCGCCTGCACGGTCATGCCGAAGGTCGAGCGGGCGCCATAGAGGATCGCCGCATAGGACAGCACCGCCGAACCCAGGCAGAGATAATAGAACGCCCTCGGGTCGCGCCAGTTGACGCCCCAGAACACCGGCGCGCGAATGCCGGCATAGCCGGAGTGGCCGTTGAAGATCGCGTAGTTCTGCTGGGCGAAATAGAAGGTTGCGGTGGCGATCGCCAACGTGATCATGATGGTATAGATGCCTTCGGTGCGCACCGAGATCCAGCCGATCAGCGCCGACGCCACCGCCGCCGCCAGAATGGCGAAGGATGCTGCGACCCACCACGGCCAGCCGAGGCCGAGCACGTTCGAATTGTTCTCGCCGAGGATGGCGATGGCATAAGCGGCGATGCCGGCGACCGTGATCTGGGCAAGGCTGACCATGCCGCCATAGCCGGCCAGCATCATCAGCGACAGTGCGAGCATGCCGAAGATCAGCGAATAACCGCCGATCTGCGTCAGGAAGAAATCGGATGCCACCAGCGGGTAGAGAACCAATGCTACGGCAAGGATGATGTGACCGGCGCCGAGCTTCTCCAGCCAGTTCTGTCGAGGCGCGGCGCCTACGGCGACGGTCAGGCTCATCGCGCTTTCCCCCTGATGCCTTGCGGCCGCACCGACAGCACTACCACCATGATGACGAAGGTGAGCACGATGCCGTAGGTCGGGAAATAGACGAGGCCGATCTGTTCGGCGAGGCCGATCAGCAGCGCGCCGATTGCAGCACCGGTAATCGAACCCATGCCGCCGACGATGACGACGACGAGCGAGGCCAGGAGATAGCGGACGTCCTCGCCGGGCGCAACCGACAATGCCGAGCCGCCGACGACGCCGGCAAAGCCGGCAAGCCCGGCGCCGACGGCAAAGACGATAGCAAAGACCGCGTGTACGTTGACGCCCGAGGCCGACAGCATGGCGCGGTCGTCGACGCCGGCGCGGACCATCATGCCGACGCGCGTCTTGTGCAGCATCAGCCAAAGGCCGATGCCGATAACGATCGCAGCCGCCAGCACGACGACGCGATAAAGCGGGTAGGTGAGAAACACCGAGACGCCGTTAGACCGCACGGCCGTGACCACCGGTAAGGTCAGTGCACCGTCGAGCCATTCCGGCACCGGGATCTGATAGGTGCCGCCGGCCCAGACCGCCAGCATCAGGTCGGCGGCGACGATCGAGATACCGATGCTGACCAGGGTCTGGCGAAGGTCGTCGCCTTCCAGTCGCCGGAAGACGAAGATCTGCATGACGACGCCGACAAGGGCCAGAACGATGAAGCCCGCGGCGACACCCAGCAGCCAGTAGCCGGTGCGGTTCGCCACCTCATAGCCGATATAGGCGCCAAGCAGATAGAGCGAGCCATGCGCCAGGTTGACGTTGCGCATCAGGCCGAAGATCAGGGTAAAGCCGCTGGCGACCAGGAAATAAAGGCCAGCCAGGGTGATGCCGTTGAGGATGGCGCTGACGAATGCCTTCTTGGAAATCAGGATGGCGTTCAGCCAGTCCGGCCAGACGGCAAAGACCAGCCATGCAATGACGGCAGCTGCGAGGAGCCAGAAAAGACCCCACGCCTGTCTGCGCGTCATGCCGCCGCCAGAAATCTCGAGCCCCGAAGTCTTAGGCCGCGAAATGTCGGGCGAAGATGGCCGGTCCAGAATGCTCATGCGGTCAGCCGGCGGCGCTGCTCATTCAAGCGCGGCGCCTTGTGGAACTTGCCGTCCTTCATGATGGCGAGGATGCGGTTCTTGTCCTGCAGGATGCGCACGTCCGATATCGGGTCGCCGTCGATCAACAGCAGATCGGCGAGATAACCTTCCTTGATCATGCCGAGCTCGTCGCCCATCCCCATGATCTGTCCGCCATATTTGGTCCCGGCCTGGATTGCCTCCATCGGCGAGAAGCCAAGCATCTCGACGAAGGTCTGGATGTCCTTGGCGTTGGTGCCTTGCGGCGTCCAGGCAAAACCGTAGTCGCCACCGATGCAGACGCGGATGCCGCGTCGATGCATCTTCTTCATCGTCTCGATGCACATTTCGAGCTCACGCTCATATTCGAGCGAAAGCGGCGAACCAGGCTTGATGCCCCATTGCTCGGCATGGCGCGCGGTGTTGATCAGCCAGGCGATGCCGGGGGCCACGAAATGCTTGTCCTTGGCCGCCTCGAGCATGTCGAGCGCTTCCTCGTCGGCAAACGAAGCGTGGTAGATGTTCTGGATGCCGTGGCGGACACATTGCTTGACCGAGCCGGATGAGCGCGCATGCGCCGACAGCACCTTGTTGCGGCAGCGCGCCTCGGAGGCGGCCATGGCGACCTCTTCCTCCGACATCGGCGTTTCTTCGGCGCCCATGCCGGTGATGCTTTCGCCGGACAGATTGAGCTTGATGGAATCGACACCGTATTTGATCAGCTGGCGCACCGTGCGGCGGATTTCCTCGGGACCGGAGACAACGATGCCGAGATTGAGGCCTTCATGCGGAATGTGCGAAGGCGCGGAATCGCCGAGGCCGCCGACCGTCGTGATCTCGGGACCGGCGGCGAGGTAACGCGGCCCGGGAAAACGCCCCTGATTGATGAATTTCTTGCACACCACGTCGAGCCGCGGCTTGGCGGCTGCGGCGCCGCGGCCGGCAGTGAAGCCGGCGTCGAGTACCAGCTTGGCCATCTCCATGGTGACCAGCATGTGCTCTTCCACCTCCATCATCTGGATCGGGTCGATGCCGGGCGCGTTGTTCCAGGAGAGATGCAGATGCGCGTCGATCATGCCCGGCATCAGCGTCGCGCCCATGCCGTCGATCGTTGTGACACCGCCTGACAAGCCGCTGTAGGAGGACGACACAGCCGGCGAGCCGAAACGCGACGAGCCCTTGGTGATCTGCTTGATACGGTTGCCCTGAACCAGCACTTCGCCGGTGTAGGGGTATTCGCCGGTCGCATCGAGCACGCGCACATTGGTAAAGAGCGTGCTGCCCGAACCGTTTCCGTTCCAGCCGTCGTCTGCCATCAGAAAACCTCCCAAACTGTCGGGCGCACTGTTTTTACGCCCGAATTCCGATCCTCACCTATCAACGCGTCTCAAAAAATCGGTGAGCCTTTGGCTGCTTTCGCGGGGGCACTCCACCGTGGCCCAATGTCCGCACCGATCGAGAGACAAGAATATCGCTCCCTTTATCCTGTCGGCAAGCGCCTGGCCGACGCTCATCGGATTGACCGTATCGGCGTCGCCGGTAACCAAAAGGGTCGGCGCTGAAATCCGGCGCGTATCCACAGCCGTCGCCTTGGCCAGAGCTTCGCAGCTGCGGGCATAGGCTTCCGGGTCCTGCCTGGTGATGGATTCGCGCACGAAGGCGACGGCGGCCAGCGAGGTTTCCCTGGTATGTGCCGACAGCGCATTGGTGACGATCTGGTCCGCGATGTCGGCGATACCGCCCGATCGCGCCAATCGCGCCCGGTTGGCAAGGCCTTGCCGCGTCGCCTCGGCCGGCTCGGCGAGAGCACCGAACAAAACCAGCGACCTGACCAGCGACGGCTGCATCGCTGCGACCAACTGACAGACGATCGTGCCCATGGAGTGGCCGACGAAATGCGCCCGGGTGACGCCCATGCCCGCCATAGCGCGGATGACGGCGTCGCTCATTAGCTCGATCGTCAATGGATCGAGCGGCCGCGGCGAGCGGCCGGATCCAGGCAGGTCGAGGCGGATGACCCGGTAGGCCGAGAGCGCCTCCAGCTGCGGCTGGAACATGTTCGAGGTTCCGCCGAGACCGTGGATCATCACCACCGGCTCGCCCTCGCCGGCGACTTCCGCGACAATCGGACCGACGGTGACAGTTGTCATTGCACCCGCTCCACGATCCGGTTCTCCAGCGTCCCGATGCCGTCGATCTCGACCCGCACAATGTCGCCGGCTTTGAGATATTTCGGCGGATCAAAGCCGATGCCGACACCGACCGGCGTGCCGGTGGCGATGATGTCGCCCGGCTTCAAGGTGATGCCTTGCGAAAGCGTCGATATGATCGTCGGAATATCGAAGATGAGCAGCGATATTTTGGAATTCTGGCGGAGGTCGTCATTGACGAAACAACGTACCGAAGCGTTTTCCAGGTCGAGCTCATCCTTGGTGATCGCCCATGGCCCCATCGGGCAAAACGTATCCTGCGACTTACCGATTAGCCATTGGCTATATTTTCCCTGCAGGTCGCGGGCAGTGACGTCGTTGACAATCGTATAACCCCAGACGTGATCGTAAGCCTCGGCTTTCGAAATGCCGCGTCCACCCTTGCCGATAATGACCGCCAGTTCCGCCTCATAATCGATCGCAATCGATATGGAAGGGTCGATCAGCACGTTCGAATGTGTTGCAACGACCGATTCGGGGACCTTCGAGAAAATGATCGGATGTTGCGGAATGGCGCCGGCACCGGCGCTCGAATCGAAGCCGCTGCGGGCAAACTCGTGGGCGTGTTCATAATAATTCTTGCCGACGCAAAAGATGTTGCGGGCAGGCAAAGGTATCGGCGCCTCGAGCTCGACCTGCGCCAGCGGAACCGGCGACAGCGTGCGCGGCATCCCGGCGCCGTTGCGCCGCAACAGCGCCAGCACGCCAGACAGCGCCTGGTCAACAGGGATATCGAAGGGGGCGACCGACTGATTGTCGACATCGACAACGCCGACGCGACGTTCGCCTGCAATCGAAAACGTCGCGACCTTCATTCGTTCCTCCCTGAACCTTTTATGAGCCAATATAAGCTCTTTCGTTACACGCTATCGCCGATTGGTTTAGGCTGCAAGAGGGTTTTCGTCACTTGTCGCGGTAAATCGGGCCTTGACCTCATCGGGTACTGGACCGGCAGGGCGCCGGCTGATAGTATTGGTTCAACATTGGATCAGATTAAAAGCTCTCAACAAATGCCCAAGCTCGTCGCCAACGACATCGCCACTGTGCTGAAAAAACGGATTTCGGCCGGCGAGTGGCTTCAGGACGGGCGGATGCCGCCCGAGCGCGATCTTGCGGCCGAGTTCGGCGTGGCGCGCAATACGGTGCGTCGTGCCGTCGGCTTCCTGGAGGAGGACGGAACGGTTGTCCGGCATGTCGGGCGCGGCACTTTTCTGACTGCGACCAATCCCGATTCCATCGCGGCGACGGTCACGCGGATGGAAGGCACCAGCCCCGCCGACATGATGGAGATCAGGCAGTTGCTGGAGCCAGCGGCGGCGGCCTTCGCCGCCACAAATGCCAGCATGGCGGAACTAAACGCGGTTCGCGAAGCGCATCAGACCGCATGCGCTGCCGAGGACATGCCGGACTTCGAGCATTGGGACGCCGAGTTCCATCACTGCGTCTTCGCCTGCTGCCGCAATGACTTCCTGAAAGAGATTCACAATCTCATGCGCACGATCCGCAACCAATCGCCGTGGTTCGAAATGAAAAAGCGCTCATTCTCGGAGGAGCGCAGGCGCGTTTATTGCGACGAGCATCAGACAATATTGGACGCATTGCTGCGCCGCGACCCGGAAAGCGCCAACCAGGCGATGCTCGCCCATCTCAAGACAGTCGAGCGCAACCTTCTGGGCCGCTAATAGACGCGCGGCTCAAGGAGAGCGGGTGAGATGCGTCCAACGACTAAGCCTTCAGTACCGAGACGGCCAGTTCGCTGTTGTGGACGTATTCGTTGGCGTCAGGCTGCTTCTGCACGAGCAGGATGAAAAGCAGGTCGGTGAGCGTCAGTTGTGCGTCGCGCGCGGTTATCGACGAAGAGCGCGCGCGCTCTTCATCGGCGATCGTGTGGAGGCGAATGTCGGCAACGCGGCTCAGCGGATTGTCGCGAAGTCCAGTGACGGCGATCACGGTGGTGCCACGTTTGCGAGCCAGTTCGGCTATCCGCAGGGTTTCGATGCTCGCCCCGGAATAGGAGAGCGCGAACAGCACGTCGCCTCGTCCAAGCGTCGAGACATTGGCCATTTGCACATGGCTGTCGCTGTCGTGCAGCACGTTGCGGCCGAGCTTCATCAGCTTGTAGGAGAAATCGCGCGCCACGAGCGAGGATGCGCCGACGCCGGCCAGATGAATGCGGCGCGCCCCGTTCAACGCTTCGAGGGCTTTGCCGATTTCCTGCTCGGTGTTGGCTGCGACGGTCTGTTGCATCGACAAGAGCTTGCTGCCGATCAGCTTGCGCAAGATGACCAGATAGCTGTCGCCGACCTCGATCGAACCGTGGATCATGCCGGCCGGCACGTGCCATTCCTGCGACTTGGCCTCGCTGACGGCGAGCTTGAGCTCCTGATAGCTGGCATAGCCGAGCTTCTGGCTGAACTTGACGACGCTCGACTGACTGCGGCCGATTTCGGCGGCGAGCGCCGCCGTCGACAGGCGCAGCATCTGGTCGGGATTGTCGACGATGTACCGCCCGATCTCGCGATCGCCGGGCGCCATGATCTCGAGCTTGGCCTCGATCTTCTTCAGGACGGACATGCGTTCCCCTGTTGCCAGTCATCGACAATGCCAAGCCAAGGAATAAATTATTCCGTTCCTGATTGACAGCCAAGAATGATCCATCAAATCTCGACCCGTGCGGTTTCGGCCTAGCCATTCGCCCACACCAACGATTCGGACATGCACGGGAATTCGGACATGAAAGATCGCCTGCAAGCGCGTAGACTCGCCGACACCTTGGATTAGGTCAGAGCGATGGATAGATTGCGGATCGTCGGCGGGCACAGGCTTGAGGGCGCGGTGACGATCTCCGGCGCCAAGAACGCGGCCTTGCCGCAAATAGCGGCGGCTTTGCTCAGCCCCCACCCGCTGCAGCTGACCAACCTGCCTGAGGTGACCGATGTCGACAACATGCTTGGCGTCGTCGGCCTTCATGGGGCTGAAGTCACCAGATCGGCGCATGCCGCCACAATCGATGCCAGTGCTGCCGTCTCTAGGGAGACAAGCTACGACACAGTCAGGCGCATGCGCGCGACGGTGCTGGTTCTCGGTCCGCTGCTTGCCCGCTTCGGCCATGCCCGGGTCTCGCTGCCCGGCGGATGCGCGATCGGCGCACGGCCGGTCGACATGCATGTCGCCGCGCTTGCGGCACTTGGCGCCGACATTGCAATCGAAAACGGGCTGATCGTCGCGTCTGCGCCGGGCGGACTGAAAGGCGCGCGCATCGTTTTGAGCTCGCCGTCGGTCGGCGCGACCGAAACTGCAATGATGGCGGCGACGACTGCACACGGCGAGACCGAGATCCTCAACGCGGCCCGCGAGCCGGAGGTGGCCGATCTTGCCGCCTGCCTGAACGCCATGGGCGCGCGGATCGAGGGCGCCGGCACGCACCGCATCCTGATCGCGGGCCGCACAGACTGGCGCGCCGCCACGCACGACATCATCCCGGACCGGATAGAGGCCGGCACCTATGCCGTCGCAGCGGCTATCACCGGCGGTCAGCTCGAGCTGACCCACGCGCGGCTCGAGCACATGGCATCCGTCGTCCAGCTGCTCGAAGCAGCCGGTGTGAAAATATGGCCGGGCGACCGCGGGCTGATCGTGTCGAGAGACGGGCCACTCGAGGCGGTCGACGTGACGACGGAGCCCTATCCGGGCTTTCCGACCGATCTTCAGGCGCAGTTCATGGCGTTGATGTGCTGTGCCGAGGGCGCTTCGCTGTTGCGCGAGACGATCTTCGAGAACCGTTTCATGCATGTGCCCGAACTGATGCGGCTCGGCGCCAATATCAAGCTGCAAGGCACCATGGCGCTGGTGCGCGGAGGCGAGAAGCTGAAGGGCGCGCAAGTGATGGCGACCGACCTGCGCGCCTCCGTCTCGCTGGTGCTGGCGGCGCTGGTGTCCGAAGGCGAGACAACGATCAACCGGGTGTACCACCTCGACCGTGGCTATGAGCAGTTGGACCGCAAGCTCCGCCTGTGTGGCGCCCAGATCGAGCGGATAAGTGGATGAGTGCCGGCGCGGTGTCTCCGCATTATTTCCTGGGCGTCGATGGCGGCGGAACCGGCTGCCGGGCGCGTATCGAAGACGAGGCAGGAACTGTGCTCGGGCAAGGCCTGTCGGGCCCGGCGACAACGCGGCTCGGTATAGAGGCGGCCTGGGCCTCGATTGCCAAAGCCTTTGGCGCGGCGATCGAAGAGACAGGGTTCGCGGCGGTGGAAATCGCCAGGATCCGCGCCGGCATCGGTCTTGCCGGCATCGGCCGCAAGGGTGCGCTCGAGGCGTTTCGTGGCATCGAACATCGCTTTGCGAGCATCGACTTCGTCAGCGACGGCGTCGCGGCTTGCCTTGGCGCTCATTCGGGTCAAGACGGCGCCATCGTCATAGCCGGGACCGGTTCGATCGGGCTCGGCTTTGTCGAAGGGCGCGACCTGCGCGTCGGCGGCTACGGTTTTCCGATTTCCGACGAGGGCAGCGGCGCCGATCTCGGACTAAAGGCAGTGCAGCTTGCCTTGCGTGCCCATGACGGCCGGCATGAGCGGACGGCGCTGCTGACCGAGGTGATGCAGCGCTTCAGGGACGATCCGTTCGAGGCGGTGGCCTGGATGGACCGCGCCAGCGCGACCGACTATGCCGCCTTGGCGCCGATGGTGATCCGCCACGCCGACCAGGGCGATCCGGCCGGACGGCGCATCGTGCAAGGTGCTGCCGAGCAGGTCGACACGTTCGTGCGGGTGCTGTTCGAAAAGGGCGCGCCGCGGGTTACGCTGCTCGGCGGTCTGTCCAGCCCGCTAGAGCCATGGCTCGCTCCCGACGTCCGCCGACGTCTGAAGCCGGCCGATGGCGATGCGGTTTCGGGAGCCATAATCCTGGCTAGGAAATCCCTGTGTCAGCGATAGTGCTCCTGCCTGAAGGAATATTATATTCCTAGTATCCGTTGACACGAGGAATATCGAATTCTAAAAAGTTAACCAAGCAGAAGCAAGTTGCCGGTCGCCGGCTGCGGGCACTGGACGTCGGCTGGCACCGCATCACATTCCTGCTCACAGCAGATTGAAAGCAAGCAAGTGGTCGAACACGGGTTGATGTCGGAGCTGGAGCGATTGGTTTCCGAGGACCGGAATCCGAAGACGATGGACATCGATCTGTTGCCGACCCTCGAGGTGCTGCGCAAGATCAATGACGAGGACAAAGGCGTTGCGGCAGCCGTCGAGAAGGTCATCCCCGACATTGCTGCGGCCGTGGACCGGATCGTGAGCGCGTTCCAGAAAGGTGCACGCCTTGTCTATATGGGCGCGGGCACGAGCGGCCGGCTTGGCGTCCTCGACGCCTCGGAATGTCCGCCGACCTTCGGCGTGCCCGAGGACATGGTGATGGGCCTGATCGCCGGCGGCGTCGACGCGCTGGTGCACTCCGCGGAAGGCGCGGAGGACGATCCGAAGCAGGGAATAAAGGCGCTGCAGGACATCAAGCTGACCGCCGGCGACGTGGTCGTCGGCATCGCTGTCAGCGGACGCACACCCTATGTCATCGGCGGCTTGACCTATGCCAAGCAGGTGGGAGCCACCACCGTGGCGCTGTCCTGCAATCCGCGATCGACCATTGCCGGAATTGCCGATATTGCCATCTCTCCGGTGGTTGGACCGGAGGTCCTCACCGGCTCGACCCGGCTGAAATCGGGAACCGCGCAAAAGCTGGTGCTCAACATGCTGTCGACCGCCAGCATGATCCGCATCGGCAAGAGCTATCAGAACCTGATGGTTGACCTCAATCCAAGCAACAAGAAGCTGATCGCCAGGGCAGTCAGGATCGTGATGCAGACGACCGGCTGCGCGGCGCAGCAGGCACGACAGGCACTCGACCAGACCGGCAATGACGTAAAACTGGCAATCCTGGTGACGATCACCGGCATGGGCGTCGAAGAAGCACGTAAGGCGCTTGCCAATGCGGGAGGTTTCCTGCGCAAGGCGATAGGCGAAAAGACGGTGTAAGACCGCATGGATGCTGGGCCGATGTTCCGGGGCGTGTGTCCCTTTGAAGCGGTCCGGGGAACTGCAAGGCATCAGGTTTAACAATAATGGGAGACGACAATGGTACGGCACATTGGCAAGAAACTGCTTTCCGGGATGACGCTTGCGGCAATGCTGGCCATTGCCGCGGCACCGGTGCAGGCGAGTGCGGCGACGCTGCACATGGCCTGGTCGCAGGACGCCACCGGTCTTGATCCGCACAAGCAGACGGCATTCTCCTCGCTGCGGTTGCTGGAGCTGATCTATGAACCGCTGGTACGGCTCGACGCCAATCTGCAGATCACGCCCGCGATTGCCGACTCCTGGCAGTTCTCGGCGGACGGCAAGGAGCTGAGCTTCAGGCTCAATCCGAAAGCAAAATTCCAGAACGGCGCCGCCGTGACCTCGGCCGACGTCAAGGCATCTTTCGAGCGCATACTCGACGAGAAGACCGGTGCGGCCGCCCGCGCCAACTTTCTCTCGATCGCCAGCATCGACACGCCCGATCCAGCCACCGTCGTGTTCCACCTCTCGCAGCCGGATGTGCCGATCCTGACCGCGATGAGCGACGTCAATGCCGCGATCGTCCCGGCAAGCGAAATCACGGCCGGCTCGATCGGCACGACGACGGTCGGCTCGGGTCCGTTCAAGCTCGAAAAGTGGGATCCTAATTCCAAGGAAGTGCTTGTCGCCAACAAGGATTGGGCGGGCGGCGCGACCGGTGTCGACGGCATCGAGATCAGCGTGCTGCCGGACGAAACGGCGATCCTGGCGGCGATGCGCACCAAGCAGATCGACTTCGCCCTGCTCAACGATCCACTTGTCGCCACGCTGGTGCCCAAGGAAGCCAGCCTGCAGTTGAACCGCGTGCCGGTGCTTGCCTACCACGTGCTGCAGCTCAATCCGTCCCGCAAGCCGATGACCGAACTCAAGGTGCGTCAGGCGATATCCTGCGCCATCGACCGGCAGGAAGTGCTGGACACCGCCTCGCTCGGCGAAGGCAAGGTCACCGGCCCGCTGACCATCCCGGCGCTGGCGACCGATCCGAGCCAGTTGTTCTGCTACAAGCGCGACGTCGAGAAGGCCAAGCAACTGATGACTGAAGCCGGCTTTCCCGACGGCTTTTCGGCGACCGTGATCGGCGCCACCGGCGAGCCGCCGACAGCAGCGGCGGAAGCCCAGGTCATCCAGTCGCAGCTCGCCGAAATCGGCGTCAAGCTCGATATCAAGATGATGGAGCTCAACGTCTATGTCGATGCCTGGCTGAAGGGCGATTTCGACATGGCCGTCGCGCTGAACGGCGGCAGGGCTGATCCCTACACTATGTACAACCGCTACTGGACCAAGACCGGCAATCTGCAGAAGGTGGCGAACTATATCGACGATACGCTGGACGGCCTTATGCAGAAGGGCCGCACCGAGACCGACCCGGCAGCACGCAAAGCGATCTTCGCCGACTTCGAGAAGCACATCACTGAGATGTCGCCCTGGATATGGCTCTACACGTCCTACAGCTACACGGCCCAGCAGAAGAATATCGCGGGATTCGAACCGGTGCCGACAGGTTCGCTGTTCAGCCTCGCCAAGGTGACGATCCAGTAGCTGCTTCGATGCCGGACGAGAGGATATTCTTCGCGTGAACTATCTGATGCGGCGACTGGCGACCTTCCCTCTCGTCCTGCTTGGCGTGTCCATCGTGGTGTTCCTGGCAATCCGGATGGTTCCGGGCGATTCGATCACGGCGATGCTGGGAAGCGAAGCCGGCCTGCTGACGCCTCCTCAGCGCGACGCGCTTGCGGCCTATTTCGGCATCGACCAGCCCTGGTTCATCCAGTACTGGCGTTGGCTGCTTGGTCTTTTCCAAGGCAATCTCGGCATTTCGTCCACCTATGGCAGGCCGGTGCTCGGCGTTATTCTCGAACGCTTCCCGCTGACGCTGGAGCTTGCGCTGCTGTCGATGATCATCGCCCTTGTCGTCGGCATGCCGGCCGGGATCTTTGCCGCCACCCACAATGAGAAGCTTTCCGATCTCGGCGTGCGCGTTGTCGCAATGATCGGACAATCGACGCCGAACTTCGTCCTTGCACTGCTGATCATCTACACGCTGTCGGCGGGGTTTGGCGTTTTGCCGGCGATGGGCGAGTTTTCGCCGCTGTGGCGGGATCCTCTGCGCAATATCGGCCAGCTGTTGCTGCCGGCCGTCACGCTCGGTTTCGCCTTCGCGGCGTCGGTCACCCGTATATCGCGTTCGGCGATGCTCGACGTGCTCAGCGACGATTACGTCAGGACCGCGCGCAGCAAGGGCGTCTCGGCGCGCGGCGTCATCTGGCGGCATGCTTTGCCCAATGCGCTCATCCCGGTCGTGACGCTGAGCGGCATAGAGTTCGGCTATCTCCTGGGCGGGGCAGTCATCGTCGAGCAAATCTATGCACTGCCCGGTCTCGGCCGCATGGTGCTGGATGCCATCCTGCAGCGCGACTACGCGCTGGTGCAGGGAAGCGTGCTGTTTATCGCCTTCAACTTCATGATCGTCAATCTCCTCGTCGACCTCGCCTATGTCGCGCTCGACCCGCGCATTCGGCTAAGCGAACACTGATGGCGACATTGCGGGCTATACTTGCGCACACCAGCGGCCGCATCGGCGGTGCCATCGTTGCGCTTTATCTGCTGCTCGCCGTACTTGGCATGCTGGGGCTGACGCCGCACAATCCGCTGACGCAGCACCGGGTCGAGCGGCTGCATGCGCCTGACAGCACGTACTGGATGGGCACGGATCTGTTCGGCCGCGATGTCGCAAGCCGGCTGATGACCGGGATCGGCCAGTCCTTCCTCGTGGCCTTCTTTTCGGTCGCCTTCGCGACGCTGGCCGGCACCGTGCTCGGGCTGGCGGCAGCCTGGTTCGGGCGCCGCTGGGACGGCCTGGTGATGCGCATCATGGATGTGCTGCTGGCATTCCCGGCGATCCTGCTGGCGCTGCTGATCGTCGCGGTTGCGGGACCGGGAACCTGGACCAGTGTCGTCGCCATTGCCATCGTCTACACGCCGATCTTCACGCGCGTGGTGCGCGGCCCGGCTCTGTCGCTCAAGGCGCGTGAGTTCGTCGACGCGGCCCGCACGTTCGGCAGCAGCTCGAGCTATATCGTGACACGGCATCTGCTGCTCAATCTGGTCGCGCCGTTGACCGTTCAGGTGACGCTGGCGCTGGCCTGGGCACTGCTCACCGAAGCCGGCTTGAGCTTCCTCGGGCTCGGCACGCAGCCGCCCGCCGCGTCGCTCGGCCTGATGCTGAGCGACAGCCGCAACCTGATGGAGACAGCTCCCTGGTTGATGATCTTCCCGGGGGTGGCGATCATGATCAGCATCCTCGGTTTCAACCTGCTCGGCGATGCGTTGCGCGATGTGCTCGACCCGAAGACGCGGAGATCGATCGCATGATCCCGCTGCTGTCCGTCAGCGGTTTGCGCGTCGGCTTCGGCCGAAAGCCGTCAGCCAATGAGGTCGTGCGCGGCGTCAGCTTCGATCTCGCTGACGGCGAAACGCTGGCCATCGTCGGCGAAAGCGGCTCGGGCAAATCGGTGACGGCGCTCTCGATCAATCGCCTTGTCGATTATGGCGGCGGCCGCATCACCGCGGGCTCGATCAAGCTGAAGCGGGCCGACGGCAGCATGTTCGACCTGACCGCCGCGGCCGAGCCGCAGCTGACGAAGATCCGCGGCGGCGAAATCGGCATGATCTTCCAGGAGCCGATGACCTCGCTCAATCCGGTGCTGACCATCGGCAGGCAGATCGAGGAGTCGTTTCGCCTGCATCGCGGCCTGACCGGCCGGCAAGCGACGGCGGCGGCCAAGGACGCGCTCGACCGTGTGCGCATTCCCGACGCAGCACGGCGGCTGAAATACACGCCCAACCAGCTTTCGGGCGGCATGCTGCAGCGGGTGATGATCGCCATGGCGCTCGCCTGCAACCCGCGCCTGCTCATTGCCGACGAGCCAACGACGGCGCTGGATGTTACGGTGCAGGCGCAGATCATGGCGTTGCTCGCCGAGTTGAAGCAGGAAACCGGGATGTCGATGATCTTCATCACCCACGATATCGGCTTGGTTGCAGGTATCGCCGACAAGGTGATGGTGATGCAAAGCGGAGAAGCTGTCGAGCAAGGCGCGCTGAACCAGATATTGGACGATCCGCAGCATCCCTATACGCGGCATCTGCTTCATGCGGTGCCGCATTTCGCCGGCGGCAGTGCGACACGCAAAGACATGCAACGCGAAAAGCAAAAAGCTACCGAGCCGGCGCTGAAGGTCGATGGCCTCGTGGTGCGATTTCCCGTCAAGGGTGGCTTTTTCAGCCGCGCCAGCGGTGCGGTGCATGCGGTGGACGGTGTGGATTTCGACTTGATGCCGGGCGAAACATTGGCCGTCGTCGGCGAGAGCGGTTCCGGAAAATCCACCGCCGCCCGTGCGATTCTGGGGCTGGTGCGCTCGACGCGCGGCACAATCTTGGCCAGCACGCGCAAGGCCGCCGCCGGGCAGAGCGCCCTTCCCGTGCAGATGGTGTTCCAGAATCCCTATGGCTCGCTTAATCCCAGGCTCGCCATCGAAAGCATTCTTGCGGAACCGGTGATCGCCACGGGCGGGCGGATAACTGCTGAGACGCGAGCGAAAATGGCCGCGCTGCTGAACCGCGTCGGCCTGCCGGAAAACAGCCTGCAGCGTTATCCGCACGAATTCTCCGGCGGCCAACGCCAACGGCTGTGCATTGCCCGTGCGCTGATGCTCAATCCCTCCGTTGTCGTCCTCGACGAAGCGGTTTCGGCGCTCGACGTATCGGTGCAGGCCAGAGTGCTGGAGCTTTTGATCGAGCTGCAGAGTGAATTCGGGCTGGCCTATCTGTTCATCTCGCATGACATGGCTGTGGTCGAGCGGATCGCCCATCGCATCGCGGTCATCTATGCCGGCCAGATCGTCGAGATCGGCGATGCCAGATTGGTGCTCTCGGAGCCGAAGCACTCCTATACCAAACAGCTTATCGCGGCCGTTCCCACCATAGACCGGCGGCATGAACGTTTCGAGCTGGACACGCGCCAGGTTCCCTCGCTCGTGCGTCCGCTGGGATTTGAGCCGGGCCCGGCCAAATGGCAGCAGTTCGGGCCGGATCATAGAGTACGGGTGGAAGTGTGATGATTGTCGCCCAGACGGATGCAAGGCCAGAGGGAGTGGGACGGATCGCTGCTTTTCAGACGGAGGCCGCAATTGATCGACCATGATCTTTTCGACCGGGCGTTTGCCCCACTCGAAGCGGCGGTGGCTGCGTCGCGCATTCCCGGCGGGGTGCTCGGCATGGTCGACCTGGACGGCCAACGCGTCGTCCGGGCAATCGGCTCGGCCCAGCGGGTGCCGAAGGTGCGGCCGATGCATGCCGAAACCTGGTTCGATCTGGCATCCCTGACAAAAATCATCTTCAGCACGCCGCGTATATTGGCACTGGCGGAAGAAGGCGTCATCGACCTCGACGCGCCGCTGATTTCGGTCCTGCCCGACCTTCGCCAATATGACGAAAAAGCCTGGGAGCGGACGGTGACGTTTCGCCAGTGTCTCGGCCATCAGACACCGTTTCCCGCCGTCGCGCCGATCTACACCTATGGGCGTGACCCCGAGCTGTTGCGCGCCTTTGTCTTGCAGCGCGAGTGGCAGGTCGGGGAGCCGGTCTATTCCGATATCAACTTCATTCTGCTCGGCTTCGTCCTGGAGCGCCTGTCCGGCAAGACCATTCGCGACATGGATCCCGGTCCGGGCTTCGCGTTCTCCGCCGAACCGGGTCAAGCGGCGGCCACAGAAGATTGCACATGGCGCCATCGCGTGCTGTCAGGCGAGGTCCACGACGACAATTGCTCGGCATTGCAAGGGGCCGGTCACGCCGGGCTGTTCGGAACGGCAGCTTCGGTCCTCGACTTTGCGCGAGGGCTGCTGGACGGGACCGGCGCGTCGCAGCGTTCGATAGCGCTGATGCGCACGCCCTTGTCGGCAACCCGCACCCATGGCTGGGAGCGACCCTACGAAGGCTGGTCCGGCGGCCGGCTGTGCAGCCCCGAAACCATCGGGCATACCGGCTTCACCGGCACCGGGCTTTGGGTCGACTTCGACAAAAGCAGAGCGTGGACCTTGCTCACCAACCGGATCCATCCGACACGTCATTTCAACAGCGGGATCGCAGCGCTTCGCCAAGCGGTCGGCGATCTCGTCAACGGAGCCTGACAATCATGAAAAATGGCGAACCAATGTGGGCCGTCGGCTTGATGACCGGCACCGTGCTGGACGGCAATATCGACGTCGCGCTGATCAAGACCGACGGCGAGCGGATCGCGGATTTCGGCACCTACACGCTGGCCCCCTACCCGCAGTCGATCCGGACCTTGCTGGAAGAGACGCTTAGGCAGGCAAGGAACTGGAATTTCACCGGGCCGGAACCGGCAATCTTCCACGAGGCAGAGGAGGCGCTGACGCGCGCCCAGTCTGCGGCGGTCAAGGATCTTGTCGAAAGCCACGGCCTGACCATGGCCGACATCGGCGTCGTCGGCTTTCATGGCCAGACCGTGCTGCACCGTGCCCCGCAAGTAGGCCGACTGGGCCAGAGTCGCCAGCTCGGCGATGGCGAGCTGATGCATGCCATCCTGGGCACCAAGGTCGCCTATGACTTCCGCTCGGCCGACATGCGCGCCGGCGGCCAGGGCGCGCCGCTGTCGGCGGCCTATCACGCCGCGCTGCTGCGCGAAGCCGACGCCAGCGGCGACACGGCGGTGCTCAATCTCGGCGGCGTCGCCAACATCACCTGGTGGGACGGCAAGGACAATGTCATCGCTTTCGATACCGGACCCGCCAACGCGCCGCTGAACGACTTCATCAAGTCGAAGGGGCTTGGCGAAATGGACCGCGACGGCGCGCTGGCTCGCGTCGGGACGGTCGATGAGGCACGGTTGGCCAAGCTCCTGCAGCACCCGTACTTGACCAAGCCATACCCGAAATCGCTGGACCGTTTCGATTTCGGCGCCTCGATGGCGGACGGGATGAATGCCGAGGATGGCGCTGCCCTGCTGACGGCCTTCACCGCGGCCGCGGTCGGCAAGGCGCTCGATCTTCTGCCGCGCCGGCCGAAGCGGCTGGTGGTCAGCGGTGGCGGTCGCCACAACCCAACGATCATGGCCATGCTTGCCAGCCGCGCCGGCGTCGAAGCCGTGCCGGCGGAGGCGCTTGGCTGGAAGGGCGACGCGGTGGAGGCGGAGTGTTTTGCCTTCCTGGCTGTGCGCGTGCTTAGGGGCTTGCCGATCAGCTTCCCCAGCACGACCGGCGTGCCACAGCCGATGTGCGGCGGACGCCTTGCCGGCTAGTTAAGCCACCAATTTCTTCTGCAGGAAGATACGGCTTCGGCCAATGGGAAAGTCGGCGAGCGCACCGAACGGTCGATAACCTTGGCGCTCATAGGCCTTGGCGGCCTTGGGATTGAACGTGTCGATCCAGGCGCCGTGACAGCCGCGCGCCATCGCCTCCCTCTCGGCTGCCTCGAGCATCCGGCCGGCCATGCGCTGGCCGCGCAGCTTTTCATCGACCCAGAGCCATTGCACATAGAGCCAGCCCCAGGCGGTGTATCCCGAGATGCCGGCGACAATCGCGCCGTGCTCATCGCGCACGAACACGGCCAATGTCTTCCTGCCGGAGGCGCCGACATCGCTGTCGTTGAACGCCGCAAGCCGCTCTCCAAGAAAAGCCAGCTCGTGCGGCAAGGGATTGGCGGTTGTCTCAAGCGTTGTATTGTCCATCCAACGAGCATCTATCGAAGGACCGGGCCGAGACGCAAGCCTTGCTGCGCTATAGCTTCGGCGAACGCCACGCCGCTGCCGCAGCAGCGATCAGCATGAGCAAGGCTGCAACCACCGCCGATGCCGCAAACCCGAACGTGGAATAAAGCGGCCCGAACGCCGTGGTGCCGACGAACACCGCGAGATAGGTCACCGCGCTGTTCAAACCCATGATCGTGCCGCGGCGCGCAGGGTCGAGCGCCGATAGGCGCATCACCAGGACGTTCAGCCCGAAATGATTGGCAAGGCCCCAGACGGCTATCATCGCTATGGTCAGGCCGAAGCTGCCACTTGCCGCAGCAATCGCGACATAGACGAGCGCGACGAGCAGATAGGCAAACGGCATGACCCGCCGCGCGCCCAGACGATCGATGACGCCGTCAAGAAGTGCCGCCGTGCCAAAGCCGGCGCCATAGGCGAGCGCGGCCAGCCCGTTGGCACTGACCGGCCGTCCCAGGCCGTTGTGAAGGTGATCGCCGAGATAGCCATAGACGCCATAAAACGCCGTCATGAAGGCGGCGCAGGCGACCAGAAGCGGCACTATGCCGGGAACACCCAAGGCGCCCAGCGGCGTCGGTGCCGGACCGCTCTTCCTGACGTCGCTGAGCAACGTCAACGTGAGGCTGGCCAATGCGAGTGTTGCGAGCACCGCGACCGCCGCGAACACGGCGCGCCAATGCACCAGGTCGGCAAGTACGGCCGACAGCGAAACGCCGGCGACCATGCTCAGCGTCCAGCCGGTCAGCACGACGCCGATGGTCCCGCTTTCACGACCGGGCGGCGCAATCGCGGCGGAGCTGGCATAGATTGCCGGCATGGCGACACCCGCAGCAATGCCGGCGAGAAGCTGGGCCGCGACCAGCGCCGTCACCGTCGGCGCCGCAGCGCTGGCGACGAGCGCTATTGCCAGCAGCAGCAACGCTCCCTGCAGCATGCGGCGGGCGCCGAGCCGGTCGATGTAGCGCGCTAGGAACAAGGCGCTTGCCGACGTACCGAGCCCGAACGCGGCGGACGCGATCATGACCGCCGGCACGCTTGTGCCGAACGACGCGGCCACCGCCGGTGCAATCGGACCGAGCACAAGCGAGTTCGAGCCGATCACGGCAATGCACCCGGTCAGCAGGTAAGCGAGTGCCGGGATTGGCGGCTTGGGGGCCGCTGCGAATGTGGCGACTTGATCACTGTTCGACATATGGCAATAATGGCCGTATTAAATTCTGCATCAATCGGGAATTTTAATATGGATGAAGAAACAGATGGCATTCCGCAGAACAGGCCTGCCGCCCGCGATATCGATGCAATCGGCCGAAAAATATTAGGCGTCCTGGTCGACGACGCGACGATCAGCTATGCCGAGCTCGGCGACCGCGTCGGCCTTTCGCCGCCGGCAGTCCATGAACGCGTCAAGCGCCTGCGGCGGAGTGGCGCCATCCGCAACACCGCGGCCATCATCGATCCCAAGGCGGTACACAAGCCGCTGCTCGCCTTCGTCCATATCGATACCAAGGGGTGGGGAAAGACGCCGGAGCTGATGGCGATTTCCGAACATCCCGAAGTCGAGGAGATCCATTCGGTGGCCGGCGACACATGCATGCTGATCAAGGTCCGCACCGAGGACACGCGGGCGCTCGAAGGCCTGCTGTCGCGCCTCTACGAAACACCCGGCGTCACCTCGACGCGAAGTTACGTGGTGCTATCGACCTATCTGGAGCGGCCAGTGCAGCCGGGGATTACGACGGAGTGGCCGACGCCCCGGCACATGGCCAAACCGCTCTATTAACTCAAACGATCCTCAAGCGTATCCAAAGTCGAACCGGGAACGTCTTAGGTACTGCATCCTGTGATCATCCATCGGGCCGGTTCGTTTTCGCCGGTTCTTGGGTCTCACGGGACGCCTGTGCGCAACCGGAGATATGCGATGAGAAAATTGATCGTGGGCAGCTTCATTTCGCTGGACGGCGTCATCGAAGCGCCAATGGAATGGGCCTCGCCCTTCTTCGACGAGGAGATGAAGGAGCACTCCTATGAAAAGGCTGGCGAGGCCGATTTTTTCCTGCTCGGCCGCATCACCTATGAAATGTTTTCGGCGCGTTGGCCGCAGGTCAAAGGCAGCAAGTACATGGACCGCATGAATGGGCTGAAGAAGCTCGTTGCGTCGCGCAGCCTCAAGGAGGTGAGCTGGAACGCATCGCTGATCGAAGGCGACGTCGCTGCCGAAATTGCCAGGATCAAGCAACAGGCCGGCGGCAACATACTGAAGTATGGAGTGAGCAATCTCGACCAGACGCTGCTCGCCAACAGGCTTGTCGACGAGTATCAACTCTCGATCGTGCCGACCCGCGTCGGGCGTGGCAAACGCGCTTTCCAGGATGTCGACCCGTCCCTGGTCAAGCTGGAGCTTATAGATACGCACCGTTTCAAGAACGGCGTCATCACGCTGACCTATGTCCCGCTGTGATCCAACGCCAAATTGAATGCCCATGAAGATGCAGCCAAGACTTGACCCGACCGGGCTTTTCGACGTCCGCTACGCCGGCTTCCTGGAGACGGTCGCGCATTTGCGTGGACGGCTGCACCGCTACTGCGCACGCATGACTGGTTCGACACTCGACGCCGAAGACGTCATGCAGGAAGCCTTGTTCGAGGCCTATCGGAAGATCGAGAAGCTGGACGATGCGAGTGCTCTTCGCCCCTGGCTGTTTCGCATTGCACATAATCGCTGCATCGATTTCCTGCGAAGCCGGCAGGTGCGTCAGCATGCGGAGGCCAATTTCGTCGAAGACGAGATCATCCTGCCGGTCGAGCCGGTGGGCAACGGCGCGGATCGCGCGATCGAACGGCTGGTTATCCACCTGCCGCCCAAGGAACGCGCCTGCGTCCTGCTCAAGGATGTCTTCGACTATTCGCTGGAAGAGATCGCCGATCTCGTCGGCTCGACCGTGGGTGGCGTCAAGGCCGCGTTGAGCCGTGGCCGCTCCAAATTGGCCGCCTTGTCAGGCGAGCCAATCGTCCGTTCGGAGCCCCAGCGCGATCCGGAACTTCTGGAATTGCTCAGCCGCTATGTCGAACTGTTCAATCGCCGCGACTGGGACGGGGTACGGGCGCTGACCAGCGCGGATGCCCAATTGCAAGTCGCGGATTGCTTCAAGGGAAGGCTATCGGAATCACCTTACTTCGTTGAATACGAAAGAGCCTCGACGACCTGGAAAATGGCGATTGGCATAATCGATAGCGAGGCGGTGCTGCTCGTGCTTCACCATGGCGAAGACGGTTGGAAGCCGGCCCATCCGGTTCGGATCGAAGCCGCTGGCGGGATCATAAATCGCGTCACCGATTACTATGCCTGCCCCTGGATCATGCCGGCCGCTGGTGCGGTGGTCGTTTCCGGGCCGGCCTAACCGGCAGCAGGACCTGCAAGTGTCCGGCATCGACCTCAATGAAATGGGATCGATGCCGGACGGGGCATAGGCGCTTACTGAAGTTTCGCCTGCAAGGCGTTGACGTCATCCGTCGTCATTTCGCCGTCGGTCGTCACCTTGCCGTCGACGATCTTCCAGAGCCGGAACGGGCCGGTGATGTCGCCATACTTATCGAAGGCGACCGGACCGATGACGCCTTCGTAGCGGATCGGCTTGCCCTCCTTGATCAGGCCGAGCGCCTTGGCGAACTCGTCCTTGCCGGCATAGATCGGCGTGCCGGCCGGGTCGACCGCCTTGTACATCGCGTCCTTGATCTTGGCCGGATCCTCAGAGCCGGCAATGGCGATGGCCAAGCCGACGATGGCGCCGGCATCATAGGATCGATCGGCCGCCGGGTTCGAGGGTTCGATGCCCGAAAATTCCTTGTAGTTTTTGGTGAAATACTCGGTCGATGCGGTCGGGCTGGTGCCGGAGGAAGTGCCGTACGCATCCTTCAGGTAATCCGCGCCAACGGATTCGATGAAGTCCGGGCTGTTCATGCCGTCATTGAGCAGGAACTTCTGGACACCGCCCTGCGAAATCCAGGTGCGGGCGATGGTCGCGCCGTCGACAGGCGTGCTGACGAGATAAAGCCCGTCCGGTTCGCCGGCCATCGCCGCGGTCACTTCCGAGGCATAGCTCGACTGCTTTTCATTGTAGGGCGTGTCGGAGACGATGGTGCCGCCGAGCGCCTTATAGGCGCGTGAGAATTCCGCCACCATGTTAACGCCGAAGTCGTTGTTGACGTGGATGACCGACAGCTTCTTGAAACCCTTGTCGATGGCGTATTTGGCGGCAGCGACACCCTGCAGCGCATCAGATGTGATGGTGCGGAAGAAGATGCCGTTGGTCTTGCCGTCGCGCCCAAGCGCCGTCAGCGTCGGCGACGAGGAAGCAGGCGACACCTGGACGATCTTGGCCGGAGCGGTGACCGAGGTCAGGATCGGGATCGACACCGAGGAAATGATGCCGCCGATGATCACCGGCACCTTCTTGACCTGCACGAGTTGTGTCGCGGCATCGACCGCGATGTTGCCTTGGCTCTGGCTGTCGCGGGTGTCGGTTGCTAGGTCGCAGCCGCGCACGCCGCCCGCCTCGTTGATATCGCGGAAGGCCATTTCGACCGATTTTGCGCCGGCCTGGCCGTATTCGCCGGCGGGACCGGTCAGTTCCATGACGAGGCCGACCGTGATCTTGCAATCCGCGGCCTGCGCTGCACCGGCCGCTGTCACCAGAGCCAGCGCAGTGGTGATCTGAAGTATGGTCTTTTTCATTGTTGTTCCCCTTTCGTTACACGACTCTCATTGACGCCTTGAGCCTGTTCAGTCTTCCGGCATCTGCAGCCAGGTTTCATGCAGATGTCGCCATTCGACGCCGTTGGGCGCCGATGAGCTGGTGGTGAAGACCGCACTCGAGCGGCGGCGGCTGTGCTTGCCCCCGCGCTGCTGTGCTTCGATGTAACAGACGACGATCGTGTCGTCTGACTGCCAGCCGGCCCGGATATCCTCGATCGAGATACTGAAATCGCCATCAGAGGTGGCGCGGCTTGCCCTGACATGGTCGAGCACCGCGTCACGATCGAGGACCTGACCGTCCGGCGCAACCATGCAGAAGCCTTCGCCCATGACGCGTTCGAAGCGGCTGAAATCTGCATTGTCCGCACTCGCCGCATTGAACCAGTCGACGAAGAAGCGGTGGAGATCGACCACTTCGGCACTGGCGCGGGAAAGCAAGGAGGGCTTCTCGTCCATGGCCGCGCTCATTTCCTGCCTGCATTCAAATTGTAATGCATGATCGAGCCGTGGCGGCCGTGACGGTCGCGTTCCAATGTGTAGACGTCGCCCAGCGGCCCACGGCTTTGCGCGATCACGGCAGCGATCCTCGCCCGGTCGTCGGCATCGAGCGCGATGTCCATGATTCTGGCATTGGCAAGGGCGTGCGCCTGGTTGCGGGCGCCGACGATGACGGCCGCCACTTGCGGCTGCTCCAGCACCCAGGCGCTGGCGATGGTGGCGATGTCGACGCCGTGGTGGTCGGCGACGGCCTTCAGTGTGCGAAGCAACTCCTGGAAAAGCTCCCAACCGCCAAAGTCGTCGATGATCAGCTTGTATTTGACCAGCGACCGGTTTTCGAGTGGCGTTTGTGGCTCGGCAACGCCTAGCCATTTTTCGCTGAGGAAGCCGCCCGCCACCGAACCGTAGCAGAGGAAACTGACGCCGTGCTGGCTGGCGAGCGCCGCAAGGCTGTTGGCCGGCCGCTGGTCGAGTACCGAGTATTGCAGCTGTTGGCTGACCAGCGGCACGCCGGCGGCCAGGATCTCGGCCAGCCGCGGCGTGTCGAAATTGGTGGTGCCGATGTTGCGCACCTTGCCTCGGAGACGCAGGTCGTTGAGCCAGCCCATCGCATCGACGTAGCCCGGCAGCGCATAGTCCCACCAATGGAACTGAACGAGATCGAGCCGCTCGGTCTTCAGCCGCCGCAGCGACTGGTCGACGATGCTGCTGATGTAGTCGCGGCTGATGCTGGAAAGCCTTTCGAGGTCAGGCACCAGCTTGGTGTGCACCTTCATCTTGGCGGCGGCGTCGAGGCCGCGCTCATTGGCAAGCCGCAGGCGCGCGGCACCGATCAGTTCCTCGACGCCGGTATAGATGTCGGCACAGTCATAGGTCCCGATGCCGGCGTCGAAGGTGGCGATCAGGTCGGTTACCGCCTGTTGGCGGTCGATCGCGCCGTGCCCGCCGGCAAGCTGCCAGCCGCCACGAATGACGCGCGAGATCGTGTAGCCGGGGCTAAGCTCGAACGCCTTGGCGGTCATCTCTGGTCAGTCTCCTTGGGCAGCGGCACAGCCGTGGTTTCTGAATGACTGAACCACCGCTTGCCGGTCCTGACGATCCTGAGCCGGCTGGCGCAATTGGGATCTGGACAGGCGATCTCGGCATCCGAAGTCATCCAGTCGTTCCTGTGGGTCGGGCGTTGCTTTGCGGCCAGAAGCGGCAACACTGCCGCAATGGAATAGATCGAGAAGCCCTGCCCCGTCGGCATCGACAGCATCTCGCCCTTCAACTCGAAATAGTCGCCGGCCTTGGCACCGCAATAGATCGGCTTGCCCTCGGGGACGACCGCCTCGACGCGAAGGTCGAAGAGTTCGAAACTGTCGTCGGCCATTCAGATCTCCACCCGGGTGAAGGTGATGTCACAGGCGCCGTTGCGGCGGATCGCGCCACAGGCGGCAGCGAATTGATCGCGCTCTTCGGGACGCACCTGCGCGACGACGCTTCCGGCAAGCCAGCCGATCGGGAACAGCAAGCGCGCGCCCGGTCCATAAAACAAGCCGATGTCGAAGATGGCATTCGGGTTGCCGCCCCACATGCGCGGCGGCACGTAGGACAACACGATGTCACCCGGCTGCGGCGTTAGCGTTGCGTTCTCCGCCGGCAAGGGCCTGGCATAGGTTTGGCCCTCAAGTTCGGCTGATGGAACCGGGCAGGAGATTTCCGGCCCGGTCCACATCGCATGGATGCCGGCAACGACGCGCGGCTGCTCGAGATAGGCCAGCAGGAAGGCGGCGTTGTCGGGCGCCTTTTCAGGCAACAGCAGCGCGGTCACGGAAAGCTTCGAGCGTGGCTCGGTGATCCTGATGCCAGGCGTCGTCATGCCCTCAATCCTTCTTTGCTTGCGGATTGGAGCTTGTCGCGCAGGAAGGCGAAGGGCCGGCTGATGTCCGCCACCAGCGCCTCGCGCGCTGCCTGGGCATCCTGCCTGGAAAGCGCTGCGACGATACTACGATGGTAGTGGGCGGTATCGACTTCACCGGCATCGGAAAATGCGTAAATGGCCACGCGAATGCACGGCCCGGATTGCAGCCACAGGCTCTCGATCATCGGGATCAGCACGGCGGAGCCACAGCATCGGTAGATCTCGAAGTGGAAGCTCTGGTTGAGCGTCGCCTCGCGGTCGATATCCTTCTTGTGCTTCAGCGCCCGCATCTCGTCCCATTGGCCCAGCATGGCTTCGACCGTGGCTATCTGGCGCGAATTCATGCGTGTAGCGGCAAGTGCTATCGCTTCGCCCTCTATGAGGGAGCGGGCGCGCAAGAGGTCGTCGATACGCTCCAGCGTGATAGGCGGCACGCGCACCGAGCGGTTGGGAAGCGCCTCCAGCGCCTTCTCGGTGATCAACCGCCCGAGCGCCTCACGCACCGGCATGGTACTGGTGATCAGCGCGTCGGCGAGGCCACGGATGGTCAGCACCTGACTCGGCTCAAAAAGGCCGCCGATCAAGGCACGGCGCAGCTCCGAATAGACGCGATCCTGCACGGTTTCGCGGCCGACCGGCGTAAGCTGGGCTGCGATCGTTTCGTTATTCCGTTCGATGGCGGCCTTCTGCATGGCGTTCCCGGTGGCCATTCGGCCCGTTTTCGGCTTGCGGAAGAAATTAAAGCCGAATAGCGTGATCAAAGCAAGTGTGATCACAAATCATAGGCGGCGAAGATCGCTTTCGGCCAGAGGGATTGATGGGCGACACGACAGAACGGCAGGAGGAGATCCGCACGCCGGTTCTGACGGCCAGGAACGTCGTCAGACGCTTCGGCGGCCTTGTCGCGGTCAACAATGTCTCGTTTGACGTCCAGCCAGGCGAAATACTCGGCCTTATCGGCCCGAACGGCGCCGGCAAGACGACGATGTTCGACCTGCTGGCCGGCAGCATCCTGCCGACCAGGGGCGAAATCCTTCTCAACGGCGTATCGGTGTCGGGGGAAGCTGCCCATCGCCGCATCGGCCGCGGCCTTGGCCGCACGTTCCAGATCCCCCGGCCCTTGCCCAATCTGACACTGATCGAAAACGTCATGCTGGCCGCGCAGGGGCAGGCCGGAGAAAGACTGCTCGCCAATTTCCTGACGCCGCGGCGGGTCGCCACCGAAGAGCGGGCGGCCGAGACGAGAGCCATCGAATTGCTTGAGCTCGTCACGCTCGCCCGCCTGGCGCACGAGCCGGCGCGCGTGCTTTCGGGCGGCCAGCGCAAGCTGCTCGAACTGGCCCGCGTCATGATGGCCGATCCGGCAATCATCCTGCTCGACGAACCTGCGGCCGGCGTCAATGCGACGCTTCTTGAAGTCATCATCGACCGCATCCGCGATATCAACAGAAGCGGCATCACCTTCCTGCTGATCGAGCACAATATCGACATGGTGACGCGGCTCTGCCACCGGGTGCTGGTCATGGCAAGCGGCCAGCTGCTGTGCGAGGGCACTCCGGACGAGGTTGCGCGCGACCCGCGCGTCATCGAGGCCTATCTCGGAGGCGCTGCATGAGCCAAACGGTACTCGACGTCCGCGGTCTCGAAGCCGGCTATGAGCCCGGCGTGCCGATCGTGCGCGGCGCTTCGATCACCGTCGACCAGGGCGAGATCGTCGTCGTCCTCGGTCCCAACGGCGCCGGCAAGTCGAGCCTTATCAAGGCCATCGCCGGCCTTGTCCCGATCACCGGCGGCACCGTGCTGCTGGACGGCAAGGACATCACGGCGGCGCCCGCCCACACCATGGTCCGCCTTGGCCTTGCGTTCGTGCCGCAGACCGAAAACATCTTCCCGCTGATGTCGGTCGAGGACAATTTGAAGGTCGCCTGCGGCATCCTGAGGCCGCGCGAGATCCCTGCCCGCATCGAGGAAATGTATGCGGCCTTTCCCGATCTCGCCCGTCAGCGCAGAACGGCCGCGGGCAATCTCTCGGGCGGACAGCGGCAGATGCTGGCCGTCGCCCGGGCGTTGATCGTCCATCCCACGGTGCTGGTGCTCGACGAACCGTCGGCCGGCCTGTCACCGAAATTCGTGGCGATGGTGTTCGAGATGCTGGCCGGTATCCGCAAATCCGGCGTCACCATTCTGCTGGTCGAACAGAACGCCAAGGCAGCGCTTGCGATCGGCGATCGCGCCTACGTGCTGGTCGAGGGCAAGGACCGGCACCAGGGCATCGCCTCCGAGCTCTGGAACGATCCTGTCGTCGCCGAGCTCTATCTTGGCCAGCGCCGCCCCGACCTTGGAAAAGGAGGCGCGGCATGAACCTGCAATTCGTCGCCGACGGGCTGCTGGCAGGCTCGATGATCGGCCTCGGCGCCATCGGCGTGACGCTCACCTATTCAATCCTGCGCTTCTCGAACTTCGCCCATGGCGACTTCATGGCCTGGGGCGCCTATGCGACGCTCGCCGTGGTTGGCGCTATCGGCGCGATGTTCGGCAAGATCGCGCCGATCGCACCCCTCTCCTTCGGCTGGCCGCTGATCGTCGCGCTCATCATCGGCATGGCGGCCACCGGCCTGCTGGCGCTGGCGCTCGACATGGTGCTGTTCGCGCGGCTGCGCGCCAAGGGCCAGGCGATCATCGTGGTGATGGCGAGCTTCGGCGCCTCGATGGCGCTGAGAAGCCTGCTCGAATTCATCTTCACCTCGCGTCCGACCTATTTCAGCCGGGCGATCCAGATCGCCATGCCGATAGGCTTCGGCATTCGCATCACCCCGGACCAAATCGCGCTGCTGCTGCTGACCGCCGTTCTGGTGCTCGGCGTACATCTTTTGATGACGCGTACCCAGACCGGCCGCTCGATGCAGGCGTTGAGCCAGAACGCGGCACTTGCCCGCATTGTCGGTATCGACGTCGCCAAAGTCGTGCGCGTCACCTGGATCATCGGCGGGGGGCTGGCCTGTGTCGCCGGCGTCATGATCGGCATTCTCATTCAGATCCGCCCGTTCATGGGTTTCGAGATGCTGCTGCCGATGTTCGCGGCCGCCATCCTCGGCGGCATCGGCAGTGTGCCCGGCGCCGTTCTCGGCGGCTTGATCATCGGTTTGGCCGAAGCCGGCGCGGTGCAATTGATCGGCGCCGAATGGCGGGCGGCCATCTCCTTCATCATCCTGATGGCGGTGCTGTTCGTGCGGCCTATCGGCCTTTTCGGAGTGGGGGAACGCTGATGGATCTGCTCGGCTACGGCGCTTTCTTCCTGACCACCGCGCTGATTTTTTCGCTCGTCACGCTCGGGCTCAATTTGCAATGGGGGCTGACCGGGCTTTTCAATGTCGGGGTCGCCGGCTTCGTTGCCATCGGCGCCTACACCTCGGCACTGCTGACCACGCCCGACGATGCCGCGCGACTCGGCGGCTTCGATCTGCCGATCCTTGTCGGCTGGCTCGGCGCCATGCTGGTGGGCGGTGTCGCCGCCGCCATCACCGGCATCGCCACGCTGCGCCTGAGATCGGACTATCTGGCGATCACCACCTTTGGCGTCGCCGTCGTCGTGCAATTGGTGGCTCTCAATGCCCAGACGCTGACCGGCGGCCCGTTCGGCATCGGCTTCATTCCGCGTCCGTTCGGCGGTCTTGCCGAAACCCCATTACTGTTCAACCTGTCGAATCTTGCCGTCGTCTCGGTGGTGACGCTGATCGTCTATCTCGCGCTGGAGCATCTGTCGCGCAGCCCGTGGGGGCGCGTGTTGAAGGCGCTTCGCGAGGATGAGCGGGCCGCGATATCCCTGGGAAAAAGCGCGCGGTTCTACCGGGTCCAGGCCTTTGCCGTCGGCGGCGCCATCATGGGGCTGGCCGGTGCGCTGCAGGCGCATTTCACCGGCTTCATCGCCCCGGACAATTATTTGCCGGCGCTGACTTTCCAGGTCTGGGTGATGCTGATCGTCGGCGGCTCGGGCAGCAATATCGGCGCCGTCATCGGCAGTATCCTGGTCTGGGCGATCTGGGCCGGATCAGGAGCCTTGACGAGTGTGTTGTTCTCGCCCGAACAGCAGGCCCGCGCCGCCTCACTGCAGATCGTCGCCATCGGCGTGATGCTGTGCGTCATCCTTCTGGTCAGGCCGAACGGCCTGTTCGGCGACAGGCCGCGACGCGCAAGGTTCGGCAAGGGCGCGAAAGCGGCTCCGGACGAGAGCGCTGCACGGTCATGAGCAACGTTGCCGTGCCACGCGGCCTTTCGCTATGGCACGCCGTCGGCCGCAACCGCCGCGACCGGCCGGCGCTCGAAGGTGCACTCGATGTCGATCTGGCGATAGTCGGCGGCGGATTTTCGGGCCTTTCAACCGCGCTGCACACCGCCGAAAGAGGCATCTCGGTGGCCGTCCTCGAGGCGGAAATCATCGCCTGGGGGGCAACCGGCAGGACCGCCGGCTTCGTCGTGCCGAATTTCGCGAAAAGAGACCCCGACGATATCATTGCCCAGCTTGGGCCCGAACGCGGCGAACGCCTTGTCGATTTCGCCGCCGGCAGCGCCGACCTCGTCTTTGCCCTGATCAAGCGGCATGCCATCGAATGCGATGCCGTCCAGAGCGGCTGGATACAACCAGCCCATTCACCGGCCGCTTTGCAAAAGACCAGATCGCGCGCCGAACAATGGGCACAACGCGGAAGACAGACTGTCGCGCTGGACAGACAGGCGGTCGAAGAGCTGACCGGGGTTCGCGGTTATCTCGGTGGCTGGATCGACAGATCGGGTGGCGTCCTCAATCCGGTCGAATATGCGCGCGGATTGGCCGACGCGGCGGAAAAGGCCGGTGCGCGCATCTTCGAACATACGCGGGTTAAATCGATCGAGCGGACAGGGGGTGGCTGGACTCTGAAGACGGCCTCCGGTTCGGTCCGTGCCGAAAAAGTGCTGGTCGCCACCAACGCCTATGGCGGACAGCTCGAGCGTACGCTCCAGCGAACCTACTTCCCACTGAAGATCTTCCAGATCGCGACGGCGCCGCTGCCGCGCGAATACCGCACCCGGTTGCTTCCGGGCGGGCAAGGCGTCGGCGACACCAGGCGCAATCTTTTCACCTTCCGCTTCGATGGCGAAAACAGGCTGATAACCGGCGGCATGCATGTTTTTGGCCCCGGTGCCGACACGCGGGTGCCGCGGGCGATCTGGCGACGGCTTGCCAGGCATCTCGATCTCCCGGGAATGCCGCCGATCGACTACAGCTGGTCGGGCATGGCTGCAGTCGAGCCCGACTTCCTGCCGCGCCTCGTCGATCTCGGCCCCGGCCTGGTTGCGGGCTTTGCCTGCAATGGGCGCGGCATCGCCATGACGACTGCCATGGGCAAGGTGCTTGCCGACTGGGCTGATGGAACAAAGCCTCAGGATTTGCCGCTGCCGTTTGGACCGTCGTCGCCGATCCCGTTCCACAGCCTGATGCGGCATGCACCAAACATGGTGCTCCCCTGGAGCATGCTGCGCGACCGGCTGGATGGCTGATCGACGCGCGTGTCCGTCCGTCGTCCTGATACCCGAACTGCTAGACTCGCTCACATCATGTTGTTAACGACAGCGGATGAAGCAGAACTATCTTTATCTCATCATCGGCGCTTTGGCCGTCGCCGTCATTGCCTTGGGCATCTATGTTTATCGCGAGGAGACTAAGCCGAAAGGCGTGGAACTTCGTATCGACGATTCCGGCATTTCGGTTCAGGAAAAATAGACCAGATATTCGTGTTGCCCGACTTTACGCTAGACGTCGGCTTGCACCGTTTCAGCCAAGCTCCAACGTCGTTATCGCAAAAACCCCGGACTGCATGAGCTGCGGCGCCCTTCCCTTGTACATCCGAGCTGTCTCGAAGCCGGGTTGAAGGCCGGCGGACGACAGCAAATCTGCAAATTGCCCGCTGGTCTCGGGCACGTCGAGATGGACGTTTCCGGGACCGGACATGTGCGCGAGTGCGGCGAAGAGACGGCTCGCTGCATCCAGGCTGTCGGCAAAGAGCGGGCCGATCTTGCAGCCGTCCCGGCATTGGCGCGCGACGCCATATCCTGCAATGGCGCCGTGCTTGACGATCGCATGGGCCATATGCGGCGGGCGCAGCCAGTGCTCCAGGAAGGATCGCCTCGGGCCGGGAAAGAAGCGGCGGTCATAGTCCAGTATGTCCGGCACGAGTTCCGGCCCTACGGCGCGAATGTCGCTGCCGGCGGCTGCCGGGGCATTCGACGACCCCATGAGCCGTATCGTCCGGTAGGCCGGCGCAAAACCCATGCTGCGGTAGTTGGCCTGTTGTTCGACGACGCCGTCGAGGCCGATCGTGCGGTTGTCGAGCCGCGCCATGCCGGCATCCCAAACGGCCTTACCATGGCCTTGGCCACGCCTGTCCGGCCGGCAGATATACAGGCCGATGAAGCCGAATTCCTCGCCATAGGCAACGGCTGAAATGCCGGCCGCCATCTCGCCGTCGATAAAGGCGCCGATGAAGCCCTGCGGGTCGGCTGTCTGGAACAGCGCTGCGTCGCTGAGGCCGGGGTTCCAGCCTTCCGCCGCCGCCCAATCGACAAGGGTTTGCATTTCTTCACGTGCGAGCGTTCGGATCGTTCGGGGCATTGCGATCACTCGGCGGCATCAGGCGCGAAGGACTTCAACGCACCATGATAGGGCTTTGCCAATGGGCTTGCATAGGCGCCGCGCTTGGATGTCGTCAGGCCAAGCGTTATCAAGGCCTCGGCCTGCTTGACTGCGGCGCCGACGCCGTCGATGACCGGAAGCCCGAATTCCCGCTGCAGCGCGGCCGCCAAGTCGGCCATGCCGGCACAGCCGAGCACGATCGCTTCGGCGCGATCCTCGTCGATGGCGCGCGCAATCTCGTTGCGCAGCTTCAGGAGCGCATCGGATGCCGGATCTTCGAGGGCAAGAACCGGGATATCGGCAGCGCGCACGCGCGCGCGCCCCGCCATGCCATAGCGCTGCACCAACCCTTCGACCGGCACGTGCGAGCGTCCGGTGGTGGTGACGACGGTGAAGCGCTGGGCGATGAACGAGGCCGTGCTGAGCGCTGCCTCGCAAATGCCGATGACCGGAATGTTGGCCATGGCGCGTGCGGCGTCGAGGCCGGTGTCGTCGAAACAGGCGATGATCGCAGCCTGCGCGCCTGAGCGCTCGCCGGCAGCGATCTCGACCAGCAGGCCGGGTACGGCAAGCGCTTCATCGTAATAGCCTTCGATCGAAACCGGGCCCATCGTCGAGGTGACGGCAACGATCTTCGTCGATTGACCAGCGACCGATCGGGCCGCCGCCGCAATAGTCTCGGTCATGCTGGCGGTGGTGTTTGGATTGACGACGAGGATCTGCACTGTCAGGCACGCTCCCGGCGGCGGCCGACATAGACGATTGCGCCGAGCGTCAGCAGGATCACCAGAAAGGAAAACACGGTCGTCACTGTACCGAGCGCATAGAGCACCGGCGTCGTCACATTCGTCGTCATGCCGTAGATTTCGAGCGGCAGCGTGTTGAAGGTCCCCGAGGTCATCAGCGTGCGGGCGAACTCGTCATATGACAGAGTGAAGCCGAACAGGCCGACACCGATCAGGCTGGGCGCGATCATCGGCAGAACGACATGGGCGAAGGTCTGCCACGACGATGCTCCGAGATCCCGCGCGGCTTCCTCATAGGCCGGCGAGAACCGGTTGAAGACCGCGAACATGATCAGCACGCCGAAAGGCAAGGTCCAGGTCAGATGGGCGCCGAAAGCAGACGTGTACCAGGCGGGGGGGAAGCCGACCTGCTGAAAGACGACGCCGATGCCGAGGCTGATAATGATCGACGGCACGACGAGGCTGGCGACGGCCAGATAGAACAAGGCAGTTGCGCCGCGAAATTTCTGCCGGAAGGCAAGGCCGGCAAGCAGCGACACGACGACCGTGACGATCATCACCATCAGGCCAAGGACGAGCGAGCGTTTGAAACTGCCGCCGAAATCGCCGACCGCCTGGCGCTCGAACAGATTGGCGAACCAGTGCAGCGAAACGCCGTTCAACGGAAACGTCAGACCGCCATTCTCGCCCTGGAAGGACAGGATAAGGATCGCCGAAAGCGGGCCGTATAGGAATAGCACGAAAAGCGCGAAGAAGGCCGCCAGCACGTAGAATTCGAAGGTGCGCTTGTCGTGGCTCATCGCCTCACAGCTCCTTGCGAATATCGACGATGCGCAGGATGCCCGCGACCATCAACAGCACCAGCACCAGCAGCACGACGGCGTTGGCGGCGGCTGCCGGATATTGCAGCAGCGACATCTGGTTTTTCATCATCAGCGCGACAGAGGCGCTCTGGCCGCCGGACATCACCTGCACCGTCGAAAAGTCGGCCATCACCAGGGTGACGACGAAGATGGTGCCGATCGCCATGCCGGGCTTGGCAAGCGGGATGACGACGTTCCACAGAACCTGCCAGCCGGAAGCGCCGGCGTCGCGCGCGGCCTCGATCAGCGATTTGTCGATGCGCATCAGCGTGTTGAAGATCGGCGTCACCATGAACAGCGTATAGAGATGCACCATGGCCAGCACCACGGCGAATTCGGAATAGAGCAACCATTCGATCGGCTTCGGGATCAGCCCCATCTGCACCAGCGTCGAGTTGACCAGGCCATTGCGGCCAAGCACTGGAATCCACGAGATCATGCGGATGATGTTGGAGGTCAGGAACGGCACGGTGCAGACGAGGAACAGCACCATCTGCATGGCTGTGGTTCTGATGTGGAAGGCGAGGAAATAGGCGACCCAGAAACCGATGAACAGCGTCAGCGCCCAAACGATGGCGGCGTATTTCAGCGTGTTCAGATAGGTTTTCCAGGTGACCCAGGAGCCGAGCGAGTCGGCATAGTTGGTGGTCAGGAAATCCGGATACATCGCCGCGAAATCGTAGTCCCAGAATGAGACCACGGCGATCATCAGGATCGGCAACAGGAGGAACGCGCCGAGGATCAGCGCCAGCGGTGCCGCCTGGAGATAGGGTGCGACGCCGGCAAAGGAGCGCCTAGGTCTGGCCGGCTTCGCAGACGTAACGTGCGTGGATTGTTCGAGCGCTACTGCCATCTATCTCTCGGTCCAAGTCGGCGATGCGACTGAGGGGTGTTCCCTTCTCCCCGTGTGGGAGAAGGTGGCCGAGCGAAGCTCGGTCGGATGAGGGGTGTTCCAGCTTGGCACCAACAGTGCTCCGTCCAGCACCCCTCAACCGTCTTGGCGCTGCGCGCCAATCCACCTTCTCCCACAAGGGGAGAAGGCAGAGGGCATCAAGCAGCGATGAACTCGTTCCAGCGCTTTACCATATAGCGGTCCTCGTCCATGACCGAGTTCCAGCAGGCGACCTTGCCCATGCGCTCTTCGAACGAGCCGCCGTCACGCACGGCGCCTGCCTTTTCCATGACCTTGCCGTCCGGCGACAGGATATCGCCCTTTGCTGGCTTACCTTCGATCCAGTAGCCCCATTCGTCCTCGGACATGAACTTCTTGGCCGACACCATGTTGGCCGAGTAGTAGCCCTGGCGATTGAGGTAGCCGCCCACCCAACCGGACGTGTACCAGTTGATGTATTCATAGGCGGCATCGAGTTCGGCGCCGGAGAGATGGGCTGCCAGGCCAAGCCCGCCACCCCAGGACCGGTAGCCTTCCTTGAGCGGCTGGAACCGGCACGCGATGCCCTTGGAGCGGACCGCGGCCACGGCCGGCGACCACATCGACTGGATCACCACTTCGCCTGAAGCCATCAGGTTGACGCTTTCGTCGAAGGACTTCCAGAAGGCACGGAACTGGCCGTCCTGCTTGGCCTTGATGAGGAAATCGATCGTCTTGTCGATCTCCTCCTTGGTCATGTTGCCCTTGTCGGCATATTTGATATTGCCAGTGGCTTCCATGATCATCGCCGCATCCATGATGCCGATCGACGGGATGTTGAGGATGGCTGTCTTGCCCTTGAAGGCCGGATCCATGATGTCGGCCCAGGTGGTGATGTCACGGCCGACGAGGTCGGGGCGGATGCCGAGCGTATCGGCATTGTAGATCGTCGGCACCATGGTGAACCAATTGGTCGGCGCCTTGGCGAATACCTTGCTGTCCTGCGCCTCGACGTAACCGACCGTGTGCGGCGCGGTGCCCTGGGCGATGACGCTGTCCGGCGTCAGCTTGCCGGTTTTGAACAGCGGCACGAGCTCGTCGTAGTATTTCAGCTTGGTGACATCCATCGGCTGCAGGACGCCTGTCGGAAACACCTTCTTGCAGATCCAGTATTCGATATCGGCGATGTCGTAGCTGTCGGGTTGCGTTACCGCGCGCTGGGCGGCGGCATCGGAATCGGTTGCCGTCATCTCCAGCGTGATGCCGAGATCCGCCTTGCACTTGTCGGCGATGGCATTGAGGTTGGACACGCCGGTGCCGAACTGGCGCAACGTGATGTTCGATTGCGCCCAGATGGTCGGAAAGCCTGATATGGCGCCGGAACCGGCGGCAAAACCGACGGCGGCGGCGCCTGTCTTGAGCAGCGAGCGACGCGATATTCCAGTCTTCTTGTCTGTGGTGTTGGTCATGTTCAGTTCCCCTGTTTTGGTTGGTTATGCTGGATTTCAGGAATCGAGACGGCCAAGGACGATCGCGTCCTCGGCGTCCCAGGCGATCGGCACTGCGTCGCCGACGGCAACCGGGCTGGCGAAGAAGCTGGTGTCGTCGACGATCACCGTGAAATCCTCGATGCCCGCGCCATTGACCGAGAGCTTCACGGTCGAACCGCGGTACTCGACGTTTGAAACGATGCCGGTGAAGCCGAGCCCCGCCGCCGGCGGCTCGCCGATCCGCACGTGGTCGGTGCGAATGGCGATGTCGATGGGCTCCCCGGTCGCCCTGCCCTGCCCGCTGGCGGCGAGCGTGACACCGCCGGGCACATCGAAAACAACCATGCCGTCACGACTACCGGTGACGCGGCCGGAGATGACATTGTGGTCGCCCATGAAACGAGCGACGAAGGCCGTGGCCGGCCGCTCGAACACCGTGCGAGGGTGCGCCGCCTGCTCGATACGGCCGTCGTTCATGACCACGATCAGGTCGGCCAGCGCCATCGCCTCTTCCTGGCTGTGGGTGACGTGGACGAAAGTGATGCCGAGCGACGTCTGCAGCTTCTTCAGTTCGGCCCGCATGCGGATCTTCAGGAACGGATCGAGCGCCGAAAGCGGTTCGTCGAGCAACAGCGCCTCGGGATCGGTGATCAGTGCGCGCGCAAGAGCAACGCGCTGCTGCTGGCCGCCCGAAAGCTGCGCCGGACGGCGGCTGGCATATGCCTCCATCTGCATCAGCTTCAGCATGTCGAGTGCCTTGGCGCGGCGCTCCTCCTTGCCGACGCCTTTCATCTTCAGGCTGAACGCGACATTGTCGATCAGGTCGAGATGCGGAAACAGCGCGTAGGATTGGAACATCATGGCAGTGCCGCGCCTGGCCGGCGGCAGGTCGGTGACCACTGTGTTGCCGAGCCGCACATCGCCGCTCGATATGCTCTCGTGCCCGGCGATCATGCGCAGCGTCGAGGTCTTGCCACAGCCGGACGGACCGAGCAGGCAGCAATAGGTTCCCGCAGGGATTTTCAGGCTGATGCCTTCGACGGCAGTCGTCGCGCCATAGACTTTCGAAACGGACACAATGTCGATTTCGGCGGCTTTGGACATCCAGCTTCCCCTTTGGTCGGATTAGCCAAAGCATCATGCGTGCCAGTTCCGCGCCGCCGCACCAACCGACTGAATCCTCGAAGAAATCAGGGCTGCATCGACATGGCTGCCGATATGGCATCCTTGTGCAATGCACAAATTATAGGCGATCGCCGCCGATCCTCGCAAAAATCGCATGCAATCTTTTTCATCCCTGTATTCACTTTGTCTCTCGTCCAAGCGATGCGATTCAGGGTAGAAGTACGCAGGATCCCCGCCATGAACATTGCCGACCAGACTTTCCCTGCTATCGAGGCCGCCAACGAGGATCGCGCGCAGGCGATCCGCGACCAGTTGCGCGACGCGATCGTCGATCGCCGGCTGGCGCCCGGAACCAAGCTTTCCGAAGGCGAAGTCGGCACGCTGTTCGATGTCAGCCGCACCGTGGCGCGCGCCGCACTGCAGATGCTTTCCTTCGAGGGATTGGTGCGCACCGAGCGCAATCGCGGCGCCTTCGTCGCCAATCCGTCGCCGGAGGAAGCGCGGCAGGTCTTTGCTTCGCGCCGGCTGATCGAACCCGGCATCGCGATTGCCGCCGCCGGGCGGATGACGCCGGCGCATGTCGCCGCGTTCAAGGCCCAGCTCGACGAAGAAGGCCGTTTCATCGCCGAACGCGGACCGAACGCAAGGCGATCGGAGATCAAGGCGTCGGGGGATTTTCACCTGCTGCTGGCGTCGGTCGCGGGAAACGTCATCCTGCAGCGCTTCATGGAGGAATTGGTCGCTCGTTCATCTCTGGTGATCGCGCTCTATGGCCGCTCGGGTATCTCGAGCTGCGGCCACAACGAGCACACGCAGATCCTCGAGGCGCTGGAAAATGGCAATGCCGAACGCGCCAGCGCGCTGATGCTGCACCACATCGACCATATCGAGGCCGACCTCGATTTGCGCGTCAGGAGCGGCCCGGCACTCAGGCAGGCGCTCGAGTTCTGAGATCGCGTCAACGCACGATCCTCACGCACATCGGCGTGCCAATGCCGATGGATCGGCCGGTGTCGGTCAGCCGGCCGGTTGCGGCATCACGGGCGAAAATCGAGATGCGGTCGGCATTCTGGTTGGCCGAGAACAGATGGCCGCCCGAGGGCGTCAGTGCCAGATTGCGCGGCGTGGCACCGCCGCAAGGCGTATAGTCGACAAGGGCAAGCCTGCCGGTTTGCTGGTCGATCGAAAACACGGCGATGCTGTCATGGCCGCGATTGGAGCCGTAGAGAAAGCGGCCGTCGGGCGAGATCTGGATGTCGGCACAGTGATTGCCGTCGCGTGCCTCGGCCGGCACGGCCGGCTTGCTGTCGACCACTGTAAGCTTGCCTGATGCTTCGTCCAGCGCCAGCGAGACGACCGTCGAATCCAGTTCGTTCATGACGAACACGAAGCGGCCGCCCGGATGCAGCGCGAGATGGCGCGGACCTGCGCCGGGCGCAAGCGCCGACTCGGCCAGTTTGGTCAGGCTGCCGTCTGAGCCGATGCGGTAGGACACCAGCCGGTCGATGCCGAGGTCGGCGACGATCGCAACACCGCCGGCAATCGTCTCGGTTACGCTATGGGCATGCGGCCGCTCCTGGCGTGCGAGGTCTGGTCCGGTCCCGCTATGGGCGACGCTCGACAATGGCGCGGCCAGGCCGCCATCGTCGCGCAGCCCGAAGACCACGACCGAGCGATCGGGGCCACCCTCGCCCATGCCGTAATTGGCGACCAATAGCTTCGTCCGGTCGCGCGTGATGGTGTTGTGCGCCGTTATGCTGCCCAGCGTCGGCTGCTTATTGATGTAGGACAGCGTGGCGGCCTGCCTGTCGAAACGGTAGGCCGAGACCACGCCTTCGCGCCAGGTGAACACTTCGGAATTGGCGTAGATGTAGGAGCCATCCGGCGTCACCGACAGGAAGGTCGGATTGTCGATGCCTCCCGTCTCGGCCAGTTTCTTCGTCTCCAGCGCCCCCTCGTCGAAACTATAGACGCCCAGCCCGACGCCGCGCGCGCCCTGAAAATATGGGGCGTCGCGATTGAGGCTGCCGACGAAAACCAGACAGGCATTCTGCATCATTTCCTCCTGTTCCGCCGGCGTTGGCCGCCGCGGATCGCAGCAAAATTTCGCCGAGACTCGCTTGCAACACAACCCCATATGTGAAAATACTATTCACAAAAGAAGATTGACGGGAGGATCGATCATGCATTTCGCTGGTCTGCGGCGCGCCCTGATGGACGATTCCCGCTGCCCGGGAAAGTCGTCATGAGCGGTTTCGCGCCAACCGTGGGCGTGGCATCGACACACCCCGCCAACATGCCGAAGGAACACGCCGACCTTCCCGTCTGGAACGCGGAGAACTGGTTCTACGAAGACTGGCCGGTCGGCCAGAAGATCCGTTCGCTGCGCCGGACCATTGCCGAGGGCGACAGCCATCTCTTCAATACGCTGGTGCTCGACATCCATCCATACGTGCAGGACCAGATGTTCGCCGAAACGGAAGGCATCTTCGGCAAGCGGCTGGTCGCCGGCGCCTTCGTGTTCTCGGCCGGGCTCGGGCTCGTCGCCACCAATTGCATCAACGCCTTTTCGTATGGCTACGACAAATTGCGCTTCATCAAGCCGGTGTTCATCGGCGACACGATTTATTCGATCCGCTCCAACCTCGACAAGAAGCCGAAATACAAGGAAATGGGGCTGATCCGCGCCAGCTATGAAGTCTTCAAGGGCGAAGGCGAGCTCGTGCTTTATTGCGAGCACCTGCAGACGGTGAAGTACCGCAATCCGGCCGATTTCGCCGGCAAGACGGAGAGATAGGCAATGGCGGCCATTGCCGAACTGCCGCTGACCGGGCTCATCGTCGTCGATATGAGCCAGTTCCTGTCCGGGCCTTACTGTTCACTTAGACTGCTCGACCTCGGCGCGCGCGTCATCAAGATAGAACGGCCGGATGGCGGCGACCTGTCGCGCCGGCTTTATCTCAGCGACACCGAGATCGGTGGCGATTCCACCATTTTTCATGCCATCAACCGCGCCAAGGAAAGCCTTGCCATCGACTTGAAGGACGAGGCCGATCTTGCGGCGCTGCGCGGCCTGCTGGCCAAGGCCGACGTGCTGATCCAGAATTTCAGGCCCGGCGTCATCGAACGCCTGGGCTTCGATTACGAGGCGGTGCGCAAGATTAATCCGCGCCTGGTCTATGCCTCGATCAGCGGCTATGGCGAGGAAGGCCCCTGGGTCAAGCGGCCCGGTCAGGATCTGCTGGCGCAGGCCCGCTCCGGCGTGATGTGGCTGAACGGCGACGAGGACCAGGGGCCGGTGCCCTTCGGGCTGGCCATTGCCGACATGCTGGCCGGCTCCGCCGCCGCGCAAGGCATCCTTGCCGCACTGGTGCGGCGCGGCGTGACCGGCAAGGGCAGCCATGTCGAGACCAGCCTGCTCGAAGCACTGGTCGACTTCCAGTTCGAGGTGCTGACGACGCATCTCAATGACGGACGCCGGCTGCCGCGGCGGTCATCTTTCCGCAGCGCCCATGCCTATCTGTCGGCGCCCTACGGCGTCTATCCGGCCAAGGACGGTTATCTGGCGATCGCCATGACGCCGATATCGAAGCTGGCCGATCTTCTGGGCCTCGAAGAGCTTGCGCCCTACCGCGATCAGCCGTCGACCTGGTTCACCGCCCGCGACGAGATCAAGGCGATCATCGCGCAAAAAATCGCGACCAGGACGGTGGATGAGTGGCTCGGCATCCTCGAGCCCGCCGACATCTGGTGCGCCAAGGTTTTGACCTGGCCGGAAATGATGGCCAGCGAAGGCTTCCAGGTTCTCGACATGCTGCAGACGGTGACGCGCGAGGATGACGTTTCGATCCTCACCACGCGCTCGCCGCTCAGGGTCGACGGCATCCGCGCCAAGGTCGAGCGGGCCGCGCCACGCATCGGCGAGCACAGCGCAAAAATCCGCGAGGAGTTCGGGCTGTGAGCGACGTGACGCTCAAAGGCATGACCTGGAGCCATCCGCGCGGCTATGATCCGATGGTCGCCTGTTCGGCGCTGTGGACGGAACGCACCGGCGTCGCCATCGAATGGGACAAGCGCTCGCTGCAGGATTTCGAATCCTTCCCGGTCGAGGAATTGGCCCGTGCCTATGATCTGATCGTCATCGACCATCCGCATGTCGGCCAGATCACCGCCGAGAATTGTTTGACGCCGCTCGATGCGGCCGGCCGGGACGCCGAACGTGCAGCACTTGCGACGGGCAGCGTCGGCCGGTCCTATCCAAGCTACAACTGGCAAGGCAGGCAGTGGGCGTTTCCGATCGACGCGGCCAGCCAGGTGGAGGCCTGGCGGCCGGACATGCTTTCGGCTGCAACGGCGAACTGGGCCGATGCGCTCGATCTGGCCCGGCAAGGCCACGTGCTGTTGCCGCTCAGGCCGCCGCATGCGCTGATGGTGTTCTACACGCTTGCCGGCAATCTCGGCCGGCCCGCCGGCGAAGGCCCCGGCGACCATGTGGATCCGGCAACGGGCAAGCAGGTTTTCGGGATGATGCGCGAGATCGCGGCCCTCGTCGATCCGGCATGCCTTGGCATGGATCCGATCGCGGTTCTGGAGCAAATGGCCGGATCGGGATCACGGATCGCCTGTGCACCGCTGATCTATGGCTATGTCTCCTATGCCATCGCCGGGTTTCGACCCAACCGCCTGGCTTTCGCGGATATCCCGGCCGCGGGCAATGCCGGCCCCAAAGGCTCGGCGCTCGGCGGGACCGGCATTGCGGTGTCAGCTTTTTCGAAGGCCAGGCAGGCGGCCATCGACTTCGCCTACTGGATCGCCAGCGGTGACGTGCAGCGCGGCCCTTACGCCTCGGCCGGCGGCCAGCCCGGCCATGCGGCAGCCTGGGAGGATGCCGCCGTCAACGCTGCCACCGGCAATTTCTACAAGGACACCCGAGCCACGCTCGAAGGTGCCTGGGTCAGGCCGCGGCACGACGGCTACATGTCCTTCCAGCAGGCGGCGTCAGATCGCATCAATCTCGGCCTGAGCGAAAGGCACAATGCCGCTCGCGTCGTTGCCGATCTCAATCGCCTGTTTCGGGAAAGCCTTTCGACGCAGGTGTCCGGCGTTGCCGGCGGAGGAGCCTGAAAACAACCGAACGGAGGAGAACATGAACAGCCTGATCCGCGGCCTTATGGCCGCAACCGCACTTGCATCGGTCACGACCATAGCCTGCGCACAGGACGTGTCCTGATCGGCCTCGGCTTCCGGCCCTCGACCGTGCAGGCGGCACTTGGCCTGGTCATCGTGCTCCTGGTTTCGCTCTACGGCCGCGAGCGGCACGTGTCGGCGACGATCTGAAGCTGCTTACAAACTCCACAGCCGCTTGGCGTTGCCGGAGAGCAGCTTTTGCCGTTCATCGATGCTGGTGCCGGCAAGCAGCGCGTGCGTTGCCGCAATCCAGGTCGCAAGCCCGCCGCCAAGCGTGCAGACCGGCCAGTCGCTGCCCCAGACGACGCGTTCCCAGCCGAAGCATGCGATGGTGTGCTCGACATAGGAACGCAGCGTATCGACAGTCCAGGATCCGGCATCCGCATAGGCGACCACACCGGAAATTTTGCCGACGACGTTCGGGCGCCGCGCGATCTCCGCCATATGCTCGCGCCAGGGGTGCTCGGCACCGCCCTTGATGTCGGGCACGCCGCAATGGTCGAGCACGAACTGCACATCCGGCGCGAGATCGGCGAGTGCGATCGCCTTGGGGATCTGGTGCGGCAGAACGACAAGATCGAAGGTCAGGCCGCTGCCGGCTAGCCGCTTGATGTTTTCGCGGAACAGCGCGCCCTCCGACAGCTCATCGGGCATGACGTGCAGCACACGGCGAAAGCCCTTGACGAAAGGATCTGCGCGCTGCGTTTCCAAATAAGCGGCAAAGCCGGGCTCCTCCGGACGGCAGGAGGCAATCGCTCCCCTCAGCAAACTGCCCTTTTGCCGCGAGAGCGCTTTGACATGGCCGGTTTCGGCCTCGATATCGGCTGGATCGACATCGACCTCCATATGGAACGCGCCGTCGATGCCAGCGCGACGGGCCTGGACTGCATATTCGTCGTAGGGGAAATCGCGGTTGAGCGCCGGCACGCCGGCCAGCCATGGATAGCGCAGGGCGGACTGGTCGATCAGGTGCAGATGGGTGTCGAAGATCATGGCGGCGCGCTCCTCCTTGGCGACTTCGAGATCATCTCACGGAGAAATTCTTCATTCAAATAAGAATTCATCGCGATTGCTTGACAGTCGATCCCGCCAGTTGCGACAGCTTTTCGGTCGCTGCCAGCAGCAGCTCTATCGTCCTGGTGATGTCGGGCGCCTTGGGTGCGTTGACCAGGGTTATGTAGGGGATCGACAGTGCGGCGATTGCCTTGCCGTCCGAGCCGAGAACGGGTGTCGACAGGTTGAACACGCCGGCCGTCTGCATCGACGCCATCATCTCGTAGCCGCGTTCCCGGATCTGATCGAGGCGAGCGAAAAACTCTGGCGATTGCGGTGGCTTGTCGGTGCTGCGCAGATGTTCGGAAATCATCATCTGCCGCTCTTCCGGCGGGCGGAACGCCAGCAGCACATGGCCGGACCCGGTGTCGAACAGGCTGATATGCGAGCCGACGCGGATGGAGATGCCCCAGTAATCCGGCGCTTCCTGCTGGGCAATGACCACGGCGGAGCCGCGATCGAAGACGACGAGCTGGTTTGCCTGCTGTGTGGTTTCGGCCAGTTCGCGCATCAGCGGCGTCGCATAGGAAACCAGCCGGCGCACCGGCGCGTGCAGCTGCGCCAGGCCAAACAGCTTGAGCGTCAGCGAATAACGGTCGCCATCCGGCCGCGTGACGTAGCCGCGACGCACCAGCCGATCCAGCATGCGGTAGAACTCATTCGGGCTGCGGTCGAGTTTCTTGGCGATTTCCGCCTGCGTCAGGCCGCCGTCGACGCCGGCCAGCAGCTCGAGGATGTCGAGCCCCTTGTCCAGCGCCGGGGCTCGATACCGGTCGTCTTCCTCGTCCTCTGCCATTGCGCCTCTCCAGTGAATTTCACTTTTCATATACGCAACAGCCTTGCTTCCGAAAGAACTTTCGGCTTGACGATCCTATAAATGTTTTGTTTGTATATGAATGAAGCTGCCGATCGACCTCGCTACGCGATCGATGCAGGCTCTTTGGGAGGATACCAATGACGAAACTGTTTTGCGGCCTGTCGGCCGGCGTAACGCTACTCGCGTTTGGTGCTAGTGCTGCCCTTGCTGCCGAACTGCCCGGCAAATTTGACGGCGTCACCATCGACGCCAAGCTGATCGGCGGCCAGCAATATGAAGGGCTCTACGCGCGGATCGGCGAATGGGAAAAACTGACCGGCGCCAAGGTCAACGTGATCTCGAAGAAGAACCACTTCGAGCTCGACAAGGAGATCAAGTCGGACATCGCCTCCGGCAGCATCAACTGGTGCGTCGGCTCGAACCACTCGTCCTTCGCGCCGCAATATCCTGATATCTACACCGACCTGAACAAGCTGCTGCCGAAGGAGGAGATCGACGACTTCGTGCCGTCGACGATCAAGGCCTCGACGCTCGACGGCAAGCTGGTAATGCTGCCGCGCGCGCAGTTCGATGTCTCGGCGCTCTATTACCAGAAGAGCCTCTATCAGGATGAAGCCAAGAAGGCCGCCTACAAGGCCAAGTACGGCAAGGAACTGACACCGCCCGACACCTGGGACGAGGTCGCCCAGCAGGCGGAATTCTTCGCCAGCCCGCCCGATTTCTATGGCACCCAGTTCGCCGGCAAGGAAGAGGCGATCAACGGCCGTTTTTACGAGATGCTCATCGCCGACGGCGGCGAGTACCTCGACAAGGACGGCAGGCCCGCTTTCAACTCGGAGGCCGGCGTGCACGCGCTCGACTGGTTCGTCAATCTCTACAAGGCCAAGGCGGTGCCGGCCGGCACCACCAACTATCTGTGGGACGATCTCGGCCAGGGTTTTGCCTCGGGCACGGTCGCCATCAACCTCGATTGGCCTGGCTGGGCAGGCTTCTTCAACGATCCGAAGTCGTCGAAGGTCGCCGGCAATGTCGGCGTGAAGGTGGCGCCGAAGGGATCGGCCGGCATTCGCACCGGCTGGTCGGGGCACCACGGGTTTTCGGTCACCGAAAACTGCGCCAGCAAGGAAGCGGCCGCTTCGCTGGTCTGGTTCCTGACCAATGAGGACAGCCAGAAGCTCGAGGCGGCAAGCGGACCTCTGCCGACCCGCACGGCGGTGTGGGACTGGGACATCCAGCAGGCGGCAAACGATCCTTACAAGAAGGAAGTGCTGGCGGCTTTCCAGGAAGAGGCAAAGCACGCTTTCGCCGTGCCGCAGACACCTGAATGGATCGAAATCTCCAACGCCGTCTATCCCGAATTGCAGGCCGCCATCCTTGGCGACAAGACCTCCAAGCAGGCGCTGGACGACGCTGCCGCCAAGGCCACCCAGATCCTCGAGGACGCCGGCAAGCTTTGACCATTCTCCCAAGGGGGCGCCGCGCTCATTGAAGAGCGGCGCCCCCGAACTTTTTTCGAACCATGCGCAACCCGCTTTGTCTTGATCCCAGCTCGCCGATGGCGGGCTTCGGTGTCCGGGCACCAACCAGAACCGGATCGCCATGAAAGGCTGGAGACCCTCGCCACCATTGCTGCTCCTGCTGCCGGCGGTGATCGTGCTGGCGGCCGTGGTGGTGGTGCCGTTGCTGCTGTCGCTCTACTCCAGCTTCACGCCGTTCCGGCTGACCAGGCCTGAGACGTTCTGGGTCTTCATCGGCGCCCGCAACTACGTCACCATCCTGACCAGCCGCGATTTCTGGATCGCCTTTGCCCGTACCGTGGTGCTGCTGACGGTGGCGCTCAACCTGGAAATGCTGATCGGTCTCGGGCTGGCCCTGCTGGTGGAAAAAGCCTCGCGCGGCCAGCGGGTCCTGCGCACCATCATGATGTTTCCGATGATGTTTTCGCCGATCCTCGTCGGCTTCCAGTTCAAATTCATGTTCAACGACAATATCGGCCTGGTGAACAACGCCCTGCAGGCGCTCGGCCTGACCGATCGCGCCATCCCGTGGCTGATCGACGGCAATCTCGCCTTCATCGCCATCCTGACCGCCGAGATCTGGTCGTCGACTTCGGTGTTCGCGATCCTCATCCTAGCCGGGCTGCTGGCGATGCCGCGCGAACCGGTCGAGGCGGCCCGCGTCGACGGCTGCACGCCATGGCAGACATTCCGCTATGTCACCTGGCCGTTCATCATGCCGTTTGCCTTCATCGCCATGACCATCCGCTCGCTCGACGTCGCGCGCGCCTACGACATCGTCAAGATCATGACCGACGGCGGCCCTGCCGGCCGCACCGAGCTGGTCTGGACGCTGGTCGCCCGCACCGCCTATGGCGATGCCAGAATGGGCATGGCCAATGCCATGGCCTATTTCTCGATCCTGCTGTCGATCCTGTTCACCGTCTATTTCTACCGCAAGCTCGCCGCGGCGCGCACGCAGATCGCGGCGGAGTGGTGAGGATGGACCAGAACAGCCTGCATCGCGCCGGCAACAAAGCGCTTCGGATCGTCCATGGCATCGGGCTGTTCCTGGCCATGCTGGTCATCTGCCTGCCCGGCATCTGGATCGTGCTGTCGTCGCTGCGGCCGACTGTCGAGATCATGGCCAAGCCGCCGGTGTGGATTCCGCAGCAACTCTCGCTCGATGCCTACGTCGCGATGTTCAGCGGCGTCGGCCAGGGCGGCATTCCGGTGCTCGACTACTTCCGCAATTCGCTGATCATCTCGGTGACCTCGACGCTGATCGCCATCGTCATCGGCATGGCCGGCGGCTATGCCTTTGCGCGCTATCGCTTCCGCGCCAAATCGGCGATGTTCCTTGGCCTGATGCTGACGCGCACGGTGCCCGGCATTGCGCTGTCGCTGCCGCTGTTCTTCGTCTTTGCGCGGCTCGGCATCATCGACACGCATTTCGGGCTGATCCTGGTCTATGTCGCGCTCAATGTGCCCTTCACCATCTGGCTGATCGACGGCTTTTTCCGCCAGGTACCGAAAGACCTTGCCGAGGCGGCGCAGATCGACGGCTGCACGCGCTGGCAGGCCTTCTGGCAGGTCGAGTTTCCGCTCGCCGGGCCCGGCATCGCCTCGGCCGGAATCTTTGCCTTCCTCACCTCGTGGAACGAGTTCGCGCTGGCCTCGCAGCTGACACGCTCGATTAACTCCAAGACCCTGCCGGTTGGCCTGCTCGACTATACGGCCGAATTCACCATCGACTGGCGCGGCATGTGCGCGCTCGCCGTGGTCATGGTCATACCGGCGCTCACGCTTACCTTCATCGTCCAGAAACACCTCGTCGGCGGCCTCACTTCCGGCGCGGTGAAAGGCTGACATGGCAACCGTATCGCTCAAGAATCTCACCAAAAGCTACGGCCCGGTGGCGGTGGTGCACGGCATCGATCTCGAGGTCGCCGACCGCGAGTTCATCGCGCTGGTCGGGCCGTCCGGTTGCGGCAAGTCGACAACCCTGCGCATGATCGCCGGCCTCGAGGCGATCAGCGACGGCGTCATTGAGATCGGCGGCCGCATGGTCAACGACCTGCCGCCGCGCTCGCGCAACATCTCGATGGTGTTCCAGTCCTACGCGCTCTATCCGCATATGACGGTGCGCGAAAACCTCGGCTTCTCGCTCAAGATCGCGGGCGCCGCGAAAGAAGAAATGGACCGTCGCGTCGCCGAAGCGTCCGGCATTCTCGGCCTCGACCAATTGCTCGACCGCCGGCCGTCGCAGCTGTCCGGCGGACAGCGCCAGCGCGTGGCCATGGGCCGCGCCATCGTGCGCGATCCCGATGTCTTCCTGTTCGACGAGCCACTTTCCAATCTCGACGCCAAGCTTCGGACGCAGATGCGCACCGAGATCAAGAAGCTGCACGCCAAGGTCAAGTCGACGGTGATCTACGTCACCCATGACCAGGTCGAAGCGATGACATTGGCGGACCGCATCGTCATCATGCGTGACGGTTTTATCGAGCAGGTCGGCACACCCGACGAGGTGTTCCGCCGGCCGCAGACACGCTTCGTCGCGGGCTTCATCGGCTCGCCACCGATGAACCTGCATGAGGCGGTTGTCGACGACGGACAGCTGCTGTTCGCCAGCGGCGAGAAGCTGCCTCTGCCCAGCCAGTTCAAAGCCAATGTCGAAACCGGCGACAAGGTCGTGTTCGGCCTCAGGCCCGACGACATCTATCCGACCGGACACGGCATCAGCTCCGGCGAAGATGTCGACGTCCACCAGGTCGAGTTGCCGGTGACCGTCACCGAGCCGCTCGGCAATGAGACGCTGGTGTTCGCCGAATTCAACGGCAGCGACTGGGTATCACGGATGCTCAATCCAAAGCCGCTCAAAGCCGGCGACCGGGTCAAGATGAGCCTGGACCTGTCGCAGGCCCATCTGTTTTCTGCTGAAACGGGCAAGACATTGCGAGGTTAAAATCATGGCAAAGATCGAGAAAGTCGAACTGCGCATGGTCGACTTGGTGCCTAAGGTCAAGCGCACCGATGCCATCCAGAGTTTTGTCAGCCAGGAAACACCGATCGTCACCATCACCGATGCCGACGGCGCGGTCGGCTCCGGCTACAGCTACACGATCGGCACCGGCGGCTCGTCGGTGATGCGACTGCTGGCCGACCACCTTGCGCCGCGGCTGATCGGCCGCGACGCCGACATGATCGAGGCGGTCTGGCGCGAGTTGGAGTTCGCCACCCATGCCACGACGATCGGCGCGATCACGGCAATCGCGCTGGCGGCCATCGACACTGCTCTTTGGGACCTGCGGGCGAAGAAACAGAGACTGCCGCTGTGGAAGCTGGCCGGCGGCGCCAAGGACCGCTGCCCGCTCTACACGACCGAAGGCGGCTGGCTGCATATCGAAACCGAGGCGCTGGTCGAGGATGCGCTGGCCGCCAAGGCCAAGGGTTTTCGCGGCTCGAAGGTCAAGATCGGCAAGCCGCACGGTTCCGAGGATCTTACTCGGCTGACGGCGGTGCGCCGGGCGGTTGGAGACTCCTACGAGATCATGACCGACTGCAACCAGGGCTTTTCGGTCGACGAGGCAATCCGCCGGGCCGAACGCTTTCGCGACCTCGACCTCGCCTGGATCGAGGAACCGCTGCCGGCCGACGACATTGACGGCCATGTGCGGCTGTCGAGTGCGACGTCGACGCCGATCGCGGTCGGCGAGTCGCTCTATTCGATCCGGCATTTCCGCGAATATATGCAGAAGGGCGCGTGTTCGATCGTGCAGGTCGATGTCGGCCGCATCGGCGGCATTACGCCGTGGCTGAAGGTGGCGCACGCGGCCGAGGCGTTCGACATCCCCATCTGCCCGCATTTCCTGATGGAACTGCATGTCAGCCTGACATGCGCCGTTCAGAACGGCAGATATGTCGAGTATATTCCCCAGCTCGACGAGCTGACCGGCAAGAAAATGCGTATCGAGGACGGGCACGCATTGGCGCCGGACGAGTCCGGCATCGGCATCGACTGGGACTGGGATGCGATCAAGGCGAAGAGCATCGCGGAATTCACCACGACGATAGTGAAATAGGAGGCGGACATGCAGCGAATGGGAATGGTGCTCGGCCTCAAGCCGGAGAAAGTCGCCGAGTATGTGCGGCTTCACGCCGCCGTCTGGCCGGACGTCCTCAAGATGATTTCCGCCTGCAACATCAAGAATTATTCGATTTATCTGAGGGAGCCGGAGCACCTTTTGTTCAGCACCTTCGAGTACCACGGCACCGATTTCGCCTCCGACATGGCCAAGATGGCGGCCGATCCCACGACGCAGGAATGGTGGGCGCTGTGCATGCCATGCCAGGAGCCGCTGCCGACCAGCAAGGAGGGCGAGTGGTGGGCGTCGATGGACGAAGTCTTCCATTATGACTGATGACATCTTCGATCCTGCCTCGCTTTCCCAGGCCTGGGCACAGCCGTCAAAGCCCAGGCCGATCGTGATTTTCGGCGCCGGCTCGATCGTCGGCGATGCGCATTTCCCGGCCTACGGGAAAGCCGGTTTCCCGGTTGCCGGGCTTTTCGACCCCGACCTGGCCAAGGCCGAAAAACTGGCGCAGAAATGGGGCGTCACCGCTTACCGGTCGGTCGAGGAAGCTGCTGCGATCAAGGACGCCGTCTTCGACCTGGCGACACCGCCGGCCTATCATGCCGGCGTGCTCAGGGCGCTGCCCGATGGTGCGGTGGCACTGATCCAGAAGCCGATGGGCAGCAATCTCAGCGAGGCGACCGAGATCCTCGAAATCTGCCGCTCCAAAGACCTCCAAGCGGCGGTGAACTTCCAGCTGCGCTTCGCGCCGATGATGCTGGCGCTCAGGGATGCGATCGCCAAGGGCTGGCTGGGCGAAGTGGTCGATTTCGACGCATGGCTGGCGCTGGCGACACCCTGGCAGCTCTGGGAATTCCTGTTGCAGGCGCCGCGCGTCGAGATCGCCATGCATTCGATCCATTATCTCGACCTGATCCGGCAATTGCTCGGCGACCCCAAGGGGGTTCACGCCAAGACGCTCGGCCACCCCGGCCACAAGGTCGCGCAAACGCGCACCAGCGCGATCCTCGACTATGGCGACACCGTGCGCTGTGCACTGTCGATCAACCACGATCACAAATTCGGTCGAAAACACCAGGCCTGCGAATTCCGCATCTGCGGCACCGAAGGCGCCGCCTACCTCAAACTGGGCGTCAACCTCGACTATCCGCGCGGCGAGCCGGACATCCTCGAAATCTACCCCAAGGGCGGCACGGACTGGATTGCGGTTCCACTCGTCGGCGCATGGTTTCCGGACGCCTTTGCCGGCCGCATGGCCAATGTCCAGCGCTACGCATCTGGCGAGGACGCCGAGCTTGTCAGTTCCGTCGAGGACGGCTGGAACACCATGGCGCTGGTCGAAGCCGCCTACCAATCGAGCGCGGCGCCGGCAACACCGATAGCGGCGAGGCCCTGACATGGAGCAGACTGTCTATTTCGAGGACTACCAGATCGGCTCGTCGCGCATGACCAGCGGGCGCACCATCACCGAGACCGACTTCGTCGTCCATGCCGGCCATACCGGCGATTTCTTTCCCCACCACATGGACGCCGAGTTCATGAAGACGACGCCGTTCGGCCAGCGCATCGCCCACGGCACGCTGGTCTTTTCGGTCGGCGTCGGGCTGACGGCGAGCGTCGTCAACCCGGTCGCCTTCTCCTATGGCTACGACAGGCTGCGCTTCATCAAGCCGGTGTTCATCGGCGATACGATCAGGACCCGCACCACCATCTCGGCCAAGGAAGACGACCCGAAGCGACCCGATTCAGGCCGGGTCGTCGAGCGCTGCGAGGTGATCAACCAGCATGGCAACGTGGTGCTGGTCGCCGACCACATCTACATCGTCGAGCGTCGCGACAAGCCGAGCAGGGCGTCGACGGACGGCCCCGAAACCTGAAACAAAAAAACCGCCTTGCGGCGGGTCCTCAGTGCGAATCAGCACCATACGTAAATTAGTAGCATAGCTGCCGGCACAAAGCAAGAACAAAATGTGGCGCTGTCGGCAAAAAATGCGAATTCACTTCACCCGTTCCCGTCTTTATCCGCTTGCCGAGGTCGCGCTCAAGGCTGCCTGCCCCGGAACGTTAAGGTGGAACTGCCGGCAGGCAGCGGATGATGCCGACATCGGGAATTGGTCACACCCGGTTGACCGGATATACCGCCTTGCCGCCGCGCAGGACCGCTGCGACATCGGCAAACACCTTGTTGCGAACCTCCGCGTAAGACTGCGTCGAGTAGTGCGCCGCGTGTGGACTGACCAGGACGGTGTCCAGCGCCAGCAGCGGATTGTCGGGCGAAGGCGGCTCCTGCTCGAACGTGTCGATGCCCGCGCCTGCCAGATGGCGACGCCGGATCAGATCCGCCAACGCGACCTCGTCGACGAGGCCGCCGCGGGACACGTTAATGAATATCGCTCCTTCCTTCATCCGCGACAGGGCATCCGCCGACATGATGTTTCTGGTCTCCGGTGTCGCTGGAACGTGCAGCGAGACGATGTCGGCCCTGGCTAGCAGCTCGTCGAAGCCGACCGGTTCGGCACCGCCGGCCGTGATGCGCTCTGCCGGCATATGCGGGTCGTAGGCGATGATATGATAGCCGAAGACCCGCGCCCGCTCGGCAGTCAGGCGCCCGATCTGGCCGAAGCCGATCAGCCCGAGAATCTGCCTGTCCGGCCGCGTGATGCCGGCACCGTCGGTCATCGCCGCCCAGCGGCCGGCGCGCACCGCGCTGTCGAACTGCTTCAGCCTGCGCGCCAAGGCCAGGATCAGGGCCATGGCGTGGGTGCTGACTTCCACCAGATTGGCGTCCGGCACGTAGGTTACCTGAACACCGGCACGGCTAGCGGCCTCGACGTCGATCGAGTCGAGCCCTACGCCGAACCGCCCGATGACCTTGAGGTTCTTCAGTTCCGCCAAAACGCGAGCCGTGATCGGCTCCCGCAATACCATCAATGCGTCGGCGTCGCGGCAGTGTTCGATCAGGGCATCTTCTGTGAGCAGCGTCTTTTCGACAAACTCGGCGCTCAAGCCGTCGAGGTAGCGCAGCTGCTCCTCCTCGACTGACAGCACACCGTCGGTCTTGATGATCTTCATGGCAAACTCTTGCTATGAGGCGCTGCGCGCCGAGGCGACGCCGGCGGCAAGGCCGGCGCCGAGAAACATCGTGTCGCTGGCCAGCATGTAGAAGCTGATGCCGTGCCGCGACCATTTGCCGACATCATCCGCCGAAGGGCGAAAGATGCCGACGGCCTTGCCGGCCGCGCGCGCTACGGCCGCAATCCTGGTAATCGCGGCATTGAGCTTGTCCTGGCCGGCCGGCCCCATGGCGTCGATCGAGACCGACAGGTCGCCGGGGCCAATGAAGACCACGTCGACGCCGTCGACCTGGACGATGTCGTCGATGTTGGCGAGGCCCTCGGCCGTCTCGACCTGGATGGCGACCGTCAGGACCTCGTTGGCCGATTTGAGGTAGTCCGGAATCCTGTAGCCATAACCGGCGGCGCGGCCTGGACCGACACCACGTGCGCCGACCGGCGGGTAACGGCAGGCCATGACCACCATGCGGGCTTGCTCGGCCGTCGAGACGCGGGGTACCAGGACGCCCGACGCGCCGGCGTCGAGCGCGGCCGCCATCCATTCCGGCGTGTGGCCGGGAACGCGCACCATCGCGGGAACCTTGTGGACATCGGCGGCGCGAACCAGATCCTCGAGCCGTTCGCGGCCGATCTGCGAATGCTCCCAGTCGATGCACAGGAAATCGACCCCGCTGGCGGCCGCCACTTCGACCGCCACCGGGTGCGGGATGGCGCAGAACGTGCCGATGAGGCGATCGAGAGAGACACATTTCTTGCGAAAGTCGTACATGAAATCTCCAGAGATTTTTCGGCGTCGGCAAAACCTGTTTGCGCTATGTGGCCCGCGGCAAAGGATGCACGGCTTCCGTCGACATCGGGAAATGCCGGCTGCCGCCTGAAAACGGCGGGAAAGTCTTGTAGTCGGCGCGCATCTCCAGCCGCGCCGGCGACTGCAGGGCGTGCGTCAATGCCGCGGGGCTGTCGAACATGACCCGGTTGCGCTGCATATGGTCGATGCGCGGCCAGGGCAGCGAACCGCACCAATCCAGTCGCGACAGAACCTCGATGTGGCGAATGCCGGGGAAGCCCCGCATCAATTGCGGATGATGCGTCACATAGTGGTAGAGCCAGACATTCATGTCTTCGGCCGGCCCGGGATAGTGGACAAGATAGCTGCAGGGGAGCCCCGACGTCTGGACGCCAGCGTCGTCGACGGGAAACGGACGCACGCACATAGCCTGTTGCGTCGGCCTCGAACCGGCGACGCTCGACAGCATACCCGGTGCGGCAAGCGCCTGCAGATGGCCGGACGGCGCCAGCGCCGCCTCCATGTCCGCCAATTCGTCGAAATAGAGCTGGAAGCCAAAGACCGGCGGTGGGCCATCCTTGTTGAACATGTCCGTCGCCACTTCGGGCAGATAGATGTTTGCAAGCGCAAGGCCCGGCGTCGATGCAATCACCCCCCGCACGGCATCAACGTCTTCACCGGCGATGGCCAAATTTGCCTCGCGGTCATCATGGAAGAAAGCAAGATAGGCAAAGCGCATTTGGACACCTGCTGGATCGAGTTCGACTAGATCAAATTCGGAAGAAAGAGAGCGATCTGCGGAAAGAGGACAATCAGCAGGATCAGCAAAAGCGTCAGCGCGATGTAGGGTGCCGCTGACATGGCAACCGTCTTGAGCGATGTGCCTTTCGGCGCAACACCGATCATGATGAACAGCAGCAGACCAAACGGCGGCGTGGTGAAGCCGACCTCGTAGGCGAGCAGCAGGATCAGCCCGAACCATACCGGCTCGTAGCCGAATTGGTGGGCGATAGGCAGGAAGATCGGCAGCGTGATCAGCATCATCGAGACCTGATCCATGAACATGCCGAGCAGCAGGATGACGAGCACCATCATGAGCAGCATGGGATACGGTCCAAGATCATAGCCGACGATGAACTGGATAAAGCCGTTGGAGGCGCCGGAGAAGGCGAATATCTGCGAAAACGTCGTCGAAGCCGAGATGATCAGGAAGGTCATGCCGGTGACCTTCATCGCATCGTCCAGCGACTTCCAGACAACCGACCAGCTGAACCGCCGGTAGACAAACAACAAGGCGAACACGGCGGCACAGCCGAGCCCCGCCGATTCCGTCGGCGTCGCTATTCCAAGGATGATCGTGCCAACCACCATGAACACGATGACGCTCATCGGAATGATGTTGACGGCAACCGCCCTCACCTTCTCGGCCGCAGGAACGGCGGGCACCGGATAGTGCGGAGCGGCGTCCGGATCGATCTTCGTCTGTGCGAAGATCAGCGCCGCGTACATGACAACGAGGAGCAGCCCGGGCAAAGCCCCCGCTATGAGCAGCGCGCCTACGTCGATCTGGGCCAGCGAGCCGAGCAAGACGGCCAGCGAGGATGGCGGGATGATGACGGCAAGGCTTCCGGCGCCAAGCACCGGGCCGTAGGCCATATGCGGCTTGTAGCCCCGCTTCAGCATCTCCGGCACCATCAGCGAACCCATCATGCCGGTATTGGCGAGGCTCGAGCCCGACAGCGCGGAAAAGATGGTGCCGGCGGCGAGAACGACATAAGCGAGGCGTCCGCGCAGATTGCCGATGCACAGGTCGAGCGCGTAGATGACCTTCTCGCCGAGGCCGGAGCGGAAGAACAGGCTGCCCATGACAAGAAACATCGGCAGCGGAGCGAGCGCATAGGTCGAGACGGCGTCGGAGAAGTTGGCGACCATCTGCGTCACGCCGATCGAACCGCCGAAGAACAGGTACAGCCCGATCACATTGGTGACGAAGAAAGCGAAGGCGACCGGCAGCCCAAGCCCCATCAACACGAGGATGGTGCCAACAAGCACGGCGAATGGAAACAGCCAGGCCACCGGTCAGAGCCCTTCCATTTCCAGCGGATCGAGCGTGTACAGCGTGTCACGGCCGAGGAGATATCTGAGCCATTCCAGCGCAGAGAGGTAGAAGGCGAGCATGATGGGCAGAAAGACCAGCCATTTCGGCATGTCGAAACTGCGCGTTTCATATTCGCCGCCCGCCACGGCGCTTGTCAGGGAAAACAAGGCGACGCTGCCAAGGTAGAGGCTGACGCCGATGCAGGCGAGATAGACCAGTTTTTCAAGCACCGCCCGAGCCCGCATCGGCAGCGCCTTGCGCAGGAACTCGACGAAGACATGGCCCTTGCTGTGGACCAGCCAGGGCATCGGCAGGAATGCCGCGTAAAGCAGGCCGTATTCCGTCGCCGATACTGCCCAGGCAAGCGGCCTCAGGCCCAGATTGCGGACGCATACATCAGCAACCACCGCGACGATGATGAGGCCAAGCACCACTTTTGCCGTCGCCGCCAACGCAAGGCTCAGCTTCGCAATCGCTGCAAACAATCTGTCCATGTCCGACGACCCTCATGTCCACCGTTGCCCCGCTTTTGCCCAGCTTTGATGGAGGGCTTACAAGGCAGCCTCCGCTCGGCTACTGGAAGAATTTCTTCAACTGATCGATGTTGGTGGGATCGCGTTTGGCCATTCTCGCCCAGCTCGCCTGCGTGGCAGCCGCCAGGAATTTGTCGCGGCCGGCACCGGTCAAGCTGATCACCTTCTGCCCGCCGTCGATCATCGCCTGTGCCTGCTTTTCCGACTCGGCAAGATTGGCGTCATAGCTCGCGCGCTCGTATTCGACGGCCGTGTCGGCAAGCAGCTTCTGCGCCTCGGGCGACAGCGTGTCCCATTTGGCCTTGTTGATCGAGATCAGCACGTCGGTTTTGAAGAATTGCGGGTCGACACGGTATTTGGTGAACTTGTCCCAGCCGAACGACGCATAGCCAAACACGGTATAGGCGTTGGCATTGACGACGCCGCGCTCGAGCGAGGTGTAGACGTCCCCTGGCGCTTGCACGATCACCGTTGCGCCCAGGGATTCAAGGAAATCGCGATAGAGCGGCGACGAGCGGATCTTCAGGCTGCTCCAGTCGATGCTGCCTTCGCTGTTGAGCTTGGGTTCGTCGATGGTGAAGACGTTGAAGCCCGAGCCCGCGTCGACATGCGCCAGCAGATGGGCATTGGCCTTCTTCTCGAAAATTCCGCTGATGAAGTCCCAGCCGCCATTCTCGCGAACCTCCCACGGCGTCTTTGTCGATGCGGAGAACACCTCGCCTTCGGGCACGAGCTCGAGGAACTGCCCTGCCGGCGTGTCGATCACGTCGATCAGGCCGCTCCTGAGCGCCGCGCCCTGCTGGATCGGCGGAATGACCTCCGGCCCGCCACGCACGTTGATCTGGACCACGCCCTTGCCCTTTTCGTTCACCTTCTGAACGAACTTCAGGAAGCTCTGGGCGTAGCCGTTCTGCGTCGGCGTAAAATGCACCGCGTTGAGGACGACCTCGTCGGCCGTGGCGATACCCGCCACACCCGACATGAGTGCAGCCAGAACAAGGGATTTCCAAATGCGCATTGCCGTACTCCCTTTGATAGTTCGCCCATGATCCGGCCCATGATCGGGCCGATCTGAAAATTACAATCGCTGCGCCGCCACGCGAACGGCGGTTAACTGGCATCATCTCCTACTGTCAGGAACCGTCCATGTGCGTAGAAGACCGGCGATCGGTCAGCGCGGTCCAGCGCGACGCCTGAGACGATGCCGATGACGATCATGTGCGACGCCCGCACAATGATTTCGGCCACCCGGCATTCGAACATTGCCCGCGCGCCGACAAGCAAGGGCGCGCCGGTTTCGCCACGCACCCATGATCCGGACGAGAACCGCGCGGCCCCCTTGGCTTTGGTCATGCCGCCAAAGGCACGCACAACGTTCTCCTGGTCGCCGGCTGGCAGATTGACCGAAAAGGGCAAGCCTTCGCGAATGGCCGAGGCAAAGGTGCTGCTGCGGTTGACGCAGGCCAGCAGCGAAGGCGGCTCGGCACTGAACGAGCAGAGTGCTGTCGCCGTGATGCCGCAAAAGCCGATCTCGTCATGTTCCGACGCGAGGATGGCGACCGAGCCCGCCACGGCCCGCATTGCCTGCTTGAAGGCGCGCGGATTGATGGCGTCGTGTCCATCCACCCACGGCGTCGGAATGGCGGCCGCCGGCATCAATTTACTCGAAGCCCGGCCTGGCGCATCAGCGGCAGCACGCGGTCGCAGAAGAAGGGCAATTCGTAGGTATAGTTGACGAATGTGAGGGCGGCGCCGGAATAACCCTGGTCCATGATCGCAGTGAGGTCGTCGACGATCTTTTCCGGCGTGCCGATGAGCGGGAAAGTTCCAGCACCGCCGGCGAACCTTTGCCGATATTCGGTGAAGGCCTTCGCATCATGCGAGTTCGCGAATTCCTTCTTCTTGCGCATATGCTCGTCGACGGCGCCCTCGTCCGCGCATTCCAGCGCGTAATGCCGGTAATAATCCTCGGCTTCCTGCTGGGTTTCCCGGCAGACGACGTGACAAACCGTATAGACGCCGACTTCGCGTCCGACTTCGGCCGCTCGGTTGGTGATGTCGACCACATGCGCACGGCCGTCGGCAATTTCGGAAAAAGTCGAAAACAGGTAGTCGCAGTGGCGCGCCGCATAGTTGCGCCCCGGCGCGCCGAAGGCGGCGTTCATGGTCACCGGTCGCGGCGCCTGCAGGCTTGGCGGGCGGCTGACGACCCCCTTCAGATCGTAGAACTCGCCGCTGAAGTCGAACGGCTCCCTCGATTGATAGGCACGCACGATGATGTTGATCCATTCCTCGGCCTGATCGTAGGTCCGCTCGCCGACCGTCTGCCCGAACATGGCGAACTCGTCCGGGTTCCAGCCGCAGACGATGTTCAAGCCGGCACGCCCGTTGGAGATGTGGTCGACCGTCGCCAGCGCTTTTGCAGCCTGCAGCGGATGAACCAGCGGCACATGCACCGTCATGAACAGGCCGATGTTTTCGGTGGCGACAGCAAGACCCGCCGCCCAGGTGAACGTCTCGAACGACCATTCCCGCACATGCGTCAAACCGCCGAAGCCGCGCCAGCGGGCGATCGGCAGCAGAAACTCGAGGCCGGCGCGATCGGCGATGCAGGCGGAGTTGAGGTTGTCTTCCCAGCGGGCACGCCAGCGCTCGGGGACGGTGGTCATTGCCAGGCCGCCATCGGCGTTCATGGAAAAGACGCCGAGCTTGAACCTGTTCGGCCCTTTCAGCGGGTGCTGCTTCCTGATCATGATTTCCCCCGCCGTGACATGCTCTTGCCCTCGCCGTCGGAGTTTTGAAACGGTGGGCTCAGCTTCATGAAACGCTCCTCGGCGTTCTGAATGAAGTGCGTCATGCAGTCGTAAGCGGCGACGGCGTCGCGCTTGACGAATGCCTCGTAGATGGCGCGCATGCCGGCCACGATCACGGCCTGCGTCGGCTGGTGCGACAGCGTCCTTAAACGGACGACGAGTACATGGTCGGCGAAGCGGGCAATCGTTTGTGAAAGACGCTCGTTCGCGACCGCGCCAAGCCAACAATTCCTGAATGCCGAATTGGCCTGGAAAAAGCGGTCGGCATCGCCATCTGCGGCCGCAGCCTCTGCCTCCCGGAGCGCGGCTGCCAGGGTCTTGAGGCCAGCGGCGTCAAGTGTCCGTGCGGCGTGCGCGGCGGCCCGCGGCTCGAGCAACCGGCGGACCTCGAAGATGTCGGCGACATCCGTTGCGGTAAGCGTGGGCAGCGTGAAGCCGCGTGTGGTGCCGACGAGATAGCCCTCATGCACCAACTGCATCAAGGCGTCGCGGACAGGCATTCTGGAAATGCCGACCCGGGCGGCAATATCGACATCGACCAGCTTCTGGCCAGGCGCCAATTCGCCATGCTGTATCGTCAGCCGGACTTGTTGATAGACCTGGGCACGCAGATTGCCATCGCCAACCCGTTTGAGCTCTATCGTTTCCGTCATCCACGCCTTCCCATGCGAAGATTTCGTATATCGTTTGAGGCTGTGATCTCGCAGTCGTGCCGTTGAAATGCAGCCATATATCGGCAGAAATCGACCTGTCAGCCATGTTCCCGGCTCAAGTGGAGCACAGGCTGGATCACCTGGCAAGATATTTCAAGTCTATAATGTATACTGTTTGAGCTCGCTGTCCGGAGGGCAGAGGATCGCGCCGTCTGTGCTGCCGCGCCGCGCGACGGCGGGGACAGCTAACGATCCGCGCGGTTCGGTAAAAAACGTACAGACGTTTTTCCGTGACACATCGAAGTTGGCGGATTTAACTAAAATTACTTGCGATCTGCGCGCGCCGGCACGCCCACCCCCGATCCCCTCGCCGGTGCGCATTACTGGATCGCCCGCCGTATCGAAAGGTGCGGCGGGCTTTTCGTTTCGTTTGGCGGGGAGGCGCTTATGCGAGACTTGCCCAGGAATATCGACGCCGACGTCGTGATCGAAATCAGCAAGTTGCTCGACGACCGGGCGAAGTCCGTGCCGGTGCCGGTGCACAAGCTGGCGGCGATGATCCGGCTGGGCGTCGAAACCCTTCTGACCGATCACTCCATCGAGGAGCTGATCGTGGAAATGGCCGCGACGCGGGGGCTTCCGATGCTGTTCGATTTGCCGGTGATCAATGTCGACAACGTCGTGCCGATTGCCTTGGCGCGCCGTCCCCGCTGACATTTCGCTCGAGCCCCATCGGTAGTCGCGTCGCCGCCCGACTTCACTTGTCCTGATGCGCCGGCCGAGTGTCGCCTTTCTTTTCGGGGTCATGGGTATGGTGGCTGTCGCGTTCGCCGCCGCCGCCGGAGACCTTGCTGTGGCTGCGCAGGTCTGAATCGGCCGGCGGCTTTTCGACGCTCAGCGGCTTCTTGGCGTTTTCGTGCGCGGCGCCGGGACCGCCCTGGCGGATGCTGGCAGGAGTTTTCTTCGACGTGGACATGGCCTAGCGATCCTGGACGTTGCCTTGATGAGTGGTGTTGACCTTCGTATTGCCTTGCTGACCCTGCTTGTCGGGATCGGGGACGGTGGATTGCGGTGCCTGGTCGGCTGCTACCGATTTTTTGTCACCGGCGCCCTTTGGGCTCAGATTCTTCGGCGGCACAGGGGGAGGTTTCGTGCTCATGGCGTTTCTCCTTCCGCCACCCAAACAAGCGGCTCGGGAGAAAGGTTCCCGAGGGTCCGATACGAACGGCGATTGCCGCAACGAGCCGGGTCCACAGGCCGTGGCTTGGGGCCGGCGGGGTGCCCGCACAATCCAGGATTATTTCTTGATGATGTTTCCGTTGTTCAGATCGAAGGCCTGGGCACCGAACGCCTGCCTGAAGAAGTCCTCCTGCAGATCGCCCCATTCGCCGAGATAGGCGCCGCAATTGCTGCAATAGATCGGTGTGGAATCCTTCGGGTTGTCGGGAATCTCCATCAGGATCGTCCCGCACGCCTTGCAATCGAGCTTGTCATCCAAACGGCGGCCCATTGACACATGATCGCGCGTTTTCAGCCGCGCGCCAATTGTTGTTTTCGTACGAAGCCCGAATGGCGCGTTTTCCAACCAGCAAGGGGATCGAAAGCTAGCGTTCCGCCGGATTTCCGAAGGCCGGATCTCGCCGCCTCGAATACATCCCCACCCGCGGCAGCTCGTCTGGAAAGTCGACCCAGGGTAACCTCATGTCCCAGTATGCGTGGGCCTGTGGCGGAAACCGTTCGGGGTGATCGAGAAAGCCGATCGCCAGATAGAGTTCGTCGGGCAGGCCCTGGTCGACATAGCCGATCGATGTTCCGCAATCCGCGCAGAAGGACCGGAGCACACCGGGGGTTTTCGAAAAGGTCTTCGGTATGCCGGTGAGCAAGGTGAATTCAGAAGGCCGATAACCGACCCACACCGTTAGCGGGCTTCCTATCGCCTTGCGACAGTCGTCGTCGTGATCGGAGCAAACCCAGAACGGCTCGCCGCGCATTTGCGCCGTTATGGCGCCGCAAAAACAGGAACCCGTTTCAGTTCGTGGCATTGGCTAACTTCATGGCTGGACTCGCCTTCACTGCTGGCCCGGCATTTCGGTATTTTCCTTGGGGTTCTTCTTGATGCCGGCGGCAGGCGAGGTATCGGCCGGAGCATTGCCACCCTGGTTCTGTTCAGCGGCTCTTTTGAGCGGCGAAGTCTGCCAGCCCATATCGCCGTACAAAAAGCCTATGAGGAAGCCGACGATGATGATGGCCGAAATCACAATTGCAATTAACGCGTTACGTCGCTCCATTTCGCACGGCTCCTTTCTTTGAGCCGAACAAACGATGGCGGAAATGGTTCCGGTTAGACGGACTGCGTGACGGGACGGAGCCGGCCGGGAACATTCAGCCTCACGGCGGGTTCGTATGAGTGCTCTTCTACAGGGAGTGGCTTGCATGAAACCCGCGGTAACCGATCGCATTGAAACCAAGAAATACGACCACCCGACAGGCGGCTGGGATCGCTCAAATCGCTGGTCCGCAAGGCGCGTGGCGAAGGCCTGCTATTGTCCGGGATATGGAGCACGCTGCTCAAGCAGAACAAGGCCGACGGCTATATGTGCGTGTCTTGCTCATGGGCGAAGCCAGCTCAGCCGAGGCCTTTCGAATTCTGTGAAAACGGCGCCAAGGCGACGATGTGGGACCAGACCAAGCTGCGCTGCGAACCCGCTTTCTTCGCCGAGCATTCGGTGGCGGAATTGCTCGATTGGCCGGACGACGATCTGGAGAAACAGGGCAGGCTTACGGAGCCCATGCGCTACAATGCCGCCGTCGACCGTTACGAACCGGTTTCCTGGGACGATGCATTCCGCGACATAGCTGCCGAATTGCGACGGCTCGATCCCAAATCGGTGGTATTTTACACGTCCGGCCGCGCCTCGCTCGAGGCCTCGTTCATGTATCAGCTTTTTGCGCGGATCTACGGGTCTTCGAACCTGCCCGATTCGTCCAACATGTGTCATGAATCGACCTCGGTCGGCTTGCCGGAATCGATCGGCTCGCCGGTCGGGACCGTGCAGCTCGAAGACTTTGCGAAATGCGACATGATGTTCTTCTTCGGGCACAACACCGGGGTGACGGCGCCGCGCCTGTTGCATCCGCTGCAAGAGGCACGTCAACGCAACGTGCCCGTCTTCACTTTCAATCCCTTGCCCGAGCGGGGACTGAAGCGCTTCAAGAATCCGCAAAACCCCATCGACATGCTATCGCCCGGACCGGGCACCAAAATGTCCAGCGACTTCTTCCAGGTCCGTTCGGGCGGCGACATCGCCACGATAACGGGTATTCGCCAAAGCGTTGCTGGCGCTCGACGATGCCGCCCGCGAAAGCGGCAGGACGCGTGCCCTCGATACGGCTTTCATCGCCGAGCACACGCATGGCTTCGCCGAGTTCGAAGCCTTCCTGCGCAACACCCAGTGGAGCGATATCGTCGCCCGATCGGGCATTGCGCAGGCCGATCTGGAGCATGTCGCCGAGGTCTACAGCCATGCCAACGCGGTGATCGGCAATTACGGCATGGGCCTGACCCAGCATCGGCACGGCACCGAGAACGTCCAGATGCTGTGCAACCTTTTGATGATGCGCGGCAATATCGGAAAACCCGGCGCCGGTATTTCGCCGCTGCGCGGCCATTCCAATGTCCAGGGACAGCGCACCGTCGGCATATCGGAAAAACCCGAGCTCGTCCCGCTCGACAAGTTCGCCGAATTCTACGCCTTTGAACCGAAGCGTGAGAAAGGTCTCGATACGGTCGAGACCTGCGAAGGCGTCATGGACGGATCGGTCAAGGGCTTCGTCGGGCTCGGCGGCAATTTCGTGCGGGCCGTGCCGGAAACCGGCCTGGTCGAGAAAGCCTGGCGTGGGCTCGACCTGCATGTCGAGATCGCGACCAAGCTCAACCGCAGCCACCTCATCGCCGGCCGGACAACCTATCTGCTGCCTTGCCTGTCACGGCTGGAAAGAGATCATCAGGCGAGTGGCGATCAAAGGGTGTCGATAGAGGATTCCACTGCCTGTATCCATGGTTCGTTCGGATCGCGACCTCCGGCTTCGCCGCATCTGCTTTCCGAGCCCAGGATCGTCGCCGAACTTGCCAAGGCGACGGTGCCGGGCAGGAGTTCGATCCCTTGGGATGAATGGGTTGGCGACTACTCCCGCATCCGTGACGAGATCGAGCGCTGCTACCCCCAGCATTTCCGCGACTTCAACAAGCGCTTCCTGACGCCCGGCGGCTTCCATCGCGACATCAAGGCGAGCAAGCGGGTGTGGGAGACGCCGAACAAGAAGGCCAATTTCAAGCTGCCAACTGGCCTTGAAACCGATCCTGACATCGATGTCGTCGGCCGCGATGTGCTGACACTGATCACGGTCCGCCGCTCCAACGATCAGTTCAACACGACCGTCTACGGCTACAACGACCGGCTGCGCGGCATCAGCGGCACACGCATGGTGCTGTTGATGAACGAGAAGGATATCCAGCGCCTCGGCTTGAGCGCGGGACAGGAGGTCGATCTCGAAGCCAATGCGCAGGATGGCGTGGAGCGCCGCGTGCGCGGGCTGCGCATCACGCCTTTCTCAGTGCCGGAGGGAAATTGCGCCGGTTATTATCCCGAGCTCAACCCGCTGATTCCTCTCTGGCACAGAGCCGAGAAGGCTCATGTCCCGGCCGCCAAATCGGTACCGGTGCGGATTGTTGCCTAGGCGTTCGTTGTTCGCGGCAGGCACGCACTATGCGGATGTGGCTTGGTTCAAATCATGACCTCAGCCGGCTCGCGCGAGTTCGTCCACGGCATTCAGGATCGCACTCTGGCTCGCCGGCTTCTGCACGATCCTGCAAGCGCGGAACCCGGCCGGAATCTCGCGTTCGCCATACCCGGAGAGGAAAGCGAACGGCACGCCTCGCCCCCGCAATGCCTCCGCGACCGGATAACTGGTTTCATCGTTCAACTGGATATCCAATAGCGCCGCGTCGATCCCGCCTTCGCCAACGAGCCGGAGGGCCGCCGTCACCGACGAAACCGGCCCAACCACCTGATGGCCGGCCTTGCGCAGGTAAGCCGCCGCGTCGTCGGCGATCAGCCATTCATCCTCGACGATCAGCACACGCACCTTTCCGGTCACGACGAGCCCTCGCGGGTCAGAGGGAATGCAATTTCCACCTCCAAACCATTTGAGCGGAAACTTGTTTCAACTTTTCCGCCCAGCCTGTAACCGATTTCTCCACGCAGAAGGGTAAGGCCGAAGCCGCTGTCGGTTGGCTCCTTGATGCGGGGGCCGCCCTTCTCGCGCCAGACGAGCTTGAAGGTGCCATCCGCCACCGACCATTTGACAACTATCCGCCCGGCAGGTTTCGACAGTGCGCCATATTTGGCGGCATTCGTCGCCAGCTCATGAATTGCCATGCCGAAGGAGAGCCCTTGCACAGGCTTGAGGCTTACCCGCTTGCCATCGAGCTCGAACCGTTCGGCCCCAAAGGGATCGAGTTCATGGCGCAGCAGTTCCTCGACGGAGGCTTCCGTCCAGCTTTCTCGCGAGAGCAGACTGTAGGCTCGTGACATCGCCTGCAGCCGGCCGATCAAGGCTTCGGCGAACTCGTCTTTCGAGGCCGAGTTTTCACGCGTCCGGTTGGTGATGCTGGCGACGACCGCCAGCATGTTCTTGACACGATGGTTCAGCTCCGAGATGAGCACCTGCTGACGCTCTTCAGCCTGCGCCAGCGTCGTCACGTCGATCAGGGTCACGACCACGCCCTGGATGCTGCCGCCTTTGTCCCGGTAAGGGTTGATGCGAACCAAGTAGAACCGGCCCTTGTCGTCGCGCGCAAGGTGATGGTTCAGGGTCTCTCCCGTCTCGAACACCGCCTGGATGTGCCGCTTCAACTCGGGGTAGTCGAGCTGGCTCGAAAGATCGGTCAGCGGTCGGCCGACATCGGACGGACGCAAGTTGAAGAACGACGACGCGGCGGGAGTGAAGGTCCGCACCACAAGATTGCGGTCGAGGAAGATGGTGGCGATTTCCGTGCTTTCGAACAGGTTTCTGAGATCGCTGTTGGCGCGGTCGAGTTCCTCTATCTTGCCAGTCAGCTCTGCGTTGATGGTGTTGAGCTCTTCGTTGAGCGACTGCATCTCCTCCTTCGAGGCCTCAAGCTCCTCATTGGTCGACTGCGCCTCTTCATTGACGGAGACGAGTTCCTCGTTCGAAGACTTTACTTCCTCCAGCGCGGTCTCGTATTCCTCGATGGTCGACTGCAGCCGCTCGCGCGTGTCGCGCAACTCCCGTTCGAGATCGGTCGTATCTTCGGCGCCGCGGCTTTCGCGTGCCGGATCGGAGCGGATCTGGGCCTGTCCCACCGGATTGAACAGGACGAGGTAGAGGGGCTCGCCATTGCCGCGTTCCGTGTACGGCTCGACCATCAGTGTAATGAACTGAAGCTGTCCGTCGTCTTCTTCGACCGCTATGTTCTCCCGAACGACCGTGCGGCGCGTCGTGGCTGCCTCCCGCAACGCGGCGCGCAGCTCAAGTCTCAGCCCGCGGCGGGCCAGTGTCAGCAACTGCCGGCTCGGGGCGCCTTGCGGTGCTTCCAGATATTTGCCCGTCCTCGCCGAATAGTAGACGATGTCGCCATCGCCATTGACCAGAACGTGAGGCGGGGCGAACCGCTCCAGCACCTGAGCCTCGATCGCCTGGCGTAGTGAATGGCTGGCGGTATCCTTCGTCGAGCCGCCGCGTCCGACCGGAAGGGCACCCGTGGGGCCATTGCCGATCAGAACCAGCGGCCGCGGCGTGGAATGTTCCCGCGCCTGGAAAATCCGATGCTTCTTGTCGACCGTGGCAAAAAGGTCGCCGTGCTGACCGACGCTTTCCGAGGTGCCGAGGAACAGATAGCCGCCCGGCCTCAGCGCGTAATGGAAGATTGGAATCACCCGGTTCTGGATCTGCGGGCCGAAATAGATCAGCAGGTTGCGGCAGGAAATCATATCCATGCGCGAGAAGGGAGGATCGCGGATAATGCTGTGCGGCGAAAAGATGCACAGTTCGCGCACCTCGTTGCCAAGCACGTAGCTCGCGCCGTCGCTGTTGAAAAAGCGTTGCCTACGCTGTGGCGAAAGCCCGTGCAGCAGCGCTTCGGGATAACGCGCCGCACGCGCCACCGCGAGCGCCGGCTCGTCGATGTCGGTCGCGAATATCTGGACGCGCGGCGGCGCGGAAAGCTTCTCCATACGTTCGCGCATCAGCATGCCGATCGAGAACACTTCCTCGCCGGTGGCGCAGCCGGGTACCCAGACACGCACCGCATCGGAGGCGTTCTTGCCTTCGAAAATCTGCGGTAGGATCTTGTCCTCCAGCAATTTGAACGCTTCGGCGTCGCGGAAAAAGCTGGTGACGTTGATGAGCAGGTCGCGAAACAGCTTCGCCACCTCGTCGGGATCCCTCTTCAGCCGTTCTATGTAGGTGGTGATCGACTGCAGCTGGGTGATCTGCATGCGCCGCTTTACGCGACGCAGGAACGTCTTGGTCTTGTAGCCGGAAAAGTCGTGACCGGAATGGCTGCGCAAAATGGCGTAGATTTCATCGCGGGCCCGATCCATCCCGGCCTTGTGTTCGTCGTCCGCCTCGGTCAGTCCGTGCAGCACATCGAAGCCGCGGGCAAACGCCTGAAGCTTTGCACCGATCTGCTCGGCGGGCGCCGCTATGTCGATCAGGCCGCTCGAAATCGCGCTCTGCGGCATGTCCGGATTGCGTGGGGCGGAACCGTTGGACGCCTGGGCAATGGTCAGCCCGCCATGCTCCTTGATTGCCCTGGCGCCGAGCGTGCCGTCCGAATCACCACCCGACAAGATAATGCCGACGGCATACTCGCCCTGGTCCTCGGCCAATGCGCTGAAGAAGATGTCGATCGGCTTGCGCTCGCGGTTGAGCGTGTTCGGCCTGCGCAGCGAAAGCGCGCCCTTGCGGATGGTGAGGACGACGTTTTGCGGCATCACATAGACCTGGTCGGGTTGGACCGCTGCGCCCTCCTCGGCCACGACGACCGGCATTTCGGTATAACGTCGGATGACCTCGTGCAGCAGGCTTTCCCGCTCCGGGCTGAGATGGGTGACGACGACGAACGCCATGCCGGTGCCGCCGGTCAGTCCTTTGAACAGGCCCTCCATCGCGGGAATGCCGCCGGCCGATGCGCCGACACCGACAATGGGAAATCTTCCATTCTGGGATGCCACGCCACGCCCCTGACAACCGCCGCGAACACAAAGCCGCCAAATCGGGCCTTAGACTAAGACCGCGCCGAGCCTCCGGCCAGCGAATAGTCTACCAACGGAACAAAGCACCGTCGGTGGGCATTAACATTTGACTTTGGAGGCGGTTCCAATGGCAAAACGACCACCTGAAATAAAGCCGGCCAAGCGCATCCTGTTGCCCTCGCCGGACCTGACCAAGTTCCCGGTGTCTGAGAACATTCCGCCTCGCCTGCTCGCGCTCGCGGAACGGTTGCAAGAGGTTCTGGCCCGTCACTTTGAACAAGTCTGCGCCGACAGCCGTAAAACCCGCAGGAAGAAGGATCAATGAGGTGCGCGACCTGCAAGGCTTGCATATCCTGATCGTCGAGGACGAATGGATGCTGGCGGGCGATCTTGCACGTTATTTCAGCAAGATGGGCGCCGTCGTACTTGGCCCCGTGGCGACGGTCGAACAGGCGTCGAAACACACGGAGGAGGCGGAAGCTGCGATCCTGGACGTCAATCTCAACGGAAGACGGGTATTCCCGATAGCGGACGAACTGATGCGCCGTGGCGTGCCGTTCGTGTTTTTCAGCGGCGATGAAGACATCGTTATTCCTGAGCGCCTTCGATATGCCAGCAGCCTCAGAAAGTCCTCGGACGGCCAGGCTGTTTTCGACGCTCTTTTTCCGGCCGAGACGTCGGCATCGAAAGGAGGCCGAGCGTCCGAGCCCTCAGACGACGTATTTTCGCTTCTGCCTAAGCTCCGGCTCGCGGCACGTCTGCTGCTGGGAGACATGGATGCTTCCGACCGGCTGGTCGAGCGAACGCTCGAGCAGGCCATCGGCGAAATCGACAACAGACGATCTGGTTCCTCGACAGAGGATTGGCTCAACGGCATCATGCGAAACATCGTCAAGGCACGTGGAGCAAACCTGCTGCACTAACCACGGCCGCCGCCGGCAACTAGACGATGTTAGCTTTTCCGGCTGCGCTCGACGAATTTGTTGAAGCGGCTGGTCTTTCCGCCGCTGGTCTCATCCTGGTAGAGGAAGGCCAGTTCGTTCTCATCGAAGATCCTGAAGAACTCGTCCCATTCAACGGGCTCAAACGTCTCTTCAGGCTCGCCGAAGTCGATGCGCAATATGCCGCCCTCGCCCTTGGTGCGCACCACCGCCGGCCGCCCGTCGCGGTCCTCGGCCCAGCGGCGGATTTCGTCGTGATCGGTGGTCGTCTTCGATTCAGACATCGCAATCTCCCTTCGATTCCACCGCGAGATCCCCCGCGTTGCACAACCAGCAGATGCATCGCTGCCCGGCATGTGCGCGCGGTTGGTCGAACATGGCTCCTAACACCAAGCAGCCTTCGATGTTCCCACGCCTGGTTGAAACCTACCCCGGCGAGCCTCCTGAACTTTGTTGAAGCAAGGGAACAAACCTTTCGCCCGGAAGTTTGGGGCGGCAAAGCCATTCGTATGAGGAGCTGTCGTGAAACGTATACTGGTCACGGGAGGCTGCGGTTTCATCGGCCGCCACGTCGCCCAGGAACTCGTTGAACATGGCTATGGGGTTTCAATTCTCGATGCGCTGCTGGATCAGGTGCATGGCGGCGAGGCAATCAGCCTGCCGCCAGGTGCCAAGCTGATCAAAGGCGACGTTCGCGATCGCGACGCCATCGCCGAAGCCGTCGAAGATGTCGACTCGATCATTCACCTGGCGGCTGAAGTGGGCGTCGGCCAGTCCATGTACGAGATCGCCCGTTATGTCGGCGCCAACGACCTCGGCACTGCCACGTTGCTGGAGGCGCTGATCAAACGCCCGATCGAACGGATCGTCGTTGCGTCATCGATGAGTGTCTATGGCGAGGGTCTCTATGCCACGCCGGACGGCCGGCGCATCGACAATGCAAAACGGCAGCCGGACGACATCCGCAGCGGCCAATGGAATCCCCTGTCGCCGGAAGGTGAAGTCCTGTCGCCGTTGCCCACCGACGAGCAAAAACCGGTCGACCTCGCCTCGATCTACGCGCTGACAAAATATGCCCAGGAACGTGCCGTGCTGATCTTCGGCGAAGCCTATGGCGTCGACGCGGTGGCGCTGCGCCTGTTCAATGTCTTCGGCGCAGGACAAGCGCTCTCGAACCCATATACCGGCGTGTTGGCGAACTTCGCCTCCCGCATCGCCAATGGCCAGCGGCCGCTGATTTTCGAAGACGGCGAACAGCAGCGCGATTTCGTTCATGTACGCGATATTGCCCTCGCCTTCCGGCTGGCGCTGGAACAGCCCAAGGCGTGCGGCCACGTCATCAACATCGGCAGCGGGCGCGCCTACGCGGTCAGCGAGGTCGCCCGGCTGCTTGCCGAGGCGATGGGCGTGCCCGGCCGCCAGCCGGAAATCCTCGGCAAGGCACGCTCCGGTGATATCCGCAACTGCTTTGCCGATATCTCGAAGGCGCGCGAACTGCTCGGCTTCCAGCCGCAGTACCGGCTGGAGCATTCGCTCGGCGATTTCGTCGCATGGGTGCGTAACACGGTCGCCATCGATCGCAGCGCCGAGATGAAGCGGGAACTCGAAGTGCGAGGGCTGGTGTCATGAGACCGGATTCACGCAATTTTCGCGAAGCGCCCATCGCCATTATCGGCGGCAGCGGCTTTATCGGCTCGAACCTCGCCGACAGCCTGTTGTCGGACGGCGAGCCGGTGCTGGTCATCGACAATCTGAGCCGTCCCGGCGTCGAGCAGAACCTCGAATGGCTGACGCAAAAGCACGGCAACCGCCTCGCCGTCGAAATCGCCGATATCCGTGACGCAAAGGCGCTCACGCCGCTGGTCGCAGGTTCGAAGGCAGTTTTCCACCTTGCCGCGCAGACCGCCGTCACCACGAGCCTGGTTCGGCCGGACGAGGATTTCGACATCAACCTGCGCGGCACGTTCAACGTCCTGGAAGCCGCTCGCTGCAGCGGCAAGCGCATCCCCGTCGTTTTCGCCAGCACCAACAAGGTCTATGGCCGCCTCGCCGACCTCGCCATGCGCGAAGAGGACGGCAACTACGCGCCTTGCGATGCGGGCATCCGTGTGCACGGCGTCGACGAGACGCGCGGCCTCGATTTCTGCACGCCCTATGGCTGCTCCAAGGGCGCGGCGGACCAGTATGTCCTCGACTACGCCAAGTCATACGATCTGCCGACCGCGGTGCTGCGCATGAGCTGCATTTATGGACCGCGCCAATTCGGGACGGAGGATCAGGGCTGGGTCGCCCATTTCCTGCTTAGCGCGTTCTCCGACCGGCCGATCACCATCTATGGCGATGGCAAGCAGGTGCGCGACATCCTGCATGTTGCCGACGCGGTCGCGGCTTATCGCGCTGTGCTGGACCGGATCGAGGCGGTCAAGGGCCAGGCATTCAATCTCGGCGGCGGACCGGAAAACGCTGTCAGCCTGCGCATGCTGCTGAAGGAGATCCGCGACATAACGAAACGGGACGTTCCGATTCGTTATGACCGCGAACGCACCGGTGACCAACCGTTCTTCGTCGCCGACACGCGCGCGATCGAGGCGGCGCTGGGGTGGAAAGCGCATGTCTCGTGGCAAAACGGCATCCGCGACCTCGCCGACTGGCTGCAGCGTCATCGCCTCGACCCGCATCCCGAACCGGCGAGGTACGTGGCATGAAGGTCGCCCTGGTCAATCCGTCCTGGACCTACCAGGACAGCATCTATTTCGGCTGCCGCCAGCCGCATCTGCCGCTCGAACTCGGCTATTCGAAAGCGCTGCTCGAAGCTGCCGGCCACGAGGTGCTGATGCTGGACGGGCAGATCCAGAAGCTCGACAACGCCGCGCTCGCCGATCGCGCCGCCGCATTCGAGCCTGACATAACCGTCGTCAGCACCGCGCCGACCTACCTGTTCTGGCGCTGCGCACCGCCCGAGTTGCGCGTGCCGGCCGATTTCCTCAATCATCTTGCCGGGCGCGGCGGTCGCACCGTCGCCGTCGGGCCGCATGGCTCGGCGACGCCGACGCCGACTTTGCGCAAGCTTGGCGTCAACATTGTCGTGCGCGGCGAATGCGAGGAAGTGGTCGCGGAACTTGCCCGGCGCGACGACTGGACCGCGGTGCCGTCCACCGCCCATTTCGAGGATGGAGAACTGGTCTCGAACGGCGGCGTGCATGCGAGCTCGTTCATCGATCACCCGCCGCTCGAATGGCCATCGGACTGGATTGCCGCGCATTCGCACCACCATCACCGCTTCGACGACAACCAGGTCGGTTTTGGCGCGGAGGTCGAGGCGTCGCGCGGCTGCCCGTATAATTGCAGTTTCTGCGCCAAGATCGATTTCCGCGATGCCTATCGCCGCCGGAACCACGAAGCAGTGATCGCCGAGATCGACCGGCTGATCGCACAGGGTGTCGGCTACATCTACTTCATCGACGAGATCTTCCTGCCGCAAAAGGCATTGCTGGAGGCGCTGGTCGATCGCGATGTGAAGTTCGGCGTGCAGACCCGTATCGACCTCTGGAAGCCGGAATTGCTGAAGCTGCTCGGTGCCGCCGGCTGCGTCTCGATCGAGGCGGGCCTCGAAAGCCTGACTGTGGAAGGCCGCGCCATGCTGGCAAAACGCTGCCGGCTGGGCACCGAGGAGCTGGCCGCGCTGCTGGTCGACGCAAGGCGCCACGTGCCGTTCGTGCAGGCCAATCTGATCGGCGTGGTCGAGGACGATCCCGCGCTCGTCGATTATTGGCGAAAGCACCTGATCGACAACGGCGTTTGGGCCAACGAACCGGTGCCGCTCTATCCTTATCCGAGTTCGCCGAGCTACCGCGAACTTTGGGGCGAGCCCGACGACCTCGCCTGGGAGCGCGCGCATGAACATTACCTCGCATCCTTCCGAACGTTCAGCGACATCCAGGAGAAGCGGCCGCGTCCGCTGGCCGAATTGGAGGCCACATGTTGCGGACACTGAGCCCGCCGCGTCGCATACTGATGACCGTCGATGCCGTCGGTGGCGTCTGGCGCTATACGCTCGATCTGGCCGGGCAACTGGTCGCCGGCGGCGACAGCGTCGTGCTTGCCGGGCTTGGTCCGGAACCGTCCAGGCAGCAAGCCGAGGAGGCCCAGTCTTTCGCGGCGCTGACATGGCTCAACACGCCGCCGGACTGGATGACCCGCAGCGAGCACGTTCTCGACACATTGCAGCAGGAGCTGCGCCCACTCATACGTGACTACGCTGTCGACGTCGTCCATCTCAACGCGCCGACGCAGGCGGCGGCGCTCGACGTGCCCTGCCCCATCGTTGCGGTATCGCATTCCTGCGTCGTGACATGGTTCCACGCCGTCAAGGGACAGGCGGCGGACGGCGAGTGGGCCTGGCAAAAGGACCGTAACCGGCGCGGTTTCGACAAAGCAGGCATGGTCGTTGCACCGAGCCGCAGCCATGCCGACATGCTCGAAACCTGCTACGGGCCGATCGCGCGGCTGAGCGTCGTCGGCAACGGCGCACGGCCGGGCGCGAAGGGCGAAAGGCGGGAATCGGTGGTTTTCGCCGCCGCGCGCTGGTGGGATGAAGGAAAGAACGCGGCAGTGCTTGACCAGGCCGCCTCCCTAACGCAATGGCCGGTCTTCGTCGCCGGTTCGCTGCAAGGGCCGGACGGCCAGCATGTTGGCTTCAGCCACGCCGTTCCCGTCGGGCCGGTACCACACGAGGAAGTGCGCTCGCTGATGGCGCGGGCCGGCATTTTCGTATCGCCGTCGCTCTACGAACCGTTCGGCCTGGCCACGCTGGAAGCCGCAATGTCGGCGACGCCTTTGGTGCTTGCCGATATCTCGACCTACCGCGAATTGTGGGACGGGGCGGCCATGTTCTACGACGCGCGCGATCCGGGCGATCTCGCCAGATGCATCAATGGTCTTTGCAGCGACACGCAGCGCCGGCGAGAACTCGGTGAGGCAGCCGCCCGCCGAAGCCGCAGATTTTCATTGGCAAGACAGGCGACCGCCATGCGCGGCGTCTACGACAAGGCGGCCCTGGCCACCATGGCGGATAGTTGATTATGCGGTTTTTATTCTACACCCATTCGATCGTTTCCGACTGGAACCACGGCAACGCACATTTCCTGCGCGGCATCATGCGCGAGCTGGTCGCGCGTGGGCACCAGGTGATTGCGCTGGAGCCCGCCGACGGCTGGAGCCGGTCGAACCTGCTGGCCGAGAAAGGGTCCTTCGCGATCGAGCGATTCCGGAAAGATTTTCCGGAGTTGATGACGGTCACCTATGACGCCGCCTTCGACCACGAAGCCTGGATCTCCGATGCCGATGTGGTGATCGTGCACGAGTGGACCGCGCCGGACCTTGTCGCGCGGCTGGGCAGGGCGAAAGCAATTGGCGGCCGTTTCACGCTGCTGTTTCACGACACGCACCATCGCGCCATCTCGGCCACGCAAGCGATTTCCGCCTTGCAGCTTGAACATTACGATGGCGTGCTCGCCTTCGGCGAAGCGCTGCGGGAAAGCTATCTTCGCGCCGGATGGGGCAAGCGGGTCTTCACCTGGCACGAGGCAGCCGATGACCACCTGTTCCAGCCGCATCCTGAAATCGAGCGTAGCGCCGACCTGATCTGGATCGGCAATTGGGGCGACGACGAGCGCAGCACCGAAATCAGGGAGTTCCTGGTCGACCCGGTGCATGAACTTGGCCTGAGCGGCACTGTCCACGGCGTCCGCTATCCACGCGAGGCGCTCGCCGACCTCGCCACCGCCGGCCTGCGCTACGAAGGCTGGATCGCCAATGCCGACGTGCCGAAGGCATTCGCGGCGAACCGCATCACGGTTCACATCCCGCGGCGTCCATATCGCGAAAGCCTGCCCGGCATCCCGACCATCCGCATGTTCGAGGCGCTCGCCTGCGGCATCCCACTCGTTTCGGCGCCGTGGTCCGATGTCGAACGTCTGTTCAGGCCGGGCACCGATTTCCTGTTTGCAAACACCGGCTTCGAGATGCGGCATCATCTTCGCGCCGTGCTGCGTGACGCGGATCTCGCCGCTTCTCTGGCGACATCGGGCCTCGAGACTATTCGCTCACGGCACACGTGCCGGCATCGGGCGGATGAATTGTTCGGCGTGCTCGCCGAATGCGGGCACCGCCAAGCCGCCGATACGATCCTTGCAAAGGAGGCCGCCGAATGAAGATCGCATTTTACGGGTCGAGCCTGCTGTCGTCCTATTGGAATGGCGCGGCGACTTATTACCGCGGACTGCTCAAGGCTCTGGCCAGGCTCGGCTACGACATCATCTTCTATGAGCCGGACGTCTACGATCGCCAGAAGAACCGCGACATCGAGGCGCCGGACTGGTGTGCCGTCGTCGTCTACGAGGCCACCCCGAATGCGCTCATGCAGGTGGCGGCGCGGGCGGCCGACGCGGACATCGTCGTCAAGGCGAGTGGCGTCGGTTTCGCCGACGACGCGCTGCTGCGGGCGGTGCTCGATCACGCCCGTGCCGATGCGCTGACCGTGTTCTGGGATGTCGATGCGCCGGCGACACTTGGCCAGTTACGCGACGAGCCCGACCACCCGCTGCATCGCGCGCTGCAGGAAATCGACCTGGTGCTGACCTATGGCGGCGGCGATCCCGTGGTCTGGGCCTATCGGGCCATGGGGGCCGCCGAATGTGTGCCGATCTACAATGCGCTCGATCCGGAAACGCATCATCCTGTCGGCAAGGATATGCGCTTTGCCTGCGATCTCGCCTTTCTCGGTAACCGGCTGCCGGACCGCGAGGCGCGCGTCGAGGCCTTCTTCCTCGACCCGGCCAGCCGCCTGGCCGATCAGCGCTTCCTGCTCGGCGGATCGGGCTGGGGCGACAAGCAGATGCCCGCCAATGTCCGATGGCTCGGCCATGTCGGCACGCGTGACCACAATGCACTGAACGTCACGGCCAAGGCGGTGCTGAACATCAGCCGCGACAGCATGGCGGCCAACGGCTTTTCGCCTGCGACGCGCGTTTTCGAGGCCGCGGGCGCCGGCGCATGCCTCATCACCGACGCCTGGCTCGGTGTCGACCTGTTCCTGAAACCCGGTGAGGAAATCCTGGTCGCGCGCGATGGCGACGATGTCGCCGAGATCATGCAAAGCCTTAGCGCCGAACGGGCCAAGGCGATCGGGGCATCTGCGCTTCGGCGGGTGCTTGGCGAACATACTTATACGACACGGGCCGTTTTGGCCGACGCCATTTTCAGGCGCCATTTCGAGCGTCCGACCGTGGAGGCGGCGGAATGACAAAGCCACTCGACATCGTCTTTCTTGGCCTGTCACTCTCGTCGTCCTGGGGAAACGGCCACGCCACCACCTTTCGGGGGCTGCTTAAAGGTCTCCGCGAACTCGGCCACCGCGTCACCTTTCTCGAACGCGACGTGCCGTGGTACGCAAGTCACCGGGATCTGCGCGATCCCGATTTCTGCGCCTTGCGCTACTATGAAACGACCGATGATCTTCGCCGCAATTTCGCGCGCTGCCTGCGCGAGGCCGATATCGTAGTCGTCGGGTCCTTCGTTCCTGAAGGCCCTGAAATCATCGACGTCGTGGCGTCGCTGTGCACGGGTCAGTTCTGCTTCTACGATATCGACACGCCGGTTACGCTGGCGAAACTTTCAACCGATGATTGCGAGTACATTGCCAGGCGGCAGGTCCCGTATTTCGACGTCTACTTCTCGTTCACCGGCGGACCGACGCTTGCCCGTCTGACGGCGGAATTCGGCGCGAGGCGGGCCGAGCCGCTCTACTGTTCCGTCGACCCGGAACGGCACCACGGAACCGGTGATCCAATCCGCTGGGATCTCGGCTATCTCGGCACTTACAGCCCCGACCGCCAGGCGACGCTGGAGGCGCTGTTGTTCGAACCGGCGCGTCGCATGCCGGAGCGCCGCTTCGTCGTGGCCGGCTCGCAATATCCGCGTGAAATTGCCTGGCCGGACAATGTCGATCGCATCGAACACCTGCCACCGGCAGATCACGCGGCCTTTTACAGCCGCCAACGTTACACGTTGAACGTCACGCGCAGTTCCATGATCGCGGCCGGATGGTCGCCCAGCGTGCGACTCTTCGAGGCAGCCGCCTGCGGCACGGCGATCATCAGCGATAGCTGGGCCGGACTGGACAGCCTGTTTCCAGAGCGGACGATCCACACGGCGCGCAGGACCGAGGACGTGATCGGCATCCTGTCTGGGGAATCCGACGGCGCCCGGCTTGCCATGGCCAGGCAAGCGCGCGTGCTCATCCTGGCAGCCCACACCAGCACCGCGAGAGCCCGCGAATTCGTTTCGCTGCTGGCGCGGGCCAAATCGCCACGTTCTGCTCTCGATCTGGATGTCGAGAGTGCAGCATGACCCGCAGACGGGAGAAAATAGAGATGCAGCTATCAAGAAAGGCGCAACGGACCAGGACCGTGCTTGTCGCCGGCGGCGCTGGCTTCCTCGGTTCGCATCTTTGCGAGACATTGCTCCAGGCCGGCTGGCGCGTGATCTGCGTCGACAATTTCCTGACCGGCCGTATGGAGAACATAGCATCGATCGCCGATCGTCCGGATTTTCGGCTGATCAAGCAGGACATTTGCCGGCCGTTGGAGCTTGGCGAACGGGTGGACCGCATCTTCAACATGGCGTGCGCGGCCTCGCCGCCACGCTATCAGGCCGACCCGGTCCACACGACGCGGACTTGCGTCATCGGGACGCTCAATCTGCTGGAGCTCGCCGCCCGCAATGGTGCCCGCTTCCTGCAGGCGTCCACCAGCGAAGTGTATGGCGATCCAGAACAGCATCCGCAAAGGGAGGACTATGTCGGCCATGTGAACTGCATCGGCCCCCGCGCCTGCTATGACGAAGGCAAGCGCACCGCCGAAACATTGTGCTTCGATTATTTGAGAATGGGAAAAGCCGATATCCGCGTCGCGCGCATCTTCAACACCTATGGTCCCAGGATGGACCCTGCGGACGGACGGATTGTTTCCAATTTGATCGTGCAGGCACTCGAGAGACGGCCGCTGACGATATTCGGCGACGGGCTGCAGACCAGGTCGTTCTGCTACGTTTCCGATCTGGTCGACGGCTTGATCCGGTTGATGGAGGTCAATCCCAGCCCGCGCCAGCCGGTCAATCTCGGCAATCCGGGGGAGTTCACCATCCTGCAATTGGCGGGCCTGGTGAGGCGCATGACCAGAACCGGATCGGCCTTGAAATTCCTGCCGCTGCCGCAAGACGATCCTCGTCGTCGGCAACCCGACATTTCCCGTGCAAAGAAGCTTCTCGGCTGGTCGCCAAAAGTGCCGCTCAGGCAAGGTTTGATGCATACAGTCAGCTATTTTACCGAGCTTGAGACGACGCAGACGGTCGACAGAACACGGCGAATTGCCACCAGCGTGCATTCTGCATCAGGCCGGCTGCAAAATCTGCCGGCCTGACGGCAGTATTTGCCACGTTCCCCTCGGAGATCACGGTCGTTTCGCGCCGATCGTCGGTCACTTTTTCTCGTCGCGGGAACAACCCGTCCAGCTTCCGGTTCGGCCAGGGTACCGGCACGGAGACGATTTGTGCATCCGAAGCGATCCGCCAAAGACATTGAGCAAATGGCCGCAAGAGAGACGGCTGCCTTCCTGCGGCGCGCCTCCATCACCTATCTGGAATGTTGCGTGAGCCTGATGCTGACGCATCTTCAGCGGGAAGAGGTAGCCGCCATCCTCGAAAAGGAAGCGGATATGCTTCGCCGGCTGGACTGATCCTGCTCGAAGGGCCGCAGGTGCCCTTGGGTATCCAGGAACCGAAGCAACATCGCCGTATAACGTCTTGCCGCGGCCGCCAGCCGGATCTGTTCCCGATCATCGCCAGATCGTAAAGCCATGCTCCACAAGCCAAGCTGGAAGGCGAGATAGCAGGGCTCGTAGTAGTGGACCAGATTGGCATCGACGGGACGGGAAGCTCTCGCTTCCACAGCCTTGCAAAGCGCCGCAGTCGCCGCGTCCGAGAGGCTATATTCGACGCGGGCGCCGGCAATGTCCCAGGCGATGTCCTGACAGCCGACCAGATCGTGCGACCGGCAATGGTCGAGGGCGTCCGTCTTGATCAGCGTTCCGCCGCGCGAAAGGATGAACTCCCACGGATGAAGCCGCCCGTCGATCTCGACCCGCTGCATATTCTTGGGTGGAGCCTGTGTCGAAAACCAGTTCTGCAGTTCCGCCGCGCGGCTTTCGCCCAGCGCCTCACTTGTATTCCGCACGGCCATGTCGGCAAGCGCCTCCAGCGAGGCGCCCGGCTCAGAGGCGGGCAGATTGGCTGCGCGCCAGGCCAGATAGCGCGCGAGATGAGCGACCACTCTTTCTTTCGAAAGCCTTGCCCGGCCCAGCGTTGTACCGTCGATCCAGCGTTCGACGAGAAAGCCATGGCACAGCCCGGCGACTTCCGGACCAAAGCCTGCATCGTGCAGCGTCCTGGCGGTCTCGGCCTTGTGCATTCCGATTTCGCCGAGGCCAACGAACTTGACCGACCATTTTTCCCGGCCCGCAGAAGCGAGGAACTTTCGCCGCTCGAAGCCGCGGTGAACGGGTGGCCAATGATCCTCCGTCCTGTCTCGAAAGCGACGCCACTCTCCGCCGGATATTTCGGTCAGGCTGACCGCTGTGCTGCCGATCGTCCGGGCTACCCAGTCCCGCAGCGTCGGGACAGCGGATCCAGCTGGGAAAGTGCGTTCGAAATCCACGGTTTGTTTTTGGCAAACCGTCCATGCCTCGCGACTGTCCGCCGAAGCCTCGGGACCCGGGCCACCCAAATGGCTTGGGAACAGATGGATGCGCCCGGCATCGATGCCTAGCCCTTGCAGCCATGCGACCACGGCGTGGAACGAACTGCCGGACAGGCCCGGGCCTTCGTCGACGATGGCAAAGCGGGCCGACGGTTTCGTCATCCAGCCACCGATCAGCTCCGGATCGGCGGCAAGCCGCCTGCGAAACGGGTGGCCGGTCGGACGGACGCTGACGGGTGCTGGTGCGCCGATGGCTGCAGCCACCATCGCTGCAAGCCCCAGGCCGATGCTGCGGATGCCGATTACGCATGTGTTCGCATCGAGACCCGACTGCCGCGCGGCGACGAAATAGCTCTCCGGATAAAGCGCGTAATGGGCGTAGCCCTCAGCCGAGCCGGTCAGGATGTCGCCATCGCATTCGAGTTCGGCCAACATTCGCGGCACGTCTGCCTCGACCGGGCCATCGATCGTGAACCCGGCCTCCCACGATCTACCCACGTGCCGGGCCAAGCCGACCAGGAGATTTGCGCCCGCGATCCGCTGTGGGGAATTCCGGTCCGTGCCGTTGGCCTCGAATTCAGCATCGGCAAGGCCCTGGACCAGTTCCGAGGCCCTGATGAACAGGCCGACCAGGGCTGCGTGGCGCTCGATCCCACTTGGCATGTCCGCAATGTGCTCGGCCGCTTTGCACGCTGAGCCGCGAACAAGTTGCGCGCTCTGCATTTGCTTGTGGTCGCCATAGACGATCATTGTCCCGTCCTGGTTGGCCTCACCCCTCGCTGCACAACTCGGCGGGCGCTACTTTGATCCACTATCGGTTGCACGATTTTTGCAGCCGGCAAGGAACAATCCGGGAGGAAGGCGGTTTGGCACGAAGAACTTACCTTCAACAGCATAGGCAGCGGTTTCGTGGGATCGAAGAAAGTTCGAATCGGTATAGTCGGCGTCGGCAACTGCGCTTCCTCCCTTGTTCAGGGCATTACCTATTACCGCGACGCAAGGAGCAATGAGCCCATACCCGGGCTGATGCACGCCGATCTTGGCGGCTACCATGTCAAGGACATTGAAGTGGTCTGCGCATTCGACGTCGCCAAGGGCAAGGTCGGACGCGATGTGGCAGACGCGATCTACAGCGCGCCGAACAATACTTTCCGCTTTGCCAATGTGGCGCCTACCGGCGCTCGCGTCGAACGCGGACCGACGCTGGACGGCATCGGCAAATATCTGCGCGACGAGATCGAGGAGGCCGACGAGCCGGTCGCCAATGTCGGCAAGATCCTCGCCGACAGCGGCGCCGAAATCCTGGTGTCCTATCTGCCAGTCGGCTCGGAGGAGGCAACGCGCTTTTATGCCGAGTGCGCGCTCGATGCGGGCTGCGCCTTCGTCAACTGCATACCAGTCTTCATCGCCTCGCGGCCGGAGTGGCGCCGCCGCTTCGAGCAACACGGCCTGCCGCTGATCGGCGACGACATCAAGAGCCAGGTCGGTGCGACGATCGTACATCGTCTGCTTGCCAACCTGTTTCGTGAGCGCGGCGTGCGTATCGATCGCACCTACCAGCTCAATTTCGGCGGCAACACCGATTTCCTCAACATGCTGGAGCGCGAGCGGCTGGAATCGAAGAAGATCTCAAAGACGCAATCCGTCACCAGCCAGATCGACGTTCCCTTGGCGCCCGGCAACATTCATGTCGGGCCGAGCGACCATGTGCCTTGGCTGACCGATCGCAAGTGGGCCTATATCCGGGTCGAAGGCACGACCTTCGGCGGTGTGCCGCTGAATGCCGAGCTCAAGCTGGAAGTGTGGGATTCGCCCAACTCGGCCGGGGTCGTGATCGATGCGGTGCGTTGCGCCAAGCTGGCGCTCGACCGCGGCATCGCAGGCGCGCTGACCGGTCCCTGCAGCTATTTCATGAAATCGCCGCCCGAGCAGTTCACCGACGCGGAAGCCCGCCAGCGCACGCTCTCTTTCATCGCCGGTAAGGACGAGCCGATGCTCGATGCCGCGGAATGACGACGACGTTCTTTCTGGTCCGCCACGCCGCGCATGACAATGTCGGCTGTTATCTTGCCGGACGGATGGCGGGCGTTTGCCTCGGCGAAGCCGGCAGGGCACAGGCCTCGCATCTGGCTGACCGTATGGCACGCGAGGCGATAGCGGCAATCTTTTGTAGCCCGCGCGAACGCACGCAGGAGACGGCCAATCCGATTGCACTCGCCTGCAATGCCGGTGAAATCGTGATCCGCGAGGAACTCGATGAGATCGACTTCGGCACCTGGTCGGGAAAGACCTTCGAGGAACTGAACCAGGATGCCGACTGGCGGGTGTGGAACGACCAGCGCCAGCAGGCGAGAACACCGAGCGGCGAGACCATGCTGGACGTGCAGCAACGTGTCGTCTCGCTGATCGAGCAGGTCCGCGGAACATACCAGAACCAGTGCGTTGCACTGGTCAGCCATGCCGACGTCATCAAGGCCGCCGTGTGCAAAGTGCTCGGCCTGTCGCTGGGGAACTGCTTTCGTTTCGATATCGACCCAGCATCGATCACCACAGTTGTTTGGGGAGACTGGGGGTCGAAGCTGGTCAGACTCAACGAAGCTGCCTGACGAGGAATTGCCGGATGCGCATGGTCATTTTCGGTCTTACCGTGACATCGTCTTGGGGCAACGGGCACGCCACGCTGTGGCGCGGATTGATCCGGGCGATGGCCGGGCTGGGCTGGTCCATCACCTTCTTCGAACGCAACACTCCCTATTATGCCGGGACGCGCGACCTCGACCAGTTGGATGGCGGCAGCATTGTCCTTTATCCGGACTGGCAGGACATCCAGAGCGTTGCCGAGCAGGCGATGAATGAGGCCGATGTCGTCATCGTCACCTCCTATTGCCCCGATGCGGTGAGCGCATCGCGCCTTGCCCACCAGGCCTGTCGGGGGCTGAAGGTCTTCTACGACCTGGACACGCCGGTGACGCTGGCGCGAATCGAACAAGGTGAGCCTCCGGCCTATTTCGGGCCGGAAGGGCTTCGGGATTTCGACCTCGTGCTGAGCTACACGGGAGGAACCGCGATCGATGCGCTGAAGACGATGCTGGGCGCGCGCCGCGTCATGCCACTCTACGGCCATGTCGATCCAGAGCGACACCGGCCGGCCCCGCCCAAGCCGGAGTTTGCCGGCGACCTTTCCTATCTCGGGACGTATGCGGCAGACCGCCAGACCGGGGTCGAAAGGCTGCTGGTCAGTCCGGCTGCGCGCCTGCCGGATCGCCGTTTCATCATTGGCGGCGCACAATATCCGCAAGAATTCCCGTGGAGCGACAATATTTTCTTCGTCCGTCACCTGCCGCCCGCCGAACACCCCGCCTTCTTTTCATCATCACGGCTGACCCTGAACGTGACCCGCGAGGCGATGGCCGAAAGGGGCTGGTGTCCTTCCGGCCGGCTATTCGAAGCCGCCGCGTGCGGTGCTGCGATGGTGAGCGACACGTGGCCGGGACTGGAGGCCTTCTTCCGGCCCGGCGAAGAGATCGTCGTGGCCAACAGCACCGACGACGTGGTCGCCGCGCTCGACCTGCCCGACGCCGAGCTTGACGCGATCCGCCGCCGGGCGCGCGAGCGGGTGCTGGACGAACACACCTCGGCGCGGCGGGCGAAGGAATTCGACCGCATCCTGTCCGATGCACTGCACGGCTCCACGCGTGGCGAGCCGTTGAAGGAGGCAGTTTGATGTTGGGCATTGTGCCCGCCGCCGGGCGGGGAAGCCGCATCCAGCCGCTCGGCTTTTCGAAGGAACTGCTGCCGGTCGGCAGCCGCATCGACGGCAACACCGAGCGGCCTTGCGCGGTGAGCGAATACCTGGTGCGCCGCATGGTGCGCGCGGGGGCCGACAAGATCTGCTTTGTCATCGGTTCGGGTAAGTCGGATATCCTCGAATATTATTCTGCCGGCTATGCCGATGCGGCGGCGCTGTTCGTGGTGCAGCCCTCTCCAGTCGGCCTTTGCGACGCCATCTTCCGCGCCGCACCGCTCGTCGGAGCCGACGAGACCGTTCTGGTCGGGCTTCCCGATACAATCTGGTTTCCCGAAGACGGCTTCCTGGCTCTCCCGGACGACGGCCTGTCCTTCCTGCTGTTTCCGGTGGACCAGCCGGAATTCTTCGATGCCGTCGTTGTCGACCAGGACGACCGGGTGAAGCAAATCCAGGTCAAGCAGCAGAATGCCGCGTCGAACTGGATCTGGGGTGCGTTTAAGATGCCCGGCCACACCCTTCACCGGCTTGCCGCGCTGTGGCGGGAGCGGGACCGGTGCGACGAATATATCGGCACGCTGGTCAATGCCTATCTGGCCGCCGGGGGTGAAGCGCATGGCATCAAGGCTGGCACCGCCTATGTCGACGTCGGTACCTTCAACGGCTATCGTACGGCACTTCGGCTGCTCGAAAGCGCCGCCGGTACCAAGGACGACCAAGCCGCCATGACGCTGCCCGGCCACCAGCACGTCCCTATCCTCGCAGGCGAAGGAGGCTAGCCATGCTGCATTCCGATGCCGAAATCCGCCGCCGCATCGATGCGCTCGGCCCATGGTTCCACAATATGGAGCTGGCCGGCGTGGAAACGGCTCCCGATCATTTCCTCGGCAATTACCCGCTGATCAAATGGCGCAAATTCGCCGACGCCATTCCCGCCGATCTTTCCGGCAAGGCGGTGCTCGACATAGGCTGCAATGCAGGTTTCTACTCTATCGAGATGAAACGCCGCGGCGCCGGTCGCGTGCTCGGCATCGACTTCGACGAGGCATACCTTGCGCAGGCGCGCTTTGCCGCTGAGGTTGCGGACTGCGACATCGAATTCCAGCAGCTCTCGGTCTACGACGTTGGCGCGCTGCGTGAGCGGTTCGACATCGTGCTGTTCATGGGAGTGCTCTACCATTTGCGCCATCCCTTGCTCGCTCTCGATCTGATCCGGGAGCACGTTGCCGACGACCTGATGATTTTCCAGTCGATGCAGCGCGGCAGCACCGACGTGCCGGCACTCGAGCAGAATTATCATTTCTGGACGCACGACCTGTTCGACCGGCCGGAGTTCCCAAAGCTGCATTTCATCGAGCATCGTTATGCCGACGACCCGACCAACTGGTGGATTCCCAATCGCGCCTGCACCGAAGCCATGCTGCGCAGCGCCGGCTTCGAGATCGTGCTGCAACCCGAGCAGGAGGTCTATTTCTGCCGCACCGCCGACGTACCGGCCGGCGGCGGCGCCATCTACCCGTCGAAAGGACAGATAAATGATTGAAGCCGCGATGATCTGGAACGAGCCAAACAACAAATCCCACTGGGATCCAGAGCTCGATCCCGACTGGAGCCGCTTCGCCAACATGGCAATCCTGGCCGCCGACGCGATAGCGTCGGAGAATCCGGCCCTGACCAAGGTCCTTGGCGGCATCTCGCCGATCGACGCCGCCTTCATAACACGGATGCAGGAATTCGGCGTGCTCGATCATGTCGACGCGGTCGCCGTGCACGGCTTTCCGCTCGACTGGAACCTCTGGCAGATCCACGAATGGCCGCAGAAGATTGGCGAAATTTCGGCTGTCACCGATCTTCCGGTATGGGTCAGCGAGGTCGGCGTGTCGACCTTCGGTGCCGAGGAGGTACAGGCCTGGGGCCTGCGCCGGACAGCGGAACTGCTGATCGGCAACGCACCGCGCATCCAATGGTATAGCCTCTACGACCTGCCGCGCGAATGGGAAGCGACGACGCGCCATCGCGAGGCGGAAGGCTCTTCCTACTACCGCCATTTCTACATGGGCCTGCTGCGCCAGGACGGCACGCCAAAGCCCGCGCTCGAGGAATTCCTGCACCACGCGCCGGCAATGGGACTGGTGCAGTGGTTCCATTTCGAAGATCACCGGCTGGATGACGCCGTCGCCTGGATGAAACGGCTCGGCGTCACCAATCTGCGCACCGGGCTTTCCTGGGCCGACAGTTTCAGGCCGAACGCACTTGACTGGTTCGACCGGCAAATGGAGGCGTTGGCCGACTTCGACGTGACGGTCACCTTCTGCTTCACGCCGGAACACCGCGGAATGATGCCGCACCACGCCAGCCCGCCGCTGGTGCCGGCGGAATTCGCCGAATTCTGCGCGGCAATGACGCGCCGCTATGCCGGCAGCATCGCTGCCCCTTCCGCCGGCAGGCAGCGCGCCTCCGCAGCGTGAGGAGCTTCGGCTCGCCAGCCATGACGCTCACCGTCCTCAACGTCGCCTATCCCCTCGCCCCGGTCGGGCCGGATGCGGTCGGCGGCGCCGAGCAGGTGCTGTCGATGCTCGATCAGGCGCTCGTACAGGCCGGACACCGTTCGATCGTGATCGGCTGCCAGGGCTCGCGCGCTGCGGGTGTCCTCATCGAGACGCCGGCCGAACCGGGCGTGCTCGATGAAGCGGCGAAGCGCCGGGCCCAGCGTGCTCATCGCGCAGCAATAGCTACCGCACGCGCACGCTGGCCAATCGACGCGGTTCATTTGCATGGCATCGATTTCGATGCCTATCTGCCGGGCGATGGGCCGACATTGGTGACCTTGCACCTGCCGCTCGACTGGTATCCGGCCGATGCTCTCAGTCCGGCGCGAGAGGATCTGTGGCTGCATGCGGTATCGGCGGCTCAGCAACGAACCGCGCCACCGGGCGCCAGGCTGATCGGGCCGATCCCCAACGGAGTGGACATCGACGCGCTGAGCGAGCCACAGGTCAAGCGTGAGTTTGCGCTCGTGCTCAGCCGAATCTGCCCGGAAAAGGGCATTCATCTGGCGCTTGACGCAGCCAAGAAGGCCAACGTACCGCTGGTCATCGGCGGCAAAGTCTATCCCTACGAAACCCACACAGCGTATTTTCGCGACGAGGTCGAGCCGCGGCTGGACAGTCGGCGCCGCTTCCTCGGTCCGCTCGGCTTTGTCGCCAAGCGGCGCCTGCTCAACACAGCCCGCTGCCTGGTCGTCCCGAGCCTTGCCGCGGAAACCAGTTCTCTCGTCGCCATGGAGGCACTCGCCTGCGGCACCCCCGTGGTGGCCTTCCCGAATGGCGCACTGCCGGATGTGGTCGAGCATGGCAAGACGGGGTATCTCGTCAGAGATGTCGACGAAATGGCGGAAGCCATCGTTGCCGCACCCGGCCTGGACCCTGAGACCTGCCGGGCCGAGGCGCGGCGCCGCTTTTCACTCGACCGCATGGTCTCCTCCTACATGGACGCCTATCGGGCGCTGGCACGGCTCGGCACAGACAGCGGACAGCTCGCGGCGGCGAAGTGAGCGGGACATGCTCCGCAGCGAGATCATCGACGATGCGGCGGGCCTCGAAGCCCTCGCGCCACACTGGTGGGAACTCTGGTCGCGCAGTCCCTCGGCGACGCCGTTCCAGTCTCCCGCATGGCTGGTGCCGTGGTGGCGGACATTCGCTCCTGGTGAGCTTGCGACGGTCGCCGTCTGGAGTGGCGATGACCTGGTCGGCTTGGCGCCACTCTATCTGGAACACCGGGAAGCCGGCGCGCGATTGCTTCCGCTCGGGATTTCGTTGAGCGACTATCTGGACCTCCTTTGTCTTCCCGAGATCGCCGAACCGGTCGGCGCCGTCATCGCCGGCTCGGTTCTTTCCATCGGCTGGTCACAGTGGATCTTGCCGGATCTGCCGGCCGGCGGTGCCGGCCTCGCCATCTGCCATGCCGCGCTCGAAACAAGCCAGGCTGTCAGCCACGCTGCTTGCCCGGTGCTTTCCCTCACGGGCGATGAGACGCTTCTCAGCTGTGTTCCGGCGCGGCGACGGCGCCAATTGCGCCGCGCCCATAGAGCTGCTTCGAGACGTGGCCGGGTCTCCATCGAACCCGTTTTGTCCGATCCGCAGACATTCCTCGATCATTTGATCCGCCTCCACCGCGCGCGCTGGGCCGGAAACGGCGACGGCGTCCTGTCCGATACCCGCGTGGAAGAATTCCACCGTCAGGCGCTGCCGCTGTTGGCTGCTCAGGCACTTGCCCGATGCTGGCTTGTCGCCATCGGTGGCGCGATCGTGGGCGCCTATTACGGGTTTCATCATCGGGGCCGCGCTTACGCTTACCTCGGTGGCTTCGATCCGGCCTATGCGGAGGACAGTCCCGGCGCGCTGCTCATCGGCCAGGCGATAAGGCAGGCGATCTGCGAAGGCGCGGAAGAGTTCGATTTTCTGCGCGGACAAGAGGCCTACAAATACAGCTGGGGCGCCGTCGACCGGTGGACGATGCGCAAGATCTGGACGCGGAGCAAAGGGCGATGAGCGCGACCCAACCGGGATCTCGGTGGTCGACATCAGCAAGGCGGGTGCTGGAGGAATGCATGGCAGATGGTGCCGGCGTCGAAGCCGTCATCGCCAGGCTGGCTCTCCGTTTCGAGACAGGAATCGAAGCCGCAGAACTGGCGAAGATTGCGCAAAACATGCACTCGGCCGAACCGCGAAAGACGGCAAAACTACAGCGGATTGCCGACCTGCTTCAGCGCAGGCCCGAGATCTTCGCCACGCTGCGCAAAACGGGTGCTGCCGTTCGGCACGAACGCGGTGAGGGAGAGACCGGCGATGCGGTCGTCAAGCGGCTGGCAGCCGGGTTTGACGCGGCGGCGGCGATCTCCCCGGCGGCGAGCGTCCAGCTGTCGTCGCTGGGCAACGAGGAAAAGCTCTCGGCCGCTACGGCTGAGATCGTTGCATGGCTGGAGAGGCGAGGTTTTAGCGGCGCAAATAACGACATCCTGGATATTGGCTGTGGTATCGGTCGCTTCGAACAGGCGCTCTCCGCTCTATCGCACCGGATCGTCGGCATCGACATATCCGCGGCGATGATCTCGATCGCTCGCCGGCGATGCGCCGGGCTCGGCAATGTGGAATTTCGCCCTACCCAAGGTTTCGATCTTGCCGATTTCGGCAATGCGAGCTTCGACCGCGTGCTGGCCGTCGACAGCTTTCCCTATCTGGTGCTGGCCGGCCTCGCCGAACGGCATTTCGTGGAAATCGGGCGCGTGCTGAAGAGGCCGGGCATGGCCGTGCTTTTGAATTATTCATATCGCGGATCGCCGGCGCTGGATCGCGCCGACGTTCATAACTTCGCCAATGCAAATGGCATGCAAATCCTCGTCGACGGCGAAAAGCCGTTCCGGCACTGGGACGGCGATGCCTTCCTGCTTACGATTTCCAGCGGAACATTGTGGCCCAACGCTGGTTCGGATGCCGAACAGGAAAAGCCGCTATTCGACAGTATGAAGGAGGATAAGATGGCGTCCGGCAGCAAGAAGCACATCGGTCGCGGCAGTCATGGCAAAGGCGCTGGCGCTGGCGCAATGACCGATCTTCCCAAGGACAAGATCGGAGAGAACGCTGTTCTGTCCAACAGAGACAAGAAGCAGCACAGCAAGGAGCGTGGGCTCGACGGCAATCGGGTCAAGTCCGAGCAGTACCAGGATCATTCAGGGGATCGACGGCCTGAAGACTGATCGTTGCGGCGGCATGTGGCTTGCAGCCGGTGAGCAATTGAAAACGCAGCGAGAGCCAACCGCTGACGAAGCTGTGCAAGGACCGAAGCCGGTCGCATGGATAGCTTGCAAATTCTTGCAAACTCGCACTGTTGCCACCAGAGTGAGGTGAAGGGACTAACATTTGCCAAGAGAACGCGATGTCTCGCTCAAGGGAAGATTCCGTCAGCACGCGTGCCGATCTGAGGATAGACCGGGAAATCGCTTCCTTGCTTGCGGCCATCGAACAGGAAAGGGTTCCTGACCGGCTGACCAAACTTGCGATTGAATTGCAGAACGCGCTTGTGGAAAGACGATTGCGCGAAACCAGCAATTAGCGTGACATGTATTAGCGGCGCCTCTCGGCTTCGAAGTCCAATTGTCCTTCGGATAGATAGCTGCGCCTTTCCATCAGCGTTTGCGAGGAACTTTCGCCAAGGTATTCCAGCACGCCGGCGCGTGCGCGGTTGAGCCGGCTTTTCACGGTTCCCACCGCGCAACCGCATATTTCGGCAGTCTCCTCATAACTGACGCCCAGCACGCCTATCAGCATCAGAACCTCGCGCTGGTGCTCGGGAAGGCTCTGGATGGCCTGGTGGACTTCCTTGCCCTGTACGGACCATTCCTGCGTCGCTTCCGAGATCGGCCGCAGCGAAGCGCAGTCGAGCAGGCCAGGCGCTTCCCTCACTGCGGCTCTGACACGCGTGTAGTAGGTGTTGCGCATGATGGTGAAGAGCCATGACTTCATGCGCGTTCCAGCCTCGAACTTGTCGATGTTGGCCAGTCCCTTGGTCAGCGTCTCCTGGACCAGGTCGTCTGCATCATCGGGGGTGCGGCAGAAAGTACGCGCGAAAGCCCTTAAGGCGGGTATGAGGTGGACGATGGAAACTTCTTCGGTTTCGCGGGTCGCGAAGGCGTAGGCTGTGGGTGGCAATGGTCCAGCTCCCGTCCAGAATGAGTTCGTGAGCGCAGACCAGTTAAATGCATTGGGCGAAAGATCGTTCCGGCTGGCGAAAATCACCCGGCTCCAGAAACCGGAGAGGCTTGGCTGGGCACTCCAGCCGGCGGCGATATTTTTGACGGAACAACCACCGGTATCGCGGAGTTCGAAGCGAGGTCGTCCGAAAATCCGGGGGACCGCCATTGGCGCGTCGAAACGCGATTCGCAGCGAGCCTTGGCCGCCACCTCAAGGACAGTCCGCCACCTCAAAACAGGAGGAATCCATGACAGGAAACAAGCACGCCAAAGGCAAAACGCCGGCCGATAGCGACCTTGCCAACGATCCCGGCATCGGCAGTTCCAAGGGCACGATCAAGGAGGGCGACCGGCTCGATCAGGGCGACAACACGTTCGAAGGCGATGTCGAGAACGACACCACGCCTCAAGGCGGTATCAATCCCCGGCAAAAGATGCGGACCAACAAGTGACGCCAGCATCGGCCGGCGCACGATCGAACAAATCCGCTGCAACCCGTGCACCAATCCCGCGTTAACGGGCATCGGCCTCGTGTCCGCATCGAGCGTTGATGCGACAGGCACTTTCGCGGAGACACAGATGACAAAAAGCTCGTTTGGCCGCCCCGTTCCAATTCTTGTCGGCCTTGGTTTCCCTCGCCATGTCGAAAATATGTGGCAGGCCTATGACGTCTTAAACGAATGGCCGAGCCGCGGCCCGGCGCACATGGCGGCGTTCAACGCCTGTCGCGCCGGGCTGGCTGACGAGGTCGATGCCGAGACGGTGCGCGCGGCGTTCGAAGCATTCGCCCAAAAAGCGGGCATTCTGGCGCACGATGTCGCCGCCGAAATACCAGCAGGCACCAATCCCACTGAGGTTCGCGATGTCGGCTAAAATGCCCAGCAGGCCATGTGACCCGCTGAGGCTAATTTATATCAAGGGTGGTTAAATCGGGAGGACCGCCATGCTGGAGATAAAGTTCGATGCTCCGGTTTGCATCTACTTCGGCAAGCCGGGCCGATCGCCAATGGTCAGCTCCGTTTTCGAGGCTTCTTACTGCCTCAAAAGCGAGAAATGGCCTGCCCGCAATGCCCCGTTGTCGCTGATGGCGGCAGATGCATTGGATGGCGCCCAGATCGGCCAGATTACGGCAGCGGAAGCCCGCGAAGCATTTATCGACGCGGCTTTGGAAGCGAAGATTCTTGTCGAAGGCGAGCCGCATGACACGCATGCCCCGACAGCCTTCATGCCGGACGGCGGGTGAGCTGGCAGGCTGCTTCCCCGCAGTGCCGTTTATCGCGAATGGCTGGCTTCCTCGGCCTTTTTCTTCCGCTGCTGCCTGAGGACCTCGTCGGTTCCGACCAGCTTCTTCGATCCGCCGGGGATCGCGGTGGAAACAACAGCCGGCGGGTCGCTTGCCGGGAAAGAATCCTCCAGACCCGCCTGCAGCTGGTCTTCTAGCGTCTGCGGCTCCTCCGAGCGGCCAGGGGTCCTTCGGGTGTCTACATTCTCCAGCGGCTGTGTCATGTCCGGTGAAGACCTGACTTCTCGAATCCAGCCATAGAGCTGTTCGATGGCAAATTCCTTCATTGTGTCGAAATCGGCCTTTTCGTCACGCGATGCCTCGATTTGGTCGACCATGGTCTTTTCGAACCGTTCGAGGCTCTCGCTTCCACACGCCCGGCAGAGACGCACCAGTGCCTCGCGCAATATGAGCGGCGCAAAGTGCGCTGTCGCCTCGAGCCTGAGCTGCTGCAAACGCTCCGGGGTGGCGGCTTGGACCTTCGACATGCTCGACCTCTTCGCCTTGTGGAGCATGTCAACGAAAATTGTCGGCGGATGTTCCATGACGCACCGCCGGTGCATCGCTCGATCCTCAGCGGTGTGCGCCACCACCGAGTGCCATGCGGATACCGAGACCGACGACGAAGCAGCCTGCCACGCGCTGCTGCCAGAGCCTTACCTTCGGTCGCCTCATGATCCAGGCCCCGAGCGTGCCGGATGCGAGCGCATATGTGCCCAGCACCAGCACACCGGTCATCTTCTGGGTGCCTCCGAGCAGCAGCAATTGCAGTGTAACCGATCCGCGAGCCGGATCGACGAACTGTGGAAGGAAAGCCACCATGAAGGTTATCGGCCAGGGATTTACCAGATTGGCGATCATCCCTTCGCGCGCAGCCGCGAGCGGCCCGACGGCCGCAGGCTTCTCGACTTCGACCCCGTCCGACGGCAACAATACCAAACGTGATCCAAGCCAAACGAGATAGGCCGCGCCCATCCAGCGAAGCATGGCAAAGGCAAGGGGCGACGCCTGGAGCAGCGACGATATGCCGAGGGCAAGGAGCGGCAACTGGACCATGCCGGCGCCGAGGGTCATGCCCAGAACGGTTAACAGGGCAACCTCCCGGCCCTGCCCGATGCCACGCGCCATCACCAGCAGACTGTCAGGCCCCGGCGGCATCTGCATCAAGATGACCGTCCCGAGAAAGGCCGCCCAAGAGGCGTGATCCATGCCGCTACTTCGCCCAGGTTTGGTAAGATGCCTTCGCGCTATCCTTCAACCGACCGGCATCTCGCATCATCTTGAGCGCTTCATCCCTGGTCAGGCCGCATTTGCGGGCAAAGAAATTGATCTCATAGACCTGCTCGGCCGACAGGCCATGTTTGATATGCACTCTTCGCTTGTGTTTGCGTTCGTTCATACAGGCTTGATCCCGTGAGACTTAGCCTCCCCAACTCACATCGGGCCGGCCGGTTCCCCACAGCTTCGTCACGGCGCAGGCTTTTCAGGCGCCGTCTGGCCGGCCGACCCTGTCCTTGAGTTCGTTCAGGAATGCGAGCAGCGCGTCCTCCGGATCGTCGGCCTCTTCGGTCAGCATATCGATGCCCCAGCGGCCGAGAACAGCCTCCTGGACGATGCTCGGCTGCGACATGAAGATGAAGGATTTCGGACGGCTCTTCTCGTAGCCCGACCGCTGCCAGGTCTGCCAAAGCCTATGCAGCAGCAGACGGATGTTCATGTCGGACATGCTGTAGCCGATGAACAGGATGGTGCGCCCCAGCGCGTCGGCCCGAAATTTCACATCGAGCGGCGAATCGAACGACAGCCGTTCAAAATAATCGGTCTCCGCCAGAACCAGCGATTTGTCGTCGTCGAAATCGCCGTGGAATTTGATGATCTGGGTGACCTCGCCTGTTGTCTTGGGCAAGTCCTTTGCATTGGCCACTTTCACAAAGGGCCGGCCATGGATCTCGAAGGCAACCTCGAGGTTGCGATCATAATTGGTGGTGTAGATGATCGGAAAATCGAGCGACACGATAAGCTTGTGGATCGCCGAGCCCCGCACTTTTTCCCGCGATACGCTCCATTCGCGATCCATCCAGCTGCGCAAAGGGCCGAGGCTCCCCTGCTTCAGCCGGTAATATTCGGCAAGGGCCTGATAGTTGGCCTCCGGTGCGCCGATCATGTCCTCGTCGAGGCCGAGCTCGTTTTGCATGTGCTCGATGAGCTTTTGCCAGGACGGTAAGCCGACGCTCATCGATACTCCGGCGCCAACGAACAAGACCGCTCGCCGCTCTTTCACCGATTGAGCCAGTTGCTCGACTGCAGACAGCATCCGACACAACTGCGAACAGCGCCCTCCGTTCCGGCCGAGCCCGGACCACCGCGGGAATAACTCCAATTTGCGGTTGAATGAGAACGCCCGGATCAACTATCCCGAGCGCCGGCCGCCGAGTTTGGCCGACGGAATCCGACATTTATTTCATTCCATTTGGCACTTCTGCGCCTCTCGCGCGTTGGGAGTGTTCAACAAAGACGGCGCAGCTAATGGATCGCCATCGGATTGTCTCAGTAGCATTATGTCTGTTCCTGCTTACAATCGGCGCCGTCCAGCAAAAGGCTTGGGCTCAAGCACCTTGCCCGGCCGACCATGACAAATTGCTGGCCGCCCTCAAGGCCAACGTCAAAGCCAGCGGCGGCCCCGGCAATGGCGGCTTCGATACCAATGAATGGGCGGCAATCGTGGCTCGCGACGGAACTGTCTGCGCCGTCGCCTTCAGCGGGCCTACCGCCGACGCCCAGTGGCCCGGCAGCCGACTGATCGCCGCCGAAAAAGCCAATACGGCCAACGGGCTCAGCCTCGCGCAGATGGCTTTGTCCACCGCGAACCTCTACGCGCCGGTGCAGCCCGGCGGTCCTCTATTCGGCCTCCTGGCCACCAATCCGGTCAATCAGGCGGCAGCCTATGCGGGCGATCCTTCTACGTATGGAAGCTCCAGCGATCCATTGCTGGGAAAGCCCATCGGCGGTGTCGTCGTGTTTGGCGGTGGCCTGGCTCTCTACGACGGCAAGGGGATCGTCGGGGCCCTCGGGATAAGCGGCGATTCCTCTTGTGCCGACCACAATGTCGCCTGGCGGGTGCGGGCCGCACTCGGGCTGGACAAGGTACCGGCCGGCGTCAACCCAAACCGCAAGGACGCTATCATTTTCGACCTCGATCCCGGCGGCAAGAGCGCTTCCGGCTGGGGCCATCCATTGTGTGCCGGAACCGAGGCGGACGTAGCCGCAGAGCTTGGCGCCGGTGTCGGCGGGTCGATACGCTAATGAGGCAAGTGCGACAGGTGGCAGCGAAAACCAGTGTGTCAGCCAAAAGGGGAGAAAGGCCAATGGCTGCGATGCTGGGATGGACGCTGCTGGCAGGCTTCGCGCTAGTTACCACGGCGGTTGCTCAGTCAACGTCAAGCTTTGCGATAAATCCGCCGTCCGCAGCTGCTCCGCCCGACGACGGCCAGTGGGCGATGCCGGCAAAGAACTACGCCTCGACCCGCTACAGCGAACTTGCGGAAATCACCGAGGACAACGTCAAGAACCTGCAGGTGGCCTTCACATTCTCCACTGGCGTCAACAAGGGCCAGGAGGCTGCGCCCCTGGTCGTCGGCAACACGATGTACATCGTGACGCCGTTTCCCAACATCCTCTACGCGCTTGACCTTACCAAGCCCGGCGCGCCGATGAAGTGGAAATTCGAGCCCAATCCCGAGCCTGCGGCGCAGGGCGTTGCCTGTTGCGACGTGGTCAACCGCGGTGCGGTCTTCTTCGACGGGCGCATCTATTTCAACACGCTCGACGGCCATACCATCGCCGTTGATGCAGCCACCGGCAAACCGGTCTGGAACACCCATATCGGCAACATCAATATCGGCGAGACCATCACCATGGCGCCGCTGGTGGTCAAGGACAAGGTGCTGGTCGGCAATTCCGGCGGCGAAATGGGCGTGCGCGGCTGGATCAAGGCGCTCGACGCCGGCGACGGGCACGTCGTCTGGACGGCCTACAACACCGGCCCGGACGCCGAGGTGCTGATCGGCCCCGATTTCAAGCCGCATTACGACATGGACAAGGGCAAGGATCTCGGCGTGACGTCATGGCCGCCCGATGCGTGGAAGATCGGCGGCGGCAATGTGTGGGGCTGGATCTCCTATGATCCGGATCTGAACCTTATCTTCCACGGCACCGGAAATCCCGGCCCGTGGAATCCGGATCTGAGGCCCGGCGACAACAAATGGACCGCCGGCATCTTTGCCCGCGATCCCGACACCGGCGCAGCCAAATGGTTCTATCAATGGACCCCGCACGACCTCCATGATTACGACGGCATCAACGAGCAGGTGCTGCTCGACATGACTTGGCAGGGCAAGCTCCGCAAGGTCCTGGTCCGACCGGAACGCAACGGCTATGTCTATTTGCTGGACCGCACGACGGGGGAGGTATTGTCGGCGGTGCCGTTCGGGCCTGTCAATTCCAGCAAGGGCGTCGACCTCAAGACCGGCCGGCTGATTGTAAATCCCGACAAAAAAACCGGCACCGGTAAGGTCGTGCGCGACATCTGCCCCACCGCATCCGGGCTAAAGGACTGGCAGCCTTCGGCGTTCTCGCCAAAGACCGGCCTGCTCTACATTCCGCACAATAACATGTGCATGGACGAAGAAGGCGTCGAGGTGAATTACATCGCCGGGACGCCCTATGTCGGCATGAACGTGCGCATGATTCCGGGGCCGGGCGGCAATCGCGGCGCTTTCACCGCCTGGGATGTCGCCGCCGCCAAGCCGGCGTGGAGCCTGAAGGAGAACTTTCCGGTGTGGAGCGGCGCCGTCGCCACCGCCGGCAATGTCGTGTTCTATGGCACGATGGAAGGCTGGTTCAAGGCGGTCAGCGCCAGGACCGGCGCGCTGCTTTGGCAGTTCAAGACGTCGTCCGGCATCATCGGCCAGCCGATCACCTATCGCGGCCCAGACGGGCACCAATATGTCGCGGTCCTTTCGGGCGTTGGTGGCTGGGCTGGGGCGATCGTATCCGGCGATCTCGACCCGCGCGACGCCACCGCCGCGCTGGGCTTCGTCAACGTCATGAAGGATCTGAAGGATGTAACCACGCCGGGAGGTACGCTGTATGTGTTCCGGCTGCCTTGAGACGATCGGCCGAGTTGCGCGGCCACGGAGAACGCGACCGCGGCGGCTTGCCGCCGCGGTCGGTGCACTGGCGCTCTCGCTTGTTGCCCCCCTTGCCGATGCGCGCGAATTGAGAATCTGTGCCGATCCCAACAACATGCCGTTCTCCAATGCCGCCAGGGAGGGCTTTGAAAACAAGATTGCCGAACTCGTCGCCGAGGAGCTTGGTGCGACTGTTTCCTACACATGGTGGGCACAGCGGCGCGGCTTTGTGCGCAACACGCTGAAAGCCGGCCTGTGCGATCTGGTGCCCGGCACACCCGCCAATCTCGAAATGCTGCGCACCACCGCGCCCTACTACCGGTCTTCCTACGTCTTCGTGACACGAAAGGATGCGCCGGAAATCACGTCCTTCAACGATCCTCGCCTGCGCGATCTGCACATCGGCGTCCAGCTGATCGGCGACGACGGCGCCAACTCGCCACCCGTCCAGGCGCTCGGGCGCCGCGGCATCGTCGGCCATCTCATCGGCTTCCCGGTCTATGGCGACTATTCCGCGCCAAACCCGCCAGCGCGCATCATCGAGGCGGTGGCGAATGGCGACATCGATGTTGCCGTCGTCTGGGGACCGTTGGCCGGCTACTTCGCCGCCAGGCAAAAAGCTCCGTTACGAATTACGCCGGTTGCGCCGCGTATCGACGGTCCGCTGCTGCCGATGATCTACGACATCTCGATGGCCGTGCGCCGCGACGACGATGCACTGCGCGGTGAGGTAGACGCAGCTATTGCCAAACACCGCGCCGAGATCGATACGATCCTGGCGGAATATGGCGTGCCTCGCCTCGACGGCGCCGGGGCGGCAGTGCGATGAACCGCGGCCTTCCATGCTTGCTGTCGGCGATGCTCGTCCTTGCCGCTTGCCAGCGCGAGGAACGCGACACGCGTCCACAGTCGGTGCTCGGCTCGGGCGACCAACCGGCGGCCGTGACGGCCCTCGAGCCGGGCGGCCAACGGCCGGCCTCGTCCGACAACAAGGCCGGCGTGTTCGAGGCCAACGCCTTCCACCTCAGCGAGGGCAAGCGTCTGTTCAACTGGTTCAACTGTTCCGGCTGCCATGCCAATGGCGGCGGCGGCATGGGCCCGGCCCTCATGGACCAGAAGTGGCTCTATGGCAGCTCGATCGAAAGCATCCACGCCACGATCAGGGACGGCCGGCCGAACGGCATGCCGAGCTTCCGCGACAAGATCCCTGACGACCAGATCTGGGAGCTTGCCGCCTTCGTCCGCGCGCTGAGCGGCAACGCGCCAAAGTCCGCTGCGCCGAGCCGCGACGACGACATGATGCCCCATCCATCCGAAAATCGCCTGCCGGACGCCGCGACGCTGGGGAAGTCGCCGTGAACCGCCTTCTTTGCAGGGTGTGCTGCAGCACAGCCTGCATGCTGCTCCTTGCAGGATGCAGCGGCTGGCAATCCGCGCTCGACCCGAAAGGCCCGGCCGCGGGCGAGCTTGCATGGCTGATCTGGTTCTTCACCGCGCTGTGCACGGCGGTCTGGCTTCTGGTGATGGCCGTGCTGATTACGCCATTGGCCCGGCGCCCGGCGCCGCTCGGCGATCCGCTTGTCCTCGACGCTGCCGCCGAGCGCAGCAAGATGCGAATTGTCGTCGCCGCACTCGCCGCTACCGCCCTGATCCTGGTCGGCCTGACGCTGCTGAGCTACTTCGCTAACCGGACGCTCGCCGCCATCGGCTCGGATGCGGCGCTGACGATCCGGGTGACCGGGCATCAATGGTGGTGGGAGGTGCGCTACGAAAACGATCAGCCGAACCGCATCCTGACGACCGCCAATGAAATCCACATCCCGGCGGGGGAGCCGGTGCGGCTTGTCGTGACCTCGACCGACGTCATCCATTCCTTCTGGGTGCCGAACCTCTCGGGCAAGCTGGACCTCATTCCAGGCCACGAGAACGTTCTCGATCTGAAGGCGGACAAGCCCGGCGTCTATCGCGGCCAGTGCGCCGAGTTCTGCGGCGCGCAGCATGCCAATATGAGCACCTTCATCGTCGCCGAACCCCGGCCCGTCTTCGACGCGTGGCTGAACGATCAGCTGCGGCCGGCGGTCGCTCCTGCCTCTGGCGAGGCAAAAGCCGGCCATGACCTATTCCTCAAACGGCCTTGCGTGATGTGCCACAAGATCGGCGGCACCATCGCCGGCGGTACGGTCGCTCCCGACCTTACACATATCGCAAGCCGGCAGACGCTCGCTGCCGGAACGCTGGCGATGAGCCGCGGCAATCTCGCAGCCTGGATAGCCGATCCGCAAGGGATCAAGCCAGGTGCCCACATGCCCGTGGTGGGACTAAACGGGGACGAGCTGAATGCGATCGTAGCCTATCTCGAAGGCCTGAAATGAGCAGCGCCGACCTAGCCCATGAGCGTGACCTCGCCCAGCAACGCGCCGCAGCACAAAAGGGTGACCTAGCTCCCGAGCACGACGGTCCTCGCGATACCGGCCTCGACGACGCCAGCCTTGACCGCTGGCTGGCGCGGACATGGCAGACGGCACCGGGCATCATCGGTGCGCTCTCGAGCGTCGACCACAAAATTGTCGCGCGGCGCTACCTGATCACCGCCTTCTTCTTCCTGTGCCTCGGTGGCCTCAGCGCCGTTGCCATGCGCATCCAACTGTCGGGGCCGGAGCGCGGGCTGATCGGGCCCGACCGCTACAACCAGCTGTTCACCATGCATGGCGTAACCATGATGTTCTTGTTTGCAGTGCCGATCGTTCAGGCGACTGGCATCTACCTCGTGCCGCTGATGGTCGGCACCCGCAACATCGCCTTTCCGCGCCTCAATGCATTCAGCTTCTGGATTTATCTCTCCGGTGGCCTCTTCGCCTGGGTGTCGTTTGCACTCGACATGGCGCCCGACGTCGGCTGGTTCTCCTATGTGCCGCTGTCCGGCCCTGAATTCGGGCCAGGCAAGCGTTCCGACGTGTGGGCGCAGATGATCACCTATACCGAAGTGTCGTCGTTGGCGGTCGCGGTTGCCACCATCGTCACCGTGCTGAAGCAACGCGCGCCGGGCATGTCGCTGGACAAGATTCCGCTCTACGTCTGGGCGCTGCTGGTCACCTCCTTCGTGATCGTGTTCGCCATGCCGGCGGTCATGATCACGTCGACGTTCCTGATCCTCGACCGGCTGGTCGGCACCCATATCTTCAATCCCGCCGAGGGTGGCGACGTACTGCTCTTCCAGCACCTGTTCTGGTTCTTCGGCCACCCCGAAGTCTACATCATTTTCCTGCCGGCCACCGGCATGGTGTCCTCGATCATCGCCGCTTTCGCCCGGCGTCCGGTATTCGGCTATCTGGGCATGGTTCTGTCGCTGATTTCGGTCGGCTTTCTGTCGTTCGGCCTGTGGGTCCACCACATGTTCGCAACCGGCTTGCCGAAGCTCGGCGCGAGCTTCTTCACCGCGTCGAGCATGCTGATCGCCATCCCGAATGGGCTGCAGATCTTCTGCTGGCTGGCGACATTGTGGGACGGAAAGCCGATAGTCAGGACGCCGCTGCTGTTCGTGTTCGGCTTCTTCTTCACCTTCGTCGCAGGCGGCCTGACCGGCGTGATGCTGGCCTCGGTCCCATTGGACCTGCAAGTGCACGACACCTATTTCGTGGTCGCGCATTTCCATTACGTGCTGATCGGCGGGTCGGTGTTCCCGCTGCTCGGCGCGACCTATTTCTGGTTCCCCAAGATCACCGGCCGGATAATGAACGAGCGTCTCGGACGCTGGCACTTCTGGCTTGCCTTCATAGGCTTCAATGCGGCGTTCTTTCCGATGCACATTGTCGGGCTGTGGGGCATGCCGCGCCGGGTCTACACCTATCCGGCGGAGCTCGGCTGGGGCAACATCAACCTGTTCATCACAGCCGGCGCGGTCGTCCTGTTCCTGAGCTTCGTGCTGTTTACCATAAACCTGGTTCACAGCGCCTTGAGGGGCGCGCCGGCCGGGGACAATCCCTGGAATGCGGGCACTCTGGAATGGGCGACAATGTCTCCGCCGCCTAACTACAATTTCGCCCATATTCCGGTGGTTACACATGCCGAGCCGCTGTGGGCCGAACGCGATACGCTGCCGGTGGCGACTGGGCTTCGTGTCGACGTGCGCGAACTTGTTATTTCGACCGTGGCAGAGGCGCATCCCGATGTGCGCGAGAAGTCGGCGACGCCATCGATCTGGCCGTTATTCGCCGCCCTCGCCGTGGGCGCCACCTTTCTCTATTCGATCTTCAGCCCGTGGGCGGTGGTCTGGGGAGCCGGGCCGATCGCCATCACCTTGATCGGCTGGTTCTGGCCGAAAGGCGATCCGGAGGACGAGGAATGAAACAGCGCCCGGCCGCGGATCTTTCCGAACTCCCGACCTTCGGGCTCGGACCGCGCAGCCCGACCTGGTGGGGCACCCTCGCCTTCATGGCGCTTGAGGGCACTGGTTTCGCGCTCGCCGCAGGCGCCTATCTCTACCTTGCCTACCTGTCCCCCGAATGGCCGCTCGGCGTGCCGCCGCCCAACCATTGGCCGGGCACCATCGTCATGCTGTTGCTGCTCGCCAGCGTGGTGCCCAACCACATACTGAACCGCTACGCCGAAGCCTGTGCCATGGTGCCGGTGCGCATCGGCCTGCTGGTGATGTCGCTGCTCGGCATCGCACCGCTTGTCGTGCGCTGGTTCGAATTTCCGGCCCTCAACATTTATTGGGATACCAATGCGTATGGCTCGATGCTGTGGGTGCTGCTCGGCCTCCACACCACACATCTGATCACCGATGTCGGCGACACGCTGGTGCTGACGGTTCTGATGTTCACGCGCCATGGCTATAGCGGCCGGCGTTTCGGGGATGTGGGCGACAACGTCTTCTACTGGGATTTCGTGGTCGCGACCTGGATCCCGATCTATCTGTTTATTTACTGGACGCCGAGGCTGGGTTGAGATGCGTGCGGTTCGGTACGGAACTTCCTGGGGTGGGCTGTTGTCGGGGCCATTGGCCTGGGCGGTATCGACGCAACTGAACTACGCGGTTGTCGAGTGGCAGTGCGCTCACAGGATTGCGATCATCCCCGTCATTGCGTTGGTGTTGGCGGTGCTGGCCTTGCTCGGCGGCGCGCTTTCGTGGCGGGCGCGACAGCAAGGCGGCGCCGCCTTCAAACCGGAGCGTACGCGCGGCACCGAAGATTTCGTCGCCAATGTCAGTATTCTAAGCGCGGTGCTGTTTACGCTGGTAATCGTCATGCAGGGCGCTGCCTCGCTCATTCTTGACGGCTGCATACGATGAGCTTCGAGGCGCTCTTCTCGACCTCCATCTGCTACGGTGCCGGCGCCCCTCAGGCCGGTTGGACGCTGGCGCTGCCAATTACGCTGCCGTTGGCAGCGATCGCACTGCTTTACACCGCTGGAGCCGCTCGGTTGTGGCGGCGGAGTGCTCGCAGCCGCCCGTTGCGGCTGTGGCAAGCCCTGCTGTTCGCGGCCGGCTGGGTCATTCTGGCAGCAGCGCTGGTCAATCCGCTCCATGCATTGGGTGAGCGCGTTTTCACCGCCCATATGATCGAACATGAGCTGCTGATGGCGGTGGCGGCGCCCTTGCTGGTCGCCTCCTGTCCGGCCGCGGCGATGATGTGGGCATTGCCGATCAAGCTGCGGCAGGCGCTGGGCACAGCCGGGCACGCCAAGATGCTGCGAGCGGTTTGGGTCGCCATCAGCCGCCCTGCAGCCGCCACCGTCCTGCACGGCGTCGCGATATGGGCGTGGCACGTTCCGGCCCTGTTCGAGGCAGCGCTTGGACAGGGTGCCCTGCACTATGCGCAACATGCCAGCTTCCTCGGTAGCGGCCTGCTGTTCTGGTGGGTGCTGCTGCCGCGCCCCGGCCGCGAACAAGCCTATGGCAGCGCGGTCATGCACCTTTTCTTCACCTCGCTGCACACCGGCCTGCTCGGAGTGCTGCTGCTGGTCTCGCCAAGGCTGTGGTACCCGGAAAACGCCGCCGGCGCAGAATTGTGGAGCCTTAGTCCGCTCGAGGACCAGCAACTCGCCGGTTTGGTGATGTGGGTTCCGGCCGGCCTGATCTATGGCGGCGCGGCGTTGCTGCTGGCCGGCCTGTGGATCCGCTCGAGCAGCCGAAAGGAGGCGCCGCATGCGCTTCACGCTGTCTAAAGCCATAATCGGCGCTGCGGTAATTGTCGTGCTCGTTGCAGCCCTGGCCGGGATTGCGTTGTACTTCGAGCAAAGCCGTCGGGTCGAGCAGAAGGCCGACGATGCGACCGGCGGTGTCGGCGCCCGCGCCATACCGATCATGATGGCCAATGGCTGCGCCGGTTGCCACACCATCACCGGCGTTCCCGGAGCGCAAGGGCTGGTCGGCCCGCGCCTCGACGCCAGCTTGGCCAACCGGGTTTACGTCGGCGGCGTCTTGTACAACAAGCCGGAAAACTTGATCCGCTGGATCCGTGCGGCAAGGGAGATCAGCCCGCATACGGCAATGCCTTCGACCAGAATTTCCGAGCAGGAGGCGCGGGACGTGGCTGCCTACCTCTATTCGCTCAAATGAAAGTCATTGCTCGCCGCGTCGCGACCACAGGCCACGACCGGGATCATAAGCGGCCGCCGCGGCGAGGAAGAACACGACGAGGCAGGCCAGAACTACTTGGCATGAGACCGGCTCGAAGCGCAGATAGAGCGCGAAGCGGATCAGCTCGACTGCATGGCTGAACGGGTTCAGCGCTGCGACCGTCGCAAGCACCGGACCAGCCTCGGCAAGTCGCCACAGTGGATAGAGCGCGGTCGAGGCGAAGAACATCGGAAAGATGACGAAGTTCATCACCCCGGCGAAATTCTCCATCTGGGCCGATACTGACGAGACGAGCAGGCCGAAGGCGCCAAGCATCAGCCCGGACAGCACCAGCGCCGGCAGAACCGCGAGATAGCCGAGCATCGGTGGCCGCACGTCCCAGTAGCGCGCGATCAGCAAGAACAGGTACACGAGCGGCAGGCCGACGACCACACTGGCGAGCAGGCGAGCGCCGAGCAGATACCAGCGCGGCAGCGGCGCGGTCAGCAACAGACGCATGCTGCCCATTTCGCGGTCATAGACCATTGCCAGCGAACTGGCCATGGCGTGGAACAGCAGCATCATCGCGGCCAGCCCGGGCACCACATAGACTTCATACAGCACATAAGTCTGGTAAGGCGGCGTGATCGACAGGCCGAGCACGGAGCGGAAGCCGGCGGCGAAGATGGCCAGCCATACCAATGGCCGGGCAATCGCCGAGATCAGGCGGCCGCGCTGGCGCAGCGTGCGAAGCAGTTCTCGCTGCAAGATGCCGATGAGCGCCCGCAGCGCATGACGGGTTATCATGCCGACTCCGTCAAGCGAGCGAACGCGTCTGCCATGCTGCCGACGCCGAGTTCGGCGGTAATGCGATCGGCGCGGCCTGCCCATCGCACACGGCCGCCGTGAAGCACGACAACATCATCTTCGGCAGTCACCTCCTCAAGGAAATGCGTCGCCCACAATACCGCAATGCCGCGTTCGCGGCATAAGCCGCGAACATGCTGCGCCAGTGCCCGGCGCCCGGGCACGTCCAGTCCGGTGGTCGGCTCGTCGAGCAGGAGAAGGCGCGGCTGGTGCATGAGCGCACGGGCGATCTCGACACGCCGCCGCTGGCCGCCCGACAATGAGCGGATGGGATCGCCGAGCCTGTCGAGGACTTCGAGGCGGCCGAGTTCCTCGCGTGTTCGGACCTTGGTAACGTGGGCGGCAAGACCATGCAGGGCGGCGTGATAGCGTAGGTTCTCGCCCGCCGTGAGATCGAGATCGAGCGTCTGCTGCTGGAAGACGACGCCCATCTGGGCGAGCGCGGTCGCAGGGTCGGTGCGCATGGCGTGTCCGAACACTTGCACCGAGCCAGAACGAGCGTGATAGAGACCGGTAATCAGCGAGAACAAGGTGGTCTTGCCGGCGCCGTTGCGACCAAGCAGGATGCACATCCTGCCCTGCTCGACCGAGAAGGAGATAGCGTCGAGCACCCGCCGGTCCTTGAAACTGTGCCCCAGATTGTCGAGCGACAGCGCTTTCATGGCCCAACCACGACGCCCCACGGACCGCGCCCGACCGGCAGCGATTTGACCACCTCTTCATTCTCAAGGTCGATGACCGAGATATCGCCGGAATTGCCGTTGGCGCTGAATAGGCGTCTCTGATCGTCTGCCAGCGCGACGTGCCATGGCCGCTGGCCGACAAGATAAAGGCGGCGCACCGCCAGCGTGGCCGTGTCAATCTCGGCGATCCGGTTTGCGGGACCCAGCGCGACATACGCAGTGCCGCCGTCACGCGACATCTCGATGCCGACGGCCTGGACGCCTTCGCGGCGAATACCCGGCACCTCAAACTGGACCTTGCCGGTTTCAGCCCGTGTTAAGGTGTCGAAGACCGTCACCGTGCCGCGGATCTCGGAAGAGACCCAAAGCCGCTTTGCGTCCGGGGAGAACGCCGCGGCGCGCGGTCGCGTGTCGACCAGCAAATTATCCACGAGATCGAGCGTGCCGGCGTCGATGAGATGCAGCATGCTCGTCGTCTCCGAGGTGCAGGCGACGTAACGGCCGTCCGCGCTGACCGCCATTCCCTCGGGCTCGACACCGACATCGACGTTGCCGATGACCTTGGCCGAGGCGATTTCCACTACCGAGACCAGATTGTCGTTCTCATTGGCCACAAACAGCCGCTTGCCGTCGGGATGCACGACGAAGAATTCCGGATCGGCTCCCGAAGGCAGTTGGCCGACCACTCGTCTCTTGGCAAGGTCGACGACATCGATGCGATTGTCGTCGCCGACAGCGACAAAGAGGGTCTTCTTGTCAATGGAAAGCGCCAGTCCGCGCGGCCGCCGTCCGACGTCGATCGTTGCCGAGAGGCTCATACTTGCCCCGTCGACGACGGCAACCGCATTGTCCTGTTCGTTCGACACGTAGACGGTTTCGGCAGCAACAGGACCGACCGAGATAAGCACGGACACCACCAGGAGGATTGCGGTCAAAAGCGGCATGCGCTCTCCTCGAGATCGATGCCAAGCGTGTCGAGCGGCGTCCGCTGATGCAGGAAGCCGGGCTGCGGCGAGGCGGAGACCAGCAGGCGAGGCCCAGCAATCAGGATCGGCTGCCGCAGTTGCCCGTCCCATGGACGAAAATTGAGCCCTTGGCCTTTGAAACCGGGGAGAAGAAAATCGTCGCCGCGCACGTAGCCGGCGATGGCTGACGGATCGACGCTGCGCAGCCGCGTCGCGGCCTCGCCGACGCTGCGCACGGCGAGCCAGGCGGCATAGTCGCTCGGCGTCATCCATCGCCCCGCCTGCTTCCGGAAGCGGTCCTGCAACTGCGTCGCTCCCCATTCCTCGGTGACGGCGCTCCAACCGGCCGCAACCAGCCCTTGCGTGCCGGCGACCGGTCGCGGCAGTGCCGTGCGGTCATCGAGATAGGCGCCGAATTCGTCAGCCTCGTCGGCGACGACCAATACATCATAATCGGCGACCTGCGTGGCTGCCGGTATTTCTGACTGCAGCGTGACATGGCCGGTATCAGCGCGTCCGTTCGCCGGACGGAACGTCCATGGCTGGTCGACGGTGATTTCGGCCCCGAAACGTTGCGCCGCGCGGCGAAAAGCGGCGGCCATCGCCTGGTCGGCAGAATGCGTGCCGACAAGCAGGAACCAGCGCTGCCAGCGCTTCCACACCAGGTACTGCGCCAGGCCGTCGGCGAGCATGGCGCGGCTTGGAATGGTGTGTAGCAGGTTCTTCCTGCAGTCCTGCTGGCGCAGCGCATCGTCGGTAGCGCGGCTGTTGAACAGCAGCATCTTCTCGGCGCCAGGCGCCGCAAGCGCCTGCGTGAGCGGCACAGCGTCAAGATCGGCGACGACAAACGCAAGGCCGGCGCCAGCGAACTGGCCTATCGCGTCCGATGCCGCCTCGGCGGGCTTCAGCACTCGCTCCTCCAGCCGGAAATGCTGGCCGAGAAAGCGCCCGGTCGTATTGTCGTCGGCGATGCCAAGACGTGCGCCTTGCAGCCCGTCATCTGTCGCGAACTGGTCCAGCGGACCCAACTGTAAGGGCGGCTTGCGCGACTGGCCGAGATAGCCGATTACCACCGTCTGAGGCTCGGCAAGACCGGGAGCAGCGACGAAAAGCAACAGGGCAAGAACAGCAAGCGCCAGCCTCATTCCGCTGCAGCTCCCTCTCCCGCAGTGACTGACCGAGGCGGAGTTGGATTAATTCCCCGCCATTGAAAAGGTTCCACTCTGGATATTCACGGCCTTGTGGTGACGGCTGGTCAGATCTGGATCGGCCTCACCTCGACTGTTCCTTCCAGCCGCCGAGTGAGAACGAGGGTGGCCCCGGACTCTTGATCGAGATCATGTGCGGCCGATACGGCGAAAGGCAAAGGGCGGGATGAGGTCTCCGCCGGTCCTCGCATCGGACGGCGGAAGCGTCTCCTCGAGCAGCATCGCCATCCGGGCATGGAGGGGCGACCTGACGCATACGGGATCGGCCGCCGCAGCATCGCCGGCCAGCGCCAGCGCCTGGCAACGGCAGCCGCCCCAGTCGACATCACGGCGCTCGCAGCTGCGGCAGGGTTCCAGCATCCAGTCCGTCCCACGGAAGGCGTTGAATGCCGGCGAGTCCCGCCAAATGTCGGCCAGCGGCCGAGAGCCGAAGCGCTCGAATCGCAGCGATGGAATGGTCATCGCAGCATGACAGGGCAGCACCAAGCCGTCCGGTGCGATGACGAAAGCATCGCGCCCCCAGCCGCCCATGCAGGGCTTGGGATAGGCCGCAAAATGATCCGCCACCACGAAATCGATCTCCAGCACGCCGACAAGACGTGCCCGTGCGGCCTCCACGGTCGCGACCTGATGCTCTATCGAGGCGCCGTCGGGCAGCAGATAGCGACGATTGAGCAACGCCCAGCCGGCATATTGCACGTTGGCAATCTCCAGCCGCTCGGCGCCGAGCGAGAGCGCCAGGTCGATGTAATCGGGAATTTCCGCGATGTTGTGCCGATGGATCGGCGCATTGATCGTCAGCGCCAGTCCGAGGGCCCGCGCATGTCTGGCGGCAGCGAGCTTTTGCGCGTGGGCGCCGGAATGGCGTCCGATCCGCGCGGTGGTTTCGGCATTGGCACCCTGGAAGCTCACCTGAACATGGTCTAGCCCCGCGCTGGCAAGTGCTTCCAGACGGATGCCGGCAAGGCCGACGCCGGCCGTGATGAGGTTGGTGTAGACACCGGTTTGCGACAGCGTTGACACGAACTGTTCGAGGTCCCGGCGCAGCGTCGGCTCGCCGCCCGAAAGATGCACTTGAAGAACGCCCATAGCCGCCACTTGCTCGAACACGTCGAGCCAGCGTTCCGTCTCCATTTCACGGTCGGCTTTCAGCAAATCAATGGGATTGGAGCAGTAGGGGCACTGCAGAGGGCAGCGATGCGTCAGCTCAGCCAGCATCGCGATCGGAGGGAACGGCGCCTGCGTCACAGCCGCACCAACAGCCGGTCTGCCCATTCCTGCAGGAAGGCGCCGACGTCGGCGTCGATTTCCTGGCCCTGACCGTCATATTCGCAAGCAAGCTCCCTCACGATGGCACTGATTGACGTCTTGCCGTCACAGCGCCGGAGGATGTCCAGTCCGATTGCATCGGGCCACAGAACGCGCTCGGGTGCCAGCACCGCCCAGGCATTCCGGACGGGATCGAAACGCAGGCGTACATAGGGCGCGAGGCGCGGGCGAGATTGCGCCGATACAATCCCTCTCCGGCGGTCCGCTGTCATCCGTTGGTCTCCGGCCGGAAGCAGCCAGGGGGTATGACGCCGTCACGCCCATATGCGTAGTCGAGCGCGTCGAGCATCGCCCAGAGCACATCGCACTTGAAGACCAAGGCGTCGACAACCTTCTGCTGACGTTCCGGCGTATCGGCGTAGCGAAGCACGTAGCCCAGCGCGAAATCGGAATCGCGTGCGGCCTGATCGGGCCGCCGATCGAAATAGGCGAGCGTGTCGGCCCTGACGAAGTCGTATCGCGCCAGCATCGCTGGCACGCGTTCTGCGATAATATCGGGCGAGAAGAGTTCGGTGAGGGAGGAAGCAACTGCTTCGAGCAGCGTATGGGACGCGCAGAAATTGACATACGCCTGCACCGCGAAGCGTGTTGCCGGCAGCGCCAGCCTTTGGCTTTTCACCTCTTCCGACTCAAGGCCGAGCGACGTCGCGAGATGCAGCCAGCGCGCAATTCCGCCACTCCGGCCGTCCTCGCCGTCATGGTCCTCGATGCGCTTGCGCCATGCGGCCCTGAATGCCGGATCCTCGGCGTAGGACAGGATGGTGGCGTCCTTGCGCGGGATGGCCGCCTGATAGCAGTAGCGGTTGAGCGCCCAGGCCTGCAGCTCGGTCTTCGACATCGCTCCCTCCACCATTCTGCGATGGTAGGGGTGTCGGTTGTGATAACGCTCGCGGCCGACCTGCAGAAGGACTGTGCGCAAATCTTGTTCATTGAGGCCGCGGCCGACCACGTCGGAAAAATCGTTCACAGCATGAGCTCCATCCGGTCTTGCGCAATCTCCCATCCAGCTGCGCGCACCGCCGCGTGTTCGGGCGATTCCTCGTCCAGAACCGGATTTGTGTTGTTGATATGGATGAAAATCCGGCGGTCGACCGGCAGGTGGTTCAGACATGCGATCGCACCGTTCGGTCCGGACATGGCGATGTGTCCCATGCGCGCGCCGGTCTTCACGCCCACGCCGGCCGTGATCAGCTCGTCGTCCGTGAACACTGTGCCGTCGAGGAGAACCATGTCGGCGCCGGCAATCCGTTGCCGCAGCGATTCATCGACGGCTGTACAAGCGGGAATGAAGAGCAGCGAGCGGCTCCCCTCCATCAGACGAACCCCGATCGTGCCGCCATCGGCGGAACGGAGCTCCGGATCCTGTCGGCCGCCATCTTCAAGAAAGAGCGCCACCTTGCCAGGAACGGAAAACACCTCGATGCGGATGCCGATTTCCGCGCCCTCGGCATCGCAAAGATCGATGAAGCCTTCAGGAGGAAGGCAGCGGCGCGAAACAATCTGAGCATCGAGGACATCGAAGATCGAATTGGAGGCGATAACCGCCAGAACCTGCTCCGTTGCATAAAGAGCGAAGGGTTGCCGCTCACGCAAGCTGAGGAGCCCCGAAATCTGGTCGATCTCGGCGCCGGTCAGGACGACGGCTGCCAGCGGTGTGGCGCGTGCCGACATCTCCGGATGCGGTTGGAGTTCAGGGTTTTCAGCAATCTGCTGGCGGATATCGGGAGAGGCATTGAAAAGCACCCAGTGTCGCCCGTCTGGAGATGCCGCAACACTCGTCTGAAGACGCGGGCGGACCCCAGGATTACCCGCCCGCGCGGCCCTGTTCAGCCTGTCGTTGGCGTTCCACTGAGGAAAACCGCCACCCGCGGCGGACCCGATGATCCTAATCCACACGCCGTGACAAACTCCGCGTTTCTCTATTCCAGCAATGTCGCGAACCGGTCGAGCACAGCCGATGCCGTACCCGCCGGTTGCGTAATGTCATTTCTTTGTGGTGATTTCGGCAGGCAAATAGCGCGATATCTCCATTCCCGCCGCGACTTCGCACATGACGGGCTTCTTCCAAGTCTTCTTCTTCATGTCTTTCTCCGATCTGGCTGCCTTGGAAATACCGCAGCCAATCCCATAAGCACGCAGCCCAAGCTTTGTTCCCGACAGGGTATGCGAGGGGTGCTCTTTCGGATTGGGCGTCGGACGCTCGCGTCAAAGAAAAGACAGATCAACCGAAAGCGGAACCGGGGTGGCGGATGTTCGCGCGAAGCTTACAGCATCGGCCGGCCACCTGTGACCAGAAGCAAGCCCCGGTGAAACAACCGGCTTCTGACGAAGCCAGGAGGATGTAAGCCGGCGCAACGCAACTCTTGAGGAAATCGCCCTGCTGGCGCTAAGCTCGTTCTCCTGCATCTTGTATCGGGCACAATGATGAACGGTGAGGCGAAAAGCAGCCTGTCCGGGCGCGCCATGCGCTGGGCCATCGCATTGACCGAGCAGAAGAGCGTCACCGGGACCGGCGGCGAAGCCTCGTTCGGCCCGTGGCTGGCAGACGAGTTACGCCGCGAAGCCGCGTTTCGCCACGCGGAACCTGGACCATAGAGGTCGAGCCGGAAGATGGCCGCCATTGCGTGGCGATTCTGGTCCGCGGTACTGGCCGCGCCACCATCGTGCTGACCGGTCACTACGACACCGTCACGACGCGCGACTATGGCGATCTGGAGGATCTGGCCACCCAGCCGCAACAACTCACCCAAGCGCTAAGAAAAACTTTGGCCATGGCCGAGGCGCCTGCCGTGAGGCGGGCGCGGGACGACTTCGCCTCGGGGGAGTTTCTCGCCGGCCGCGGGCTGCTCGACATGAAGGCCGGTTTGGCCGCCGGGCTGGCGGTTTGCGCCGCATTCGCCGAAAGCACCAACGCGGCGGGAAACTTTCTGTTTATCGCGGTTCCCGACGAAGAGAACAATTCTGCCGGTGCGCGCAAAGCGGCACAGGTTCTCACCGAGATAGCCGGCGAGCACGAGTTGGACATTTTCGCGGCGATCAATCTCGATACGATCGCCGACGACGGGGACGGCAGCAAGGGTCGCGTCATCGCGCTTGGAACGGTCGGCAAGCTGCTTCCGACGGCCCATGTCGTCGGCGTTCCCGCGCATAGCGGCTTTCCGTTGAGTGGCCTGAATGCGGCGACCATTGCCGCGGCCATAGCCGCCCGGGTGGAATGGGCATCGGAGCTGACCGACGACTCCCGGTCGCTTCCGGGTACACCGCCGAGTCTGCTCAGCATTCGCGACGGCAAGTCCGGCTATGACGTGACCACGCCGGCTGCGGCGTTCGCCACCTTCAACGTGCTGAGCTATCGCCGGACGCCGGATGAGGTGCTCGAACGCTTCGACCGGCTTTGCGCCGATGCTGCTTCGGCCTGCCTGGCGGAGTTGAAGCGGCGGCGGCACTTCCAGCACGGCAGCGCCGCGATCGATCTCCTCGAAACAATCCCCCTGCATCGTTACGAGGCAGTGCTGGACCGTCTCGACGCGGAGGCAAGATCGAGGCTTGGCGCCGTTGGGGCTTCGCTTGCCGCCCGCGATGTTCCACTGCCGGAGCAATGCCGGCTGGTCACCGACTAGGCATGGCGATTGAGCCGCTTGCCGGGACCGGCAATCGTCACCGGCTTCGGCTCGATACCTTACTTGCCGACGAACCTTTCGGACCGGCCGGCAGCGGCGCGGCTGCGGGCGATCGCTTCGGACGTCGCGGCCGACGCAAGCGCCCGCTATGGCTCGGCAATCGGCTGTGCGGATTATTTCGCCGGCATCTCGGATATGAGCTTCTTTGGCGAGGCGGCCGAGTCCGGTCTCAAGGTCGTCGCCCGCAACACGCCGATGTGGCGGGACGGCATTCGCTGGCCGAAGTCAGGTGGGCTAGCCAACATTCCCACCATCAATATCGGTCCGTGGGGACGAGACTACCACACGCCGCCTGAGCGGCTTCACATCGGCTATGCTTTCGACGTCCTGCCGCAGGTCGTGAGCGATGTTTGTGCAGCGCTGCTTAAAGAGCAAGGATAGGTACGAGTCCATCAAATCTCGCCAGGAACAAATCGGCGAAGCCGAGGTTTGGTTCTACAAATCAAATCGCGAGGAAATCCTATGGACACTGACGTCAACTCCGAAACCCGTTCGATCTTCATTGTTGGGCTGCGCAACGCCCACGCCATGGAGAACCAGGCACTTTCGATCATGAAGCCTCAGGTCAAGCGGATCGAGAACTATCCGCAGGTCGCCGATCGCCTGCAGCAGCATATCACGGAGACCGAAGGGCAGATCGCCCGGCTGGAATCCATTCTGGATGGCCTCGGCGAGGACCATTCCACATTGAAAGACACGGCCATGTCGATGGTCGGCAGCATGGCGGCGATGGGACATTCCGTAGCCGGCGACGAAATCCTCAAGAACAGCTTCGCCAACTTTGCATTCGAAAATTACGAGATCGCCGCCTACAACTCATTGCTCGTACTCGCCGAAGCCGGAGGGTTTAGTCAGGCAACCAACTCTCTTCAGCAGAATCTCAGCGAAGAAGAAAAAATGGCCGACTGGTTGAAGCAGAACCTTCGCGCCGTCACCTTGCAATACGCCAGGCTGCGTGAGGCGGGAGAGACCGCCAAGAGTTAGGCCGCCCCGCTGGGGAAGAGGAATTCCTGACAACCACCCCAGCCGAATTGACGGGGTGGTTGTTTTTTCTGGGATCGGAAGTGCTGCTAAGGACCGCGCGCCACGCGTCGGCCAGACACGCTTCCTTGGAGCCCGAAGAACCGAACGGATTCAGAGCTAAGAATCCGAACGGATCGGAGCGCCCCGGTTCTGATGGCTTGAACGCCGCGATCCCATTTGTCTGCGGAAGGTTGCGGACTCCTGGCCGACTTCGATGTTCCCACCGCAAGGCGACCCGCGGTCGAAATCACCAGGAACGACCGGTGGCAGCGCTATGACGTCGATTTGGGAGACTCGTCGGTCTCCGGCAAACGATCGCGAATGGCTTCCTCGGTTTTGCTTGCCGTCTTTTTCACGACTTTCTCGACGCGGTCGACCAACGTCTCGGCGTCGCCGCTGGAACCCTGTCGGTCAGCCTCTTCCTTTACAGTCTCATATGCTTCGGCGGCAACCTGCTTGGCTTGCTCCACGCCTTCTTCAACGACTTCTTCGGCACTGTCACGAAGCTTGTCGCGGTAAGGGCCGAGTTGCGCGTCTTCCGCGGCGGTGTGAGGCAGCATCACGCCGATGGCTGTGCCCACGGCAAGGCCCACCGCGGCCATTGCCAGAGGTTCGCGCTGGAACAGGTCCTGCGCCGACTGCCGCACCCGCCCCGTCATATCGGTGGCGGCCGAGCCGACCTGCCCGGCTGTGCTTCTCAATCTTTCTTTGGCGCCGCTCGCAACGTCTGCCACAGCCTCAGTCGCACCGCCTGCCACGGACGCAACCGAACGAGCGGCATCGGAGAGCATGGAGCCGGCGGAACCTTCGCCCTCGGCACCGTACTCATCGCCGCGTGAGTCCTGCCAGGCCCCGCCCAAGCCCCTCTGGTCAGAGAAGTTTCGGGTGCCGTCAGGCTCCCTGCCGGTCGAATAGGCATCAAGTGCTGAACTGTCTACCGACGTGCCCTTGCCAAGCATCAGCCAGGCTAGGCCCGCGCCGACCAATGTAAGCGGCAACGGATTGTCCCTGACCTGAGTCTTAAGATTGCTGAGCATGGCGGATCCCTCGCCGCTGAACATCCCGGTGAATTCGTCGATCAGTTGGCCCGGTGTCATCTTGCTGCGGATCGTGTCTGCGGTATCTGCCACTCTGGCGCGCGCAATATCAGCATCGCGTTCCAACTCGGCTGCGGATTTCTCGGTCATCTTATCTGTTCCTTGATCACGCGTGCGTCGCGTTTAAGTTGGTCTTGTGTCCGGTCGGGGGTCAACTCGGAGGGAGCCATGCTTGCCTTGCCCGAGCGCAAGAGTATGACGCCCAGTACTGCCACCACGACGCCGACGAGCAGCGAGGACCATCCGGCTCCCAGGCCGGCGCTCGCCAAGGCAATCACCAGCGCCTGCAAAAGCACCATCAGGGCGGCAAGCAGGCAAATGACGCCTCCCATTACCTCCACGGCGCCGGCGCCGACCTTGCTTACCTTTTCCGACATTTCAGCCCGCAACAGCCTGCTTTCGGTTTGAAGCAGTGTTGTGACCTGCTGTGCCAGATCGCTGACAAGGGTTGTCAGGCTGCGAGTGTCCTGATTGTCAGTCATGGGTTTCGCTCCAGGCTTGCATTGGCCCAGTCATCGCCGGACTGATCGGATCCTAGCGGGGCCGGCTCAACTGCCTCTGCCGATTGCCATCCGAACTCATTCGAGCGAGGACCCGTCTCGGGCGCCCGGCCTGTTTCCGACTGGCCCGGTGCTCCGGTTTTGGCAGAGGGTGGCGAGCTCTTGATGAACCGTCCCAGCGCCAGGCCTGCCAATACCGAACCGGCGATCAGCGCGCCCGAGTTTTCGCGGCCGAACGACTGAATTTCGCCAAGCACCTCGTCGAACGGTTTATCCTTCAGGGACGAGGAAAGCCGCTCGAGCCCGCCTGCGGCGTCAAGGGCGAATTTCGAAGCGGTCCGTTGATCATTGTTGGCAAGATGCTCGCTTGCCGCGCGCAATGCGCCGCTGAAGGCCTTGAGGTTGGCGCTCACGTCGCGCTGCGTTCCCTCCGCCTTGTTGAACAATGCTTGCTTTGCTTCCGATGCGTAATCTCCGGCTTTCCTGGTGATCTCGTCACGCGCATCGTGGAGCGCTTCCGTCGCGGTCTGCTTTTCCCGTTGTAGTCTTTCCGAAAGCTCGCTTCTGGCTGTCTCGAAATCGGCCGGCTGACGGCCCTGATCGTCCTGGTCCTGCATGGTGTCTCCTAGTGGAATCCGAGGAAGGAGAGGATCGCAAGCACAACGACGACGAGGCCGATGAGATAAATAACACTGTTCATGGCGCAATCTCCTCCACTGCGCACCGAACTTGCCTGTGCTTCCCGTGTTCCCTCCGACGTCATCTTTTTTGGTAAGCGAAGCCTAACCCGCCTCAAGACGGGATCTTGTCCTGTGCCGATGGCGGTGAGCGCGCGGTTGGGAATGATACGGGACCGGACTCCGGTGCGACTTACGGGTCGAGGCGCAGTTCCTTTCCGGCAGATATTCGTGCTGCATGGGCCGGAATTTTTCCGCAGTGCTTTGACTGCGCATTATCGCAGTGGGACCTGCCTGCGACCTACCACTCGATTGCTGGCCGCGCGATCATCAGCCAGAAAATTCCGAGTACGGCAGCGAAGGCGGGGACGCCGAAGGCGAACCACAGCCAGAAGAGCCGATGATAGCGTGGCGGCAACGGCGCGCCTGCAGCGGCGGCTTGCGAGGCCAGCTTGCGCATCTCCATCTGCATCCAGACGACCGGGAGCCAGAACATTCCGGTGAAGACATAGAGCGCGATCGAAAGCACGATCCAGCCCTCCGACAGCGAGTAGCCTGCCTGCCAGGCGAGCGCAGCGCCCGTCAGCGGCTGCGCGACGACGGCCGTCGCTGTGAAAAGAAAGTCGGCTACGACAACCATGCGCGCCACCGCCGCAACCGTTGCCGTATTGCCCGTCCTGTGGGCGAGCAGCATGAAGAACGCGATGCCGGCGCCGGTGCCAAGCAGCACGGCCGCGCCGATGACATGCAGAAATTTCAGCAGGAAATAGTGCATCAACGCTCCTCCAGCACTGCCAAGGCTACAAAGTGCAGCACCAGGATCGGCAACACTTTGAGGAACGGCCCAAGCGGTTCGTTCCACAGCTCCGGGCGCAGGAAACTTCCGACGGCCAAATAGAGGAGCGAGAGCGCGATGCCGCCATAGAGGCCTTTTCGCGTCGTCGACCGCCAAGCTATGAGCGCGCCGATGGCGATGTCAGCAAGAGCGCCGGCGATCACGATCGGCGCCGACAAGATGCCAGCCACTGTGCTTTGCATCAGATCGATGCCGCCGTTATAGCCGGTGGTCAGCGACAGAATACCCGTCGCGATCCAGAAGAACGGCAGGACGACGAAGATCGCAGGCTTGATGAAATACAGCCGGGCAAACCATTTTTCCTGCACCGTTGCCGGATTGAGCGCGAGGAAACCCGCCAGGGTTTGCGGCCGTATGCCGGTCAAGGCGGTCCAGTTGGAGGGATCTCCAACCGCCCCTCGGGCGATCTCCCTGGCCGCGTTGGTACGCATTGGTGGGCGCCAGCCGAACATCGCGGCAAGATCGCCGAGGCGGTAGAGAAGCCTTGCAACAGCCGCCGGCAAGACAAAGCTAACTGCCGGAGCCCAGCCGAGCCATCGGCGATAGCTGCCGACGACCTCGTCCATGCTCAGCGGTTCGGGACCGACAAGTTCCAGCACGACGCGAGACGGACTGGCGGGAGCGAGAAGGAAGACGACGGTTGAGACCACGTCGTCGAGTTGTACCACCTGGAGCCGGCCGGTGTCGGGCATGGACGGCAGCACCGGCAGCGAGGCGAGACCCCGAAACAATGCGCTGGCTCCAAACACCGGCCGCCCGAGCACCACGGACGGGCGCAGGATCAACCAGTCCAGATCAAGCGCCATAAGCGCTTGGTCGCCGGCCAGTTTCGTCGCCGAGAACGTCGAAGGCTGCGTCCGATCGACGCCTATCGCCGAGAAGTGGATCACCCGGGCAACCCCTGCCCGCGCACAGGCGAGGAAGAGTGCTGCCGCCGCATCGCGATGGACTTCCCGCGTCTTTTCACGGGGGCTGTCCTGCAGAACGCCGGCACAATTGACGACGGCGTCGATGCCCGTGAGATGCGGCAACCAGTCTTCGGGCTGCAGCGCGACCGCCATGTCCAGCACCAGCAACTGATAATTGCCGGCCCGGTTTGCGCCGGAGCTGCGGACCAAGCCGATCACCTCATGCCCTTCGGAAAGAAGGCGTGCGACGACCGAGGCACCGATCAGGCCGGTGGCGCCGGCAACCAGAACTTTCACACTGGACCCCATTCTCCGACGGCGGGGAAGTATCGTTCATTCCCGCTTATCGCCCTCGATACTCCCCTTCATAGCGGAAAGTTCTTCCTTCGTGCATAACAACCGCGGCCGCGCCGGGTCGGAGATGTCGAGCTTGTCCCAGGGAATGCGGTACATGCTGTCGCGACTGCGCATTCGAAAGACGTCGAGGACCGCTGTGCCGATGGCAGAAGCGGACAGGCGCTCGAATGCTGCGTAGATGCCGACATGGTACTCGGTAACCACGAGGTCATCGCCATCCGGTTCGGCGCGTATCTCCTCGATATGGCCGATGCTTTTGCCGCGCTGCGAAAGCACATTCCTGCCAGCCAATTGCTCAAGATTGACGGTGGCCATCATCCAGCTCCCGGGATACGCCCAATGACATGATCGCGCAGCCAGTCCTGCCAGTCGAAAATCGCCGTTTCGCGGACGTCGATATCGAACTCGATGTCGACGCCGATGTCGCGCACCTTGTTCCATGCGATGCGGTGCGGCTCGGCATGGCGCCTGCCGCCGAGCCTTGCCGCAAGCCGCGCCATCCAGCGCCCGGGCCGCTCGCCAAGCCGGCGCGCCAGCGTGATCGAACCGAGCTCGACCGCAATAATTTTTGGCGGCTTGCCTGGCCTGAGTTCGGCCACCAGCCCGTCCACCTTGCCGATCTTGACCTGCTCGCGGTCGACCACTTGCTTGTCCAGGATGTCGCGCAGCAAATCCATCAAGTGCCTCCGAATATCTGCAAAGGAATAGTCACGACTGCGAGCACGAAACCGAGCGCTATGATGAAGATGACCGCGGCATTCGCGATCAGGCCATTGCGGTGCTCGCCGACATAACGCTCGTCGTTCAGCAGGAAGAGGAACGGAACCACGGTCAGCGGCAGGCTGGCGGCCGTCAGAGCCATGGAAAAGATGGTGAGCTTCAGCGGATCGAGACCCAATGCGATCGGAATGGCGGCGAGAAACAACGAGATCGTATAGACGGTGCTGAAGCCGGGATCGTCGCGCGGTTTCAGGTCCTCGCCCCAGGTCCAGCCGAAACCCTGCGCCACAAGGTACGCTTGCTGCAGCCCGATTTCGAGCGCGGCACCGAAGCAAGCTATGCCTAGTGAAGCAACGAACAGGACGAACCCCCAGAAACCGAAGATCGGAATCAGCATCAGCGGCAGTTGGTGGTAGTCATCGATCTGCTCAATGCCGTGCGCTGCCAGCACCAGCGCTGCCACGATCAACACACCGATAGCGATTGTGCCGCCAAAACACATGCCCAAGCCGGCAATGGCCCGATTGGCTCCGAGATAGCTCTTGTCCCATTGGTCCTCGATCGCTCCCGACGAATAGAACATGAACAAATAGGGCGAGATCGACGCACCAAGAATGCTGACCGCCATGAACCAGTAATTGGCCGCGTCGTGCTCGGGCAGAGTGGGCACGGCACCGGCCGCAACCTGCCCCCAATCGGGCTTCAGCATGACGGCGCCAACCACGAAGCACAGCGTGACCAGCCCGAGGACCGCGACGCCTTTTTCGATGAATCCGAACGTGCCTTTCCAAAGGAACAGCCATGCCAGAAAAGCGACCGGCAGCGCCCACCACTGAAAGCCGATGCCGGTGGCGAGCTCGAGCGCAATGGCAACACCGCCGATTTCGGCTGCCATGACCAGGAAGTTGACCAGCAAAGTCGCAAGCAACGGCCACAGAAAGGCGTTGAAGCCAAACCGTTCCCGGATCCCGTCGGCTATGGTGTGATGACTTACGGCGGCGAAGCGGCCGGCCATCTCGACCAGGAAGATGATGCAGATCACGCCCAGAACGACGGCCCAGATCAGCTGGAATTTGAACGCCGCGCCGGCCTGAGCGGCGGTCGCCATCGATCCGACCTCGAGAAAGCCGCCAACGCTGGTGACGACGCCAAGCGATATTTCGAGCAGCTTCTTCATGGTTTCGGCGCGAAATATCTGGCGTAGGACGCGCTCAGATCGGCGGCGGCGGCCCGAAGGTCTTGCTGCGCGTGTTCCACGTCCGAGCGGTTGCCGTCCTGCACTGCGGTCGCTGCGCGTGTCACCGCCGCCGAAAGCCGTCCGACCGCCGTCGTCAGACCGGCTTGCTCGCTGGGCTCAGGCGACTTGGCGGACTGGATTTGCGCACCGGCATCGGCGAGCGCCTTGCCGACCGATTGCAACGTGCGCGACGTGTATTTCGAAGGGGCTGCCCCAGCGACCCAAGCCTCCAGGACCAGCGATGCGGTCTGTGTGGCGGAAGCCGCGATTTTCGACTGCTGCTCGACCTGGTCGGAAGGCGTGCATGCCGTCAGTACAGATATTATCAGCAGCAAGCACAGGCGGTCTGGTCGAAGACCGACGGCTGTAACGGCATTTACAATACGTGCTTGTAGCGTTGCTGCCACACGATTGTTCTCCCCGCACCAAGCGACTTCGGCGTGAAGTTTGATCTAGAGCGCCCGGTAATCACGTCAACTGAACCGGATGAACGGCGCTGGCAGCGCGGAACAAACCAGCGATCGCCGGATTAGGTGACGAGGAGGCAAAGGCCATGGACAGGGAAGAGCGTATCAGGCAGCGAGCCCATGAGATCTGGGAGCGCGAAGGCCGTCCGCAAGGACGCGAGCGCGAGCATTGGGATCAGGCCGTGCAGGAGATCGAAGCTGAGGGTTCCGAGGCCGAACGCGGTCCGGTCGTGCCCGATCCAACGGTCGGGGCCGGCTCCAATCCAGAGGCGCGCGGCAGCAAGCGGCGGGGGAAGTGAGGTCCAATGCCTCGTCTCGTCGCCTGGATCGTGGTCGTACTGGTCGTGCTGTTCGCCGCCTGGCTGATGATCGGACGCGACAGAACCAGTGGCGGAGCTCAGCCCACGCCGCATGCAATAGATCAGAATGGATAGGAGCTGACATGGCGGGAACCGATACTCATCCTGAACAGGACCCTGCCGAAGGATCGCGATCGACAGTGGAAAAGCAGCTCCGCAAGGAGGAAGGCGGCGAGGGTCAAAATCGCAAAGCCGAGCCAGCTTCCGACAAATCCGGCAGCAAGACCAAGACGCCTTCGGAAGCGCGCAAGAAAGGCTCAGGCTTGGATTGAGCCGGCTGACAGCGGGCTCACACCGCTGGTTGACGTTCGACCGAACTGCCGCCATCTGCTTCGGTCCTCTTTCCCGCAGGGCCGTTTGCCTCGAAATAATGGGGATAGCGCTCCTGGACGATTTCGAGGACCTCGAAGATACGGCGAAGATGCGTTCGCATTGCTTCTTCTGCCGCAAGCGCGTCGGCCTGCTCGAGCGCATCGACAATCCGCCGATGCTGGCCGAGGACCACCGACATGCTGTCGAGGCGCGGGAAAGACAGAAAGCGGAAGCGGTCCATGTGCAGCTTCGCCGCGCTGATGTCGGCCCAGATTCCGGGGAACCCGGCATGGCTGGCGATGTGCTGGTGGAACAGCTCGTCCGACTTGAAGAAGCGCCTGTCGTCCGCAATGGAGGCGAACGTCTCCTGGACCGCCAGTTCGCCTTTGAGCACGGCAAGCAGGTCGGCACGGCGCAGGCTCTCGACCGCACGATTGATCAGGCCGACTTCGAGCGATTCGCGCAGGAACTGCGATTTCTCGAGATCGGCGATCCGGAGCGGCGCCACCATGCTGCCGCGCTGCGGATAGATGTCGATCAAGCCAAGACCGGCCAGCCGGGCGAGCGCCTCCCTGACAGGTGTGCGACTCACGCCGAGGGCTTCCGACATCGCCTTTTCAGAAATCAGCTCGTGCGGCTTCAGGCGGAAGGTCAGGATCTGGTCGAGCAGGACCTCGAACGTCCTGGCCGCAACTGAAGCGCCGGGGCCGGTTTCGCCCAGCCGCCCCTCGGTGAGGGTCCGCATTCCCAAAAGCCCTGCCATCGGCGATCCCCTTATAGGCTCTGCAGTTTCAAGCCGTTCATGAAATGCCTGCGCAGCAGCAAGAACAGCGCCGGCGTTATTCCTTGCGCGGAGAACCGCCGATGCGCGCCAGCAGCCCGCCATCGACGCGCACGACCTCGCCGGTGACGAAGGAGGCATCGTCGGACAGCAGGAAGGAAACGACGGCGGCAATCTCTTGCGGTCGGGCGGTGCGGCCGAGCGGATGCATGTTGTCGAGGATGCGCAGTATCTCGTCGGGCTTATCGTTGAGCTTGACCGCATCCCGCAGCATCGGCGTGTCGACGGCGCCCGGAGCGACGGCATTGACGCGCACGCCGAGGGGCGCGTAGTCGACGGCCATCGATTTGACGAGGCCGATCAGGCCGTGCTTGGCCGTGCTGTAGGCCAGAACCCCTTCCTGGCTGGCCAGGCCCTGTACCGAGCTCATATGGACGATGGCACCGCGGCTTTGGCGCAGCAGCGGCATCGCCGCACGCGACAACAGGTAGGCAGCCTTGAGGTTGACGTTCATCACCTCGTCCCAAAGCGCCTCGTCCGTAGTCTCCACTGTTCCGTAACGCTGGATGCCGGCATTGTGGGAGAGCATGTCGAGCCCGCCGAACACGGACCGGGCAAGCTCGACGGCGCGGCCGCAGGCTTCTGTGTCGGCGGTTGAGCCAAGCACGGTGCGCACGGTCACGCCGCGCGCCGAAAGCTGCGCCGCGACCTCATCCAGCTGATCGCCCGCCCGGTCGAACAGGATAAGGTCGACGCCTTGCTCGGCCAGCCTTTCGGCGACAGCACGGCCGATGCCCATGGCTGCCCCGGTGACCAGTGCGCGTTTTCTGAATTCAGCCATTTATCCTCCCAAGAACAGTTGCCGATCGATTACCATGGTAGTCGATCGGCGCAATTTGACGCGCTCTTTTCCGCGGAGCCGGCCCAAGCGTGTCCGGCATCATGCCGATCCTTGCATGAAAGCCAGCGTTTCCGCGCGCGTCGGTGCGCCAACACGTCCGCCAAAGCGCAGGCATTTCAGGGCGGCGGCGGCGCTGGCCACTGCTATGGCCCGCTCTTCGTCCCAACCTTCGGCCAGACCGAGGGCGAAGGTGCCGTGAAACACGTCGCCTGCCGCCAGGGTGTCGACGGCTTCGACCCGCGGCGACGGCAGGTGACGGACATCATTGCCACCCGGGTGCTGGAACGCGGTGCCGTTCGCCCCATCGGTGACGGCCACGAAGGCGCCGGTCCGTTCGCCGAGGATAGCAACGGCAGAACCGGCGGATATCTCCGGACCGCAAAGGATGCGTGCCGCCGGCAGCGAAGCAACGACATGCGAGGCGATCGGCAGCAGCCGGTCGAGCACCGGTCGCGACGCGACATCTGCGTCAAGGACCGCCGGAATGCCGTATTCACGAGCTTTCGCCAGCGCCAGGGCGGCGGCTCCGGGCCAGCGGACATCGACCAGCACGGCGTCGAACTGGGAAAAATCCGCGGGTGGAAGGCGGTCCGGATCGGCTTGCGTGACGGCATCGTAGAAGGGCACGATCATACGTTCGCCGGCGGCGTCGACCAGGATCGTAGCAATGGCCGAGCGGCCGCCCTCGACCCTGCGCACCAGCGAACAGTCGACCCGCTCCGCCTCCATCTGGCCAATGACATCGCGGCCGACGGCATCGTCGCCGACGCTTGCCCATAGCCAGACCTGTCCGCCCTGGCGGCTGGCCGACGCGGCGGCGCTGGCCGCCATGCCGGCCGCGATCTGCACGGCCTCGCTTGGCAGGAACTTGCCGGCGCCGGAGGGCAGGACATCGAGGCGCAAGATCGTGTCGTAGGTGAGCGCGCCGACACAAAGCAGGCGGGGCGCCGTCATTGCAGCCGGTAGCCGCGCTGATGGGCAATCGCCGTCATCACGCCTCTCAGTTCGGCAAGGCCGCGAAGACGGCCGATCACGGGGTAGCCGGGATGGGTGTGCCGCGCGGCGTCATCGATCAGCTCGTGGCCATGATCCGGGCGAAACGGCAGCAGCGCCGCCGGTTCGCCGGCATCGCGGCGGCGTTGCTGCTCGTCGAGCAAGATCGAGACCACCGAGACCATGTCGACATCGCCGCTCAGATGCTCCGATTCCATGAACGAGCCGTCCGGGTCCTTGCTGACATTGCGCAGATGCACGAACTTGACCCTATGCGCAAAGCGCCTGGCGATGGCAGGCAGGTCATTGGCCGGATTGGCGCCCAGCGACCCCGTGCACAAGGTAAGGCCGCTATGGGCCGATGGCACGGCATCCAGGATAAAGGCAATGTCTTCGGCGTTCTTGACGATCCGGCACAGGCCGACGAGATCGCGCGGCGGATCGTCCGGGTGGATCGCCAGCGTGACGCCCGCCTCTTCGGCCGCCGGCAGCACGTTTTCGAGAAAACGGACGAGGTTCTCGCGCAGCCGCTCACGCGACAGGCTCGACTGCTCGGCCACCACTTCGCGCAATTCCATTATATCGTAGCGCTTGAAGGCGCCCGGCAGGCCGGCCATGATGTTGGCGAGCAGACGCTCTTTTGCCGTGTCCGGCGTCGTCTCGAACCATTCGCTCGCCCGCTGGAGAACATCGGACGCATAGTCGCGCTCCGATCCCTTGCGCTGCAGCATGTAGCAATCGAATGCGGCAAGCTCATGCATGTTCATGCGGAGCGCCCGTCCGCCGCCCGGCAGCGGCGCAGCCAGGTCTGTGCGGGTCCAGTCGAGGATCAGCATGAAGTTGTAGCAGACCGTGCGCACGCCGGAGGCGCCGAGATTGCGCAAGGTCTGCCTGAAGTTGTCGTAGAGCCGGTCGAGATCGCCGCGGCCGAGCTTGATGTCCTCGTGCACGGGCACACTCTCGACGACGCTCCATTTCAGGCCCATCGCCGGATCCGCCTCGATCAGCGCCTGACGCTGCCTGATGGCGTCGATCGGCCAGACTTCGCCGTAAGGGATGTCGTGCAGTGCCGTCACGATGCCGGTCGCGCCGGCCTGCCTGGCATGGGCAAGCGTTGCCGCATCGCCCGGGCCAAACCATCGCCACGTCTGCTCCATTCGACCTCCAGCTACGGAATTCCCCGATGACCGCCGGTGTATTGGATGCTACCATGGCAGTCAATCGATTGCAGGTAACCCCAGCGAGGTACCGTCGGGGGCGGCTTTGCTCCTCGAAAAGACTGCAACGAGATGTGGCGTTCAGATCGAACGGCTACGCAAGGTCCGAGTTTCGGCTGGCCCAAATCGCGCCGCGTTCGAACATCGTGCGCATTTGCGGCACGGCGAACTCATCGGCGGTGTGGCCGAGCGCGCTGTAGAAGACGCGGCCCTTGCCGTAGCGGCGCTTCCAGACGACCGGCATGACGACGCCGGCGATGAAGTCGAGATGCTCGCCGGTAAACGTCGTTGTCGCCAGCACCGCGTTGGTCGGATCGACATGCATGTAATACTGCTCTGAACGGTACGCAAAACTATCGATGCCTTGCACGATCGGATCGTCTGGACTGGTGATATCGACGTGATAGTCGATGATGTTGCCGGGATGGGCGACCCACTGGCCGCCGGTCATGAACTGGTATTCCGGCTCATTGCGGAAGCTGTCGCACATGGTGCCGTGAAAGCCCGCAAGGCCGGTGCCGGCCCCGACGGCGCTGATCAGGTTTTGCAGCTCCGGCTTTTCGATCGTCGACATGGTGATCACCGGGACAATGAGATCGAGCTTGGCCAGTTGCGGATCGGCGAGTGCCGAAGTCCCCTGTTCCAGCCGCACGTCGAAGCCATTGCCGGTCAGCATCTCCTTGACGATTTCGGTGCTTCGGGCCGGGGTGTGACCTTCCCAGCCGCCCCAGAAAATCAGTGCCGTCTTGCTCATCGCATTATTCCCTATTCCAGAATTCCGAAAGGCAGATCGGCGTGCATCGGCGCCGGCCGGGCGCAGCCATATCTCAGGTCGATACGCTGGCCTATCTCTGCTGAAGAGATGATCGATTCCATGATTTCCAGGACATGGAGGGAAAGATCGAGGCTGGCGCGGTGTTGCCTGCCGGAGACGATCGCCTGCGCCATGTCGGCGAGGCCGAGGCCCCGGTAATTGCCGTCGCCATAGGAATGGATCTGATCGGCCACCGTCCAGTCGCCCTTGCGCTGGCTCGTCCTGACGTCGCCCTGGAACTGGTTGGGGTCGGAGACGATCATCGAGCCGGTGGTGCCGTAGAGCTCAATGTGATTGTGATCGTGCTTCCAGACGTCGAAGCTGGTGGTGATCGACACCGCCGCGCCATTCTCGAATGCGAGCAGGCCGGAAATATGGGTCGGCACCTCGACCTGGATGGTTTCGCCCTGGCGCGGTCCAGAACCGATGGTACGAGTGGCATAGGATGACTTCGCCTGCCCGGTCACCGACTTTACCGGGCCTAGGAGATTGACCAGGCAGGTCAGATAGTAAGGTCCCATGTCGAGCATCGGCCCACCGCCGGGCTGATAGTAGAAATCTGGATTGGGATGCCAGAGCTCGTGGCCGGGCACCTGCATGAAGGCAGAGCCGGCGACAATGCTTCCAACGGTGTCCTCATCGACCAGCCGCCGCGCCGTCTGGTGGGAGCCGCCAAGAAAGGTGTCGGGTGCGCAGCCGATACGCACGCCCTTTTCGCGTGCGGCCGCGACGAGCCGCTCCGCGTCGCTGAGCGTCGTTGCTAGCGGCTTCTCGGAGTAGACGTGCTTGCCTTGCCCGACAGCCTGCAAACCGACCGGCACGTGATGCTGCGGCGTGGTCAGGTTGAGCACGATCTCGACGCGGGGATCGGCTAACAGCGCCTCGATCGGCATGGCAGCCAGGCCGTAGGCCGCTGCCTTGGCCTCAGCTGCCGTCCGGTTGATGTCGGTGACGCCGACAATGTCGAGCACCGGGAATTGTGGCGACGCCTTCAGATAGGCGTCTGAAATGTTGCCGCAGCCAATGATGCCGACACCGATCCTCCGCATGGGCTTCTCCTCAAAAGGCGGCATTGATGAAACAGCAGAACTCGTTTGTCACCCCCTTTTCGGCCAGGCGATGTTGTCCCGTGAAAAGGATTTACCTCGAGAGCCTCAGAACCGCGGCCCGATCACAATCGCGCGCCTATGCGCGAGCCGCTTGCTTTCGAGGTCGAACGCCCGGTACTCAGCAACACTGCTTCATGTAGCTTGCTCGACATTCTTGATGCCGGCGTTGAGCACTGCACCGATTTTCACCGGTAGAAGGACGCACATGATCCGCCCACAAGGAACCATCGCACCGATCCTGACGCCGTTCGAAAACGACGGCCGCATTGCCCGCGACCTCTGGATATCACACGCCAAGTGGGTGCTGGATCAGGGAGCGCATTTCCTGTCGCCGTTCGGTACCACGGGCGAGGCGTTGTCCGTCTCGTTGCGCGAGCGCATGCAAGCGCTGGAGTGGCTGGTCGAGGCCGGCATTTCGCCAAGCCATCTGATGCCCGGCACCGGTGTCACAGCACTTGCCGAAACCGTCGAGCTGACGGCGCATGCGGTCGGTCTCGGCTGTGCCGGGGTGATGGTGCTGCCGTCGTTCTTCTATACGGCCGCCGGCGACAACGGACAGGCCCGCTACTACAGCGAGCTGATCGAACGGGTGGCGAACCCGGCGATGAGGATGATCCTCTACCACATCCCGCAGAATTCCGGCGTACCGGTGAGCCCGGCGCTGACCGCCCGGCTGAGCGAAGCGTTTCCCGATGTCGTGGTGGCCTACAAGGACAGTGCCGGTGACTGGAACAACACCGCGGCGGTCATTGCGGCAGCCCCAAAGGTCGCGGTGTTTCCGAGCTCGGAAGCACAGCTGACGAAAGGCCTCGCCAACGGTGCTGCGGGGTGCATCTCGGCGACGGTCAATCTGAATGCGGCAGCGATCCGGGCCCTCTATGACGCAACGCTGGCGGGAGAGGACATTACTGACGCGGAGGCCGGCATCAAGGCGTTCCGCAAAATCATCCAGGATGCCGGCCTCATCGCTGCGATGAAGGCGGTCCTGTCAGCACGATCGGGCGACAGGCGCTGGCTGAACCTGCGCGCGCCGCACGAGAATGCAACGCAGACCAGCGGCGAAGCTTTGCTCGCCGCTCTCGGCCCGCTAGCCGACCATATCGGCCGGAGCTGACTATCGGGCAGCGTTCAGGGCGGCAGCAGCGCGTATCAGCGCCTTGAACGCATTCTCATTTATAGCCTCGCCCTCACGGATATCGATGGCGCGCCTGGTGTTGCCTTCGAGGCTGGAGTTGAACAGGCCTGAAGGGTCCTGCAGCGAGGCGCCCTTTGCGAAGGTCACTTTCACGACGTTCTTGTAGGTCTCGCCAGTGCAGATTATTCCGGCGTGCGACCACACCGGAACGCCTCGCCACTTCCACTCCTCGACCACTTCCGGGTCGGCCTGCTTGACGAGAGCGCGGACATGCGAAAGCGTCTGGCCTCGCCAATCGCCCAGCTCGCTGATCCTCGCATCTATCAGCTGAGAGGGAGAGTTGCCTGCATTTCCTTCCATCGAGCCACTCTTCATCGTCATTGTCGCTTTCCCTAGGGTTGTTGCCGCTCGCCCGTCACATGAATACCGCTAGTCGGCACCTGGTTTGCGGGAATGACTGGCATTCCCACTCACATTCGCTCGCCCGGCAATTGGCTGGCTTGCTTCACCCAGGCGGCCAGTTGAGTTTCGTCCAGCTGGTCGTCCTGGCGGATATCGAGGTAGCGCACGTCCTTGTGCTTGGACTCGCCTGGAGGGACAGGATGCAGCGACGCGCCGCGGAAGAAAGCCAGCTTGATGTACTTTGTGAAGCAATGGAAGTTGAGGAACCAGCCTTGACCCTCTACGCCATAGAAGGGCGAGTTCCATTTGACGGCCTTGCGCACGTTGGGCACGCTGCGCACGATGAGCGCGTCGAGGCGGCGCCCGACGTCGCGTTTCCAGCCCGGCATGGCCGCGATGTAGGCTTGCACAGGGGCGTCGCCATCGGCCTTCGCTATCTGCGGGTTGCCGCCTGCGAGGAGGACCGGCTTGGCAGCGGCAGGGTTGGCGGCGGGCTTCTTCGCGACCGCCAATGACCTGATGGACGTCTTGTTGGCCATGCGTTCACTCCAATGCGCCGGTGCCCCCTGCGTTGCGCCACTTGGGAGCGTAAGGCAGCACGAACATGTACAGACCGGTAAGCAGGAGCAAGCCGAGCGGAAACAGCGGCAAAAGGTATACCCAGTAGGCGGGTTCCTTGCCTGCTCCCAGGCTGATGAAGATAGCGGCGACGACCGCCGCAAAGATAATCGACAGCCAGCGGTGGATCTGCCGAACCCATTTGTTCCAATCCATTGAGACCTCCTCTGAAGACGAACCGAAGCGGATCGGCGGCCCGTTTGGCGACTCCCGCCGGGCAGCCACGCCACTGAACGCGTGCCTTACCAGCGCGCCAGCTGGGTGATTTGAACGACATTGCCGCAGCCGTCGTTCAGCTGGGCGATGGTCGAGCCGGTTACTTCGGTCGGCGGCATGGTGAATTCGGCGCCGCGCGCTTTGATACGCTCGTAGTCGCTCTTGATGTTGTCGCTGAAGAACATGACCGCGGGCTGGCCCTGCTGGAACATGGCTTTCTGGTAGGTCTTTGCGGCCGGGTTGTCATTGAGCGCGAGTTGCAGCTCGGCACCGGCCGGCTCGTCGGGTGATGCGACGGTCAGCCAGCGAAACGGCCCATTGCTGAAATCGGCCTTCTTCGTAAAGCCGAGCGTTTCGGTGTAAAAGCCCAGAGCCTTTTCCTGGTCATCCACGTATACTTTGGTCAACTTGATCTTCATTGGCTTGCCTCCATTATCGCCCCGCCATCTGCCGCTCTGTAACAGAGCCCGTGCTTGAATAGCGCCCGCGGACCTCAGTCCGTCCGCGCCAGAACCTGCTCCAGATCGTCAAAGAACCTCGGCCAGCCGACTTTGGCACCCCGGAAGTAAGGCTGCTGATCCGGCCGGAAGCCCGACTGCTCCATGCGCAAGCGGACCCCGGTACTCGTGGGGGTGAGGGTCCAGGAGACGACACTCTTGAGATCCTTGGTATCCCACGTGTAAGTCAGCGTTCTGTTCGGCTCGACCGTCTGGACCTGACATTCGACGGAGCCCCAGGCTGCGTGAAGATTAAAACGGTGGTCCGCGACAGGCTTGAAGTCGTTTTTCATGAGCCACTCCTCGATCAAGTGTGGTTGCGTGAGCGCGCGCCAGATCTTCTCGGGCGGATAAGCGATCTCCCGTTCGACAACGACGGAGAGTGTTTCGGTCGACGTTCGGTTCACTGGTCCATCCTTTTGAGCAGGTCTTCGAGGTCGTCGAACCGGCTCTGCCAGAACCCGGTCATCTGGCTTGTCCAGTCGATCAGGGGGGCAAGCGCAGCAAGCTGCGCGCTATAGTGGGTCTGTCGTCCTGCATGGCGGTCGCGCACCAGCCCCGCCTGCCTCAAAACCCCGAGATGCTTCGACACGGCCGGTTGCGAGATCCCGGCCTGAGCCGTCAGAGCCCCGACCGTCTGCTCTCCTTCGCGACACAGTCGCTCAAAAATAGCGCGCCGAGTCGGATCGGCAAGCGTTCTGAAGAGTACATCGTGAGCGTTTGGCATTGGGATCGATAACCCTTCGGCTATTGATCGATGTATAACCATTGGGATATGTATTAGTCAAGCGGAAAGCGGCATAATTCTCGTTGCAGGAGCGATCACCTGCTTCGCTCACGCAGCCAGTTGCTCATTCGCCGTACTCTGCGCTGGAATCGTCAAGCGTGATGCGCTATATGACCATCTACATGGTCAGGAGCGTGACATGGACGTGGTCAATCTGGCGGACGCCAAGGCACATCTGAGCGAGCTCGTCGACCGGGTCGAGGCTGGAGACTCGATCGACATCACCCGGCGTGGCAAGCCGGTCGCCCGACTCACGGCCGTGGCCCGCCCCCGCAGGCGGATCGACGCCGTCCTGCTCCAATCCCTGACCGCAACCATGCCTCTGCAGGCTCAGGCCGCCGCCGATCTGGTGCGATCGATGCGAGATGGCGATCGCTATTGATGCTTTATCTCGACACTTCGCTGATCGTAGCAGCGCTATCCAACGAAGCCATGACCGCGCGCGTTCAGGGCTGGCTGGCGGAGCAGGACCCAGCGCAACTTGTGATCAGCGACTGGACCATCACCGAGATGTCCTCCGCCATGGCGATCAAGCTTCGGACCGGACAGATTGACCTGGAGCAGCGCGCAGCAGCGCTCGCGATGTTCAACAAGCTGGTCGCCGAGAGCTTCACCGTGCTGCCGGTGACGGGCGGGCATTTTCGGGTCGCCGCGAAATTCGCCGATCAGCATACGCTCGGGCTTCGTGCTGGCGACGCCCTGCACCTCGCGACGGCGTCCGAGCATGGCGCCACGGTGCGAACCCTCGACCAGCGGCTCGCCGAGGCAGGGCCGATACTCGGCGTGCCGACGCAGTTGCTGGCATGATCAAGGCTCCTCCTTCAAATGCATATATCCCAAGTTGCCTTGATCTCGACCACTTCTGGATATACATTTCTCCTGGCGTATATCTAGGAGAGGAAGTGGCATGCAGGTCGCCAAATGGGGAAACAGTCTTGCGGTCCGCCTTCCCGCCGCTGTGGTCGAAGCGCTTGAACTCAGGGAAGGCGATGAGATCGAAATCCATGTCGCTGACGCCCGCCAGCTTGGCGTGGCGCGGAAGCCCGGGCGCGAGGAGTTGCTGAAGCGTCTCCGCGCCTTCCGTGGTCGGCTCCCCGCTGACTTCAAATTCGATCGGGACAAGGCGAATGCCCGTTAGTTTTTTTGATACCAATGTCCTACTTTATATCGCGTCAAGCGATACGGCGAAGGCTGATCGGGCCGAGGCGGCCATCGCTGCTGGCGGGGCGATCAGCGTGCAGGTTCTCAACGAACTCGCCAACGTCGCGCGTCGGAAGATGCAAATGTCATGGACCGACACGCATGCGCTGCTGACCACGCTGCGCGGCCTGTTGACGGTTCATCCGCTCACGCTCGAGACCCACGAAACAGGATTGAGGCTCGCCGAGCGGTACAGCCTTTCTACCTATGACGCGATGATCGCGTCCGCGGCGATTCACGCTGGCTGCGATACACTTTTGTCAGAGGATATGCAGCACGGAATGGCGCTCGGCGATGGCTTGCGCATCGTTAATCCCTTTCGCGTTGCGGGTTGATCTCGCTCATTGAAGGCGGCTTTCGGCCTTGCCGAGCGGCGTTTCAGGCACCGAGGGCGATGCTTCAACCACAAGCGTCGGCGCGGGCGAGGAGAAAGGCCGCTTCACGTACGTTGCGGGGTGAGCTTGGCCGCCGCCCCGAATTCGGCGCGGGCCTCGGCCAGCCGGCCGGCCCGAAACAGAAAGTCGCCCCTCGCTGCCGGCAATGGCGCATAGTTGCGCAGGGCGGCGGCGCCGGCAATCTCGTCTACCAGCCGCAGGCCCGCCTCAGGCCCGAAGGCCATGCTGTGGGCGACCGCTCGATTGAGATCGACCACCGGCGAGGGCATCACTGCTCGCAGCCGGTCGTAGAGCGCTGCGATGCAGGACCAGTCGGTATCGGCCGGATTGCGTGCCCGCGCATGGCAGGCTGCAAGCGCGGCTTGCAACGTATAGGGGCCGTCGCCCCCGAGGGCTTCGGCGCGGGCCAGCGCGTCAAGGCCTCGGCGGATCAGCAATTGATCCCAGCGTGCGCGATTCTGGTCGGTCAGGGTCAAGAGGGCGCCGTCCGGCCCGATGCGTGCGGGCAGGCGCGATGCCTGGATTTCCATCAGAGCCAGCAGGCCGAGCACCTCGGCATCCTCGGGCATCAGCCCCGCCAGCATGCGGCCTAGCCGTTGCGCCTCCAGGCACAGGCCCGGCCGGACAAGGTCATCGCCGGCCGTGGCAGCATAGCCTTCATTGAAGATGAGATAGATGACCTCCAGCACCGAGGACAGACGCGCCGCACGCTCGGCACCGCGCGGCACCTCAAAGCTGAGCCCGGCCGTTCCGATCGTCTTCTTTGCGCGGACGATGCGCTGGGCGATCGTCACCTCGCTCGACAGGAAAGCACGGGCGATCTCGTCCGTCGTCAGACCGCCGATGACACGCAGCGTGAGCGCCGCGCGGGCGTCGGCCGAAAGTACGGGGTGGCAGGCTGTGAAGATGAGGCCCAGCAGCTCGTCGCCAAGATCGTCGTTGATGGCCATTTCGATCACCTCGGCCGCGCCGTCGCACTCGCCGTCAAGCTCCCGCGCGATCTCCTCATGCTTGCGCCCGCGCATCTTGTCGCGACGGATCGCGTCGATGGCGCGGCGTTTGGCGACCGTCATCAGCCAAGCGCCGGGATTGGCCGGCACGCCGGCCCTGGACCATTCGGACAGAGCTATGACCAGGGCGTCTTGCACCAGTTCCTCTGCAAGGTCGACATTGCGCACGAGGCGAACCAGACCCGCGATGAGCCGGGCCCGTTCAATGCGAAAAATCGCTTCGATCGCCTGGTGCGTCTCGCCTGCAGTCATGCTGCCTTGTCGGCCAAAGCCATAACGGAGGCAAGCAGATTGCGGCCGACAGTCTCGGTTGCCGCTGAGCTTCTCGCGCGTTCGGTCATGGATTTCCGTGACCTCCGGCATCAGATTTTCATTGCCAATCAGCCATCTCGTACAGCGGCCGGATTTCGATCTCGCTCGGTCCCGGCATGGGATTGGGGCAGCGCTTCACCCAGGCGACCGCCTCGTCCATATCCTTGACTTCCCAAAGCCAAAAGCCGGCGACCAGCTCGCGGGTCTCGGCGAAAGGCCCGTCGATGACGGTGCGGCGGGAACCATCAAACGCAACGCGCTTGCCCTGCGAGGAGGGCTTGAGGCCGTCGGCGTCGAGCAAGATGCCGGCATTGCGCAGCTCATCGTTAAATCTGCCCATCGCCTCCATCGCCTCCTTAGCCTCGGGCGTGGGGAGAAAGCCCTTTTCGCTGTCCTCGGTAGCCTTCACGAGCACCATCACACGCATCGTCTGTCTCCTTGTTTGAGCCGGCCTCATAGGCCGGCATCGGAACGACGAACGAAGTTTAGGAAATCGACATTGTCCTGCAAATTTTTTTCGACGGTTGAGGCGCGGGACGCCAATGGCCGCTTCCGGGTCAGGAATCGCGACGGTGCGATATTGAGATTGGGCGCTTGACGGGCGCCCGAGTCACAAGCTCGAACACGAGTTTCATGAACGCCTTGATCGGGCGAAGCTCCTGCTACCCTTCAGACGGCCGCGAATGAACCTGTGAACCGGCTTGTGATCGGCAATCCGTAGCGGCATCAGGCGTCATCCGGCTGAAACTCCGTCTTCCGAGACGATCCCCGCGCCCAGCCGCGTTCGTTGCGCTGCTCTTGGACCTGACACGCATGAGTGACCCGCCTAAACCATTTCGGGACGTTTTGAAGCCTCGCGGATCGCCTTGTGCACGCTGCGCTGCAAATCCATGAAGGCCGGGGTTTCCATGACCTCTTCCCGGCGCGGGCGCCCGATGTCGACATTGAAGGTCTGCATGATGCGTCCCGGGCCGATCCCCATCACGACGATGCGGTCGGACAGGTAGACGGCTTCTTCCACATCATGGGTGACGAAGAGCACGGTGAGCCTGTGCTCCTCCCAGATCTGCGTCAGGAGTTCCTGCATCTGATGCCTGGTCAAGGCATCGAGCGCGCCAAAGGGCTCGTCCATCAGAAGCATTTTGGGTCGATAGGAAAGAGCACGCGCTATAGCCACACGTTGCTTCATGCCGCCCGAAAGCTCAGACGGATAGCGATTGGCGCTGTGCGGGAGCTTGACCAGATCGAGATGCTCGCGTGCTATCCTGCGGCAGGTCGCGCGATCATGACCCGCGGCCTTGAGCGCGAACTCGATATTCTGCTGCGCCGTCAGCCAGGGAAGCAGGGTGTAGGACTGGAAGACGACGCCGCGGTCGAGACCCGGCTGCAGGATCGGCGAGCCATCGATGGCAATATCTCCTGCGTCGAAATCCTGCAGTCCGGCAACGATCGACAGCAGCGTGCTCTTGCCGCAACCCGACGTGCCTACCAGCGAGACGAACTCGTTGTCGGCAAGATCGAGATTGATATCGCGCAACACTTCCGTGCGCCGCGCGCCCGTGCCGAAGCTCTTGTGGAGACCTTTGATCCCCAATTTGGGCAAACTCATCGGCCCGGCCTCATTGCACGTGGCCCTCCTGCCGGAACAACACTTTTCCCAGTGCCTTCATGACCTGGTCGGTGATGAGACCAAGCACGCCCAGCAGCAGGATGTAGCCGATGATGGTGTTTGTCTGGAAATAGCGCTGGGACACGGTGATGCGGTAGCCGAGGCCTGATGTCGCCGCGACAAGTTCCGCCAACACCAGCCAGGTCCATGCCCAGCCGAGACTGATGCGCAGCGTATCCCAGATGCCTGGCAAGGCGCTGGGAACCACGATGCGCGTCAGGATCTTGCGATCCGGCAGGCCGAGCGTCCTGCCAAGGCCAATGAAATCAGCGGGAACCCGCTTCACATTGTCCATGATCATCAGCACCTGCTGGAAGAAGGTGCCGATGAAGATGATCAGGAACTTCTGCGCATCGCCCGTCCCGGACCACAGGATGGAGAGGGGCACGAACGCGACCACCGGCATGTAGCGGATGAAATCCACAAGCGGCTCGATCGCCGCTTCCCAGGTCCGGAAGCTGCCGATCAGCACGCCAATCGGAATCGCCAGGGCCGAGGCGATGAGGAAGCCAATGGAAATACGGTATATCGAGGTCCTGAGATCCAGCCACAGCGTGCCGTCACCCGCGAGCTTGCCGAGTTGGGTCACCACGCTTCCCGGCGAGGGCAGGAAAATCGGCTTTACCAGCCCCAGCGCCGTTGCCGCCCACCAGGCGAGGCCGAGGCCGGCAAAGACGGCCACCGCTATCATCAGGAAGCGCGAGCGTGCGATAGGCGCGCCGATCCCGGAGGATCGGCGACGGCGCATCGGCTGTTTGGTCACCGGCCCCGGTGCTGCGTGAGACGGGCTTGGCTTGGTCGCACGCTGCTCGGACATTTGCGTCACCACCGCGAGCCGGCCCTCGTCATTTCGCGGCCTTGACGAATGACGGGTCGATCATCTGCTCCGGCGTCACGTCCGCCTGAAGCAGCCCGGCGTTCTTGGCGGCCGCCTCGACATCGGCGAATGTCTTGGTGGAAAATTCGCCCGTCAGCGCATCCTTGTTTTCGGCGAGAGTATAGTAACGCACGCCATCAAAGGCGGTGTTGAGGTCTTCGACGCTCGAACCGACCGCCTTGGAGATGATCGCCCGGCCGTCGGGCGTGTCGGCGTTGTAGGCCTTCAGGGCCGCATCCCAGGTCTTGATCATGGCAAGCACCTGGCCGGGACGCGACTCGATCACCTCATCGCGCACCACGAACACGTCGCTGATCAGGCCGGGATCTTCGCCCGCGGTGAAGAGCAGCTTGACATCCTTGTTCTGCGCCCTGGCCGCGGTGAGATAGGGCTCATAGGTAACCGCGACCGGCACCTGGCCAGCGATCAACGCACTGCCGGCATCCGCCGCCGGCATCGGAACCGGCTGGACATCGGCGATGGACATGCCGTTCTTGGCCAGCGCGTATTTGAGCAGGATGTCGCTCGTCGTGCCTTCCTCGAAAGCGACCTGCTTTCCCTTGAGGTCAGCGACGGAGGCGATGTCCTTGCCGGCGATCATGGCGTCCGCCGTCATGCTGACGTCGAGCAGAAGCACGATCTTCACCGGCAGGCCGGCCGCAACCATGCCCATGGCCGTGTGGGTCGCGATATTGGCGGCATCGAGCTGGCCGCTGGCCAAGGCGGCGTTGATGTCCTTGTCCTCGGCGAAGTTCACGATCTGTACGTCGGACAGCCCGTTTGCCTTGAACAGACCCTTGGCTTCGGCGACGTGCCACTGGCCGTAGCCAAGCCATGGCTCGATGCCGATCTTGAATGTTCCTGCCTCAGGCGTCGCCGGAATGGTTGTATCGGCCGCGTAGGCCGCCGGGGCGAACCCGACGGCAGCAACCATAACGAGTGCCCGAAATTGTCCTGCTAGGTTACGCATCGTCTTGTTCCCCTTGATGATCAGGCCGCTTTTTTTGAACCAAACATCCGGCCTGGTGAGAATGTGGGCTTCTGCTCTTGCGGCACCGTGCCTCGGCATCTTAGCGTCAGTTCAACCGAAGTGCGACGACACTTCAACGTCAGCAACAGCGGATGTCAAGGCTAAATACATACATGCATATACAAGTCAGACCTCTCTGAATCGCTTCACTGCGATCAGGTTTTTTTGGACGGAGAATACCGACTGCCAAGCGAGTAGCGGCTTCCAACGTAAGTCAGCTTGCTGATCGTGGCAACGACGGCGCCCGTCCATGTCCGGCGATGCAGAAGCAGGCAGCAGCTGCCGGCATCGATGCCCAGATGCCGCGCCGTTTCGGCATCGGCAGGGGTCGCCGAAATGATATGCTCGACCTCCGTCACCGGGGTTTTCTGCATGAGATAGTCGTAGGTTGCTGTCCTGGAAAAATCCTGCTTGTCATAGTCGGGTATCAGGCCCGGGTTGACGAAGCGCTCTTCCAGTTGCACAGGCAGGTCGTTCTCGAAGTTGACGACAATGGAATGATAGATCGACGCGCGCTTTGCGAACTCGAACGAAAGCGCGAGTTCCTTTGTCGGCATGATCTCTTCGAGGACGATAACCGCGGAGCGATGCCTGTTTCCCCGCGCGACAATTTCCGCTGCGATGTTGTTGATTTCGATCAGTGCGGATTGCGGTCGAGGTGGCGCGATGAATGTGCCGACGCCCTGGAGCCGGATCAGAAAACCCGCAGAGGTCAACTCCCGCAAGGCACGATGGACCGTCATCCGAGACACGCCGAGTGTCGCCACGAATTCATTTTCGGACGGCAGCTTCCGATCCTTGCTCCATCGCCCCGTTCCGATGTTCGTCAGGATGTAGTCCTTGACCTTCTCGTAAAGAGGGCTGGCGGTGTCGGGCAAAGTGATCATTTCAAAAATCCTTTCCGGCAACGTTCGGAAATCACACGCGCCCGGCAGACCGCATCCGGATGATTGTTTTCAAGCCATCGCCCTGCCCCGCCAACAGCCGCTCATAGGCTGCGGGAACATCATCCAGACCGATCTCGCGGTCGATCAGTTCGACCATGGGCTCGGTCAATTCGCCGAGCATCCGGATGGCGTCGGGAAGCTCATCTGCAAAGGCGTGGCATCCCAGCAATGTGATTTCGCGTTCAACCAGGATGTTGGGATCGATATCGAGGCGCCTATGGAATATGCCGACCATCGCAACGGTGCCGCCGGCATCGAGAACGCCGAGCAGCTGGCTGAGTGCTGCGATACTGCCGGTCGCTTCGACGGCAGCGAGCAAGGGGGCATCCGCGGTCGCCGCGGCAATGGCGTCCCGGTTCAAGTCGACGATGCTGGCGTCTGTCACCCGCGCCACCCGGGCGCATCGGCCAGGGTTGCGATCGGCGACGAGCACGGTACCTGCGAAGGTTCGAGAGAGCAGCAGCGCGGCAAGACCGCCAATGGTGCCGCAGCCGACGACAAGAACGGAGCCGACCGTTTTCGGCAGACGCCGCACTGCATGCAACGCTACAGCCAGCGGCTCGGCCATCGCCGCGACCCGTTCGTCAAGCGCGGTATCGACGACGTGCAGCAGGCGTGCGGGCAGGACCGCTTGTTCGGCAAATCCGCCGTCGCATATTTCGCCAACAAAGCCCAGCGACGTGCAAAGATGCCGCCTGCCTGCATGGCATTGCGCGCACTCTCCGCACCAGAAGCGGGAATCGGCGACCACTCGGTCGCCAACAGCGACGGTATCCACGCCCTCGCCGATGGCGATCACCGTGCCTGTCAGTTCATGGCCTGCCGTCGAAGGCGACCGGCTTATCCACTGGCCCGTGCGGAAGTTGTGGAGATCGGAACCGCAGATGCCTGCGGCATCGACCCTCAGCTTCACCCAGCCCACCTCGGGAGCGCCTGGCGCGGCGATATTCTCGACGCGCAAGTCGCCGGGTCCATGGAGTCGTGCCGCCCTCATCATCATCGTTTCCGCTCAGCCGGCGAGATAGCGATCGCGGATCTCCGAAACCGCGTTCTCGTGCGAGCTGAACCCTTCGTAACGGGCGAGCCTGCGGGCATGCAGTGCGAGTTCCGGATAGGCGGCCGAGGTCACATAGCCGACTGATGATCTCTTGACGAAATCCGTCACAGAAAGCGGTCCGAAGGTTCGCGCCCACCGGCTGGTCGGCAGCACCGCATTGGGCCCGAGGACGAAGTTGGCGAGGGTCACCGGGGTATGCGGCCCCATGAGGATCTCGGCGGCTTCTGTGATACGTCCGAGATGCGCAAATGGCTCCGTTGACAGAATCTCGAGATGCTCCGGCGCATAGTCGTTGATGAAGCGGTAGCTGTCCTCCAGCGATTCGGTCAGCACAATACCGCCGCGTTTTCCGGTGAGCACGGCGCGCGAGAACTCCACGCGCTGTTCGGTCATCCGGGACCAGTGTTCCGGTATCGCAATCAACGCGGCTTCGGCGACCTTGCGGCTGTGCGTCACCAGATAGGCGGACGAATCCGGCCCGTGCTCGGCCTCGATCAACAGGTCAAGAGCGGCCAGGCCGCCGTCGATGCTGTCATCGGCAAAGATGATCGCTTCGGACGGACCGGCGGGGAGACCCGTGTTGACGATCGGGGACAACACGCTCTTTGCCGCCACTACCCACGGGCTCCCCGGTCCGACGATCTTGACGGCGGGCTTCACAGTCTCGGTTCCATAGGCGACAGCGGCGACCGCATGGGCGCCGCCGCACTTGTACACGGTCTCCACGCCGGCGAGGCGGGCGGCAACCAGCGTCGCGGCATCGACGGAACCATCCGAAGTCGCAGGCGTCACGATCGCGATCTGCGGAACCCCGGCAATCACCGCCGGAACCGAGGTCATCATCGTCACCGAGGGGAAGGCGCCTTTGCCGCGCGGAACATAAAGCGCAACCGAAGCGATCGGTGTGTATCGGTCACCCGCATAGGCGCCAGGCCGAACTTCCTTGAGCCACATCGTCTCCGGGCGCTGCTCCTCGTGGAAATGCCTTATGTTCTCGATGCCAAACCGGATACTCTCCACGACATCCTTGTCGACCTTGTCGAATGCCGCATCGAACTCCGCTTCCGAAGCTTTCAGTCCACCGTCGGCAACATCGGCTTTGTCGAGCTCGCGCGCAAACCGGAGCAAGGCCGCGTCACCTTCATTCTTGACGGCCTGGATGATTGGACGGACCTTTTCGATGAAGGAAGACAGATCTCCTTCGGCGCGTTTAAGTAAATTGGCGCGCTGATCGACACTGAGGGATGACAGGCGGTGGAAGCTGACGTCAGACATGGCGGCTCCTTTTCTTAGTACGCAATCACGGTTAGCGCTTGTCGATCACTTCTGGGACACGTCTCCAGTCCCTGAAGCCCTCAAATCGATGCGAGAAAGCCTCCATCCACGGGAATGGACTGGCCCGTTATGTAGGCTGCCGCATCCGAAGCGAGGAACACCGCGATTCCGTGCAGGTCCGAGAGATCACCAAAACGGCGCTGCGGAATCTTGGCGAGCATCGATTGCTGCCATGCCTCGTTGCTGTAGAACACGTCTGTCATCGCTGTCCTGAAATAGCCAGGCGCGATGGCGTTGACCCGGATCCCGAGATCGGCCCACTCCGCCGCAAGCGCCCGCGTCATGCCGAGGAGGCCTGATTTCGACGAGCCGTAAGGCACCGCCGTGGGAATCCCGACCTCGGAGGTCAACGAGCAGAGATTGATAATGACGCCGGGCCGTCCGGCGTCTCTCATCTGCCGCGCGGCGGCTTGGGCGCAGAAGAAGGCGCCTTTGAGATTCGTATCGACAATCCTGTCCCACAAGGCCTCGTCGACATCGAGCGAGGGCCGGACCTCTTCCACACCCGCATTGTTGACGAGAATATCGAGACCTCCGAGCAGGCTGCCGGCCTCGGCTGTCGCCGCCCGGCATTGGTCGACATCGGTGACGTCCAGGGCGATGGCATGCGCGGCCCCGCCGGCAGTGCGGATGGCGGCCACCGTCTCCTCGAGCGAGGCCACGCTGCGCGCCGTGATCGCGACGTCGGCGCCGGCTGCGCTGAGCGCCTCGGCGATGCTGCGCCCGATGCCACGGCTTGCGCCGGTTACAAGCGCCTTCCTGCCTGACAGGTCGAAGAGAGATGCGTTGCGCATGTCATCCTCCTTGGTAATGTCGCGCTTGGACCGATCGCGTCGAGACTATCCGAATGCAGCTTATCTATACAAGCATGTACATCATGGCGGTAGTGCGCCATGCGCAACTTTGCTTGTCAGAGCGGCAGCGTATTGGCCGGCATCGGACCGGTCTGCGCGGTTCGCCGCAGCCCATCTGGAGTTCATCGGGAGGATAGATGAAGCGCGCAGTAGACCACGACGCGATGAGCGTGGTTGGTTATACCACCCCCTGGAGTGCCAAAGCAGGCCAGCAGATCAACCTCAGCCTGTCATGCGATCGGCCGATAAAGGCCACACGAATTTGCCGACTCGACAAGCCGGCTCCGGAATTTCTGGCCTGGCCCATCGAAGCGGTGGGTGAACCACGGCATCGGCATTTCGACCAAGGGTCGTTCCTGTTCGTGCGAGCCGGCGAACTGGCCAAAGTACAAGCCGTCCACGGCATTCGTTTTGAGCTGTTCCTCACGCGCAACGGAGGTGCGCGTACGATCCTGGAAGCAGGCGCCCTCAAGCTGCGCCTCCGCGACGGCGCATTTGCCCTGGAAATCGGCGGCGAAACCTTTGTCGAGAGGAAGGCGCCAACTGGTGTGTGGCTCACTGTCGAGTTGGATCTGCGGCAGGAGCAGCCGCGTCTGCGGATCAAATCGCATGATCTCCTCGCGCCTTACGAACTTCGTGAAGGTTTTGGCAGCCCTGCGCGGAACCTTCAAGCGCACGGCATCCATTTCGGCGCAAGTGCTACTCACCACGAACCTACCCTCAACGCGAAATTTGCCGCGATCCGGCTCGAGACACCGCAGGGGACCATTGCCTGGGATTTCCCGACGCTGTTACCAACGCAGCCGATCCTGTCGTCGGGCAGAGCAGATCCGCTGCTCCTCGATGTGATCAATCAGCCAGCCTTCTGCATGACTTCGGCACGCTGGGACGGATCGAGCTTCGAACCTCGCTTCGTGCCGTCGCACTACGACGCTATCCATTGCCACGACGACGACATCGGCCCGCTTGAGTGGCCGGCATCGCACTGCGTGACAATCCCTGAAAACGCACGCCCAGGCGTCTACGCGTTCCAGATCGAATGGGAGGATAGCTACGAACGCGTGGTGTTCTTCGTCACCTCATCACAGGTTTCGTCGCCGCTGTTGTATCTCGTGCCGACGGCCACCTATCTCGCTTATGCGGACGAATATCTCCCAGATCATCTTTATGAATGGAAAAGCGACGACCGGGGACATCGCTTCGCGGTCGCCAACAATCTGAAGTCTCTTTACGACTACCACTCCGACCTTAGCGGCGTTTCTATCTGCTCCTACAAAAAGCCGAAAGTGACGCTCAGGGACGATTACGATTATCCCCTCTGCGGCTGCCCACACAATTTGCCGGTCGATCTGCACTTCCTCCGATTCTGCCACGACAATGGAATCGTGTTTGACGTCATGACCGATCATGATTTGCACGAATGCGGTATAGACGGTCTGCGTGGACACCAAGCGGTCGTCACCGGCAGTCATCCCGAATATATGTCGATCGAGATGGAGCAGGCGCTGCGGCAGTTTGTGGCCGAAGGCGGCAGCATCGCCTATCTCGGCGGAAACGGCTTCGCCGCCACTGTGGCTTTCAAGGACGATCTGATGGAGCTGCGGCGCTCGCCGCTGGAGGCCGGCCGCACGTGGGACGGCCCGGTCGCCGAACAAGCGCTGTCGATCACCAACGAACCAGGCGGCTATCTCCGCTCCCGTGGCCGCGGCGAATTCTCGCTGATCGGTGGCGCGATCTCACTGATGGGATTCGAAGGCGCACGCCCCTTCACGCGCACTGACGAAAGCCATGAAGCAGGATGCGCATGGCTGTTCGAAGGCGTTGAAAATGCGACCTTCGGTTCGGACGGCATCGTGCTGGGCGGTGCCGCGGGCTACGAAGTGGATGCGACGGATCCAGCCCTCGGCACATCCGCGGACACCGTCGTGATCGCGCGTGCGACGGGATTTCCCGACAGCTTCTTCCAGGATCCGACGCGCTGGTGCGAGGGCGGGGATACGCAACGCATCGCCCGCCGCTGCGCCGAAATGACCCTGCGAAAGCTCGCAGCAGGCGGCTTGATCTTTTCGGCAAGCTCGGTTGCCTGGTGCGGCGCGCTGCCAGCCGCAGGCGCCATGAACGATGTCGGCAGGATCACGTTTAATCTGCTTAACCGCCTCGGCGCGACGAAAGGAGAACCCGGCCGAGAAAATCGATAAGCTGATTGGTCTCATTACGAGAAAGACCGCATCCTCAAGTCGCTGAGCCCAGCCTTCAACCGCGCAATGCGGCCGCGACGAGGCTTTGCATCGAAGTGGTCGGACGACCGATCAGCCGCCCGAGGGCGCCTCCGTCATCGAACAACGCTCCGCGTGAGGCTGCGGCGTCGGTATCGGCCAGAAGCGCAGCGAGGTCGGCCGGCAGCCCGGCCCCCGCCAACACATCCTGATAGGCGGCTTGGGAAAAATCGTTGTAGGCGATAGCCTTGCCCGACTGCCGCGAGACCTCCGCCGCAAGCTCGGCGAGCGTAAAGGCTTGGTCTGCGGCGAGCTCGTACGTCTTTCCCGCATGGTCGTCGGTCGTCAGCACCACGGCTGCGGCCTCGGCATAGTCCCGCCGCGCTGCGGACGAGAAACGCCCGTCTTTCGCGGCGCCGACGAAGGCGCCGTGCTCCAGAGCCGCCGGAAGCGCCAGCAGATGGTTCTCGGTGTACCAGCCATTGCGCAGGATGACGGCGGGAACGCCCAAGTCCGCGATGACCTCCTCCGTCTGCCGGTGCTCGATTGCGAGCGTTGCGGAAGACGTGTCGGCATGCAGCATGCTGGTGTAAGCGATCAGCGAAACTCCGGCGCGTTGGGTTGCCTCGATCACCGCCCGATGCTGCGGCAGGCGGCCGCTGACCTCGGTCGACGAAATCAGTAGCAGTTTCTGGACGCCGGCGAAGGCCGGGGCGAGCGTGTCGGGACGGTCGTAGTCCGCCTCCCTTACGATCACACCGAGCTCCGCCAGATCGCTGGCCTTTGCCGGATTGCGAACCGCCGCGACGATCCGGTCGGCGGGAATGGTCTTCAGCAGTGCCTCGATCACGAGACGGCCAAGCTGTCCTGTTGCTCCAGTTATTGCATACATCGTTCAGTCCATTTCGTGGTTGTGTGATTGGAGAGCCTTCGAATAGCGGCCATCGTTACCATTGGAAACCACGTATCTTGCGGTTACCGCCATTTTCCGGTAACCAACTGGAAACTCCTCGAGAAGGGTGTGCGATGGTTCTCAAGGCGCGAAAGAAGGTGAAGGCTCCCCCCGGCTGCCCCATGTCGAGATGCATGGCGCTGCTTGGCGGCTGCTGGACACCCGAGGTGCTCTGGTCCCTGAGCGAAGGCCCGCGTCGGTTCTCGGAACTCCGCCGCGATATCCCAGCCGTTTCGGCGAAGGTACTGACCAGCAGACTGCGGGATCTCGAGGAGCGCGGCGTCCTCGGTCGCAACGTGATGGCGACCTCGCCGCCGACGGTGGAATATGAGCTGACCTCGTTGGGGCAGGAGCTGCTGCCGGCTATCAGGTCTATCGTGGAGGTCGGGTCGCGCCTGCTGCTCGGTGATTCTGTTCTTTAGAGAATCGCGAGCACATCAGAGAATCGCGAGTTTGTGGCGTCGACACTACTTTCGGCCTGCGCTTAACAACGAGGATGACGCTTGATGTGCGTGTTGATCTGGTGGTGGAGCAGTTCCGCCCGCCCAGGTCAGCGTTCAAAATAGATGGCCAACCTTAGCCTCGGGTCATCATTTCGGACTGAAAGATACGGAGCGCCAAAGGGTGGTAATGCGCAGTGACTTGGGCCCTCCAGGAGTCTAAGCTAGCATGCTTCTGCCAGCACGAAGAAAAAACCGCCGCATGCCCCGCTTTCTTGCCGTCTACACCATGAAGCCCGAAGACCTCGCCCGCTTTCGCAGCCTGCCTAAGCCCGAGCAGGATACGATTGATGCCGTCGGCTTACAGCTGTGGGCGGACTGGGAGGAGAGAAATGCCGCATTTTTCCCCGATCGCGGCGGCATGGTCGGTAAGACGAGGCGCGTTACCAGGGACGGCATCGCCGACGCCGTGAACCCTTTCTGCGGCTATATTGTCGTCGAGGCCGATACCATCGATGCCGCCGCCCGCCTGTTCGAGAACCACCCGCATTTCACCGTCTTCCCAGGAGACGGCGTGGACATCATGCCCTTCCTCACCGACCCTGCTCCGACTTGAACATCCGCTAATCGCTTGCGATTTACCAGAAGGGGCGGCCGGCAACGCAGCCCACTCGGTCTCCCCTTGCACGCCGCCAGCCCGTCCATTAAATACTGAACCATATGGTTCAGTATTTAATGCCCCACCTCGATGCCTCATTCGCCGCGCTCTCGGACGCCACCCGGCGCGGCGTTTTGGAGCAACTCGGACGAGCAGACGCCTCGATCACGGACCTTGCCGAAAAGTTCCACATGACCCTCACGGGCATGAAGAAGCACGTCGGCGTCTTGGAGAAGGCGGGGCTCGTCACCACGGAGAAGGTTGGGCGCGTGCGGACCTGCAAGCTTGGCCTACGCGCACTGGAGGAAGAGGCGGCATGGATCGAGAGGCACCGCCAGCTCTGGGACGCACGCTTCAACGAGTTGGACAAGGTTGTCGAGGAATTGAAACGGAAGGAGAAAGTCGATGGACGAAACAAGAGCTAGTGAGCCCACCCCCATGCAGAACCGCACGATGGTGGAACGGAAGTCCGACCGGGAGCTGGTCGTTACGCGAACCTTTGACGCGCCGGCACGCACCGTGTTCGAGGCTTGGACCAAGCCCGAGCTGTTCATGCGGTGGTGGGCACCGAAGTCGATGGGCATGTTCCTGCGTTCCTGCGAGATGGATGTTCGTGTCGGGGGCAGGTACCGTTTGGTATTCGGCCACGATGCCTCAAACCCTGACGAGTTCTTCGGTAGGTATATCGAAGTGACACCGCACTCGCGCCTCGTCTGGACCAATGACGAAGGTGGTGACGGTGGACCCATCACCACGGTGACCTTCGAGGAAATAGGTGGCAAGACGCTGCTGGTCATGCACGAGCTCTATCCCTCAAAGGAAGCTCTCGACGCTGCCGGCACCGGGGCGGCGGATGCGATGGGCGAGACGTTCGAGCAACTGGACGAGCTTCTCGTCACGCTAGGCGCGAGCGTGCGACGGTGATGAAGTCGTCGATCTCCCGGTCGGCAGCCTGGATCTTCAACTAGGCGGAAGAGAACCCCGACGAGATCGTCGCCGCCCTCTGTGAACCTACGAGGCCAATCATCAAACTCATTGAGGTTTCGCCAACTATCGGGACCAATCGAGTGATTTTCGCACCTCGCGACGTTCGGCGACGCGCTCAGGTCGTCTCAAAAAGGACCGTCACCGCCCCAGCTAAGGCATTAGCCAGAGGCCATAGCGATAGACAAGTAACCGGTGTTGCACACACTCTGCCGCAGGCGGTGTGTTGTGAGCGCTGGCGTCCACTCGATTCCTGCCGAAATTCCGGCTAGCTTGGGCGATAGATGGCTCAGTTCTGGTCGGTGAATCATAATCAGACCGCCCGTCAAGAGATTGATGGGCAGCACTTTTGGTCCCCCAAGACCGAGAGCAATGGCGCGCGAAATGAGTTCTACAACAACATGCGCCGTGCGACGCCCGGTGACCCTGTCCTTTCGTATACCGATCAAGCAATTGACTATATGCGCAGGATAGCGGAATTCGCTTTCACCGCTCGGAAACCAATCAAGTTCGGAGAGGCCTTATTGGAATCAAGAGCGATGACTTCTGCCGATCTTTTGGACACCGCTTTCCCCTTCGATCCCCAAAACAACAACAGGGAGTCTCGACCCGCTCCCGCCGAGGCGATATTCGCCAATCCATCTAGTTTCGGACTCAGGCAATCAGAAAGTTATCTGACAGGCATTCCACAGAAGTAATACAAATTGAAAATCGCGGCCTCATGTTTCAAAACCTGATGGTTTCGAAGCCGGCGGGTCGCTCACGGTCCTCAAAGCGAGAATTCTAAGAGACGTTCAACAATGACCCAGCACGCAGAAAACGCTCGAATTCTCATGTACAGCCACGACACGTTCGGGCTCGGCCATTTGCAGCGCTGCCGGACTATCGCGCATTCGCTGGTCGAGGATTTCCGCGGACTTCAGGTGCTTATCATTTCGGGTGCGACTATCGCTGGCGCCTTCGACTACCGCGCCCGTGTCGACTTCGTGAAGATCCCCAGCGTCATCAAGCTGCGCAACGGCGAATACACCTCGCTGGAAAAGGACATCGATCTGCATGAGACGCTAAGGATGCGCCAGTCGATCATCCGCCATACAGCTGAGACCTTCCGGCCGGATATCTTCATCGTCGACAAGGAACCGCTCGGCCTGCGCGGTGAGATCGAGGACACGCTGTCCTACCTCAAGACGCGGGGCACCACTCTCGTGCTTGGCCTGCGCGAGGTAATGGATGCGCCGCATCTGCTCGAAGCAGAGTGGGCACGCAGGGATGTGATGCGCAAGATAGGCCTGTTCTACGACAAGGTCTGGGCCTATGGCCCGCCGGATTTCTACGATCCGTTGACCGGCTTGGATGTGCCGCCGGCTGTCAGGGCAAAGATGAGGTTCGTCGGTTTCCTGCAACGGAGCCTGCAGCGGAACGAGTTGCCCGGCCACCGGCCCGAGGGCGACTATATCCTCGTTACTACCGGTGGCGGCGGTGACGGCGCCGAACTGATCCACGACGTCATCGATGCCTATCAGCAGGATCCGCAATTGCAGCATAGGGCCCTGATCGTGCTTGGGCCTTACATGCCGGCGCGCAAGCGCAACAAGCTGCTCAAGAAGGGGTCCAAGATCCCCTACATCAAGATCATCGAGTTCGACAACCGCATGGAAGACCTGATTGCCGGCGCCAAGGCGGTAGTGGCGATGGGCGGTTACAACACCTATTGCGAGATACTGTCTTTCGACAAGCCGGCGCTGATCGTGCCGCGCGTCGAGCCCCGCCAGGAACAACTGATCCGCGCTCGGCGCGCAGCCGAACTTGGCCTCATCGAGATGCTTTTGCCGGAGGAAGCCAAGGATTCCCAGCGGTTTGCCGATGCACTGGTGGCGCTGCCGGACCGGCCCCACCCATCACAGAGCAATCCGCATCTGACGCTGGAAGGGCTGCCTCATATTTCCGAAATCGTCGCGGAACTGCTCGACCGGCGGGCCGGCCATCACCTTTCGGTCATTGAAGGAATGACCTGAATTGCAACATCGCAAGATCGTCGTGGTTCTGAAGGGCTATCCGCGGCTGTCCGAAACCTTCATCGCGCAGGAATTGCTCGGTCTGGAGCGTGCAGGGTTCGACCTGATACTCGTCGCGCTCAGGCGGCCGACCGACGAAAAACGCCACCCCGTGCATGACGAGATCAAAGCGCCGGTCCATTATCTGCCGGAATATCTGCATGAAGAGCCGCTGCGCGTGCTTCGCTCGCTGTTTGCCTATCTGCTGCGGCCGTGCTTCTGGCGCACGCTCGGATCGCTGGCTGCCGATCTCCCCCACGACTTTACGCGCAATCGCGCGCGCCGCTTCGGGCAAGCGCTCGTGCTGGCGGCCGAATGGCCGGAAGACGCGGGCTGGCTGCATGCACATTTCGCGCACACACCGGCATCGGTGACGCGCTATGCCAGCCAGCTTCGTGGCCTGCCCTGGACCTGCTCGGCCCATGCCAAGGACATCTGGACTTCGGCGGACTGGGATCTGGCCGGCAAGCTTTCCTCGGCGCGCTGGACGGTCACCTGCACGAAAACCGGCTTCGACCGTCTGAAAAAACTCGCTAACGGCAACTCGTCTATACATCTGAGCTATCATGGGCTCGACCTTGATCGCTTCGGCAGTTTCGGCGAGGCGCGAAAGCAGCATGACGGCTCGGCGCCGGACGAACCGGTTGTCGTTCTGAGTGTCGGGCGCGCCGTTGAAAAGAAAGGTTACGATACGTTGCTGCAGGCCCTTGCCCTGTTGCCCGGTGATTTGGCGTGGCGTTTCGAGCATATCGGCGGCGGCGAGGAACTGGAGCGGTTCAAGGCGCTGGCGCAAAAGCTCGGACTGGATGGTCGCGTCTCTTGGAAAGGCGCGCTTGCGCAGGAGGAAGTGCTTGAGCACTACCGCCGCGCCGACATCTTCGCCCTGGCCTGCAGGATCACCGCAAATGGCGATCGTGACGGTCTGCCGAATGTTCTGGTGGAGGCGGCCAGCCAGCGGCTTGCCTGCGTGTCGACCGATATTTCCGGCGTGCCGGAGCTTTTATCGCCGGATGAAACCGGGCTGCTGGTTCCGACGGAAAACCCAATTGCCCTGGCACAGGCGCTGGAGCGCCTGATCCGTGATCCCGTACTGCGCGCCCGCCTCGGCGACGCCGCAGAGCGGCGCGTGCGCGGCAATTTCGATCATATGGCAAGCATTGGACAGCTCAAGGAACTGTTCGAGCGGGAGTGGCGGGCCGCCGAATGAAGCGGCTGCGCGCTTTCTTCTATGTCCAGCACCTGCTCGGCATCGGCCATCTTGCGCGCGCCAGCCGCATTGCGGCGGCTCTGGTCGATGACGGGTTTGACGTGACCGTCGTGACCGGCGGAGCGCCGATCGCCGGGTTTCCGGGACTCGGTGTAAAATCTGTAATCCTGCCACCTGTCACCTCCGGTGATGAAGGATTTTCCGGACTTGTCGACCTGGAGGGCAACCCGATCGACGATGATTTCAAGAAATGGCGTTCAGAGATGCTGCTGCAGGCATTCCGGGATTGCAGGCCTGATATCGTCATTCTCGAGGCGTTTCCATTTGGACGCCGACAGATGCGTTTCGAACTCTTGCCGCTGATCGAGGCCATCGACGCGACGTCGCCCAGACCGCTGCTGGCGACGTCCGTCCGTGACATCCTTCAGGAGCGCGTCAAGCCGGGCCGAAACGAGGAAACGGTCGATCTCATCAACAGGCATTTCGACCTTGTTATGGTCCACGGCGATCCGGCGTTCGCAACCATCGACAAGACATTTCCGCTGGCTGGGACGATCAGGGCCGAGGTCACCTACACAGGGCTCGTTGCCGCGCCGCCCTCACCCGCGGCCTCCGAGCGCTTCGACGTTCTGGTGTCGGTTGGCGGCGGGGCTGCCGGAAAGAGCCTTGTCAGCTCCACCATCGCAGCGGCGCGGAATGCCAACAACGCTCGGAAATGGTGTTTGATCACCGGCCCAAACCTGCCGAAAGACGAATTTGACGCGATCGCACGCGATGCCACGCCGGGCCTGTCCATCTTCCGGTTCCGCGAGGATTTCGCCAGCCTGCTGACAGGCGCCCGCCTGTCAGTCTCGCAGGCGGGTTACAACACGGTCTGCGATGTCCTGCGCGCGGGTTGTCGCTCCCTGCTCGTTCCATTTGCAGCCGGCGGGGAAACCGAACAGACGGTTCGCGCCCTGATGCTCGAAGAACTCGGTCTTGCAACGGTGCTGATGGAAAAGGACCTAACGCCTGAAGGTTTGGCGCAAGCGATCGAACAGGCGCTTGTGAGACCGACGCCATCCGCGCATCGTCTCGATCTGGAAGGCGCGCGTCGCTCCGCGCAAATCCTGCACGAGCGGTATCGAACATGGTCCCTAAAAGTGGAGCCCGGTTTCGGAAAAGCTCATGATCAAACAGACGATAGATCCTAGTCCTACTGCGTTACTGACTCAGTAGGACTAACGCACGTCGCGTCTGGTGAGTTTCGTGCGACGCGCTTCAAGTCCTGTTTTATGCATGTCGTTGTCCGAAAACCGCTACGCACTTTTGGGCGAAATACATTAAACAGTTCCAATCAGCATGAAGCGCGTATAATTTTTTGTCGGCAGTTCGCCGGAGAACCGCACCTCCCGTAGCGCCGCCATTGCTTCGAAGGTTGCAAGTGAAGCCACGCAGTTGATGTGCGTCGGCTCGCTGAAATAATCGTTCGATTGCAGCAGTACATTCGTGCCCCGCGGAAGCAGAGCAAGCCAGGCGCGCAGATCGGCTATGTGTTCGCAGCTCGTATTGACTATCAGGTCGGGCCGGACGGCCGCATAGTCGAGTGCGTACATATCTGCCGTTAGCGCCCGGAACCGGTCGCCGGCTTCCCGGTTGAGGGTCCGGGCGACCGGCGCGACTTCGGGATCGATGTCGATGCTATCGACCGCCGCGATGTCGAAGCGGGCGTCGTTGAAAAGCATTGCCGGCAATACGCCGTACCATCCACCCAGAACCCATATGCGCCCGAACCGGCCGCCGCAGCTTTCGAACAGCCTGTCGAGCGCCCACATCTTGCAGGCGACCTGCTTGTGGTTGAAGGCGTTGGCGATATCGGCCTTCGGATGCTTGGTGACGACGCGCGCCAGCCCTGCCACGAGAGGGCAGTTGACATAAGCAGCAATTCCCCGCGTGAGGTCCAAGGCTTGCTCGTGCCAGTCCATACCGGCATTGCGTGGTTGCGTGACATCCATCATATTTGTCTTGTATGTTGGGATTTCGGGCGACACAACGCAATCTTGCCTCCCGCAAGACTGTTTGATTCCGCGGACGTGATTATGCTGCAAGCCGCTTGGCTATTGCCCGGTGCCGGAGAGAGCCTGTTGCATCTGTCCGGATCATCGGCGTCCATCCGCCAGCACCAGCCGCCCAGCTGCGGCCTCGTGCTGCTCGGCTATTCGCCAACGCCCTGCGGAAGCCGCGAACCGTCTGGCCAGCTGCCTTCTTCGCTGATCAACAATGCCCATGTCGTTGTCATCGACCATGCGCCGGAACTGGATCGCGCCGCCTCGCAGGTTCCTTGCATCGTTGAGCGCAGGACAATGTCCGTGCACTGCAGCTTCGACTTTGTCGTTGGCGACGAAGAAATTGCCGATACGCCATTCGCCAGCAGGTGCGTTTACATCCTGCATCCTTTCAACTGAAGGGTCCGCAGTCGCATATGGAACCCAGCCTAGCCCGCTACATCTGGACGCACACCAAGAAGCAGCAGCTCTGGATATTGATGATCGTCGTGCTTTCGATGGTCCCGTATTTCATGTCCTTCGACCTACCGAAGCTGATCGTCAACGGCCCGATCCAAGGTAGGGGCTTCGAGCAACCGGGCGCGACCCAGCCATTCATGAGGCTACACTATAACCTGCCGTTCATTGGAGAGGTCCAGTTCTTCTCCGGTTTTCAGCTCGACCGCAAGGAGACCCTGTTTGCCCTGAGCCTTGTGTTCCTCTTGCTAGTCGTCATCAACGGCCTGTTCAAATTCTACATCAACACCTACAAGGGCCGCCTCGGCGAACGCATGCTGCGACGTATCCGCTTCGATCTGGTGGACCGTGTGCTGCGTTTTCCGCCGGTCTACTTCAAGCGGGTGAAATCCGCCGAAGTGGCGACCATGGTGAAGGACGAGGTAGAGCCGCTGGGCGGCTTCATCGGCGACGCCTTCCTGCAGCCGGTACTGCTCGGCGGCCAGGCGGTGACGGCCATGCTGTTCATCATGATCCAGAACGTCTGGCTCGGAATGATAGCGGTCGTGATCGTGGTGATCCAGATCGTACTCATCCCGCGAATGCGGCGGCGGCTGATCGTGCTCGGGCGCCAACGGCAGTTGACGGCGCGCGCGCTTTCGGGCCGGGTTGGCGAAATCGTCGACGGCATCGGCGCGGTTCACGTCCACGATACATCAAACTACGAGCGCGCCGACATAGCTGCCCGGCTCGGGCTCATCTTCAAGATCCGCTTCGATCTTTACCAATGGAAATTCATGGTGAAGTTCCTCAACAATTTTCTCGCGCAGCTCACGCCCTTTCTGTTCTATATGATCGGCGGGTATCTGGTCATCCAGGGGAGGCTGGACGTCGGCCAGCTCGTGGCCGTGATCGGCGCCTACAAGGACCTGCCCGGACCGATGAAGGAACTGATCGACTGGGATCAGGATCGGCAGGATGTCCAGGTCAAATATCAACAGGTCGTTGAACAGTTCACCGTCGAGGGTCTCATCGCGCCGAAAATCGGGGCATTGACGATCGACGATCCTGATCCGATGACCAATCCCCTATCGGCGATCAATCTGTCTATAGCAGACGATGGCGGTGCAATGCTCCTCAACCGTATCTCCCTCCAGGTCAAGCCGGGTGAGACGGTGGCGCTGGTCAGTACCGCAACAGGTGGAGCGGAGGCGCTTGCAGAAGCCTTCGCGCGGCTGAACTGGCCGGACAGCGGAAGGGTCGCTTCGGGCACCGACGACCTGCTTGAACTTCCCGAGGCAGTGACCGGCCGGCGCATGTCCTATGCCTCGTCGGATGTTTTCCTGTTCCAGGCAAGCCTCCGCGACAACCTGCTCTACGGGTTGAAGCATGCGCCGCTGACATCGGTGCCTCATGACGGTGCCGCGGCAGACCAGCACCGCTGGAATATCCACGAGGCGCGCCGGTCGGGCAATCCGGATCTCGATATCCACAGCGACTGGATCAACTATGCTTCCGCCGGGGCTACCGGCCCGCACGACCTCTTTGAAGCCGTGCGCCGGGTGCTCGACGCGGTTGTTCTGTCGCGCGACATTCTGGATCTCGGCTTGCGCTCTTCGGCCGACCTCACGCGTCACACGGAGCTTGCCAGGCGGATCGTTGAACTGCGTGCGGCGCTGCGAACCCGGCTGGAACAAGAGGGGCTGAGCGGACTGGTGGTTCCTTTCGAACCGGGCGCCTACAACAAGGAAGCAACGATCGGCCAAAACCTGCTCTTCGGCGCTGCCGCCGGCCCCGAACTGGCCGACAGGGCCCTGGCGGCCAATCCCTATTTTGCTTCTGTGCTGAGGCAAGCCGGCCTCGACCGCACGCTCTACGAAATGGGCTTGGAGATCGCCAAACAGGCGATCGAGCTGTTTGCCGACCTGCCGCCCGATCACCAGTTCTTCCAGCAGCTCGCCTTCATGAGCGCCGAGGAGATACCCGCCTACGAAACCTTGCTACAACGGCTCAAGAACCGTCCTCACGAGGCGGTTTCAGAGAACGATCGCGCCATGATCGTCACCTTGAGCTTTGCCTACATCGAGCCCCGGCATCGCTTCGGCCTGCTGAGCGACGAGCTGATGAGCAAGATCGTCGCTGCACGCAGCCGGTTCTATGAAAACCTGCCGCCCGAACTGCAAAATGCGGTCGAACGGTATGACCCTGCCAAATACATTGCCGCGGCCACCGTCATGGATAACGTCCTGTTCGGGCGTGTGGGCAACAACCATCCCGACGCACCGGACCGCATACGCTCCATCGTCTATGACATTCTTGACGAACTGGGGCTTTATGCCGAACTTCTGGATGTCGGCCTGGACTTCAACGTCGGCTCCGGCGGCAGGCGGCTGACCGGTGGACAGCGACAGAAGCTCGATGTTGCCCGGGCCCTGCTCAAGCGTCCGGATTTTCTCATTCTCAACCGGCCACTTTCGGCGCTCGACCAGCGCATGCAGGACAAGGTGCTGCGAAACGTGCTCGAGGAAGCCAGGCGCGACGGCCATTCGCCGGCAATTGTATGGGTCGTGACGAATCCGGCAATGGCGATGATGTTCGATCGCGTTATCGTCTTCGACTCGGGTCAATTGGCGGAAGACGGAACACACGAGGCACTTTTGGCAGGGAACGGTATCTTCAAGGAACTGTTGTCATAGAGCAACGGACATTCAGATGGGATCATTCTGCCGGTGCACGACATCGGGCTCGCCACCTTTCGCGTGGTTTGTCTCGCCGTCTCGAAAAGAGAATTGATTCCATCTGGGCGTCCGTTGCTCTAGTCTGGCAAACGCGAATTTTGGAAGGTTTGCGACAATGCTGCTCAAGGATGAAGTTGGAATGCTGCAACGCGTTCCCTTGTTCTCTGCCATCGAGCCGACAAAGCTCAAGCTGCTTGCGTTCACATCCGATCGTGTGAGCTACAGCGCCGGCCAGATCCTTTTCCGGCAGGGCGACGAGGGAGACGCCGCCTATGTCATCCTTTCAGGCAGGGCGGATATTCTTGTCGATTCCGACAGCGGACCGATAAAAGTTGCCGAACTGGAGCCAAATTCGATCGTTGGCGAGATCGCCATATTGTGCAACAGCTCCCGCACTGCCACCGTCAGAGCGGCAAGTCCGCTGGAAGTCCTGAGAATCCGCAAGGATCATTTCCTGAGGCTTATGAGGGAGTTCCCGGAAATGACCATCGAGATATTGCGGGTTCTTGCCGATCGCCTAAGCCATACAACCGCGGATCTGATCGACGCACGAAGCGCCAAATAACGAAGGACGTGCGCTCGATCCTCGCCGTCGTGACGGCACTGTCCTCTCGCTGAGAAGATCACCCGGAGAAAGCCTGTCTCGCCTAGCAGCAGTTGTTTGGATATGATGGGCGAAGGGGTAGCATGGACGACAACGTTTTCCTGGTCAGGTTTTGGGGTGTCCGCGGCAGCATTTCGGTATCAGGGCCAGAATTCTCTCGCTATGGCGGCAACTCAATCTGCGTCGAGATGCGATGCGGTAAGCATACGCTTCTGTTCGACGCAGGCTCTGGCCTACGGCCTGCCGGCGCGGCGCTTCAGGCGTTGGGCGTCACCGATTTCGACCTGCTTTTCACCCATTGCCATTACGATCACATCATCGGGCTGCCGTCTTTTGCGCCGATCTATGACCGGGGCGCCAAGGTTACGCTTTGGTCCGGGCATCTTGCAGGACACATGACCACCCGGCAGATGATCGATGAGTTCATGCGGCCGCCGTGGTTTCCGGTGAAACTGGAGATCAGCAAGGCAAGCCTCGACTATCGCGATTTCGTATCCGGAGACGTGCTTCGCCCGCGCGAAGGGGTGGTGGTCCGAACCGGCAGTCTTATCCATCCGGGCGGCTGCATAGGCTACCGGGTCGAATGGGGCGGCCGCGTCGTGGCGGTGATCACAGACACTGAGCACGAGCCGGACAAACTCGATCAGACGGTGCTCGGCCTGATCGAAGATGCCGACCTCGTCATTTACGATTGCACCTACACCGAGGAGGAAATGGAACGCCGCCGCGGTTACGGGCACTCGACATGGCAACAGGGCGTCAAGCTCTGTGAGGCGGCCGGTGCGCGGGGGCTTGCGCTGTTTCACCACGATCCGACACGCACCGACAAGGAACTGGACAAGATCGAGAAACTGGCCAAGGACAGGTTTACCGGCGCTTTTGCCGCGCGGGATGGCCAGACGCTCAAACTTCCAGTCTCATTGCGCAAAAAGCGCTGAGCTATTTTCCTCTAGAGCGCTTCACCGTTTCACAGAAACGGCGAAGCGCTCTATCTCTTTGTTTTGACGCAATTCCAGACGGAAAATCGTTCACACTTTTCCTGGAATTGCTCTACCGGCGCTGCGCCCGATCAATGTCCTGATCGGAAGCCATGCGCAGGCTTCAGTCCGTGCGGTGACGGCGAACAGCCGTTCGAGGAAAAGCCAGGCCGATTCATCGTGTACGAGATGGTGGGTGAGCAGACCGACCGGTTCGCCGCCATCGAATGCATGCTGCAATTGCGCGATGATAGCCTGAACCAATAGGCCGTGATCGCGGCAGCCGCGCGTGCCATGCCAATCCATGATGTCGACATTGCTGTTGATGACCGCCAGTGAAGCACGCCTCGGCGGCCCATAGACCGACAATGCCGCAAATCCTATCGATCCAAGGTCGGATACCAGGCCGGCGTCGATCCTGTTCCAGGGTGGCACCAGCATCGGAACGGTACGTGCGCCGTGCAGGCCGGTTACGTGCGACAGCCCGCGAGCCAGATCATTGAGCACCGCCTCGCGTGGCCGATGCGCGCCGAGCTCCTGCTTTTTCTGGTCCTCGGGCGCATGATTTCGGTGCGCCCAGCCATGGATGGCGACCGTGGCATGCGGCGCCTCGTCAAGCCGGACGACAAGCTTCTCATCAGTCAGGGCCGGAATGACGGCCAGAGTCACCGGAACCGCGAATTCACCGGTGAGGTCGAGCAGCCGATCAAGCGCAGGCGTCGGATCCACGGCGTCATCGTCGCGCAGCCAAAACTCTGCCTTGCGATCTGCCCGTTGCCGGCACGCCAGTTCTTCCACCAAGGGCTGCCAGATCTGATCGGATGTCATGAAACCGGGATCTTCGCAAGGAGTTCGGCCAGCCGCGCCACTGCAGCACCGAGGGAACGTTCTTCGAGGATGAAACGTCTGGCTTCCGCGCCCATGATGGTTCTTTCGTCGTTACGGGCCAGAAGCCTTTCAATGGCAGAAGCGAACGCCGCCACATCGCCCGGCGGGGTGAGAAACCCGGTCTGGCCATCCCGCACGACCTCCGGCACGCCGGCGATGTCCTGAGCCACCACCGGAAGGCCGGCGGCCTGTGCTTCAAGATAGGCAACGCCATAGGCCTCGCCGCAACCCGGCCAGACGTAAATTCCCCCACTGTAGAGGACATCCGGCACGGCGGCTGGCTCAATCGCGCCAAGCCATTCGATACGGTCGGCGGGCAAGCCGGCGAATTGCGCTTTGACCTCGTCACGGGCAGGCCCATCCCCGACGACCGACATGGTCCAGGGCAGATGGCCGATCGGACCGAGCGCTTGCGCCAGCATGCGATAGCTTTCGACTTTGTCGCCCGGGCGCATCATGGCGACGGTAACGAGGCGCGTCGGACAACTCCGTGCCGGCGTTTCCCGGAATACCGATGTGTCGATGAAGGGCGAAAGCATGCCGAAAGCGGCGTCGGGAATCGCATCTGCCAGTCCCTGACGATCCCTTTGCGTGAAGCAGATGTTCAGCGCTGCCTGTTCGACGGCTCGCGCCACCAACGCTTGCGTATCGGCCCACAAACCGGTGTTGCGCCGCCTCGAATAGGAGGCTTCCGCTGTCACATAGGGGACACCAAAGGCCAACGCCAGCTCGGGCCCGATCAGGTCGGGCGCCTTGTAATAGGGATGATAGGTGAACCACAGACCGGGCTTGCCGTCACGATCCCAAAGCCTTGCCAGCCGCGCGGCTTCCTCCCGGGCCTCGATCTTGAGCGCGTCGAAACTTTTCGAATCCGGTTCGCGTAGATAGAAGCGTAATTCGGATGCTAGTTCGACGCTATGCCCTCCATGCTCCAGCGCCTTGACCAGCATCCGTGCCATCTGGCGGTCGCCGGAGGCAACGGGATGATTGGGCGACTTCAGCGGCGCGTAGAAGGCAATTCGCATCGCCGGACCCTATCATCGGAAAGCCTGCGCAAGTCAATTTCGAAGCATGATCGACTTCACCTTCAAGCAGTGGAATGTGCTATCTGATGCTCATGGAAACAGCTGCCGCGTCCGATCCGTTTGTCGCTTCCCTGCCGGTCTTCGCAAAGTTCGAAAGCGTTGCCGATATCGATAACTATCGGCCTCTCCCCGATGGCTGGGCGCTGGCCACCGCCGACATCGTCGGCTCGACCAAGGCGATCGGGGCTGGGCGCTATAAAACCGTCAATATGGCCGGTGCCAGCGTCATTTCGGCGCTGCTCAATGCGCTGGGTCGGCAAGATCTTCCCTTTGTCTTCGGCGGCGACGGCGCGCTCGTGGCATTTCCCGGCTCGGCGCTGGAGATCACCCGCAACGCGCTGGCGGCTGTCCAGAGATGGGTGGCGGACGAACTCGACCTGACCTTGCGTGCCGCAATCGTGCCGATAAAGGATATCAGAGCGCAAGGCCTCGACGTTCGCGTGGCGAGGTTCCAGGCCTCCGAAGCGGTCTTCTATGCCATGTTCGCCGGCGGTGGCGGCAGTTGGGCGGAAGCCGAGATGAAAGCGGGGCGCTACCGCATCGATCCTGCGCCGGCCGGCGCGCGGCCGGATCTGACCGGCCTCTCGTGCCGCTGGAACCCGATCGAAGCCCGGCATGGCGAAATCGTCTCGATCATAGCCATACCGGGGGCGTCGCGCGACGTGCGCGATTTTCAGTTTCTGGTTTCCGACATCATCGCCCTTGCCGGCAGGCAGGAACGCGATGGCCACCCGGTGCCGGTGAACGGACCGGACTACAGTTTGCTGCCCGCCGGCCTCGATATCGAGGCGCGCGCCACGGCGCCGGCAGGACGGCGATGGCTGTCGAAGCTGTGGATAGTGTTCCTGATGACGCTTACGGCTGTTACCGATAGATATGGCTGGACGATCGGCAAATTCGATCCGAAGATCTACAAACGCGACGTGGCCAGCAATTCGGATTTCCGGAAGTTCGACGACGGCTTGAAGATGACCATCGACGTTGACGCGGATGTGTTGCAACGGATCGAGAACCGGCTGAAAAAGGCGGAAGAGGCGGGCATCTGCAACTATGGCCTGCACCGCCAGAAATCGGCCTTGATGACATGCCTCGTCGCCTCGCCGCTGCAGCGCGATCACGTTCATTTCATCGATGGCGCCGCCGGCGGCTATGCGATGGCTGCAGCAAGCCTGAAGGCGAAGGTGCCGGTCTGACAGCTTGCGGACATCGATTTTCCGCAATATGCCTCGGGGTTCTTGGGACCAAGTGAGCCTCGCCATGGAAGCGGACGGTCTGTCCGAATTAAGGGAAAGCAGATTTTTGGACGCCTCACGATCGACATATGACTGTCTTCTGAACCGGATTTCGACGCGCGCCGCGCAAGTCGGCGTGATCGGACTGGGGTATGTCGGGCTGCCGCTGGCGGTTGCGATCGCACGCGCCGGCTTCCCGGTTTCCGGCTTCGACGTCGAAGCCCAGAAGGTCGAGAGCCTGAACAACGGCCAATCCTATATCGAGGCGGTGACCTCGACAGCCCTTGCCGGCCAGGTGGCGAGCGGACGGTTCCGCGCCACTGCGGATTTTGCTGAACTGGCCGTCTGCGATGTCATCATCATCTGCGTTCCGACACCGCTGACGAAAAACCGTGAGCCGGACCTCTCCTTTGTCAGGAACACGGCAGGCACCATCGCGAAGCATCTGCGTCTCGGCCAGCTGATCGTGCTGGAATCGACCACCTATCCCGGCACCACCGACGACGTGATCAAGCCCATACTGGAAGAAACCGGCTTGCGGTCGAAGATAGATTTCTTCCTCGGCTTCTCGCCCGAACGCGAGGATCCCGGCAACCGAAGCTTTGAAGTCGCGACGATCCCCAAGATCGTGGCAGGCGACGGCATTGAAGCGGCGACACTCGTTCAGGCTTTCTACCAGGGCGTGGTCAAGACCGTTGTTCCGGTTTCCACCACGGCGACCGCCGAGGCGGTCAAGCTGACGGAAAACATCTTCCGCTCGGTCAACATAGCCCTGGTCAACGAGTTGAAGGTCGTGCTCGGTGCGATGGGCATAGACATCTGGGAGGTGATCGAGGCGGCAAAGAGCAAGCCCTTCGGCTACATGCCTTTCTATCCCGGCCCCGGACTTGGCGGCCACTGCGTTCCGATCGATCCCTTCTACCTGACGTGGAAGGCGCGCGAATATGAACTGCCGACCCGCTTCATCGAGCTGGCGGCAGAGATCAACACGGCGATGCCGCGTCATGTGGTCGATGAACTGGCGAAGGCGCTGGACCGGCGCTGCGGCAAGGCGCTCAGCCGCTCGCGCATTCTCATCATCGGGCTCGCCTATAAGAAGAATGTGCCCGACATCCGCGAAAGCCCCTCATTGCGGCTCATTGAACTCATCGAGGAATGGGGCGGCAAGGCGGAATTCCACGATCCGCATGTTACGGAGATCCCGACCACACGGGAGCATATGGCGATCAAGGGGCGTCGCTCGGTCGAATTGACCGAGGCGGCCTTGAAGGATTTCGATGCTGTCGTCGTTGCAACCGACCACGACGCGATTGACTATCAGGCGATCGCGGATCACGCTCTTCTGATCGTCGACACACGCAATGTTTTTGGCCGCCTCGGGCTAACCCGAGAGACGGTGGTGAAGGCCTGACGGCGTCCGAGCCGGCGAATTTGTGGCGGATCAAGGAGATTTCGAGATAGCATGAGCACAGCGCAAGCAGAAATTTCTGCCATTCTCATGGATAAGGTTGCCGATTGGCTGACCCAATCGGCGCTGGCGGGCGACGACCTGGAAACATTGGTAAAGGGCTTTTGTGAACGGCTGGCTGCTGCCGGCCTGCCGCTGAGGCGGGTGCATTTGAGCTTTTCGATGCTTCATCCGCTTTATGACGCGCTTGGCTTCACCTGGCTTCGCGGCCAGGGCTTGGAAGTAGAAGGCTTCCGTCATGACGACGGCGTTCCTTCCGACAGATTCCTGACCAGCCCATACTACCATCTGCTCAGCCACAAACTCGACCATCTGCGGCGCCGGCTCGACCCGTCGGTGCCGTCTGAATTTCCTGTTTTCGATGACCTCAAGCTTATGGGCGTCACCGATTACATGGCTTTCGTCCATCCCTTCAGCGGCAACACCAGTCAGGGCATGATCGGGTCTTGGTCCACCGACAGTGCTGCAGGCTTCAGTGACAACATGATTTCGGCGCTGCTGCGGATCCAGAACCATCTCGCTATCGCAACCAAGATGGCGGTGCTCACCAAGCTCGCCGACAACATGATGACCACTTATCTCGGCGGCGACGCCGGCAGGCGGGTGCTGGACGGCCAGATCAAGCGCGGCGAGGGCGACACAATCCGGGCTGCACTGGTCATGGCCGATATGCGCGGGTCGACAAGGCTTGCCGAAACCTCCGGCCGCGAAATCTATATCGATACGCTGAATCAGTTTTTCGATGCCATTGCTGCACCTTTCAATCGCAGAGGCGGGCAGATCATGAGTTTCCTGGGGGATGGCTTCATTGCCGTCTACCCTTGCGAAAGGCACCGTGCGCAGTCCGAGATCGCCTGCCGGGCTGCCCTTGCGGCAGCGCACAAGGCCACCGGGCGCATGATGGATCTCAATCTGCGCAGAAAGGAGCAGCGGTTGGGCGACATTAAATTCGGTATCGGCCTGCATGTCGGCAATGTGATGTTCGGCAATGTCGGGCTTTCCGACCGGCTCACATTCTCTGTCTTCGGCTCGGCTGTAAACGAGGTCCAGCGCCTTCAGACCCTGACCAAGAAATATTCGCACAGCGTTCTCGCCAGCGAAGATTTCGCCGGCTATTGCAGCGCCAATAACTGGCTGACGCTCGGCAAGGAGGAACTGGCGGGCATCAAGCAGAAGCTGACGGTGCTTTCACCCGATTTGTCGGGTGCTCTTGCACTCGATGAAGACGGTGCGCTGGAGCCGATTTACGACCGAATATCGGACGCCGAGCAGGTCATGCTGCTTCATCGCGATGCCGCGCGGCTGTCGGCGGGCGACCCGAGGAAGCTCCAGTAACCGTCACGATCTGATCCGAACGCCTTTGGTATGCAGTCCGGTCGCCGGTTCCGCCGGGGAACTGGCGACTGTTTCGAATCCAAGTTGCTCTAGGCTGGCAATGCGCTAGTCTCGCTTTTCTGGGCCTGCCGACCGGCAGGCCGCCAGAGTGGGGCTGGTGTGAGAATGAATTCGAGCGTTGATCTGCTGCGGATCGAGGATGTTGGCATCTCTTTTGCCATTATAGGGGGACCGTTGCATGCCGTCAGGCGTGCAAATCTTCGCGTCCTGCCCGGCAAGGTTACCGCGCTTGTGGGCGAGTCCGGTTCCGGAAAATCGGTTCTCAGCCAGGCAGTTATGGGCATTTTGCCGAACACAGCCCATCTCCGCGGCCGTATCCTGTTTTCCGATCCTGAAAAGCCCGGCACGACGCAGGATATCCTGCAAATGCCGCGTGACGGACCCGAAATCCGGGCGTTGAGAGGCAGCCGCATCGGCAAGATCTTTCAGGAGCCGATGACATCGCTGTCGCCGTTGCACACGATTGGCAATCAGGTCAGCGAATCCCTGCAGATTCATACGCCCATGGCTCGGGTGGAGCGCAAGGCGCTGACCAAGGAAATGCTCGGCCTTGTCGGCTTTCCCAACCCCAAGCGCGCCTATGACATGTATCCCTTTGAACTTTCGGGAGGATTGCGTCAACGCGCAATGATCGCCATGGCGCTTATCTGCCGGCCCGCCCTGTTGATCGCCGACGAGCCGACGACGGCGTTGGACGTCACCATCCAGGCGCAAATCCTGCAATTGCTGCGCGAGCTTCAGACGAAGCTGAACATGGCGATGCTGCTGATCACGCACGACCTTGGCGTGGTCGCCAATGTCGCCGACGAGGTGGTGGTCATGTACCATGGCGAGATCATGGAAGCGGGACCTGTGGAGGCGATATTCCGCCGGCCAGGTCACCCTTACCTGAAGGGCCTGATGGCAGCCGTTCCGCATTTCGACCTGAAGCCTGGCGAAAGGCTAAAGGCGCTCCGCGAGGTGCCGGTGAATGTCGGGAACCTGCTCGGCAAGCAGACGGCGCTGGCATCGAAGGGGCCGGACGACATCCTGCTGTCGGTCAGCGATCTGACAAAGACCTTCACGATCCGCAAGTCCGGATGGTTCGGCGGAGATCATCAAACCCCTGTTCGCGCCGTGGACGGCGTGAGCTTCGATATCAGGCGGGGTGAGTGCCTGGGTCTTGTCGGCGAAAGCGGCTCCGGCAAAACCACGGTCAGCAAGATCCTCATGCGGGCTGTCACCCCTAGCGGCGGCTCTGTGATCTTCAACGGCCGCGATGGTCCGATCGACGTCTTGGAAGCCGAGGGAGACGCCCTGCGCCTGCTGCGCGCGAAAATCCAGATGGTCTTCCAGGACCCGGTTTCGTCGCTTTCACCTCGCATGACGGTGGAGAACATCTTGAGCGAGCCGCTGGAAATCCATCAACGTGGCAATGCCGCGTCCCGACTCGCCACGGTCAAGAGCCTGATGCAGGCAATCGGGCTCGATCCGCGCTTCATAAAGCGTTATCCGCACAGTTTCTCCGGCGGGCAGCGTCAGCGTATCGGCATCGCGCGCGCGTTGGCGCTGGGACCTGAACTCCTGATCTGCGACGAGCCGGTTTCGGCACTCGATGTCTCTGTCCAGGCGCAGATTCTGAACCTTCTGAAGGACCTGCAGAAGGAACTGGGCCTGACCTACCTGTTCATATCCCACAACCTGGCGGTGGTGGACTACATGGCAGACCGCATCGCGGTGATGTGCGGCGGGCGTATCGTCGAGCTCGCGCCGCGCGAAATTCTGCTTAGGAAACCTATCCACCCCTACACGCGCTCACTGGTCGCCGCAGTACCTTTCCCCGATCTCGACAGGCCGATGGATTTCAAGACGCTGAAGCTCAGCGGCGCTTCCGACACCAGCGCATGGGGACCGCAATTCCGCGACGAGGGCGACGAGGATATGCTGTTGCCGCTCGATCTTGGCGGCGGCCACCTCGTGCTGGCCCGACGTTCGGCCGATGTCAGCGAGCTACGCCATTGATCAGCCGGCGCACCGTCCTTGGGCTCATGGCTTCGGCAATTCTGCCGGGCACGTTGCGCGCCGGCGATCTGGAGCCGGAATTTCTTCAGCCGCAGCTGAAGGCCAGGGCGCTGCCGGCCCTCGCCGAACGCCTGCCCAAGCGCCCGCGCGCATTGAATCTCGCTGCGATGGGTCGGCAGCCCGGCCAGTATGGCGGCACGCTGCGCACGATCATCGGCAGCCAGAAAGATATCCGGATGATGACGATCTACGGGTACGCTCGCCTGGTCGGCTATGACGAAAAGCTTAACTTGCAAGCCGACATTCTCGAAAGTTTCGATGTAGCGGATGATCGTGTCTTCACTTTCAAGATACGGGAAGGACATAAATGGTCTGACGGTAGCCTGCTGACGCCGGAGGATTTTCGCTATTGCTGGGAAGATGTCTGGCTGAACGATGAGCTTTCGCAAGGCGGGCTCGCCCCGGCCCTGCTGGCGGATGGCAAGCCGCCACGCTTCGAGATCGTCGATCCGTCGACGGTCCGCTATAGTTGGGATGCGCCCAATCCCGACTTCCTGCCCAAGCTCGCCGCTGCTTCGCCGATATCGCTTGTTCTGCCAGCCGCCTATCTCAAGCAGTTCCACAAGAAATACCAGGATCCATTCCGGCTCGCCGGCCTAATGAAGGAGAACCGGGCCCAGAAATGGACGCTCCTGCATATCCGCATGTCGCGGCAGTATCGCCCGGAGAACCCGGAACTGCCGACGCTCGATCCCTGGCAGAACCGGACCAAGCCGCCGGCCGAGCAATTCGTCTTCGAGCGCAACCCGTTCTTTCATCGAATAGACGAGAATGGCCGGCAACTGCCCTATGTTGACCGGATCGTCATGAATGTCAGCTCGTCGGCGATCATCTCCGCCAAGACCGGTGCGGGCGAGAGCGACCTGCAATGTATGGGAATTGACTTCAGCGATTACTCCTTCCTGAAAGACGCGGAGAAGCGCTACCCTGTGAAGATGCATCTCTGGAAACGCACACAGGGTTCGCGGCTGGCGCTGCTGCCCAATCTGAATTGTGCCGACCAGGTGTGGCGTGGCCTTTTTCGTGACGTGCGAGTGCGCCGCGCACTTTCGCTCGCTGTGGACAGGCGCGAGATCAATTTGGCTGTGTTCTACGGATTGGCGCAGGAAAGTGCCGATACGGTCCTGCCGGAGAGCCCGCTCTACCGGCCGGAATTCGCGAAAGCCTGGGTCGCCCATGATCCCGACCAGGCCAATGCCCTGCTCGACGAGGTCGGGCTTCAGGCGCGTGACGATGACGGCCTGCGGATACTTCCCGACGGACGCCCGGCGCAGCTCGTAGTGGAAACGGCCGGCGAAAGCACGCTGGAAACCGACGCGCTCGAGCTCATCACCGATCACTGGCGCAAGATCGGCATCGCCCTGTTCATCCGGACTTCGCAGCGCGACATCTTCCGCAGCCGCGCGCTTGGTGGCCAGATCGTGATGTCGATGTGGTCGGGCATCGACAATGGCGTACCGACCGCCGACATGAACCCGTACCAACTGGCCCCCACCGTCGACGACCAGCTGCAATGGCCGCTCTGGGGTGCTCACTACTTGTCTCATGGCAAGGTCGGTGAAGCGCCCGATCTTCCGCCTGTGGTCGAGTTGATGGCTTTACTCAAGCGCTGGAACGCATCGACCGAAGCCACGGAGCGCGCCGAAATCTGGAATTCAATGCTGTCGATCTATACCGATCAGGTGTTTTCGATCGGCACGGTGAACGGAACGCATCAGCCGATTCTGGCGTCCTCGCGGCTGCGCAATCTGCCTGACAAGGCGCTCTACGGCTACGACCCGACCGCCTATTTCGGTGTCTACATGCCGGATACATTCTGGCTTGGAGAGTCCTGAGCGTGCTTCGATATTTTGTCTGGCGCATCGCCGTGATGGTTCCAACGCTGCTGGTCATATCGGCACTGGTGTTCACGATCATCGAACTTCCACCAGGCGACTATTTCGACAGCTATGTTGCCGAGCTTCGGGCTCAGGGCGAAGCGGTGGATTCCGATCGCATCGAGATGATGCGCAAGGAATATGGTTTCGACCAGCCACCGGTCATTCGCTACTTCTACTGGGTCGGCGGGATGCTGCACGGCGATTTCGGCTATTCCTTCGAATATGAGCTGCCGGTTCGCGACGTCGTCGGGGACCGAATGTGGCTGACCGTGCTGGTTTCCTTCGTCACGATCATCTTTACCTGGCTCATAGCCTTTCCGATCGGCATGTACTCCGCCACGCATCAATACAGCTGGGGCGACTACGGCCTGACTTTGTTCGGCCTTCTCGGCCTTGCCATTCCGAACTTCATGCTGGCGCTGATCCTGATGTATTTCGCCAACATCTGGTTCGGCACGTCCATCGGCCATCTCATGGACCAGCAATATCTCGGCGAGCCGATGAGCTGGGCCAAGGCGAAGTCGATCCTCGCCCATCTCTGGATCCCGGTCTTGATCATCGGCACCGGGGGCACGGCAAGTATGATCCGGCGGCTGCGCGCCAATCTGCTCGATGAGCTACATAAGCAATATGTCGTGACCGCGCGCGCCAAAGGCCTTCATCCCTTCAGGGCGCTGGTCAAATATCCGCTGCGCATGGCGCTCAATTTCTTCATTTCAGACATCGGCTCTATCCTGCCGGCCATCATCTCCGGCGCCGAAATCACGGCGATCGTGCTGTCTTTGGAAACGACCGGGCCGATGCTGATCAAGGCGCTCCAAAGCCAGGACATGTATCTGGCAGGGTCGTTCCTGATGTTCCTCGCCTTCCTGACGGTCATCGGCGTCCTGATTTCCGACCTGGCGCTGGCGCTACTTGATCCGCGAATTCGTTTGCAAGGCGGCAGCACCAAATGAACACGCAATCGCCGCTGCCCGCTCCGGGTGCCCCACTGCAACACTACGTTTCCATCGCGCCCTTTGACCTGCAGTCGGTCGAGGTGATGACGCCGGAGCAGTCGAAGGTCTTTCAGGCGTCGCAGTTGCGGCTGATGTGGTGGAAATTCCGGAAGCACCGGCTTGCCGTCATATCCGGCATATTCCTGGCGGCGCTTTATTTCGGGATACTGATCTGCGAGTTCCTGGCGCCCTACAATCTGCACACGCGCAACATGGACTACATCTATTCACCGCCGCAGCGGGTGCACCTGTTCCACAACGGCCAGCTCGTCGGGCCGTTCGTCTATGGCCGTCAGATGACGCTGGATATGGACACGCTCAAGCGGAACTACATCGAGAAACAGGATGATGTTCAGCGGATCCGTTTCTTCTGCAAGGGCGACAGTTACCGGTTCTGGGGCCTGATCGAAGGTGACAGGCATTTTGTCTGTCCTGCCGAAAACGGCCAGCTCTTTCTGGCGGGCACTGACAGGCTGGGGCGCGATGTGCTCTCGCGCATCATCTATGGTGCACGCATTTCACTGACAATCGGCCTCGTCGGCATCAGTTTCAGCTTCCTGCTCGGCATTGTCATCGGCGGACTGGCCGGCTATCACGGCGGTATCTTCGACCTGATCGTTCAACGGATAATCGAAGTTCTGCAATCGATCCCCAGCATTCCGCTATGGCTGGCACTGGCGGCGATCATGCCGATAACCTGGAGTCCGATCCTGATCTATTTCGGCATCACCGTCATCCTCGGGCTGCTCGACTGGACCGGACTGGCGCGGGCCGTGCGTTCAAAGCTTCTAGCCTTGCGCGAGGAGGATTACGTTCTGGCCGCGCAATTGATGGGCGCCAGAAGCAGCCGCATCATCGGGCGGCATCTCATTCCCGGCTTCATGTCGCATCTGATCGCGACGGCGACGATCTCCATACCCGGCATGATCCTGGGCGAGACGGCGCTGAGCTTCCTCGGGCTCGGCCTGAGGGCGCCGATAACCAGCTGGGGCATCCTGCTCACCGAGGCGCGCAGCGTCAGCGTCATCGCGTTCTATCCATGGCTGCTTTTGCCGATGCTCCCCGTCATTCTCGTCATCTTGGCGTTCAACTTCCTCGGCGACGGCTTGCGGGACGCCGCAGACCCCTACAAGTGAGATCGCTATTCCGCCGCGCGCCGTGCCGCCGACTCGACCCGGTATGGTCCTTGTCAGCGGCCTGTTCGCTTGTTGCAATGTTCATCGTTCGCCTCGGCAAGACTCGATCTGGGTTTAACACGTCGGCGTCGGGTTTCAGCCGCGAAACGCTCTGGTCGGGGGCAGTTGATTTCGTGGACTGGTTCAGGACATACAATCGCACATGAGTCGCCTCGACAGTTTCATCCGGAGGATGACCGCACAGCGCGACATACTCGATCATGTCTGCGCCGAGGTGGCGAAAATGGAGGGGCCTGTGCTCGAGCTCGGCCTCGGCAATGGCCGGACGTTCCACCATCTGCGCGAGCGCCTGCCCGGACGCCGGATCGTAGCGTTCGACCGCGCACTTGCCGCACACGCCAGCTCAATTCCCGAAGCGGAAAATCTCGTGCTCGGCGAAATACGCGAGACCGCGAGCAGGTTCATTGGCATCGACGCCGCTCTTGTTCATGCCGACATCGGCACTGGCTATGAAGATCGCGATGCAGTGACCCTTACCTGGCTTCCCGATCTGACCGCGCGCCTGCTTCGCGTCGGCGGCATCGCGGTCAGCGGCATGCCGTTAGATCATCCGCAGTTGCAACGCCTCCCGCCGCCGCCTTCGGTGCCCGCCGATCGTTATTTTATCTGTAGGCGCGTGTGAGGGGCCGAGACGATCCAAATCTTCAGGGGCCAAGCCTTCAGGGGATCGTATATACTGCTATCTCCCGCTCAATGCCGCGCAGCGAGACCTCGTGGGGCACGGGCGTCAGCGCCTTCCTGTGCAACAGATCGGCGGTGAGATTGTCGTCGACCACCGCCCGAGTGGCGAAGATCGCCTGTGCGTTGGCAAGGTTCTGGACCCGCGAAGCAATGTTGACCGTCTGGCCGAAATAGTCCTGTCGGTCGTTCATAGACACAGCAATGCAGGGGCCGGCGTGGACTCCGATCTTGAGCAGCAGATCCTCGCGCCCGCTCTTGTCGTTGAGCGTACGCATGGCATCGCGCATCCTGAGGGCGGCAGCAATCGCACGATCAGGCGTCACGAAGGTCGCCATCACCGCATCACCGATCGTCTTCACTACCGCGCCTGCCTCCGCTGCGACGATCTCGTGCAGAACCTGGAAATGCACGCGCACGAGATCGAAGGCTGAAAGGTCGCCCACCCGCTCGTAAAGCTCGGTCGATCCGCGCAGGTCGGTGAACAGGAACGTCAGGCTGGTGATCTTCAGGCGCTGGTTAATGTCGAGTGTATCCGTGCGATAGAGATCGCGGAATGTCTGGTTGGTGAGCAGGCGCTTGGCGGTCAGGAAGGGCCGGCGTTTTCCCAGGAAATCATGCAATGCCTGGCCGGCTATGAAGACCGTCGGCAGCACGCGGGTGTCGGTCCTGTTTTCCAGCGAAATGCGCAACGGGCCGGGTTGCATCTCCAGCGTCTGGTTCTGGACATGGTCGCGGTCGAAGGCCAAAGAGAGGCTCCGGCGCTCCTTTGTTGGTTCGCCCTTCCCGTCGATGAACTGCGCTGAATGGGTGACCGGCTCGAAGACGATGATGAATTCGGACGGAAGCTGTATGGGCAGAACCGCCTTTTCACCGGGCGCAAGCTCGATATCCTCCAGCGAGAACGCTTCCATCTTTTCCGCGAAATCCTCTTCCGGCAGATCGACGCCGGACGCCCAGTAGATCTGGCGGAAATATTCCGCCACCGGCAATTCGTGTGGATTGTGGGCGGCAATCCTGCGCACGCGGGGACTGACGGTGAATGTCACCTCGACCATCTCGTCGAGGGTGGGCGAATAGCCCTCGGAGCACAGCGCGCAGGTGTATTCGTCCTTCTGCAGGGTTTTCAGCGTGGCGTTGGTGTCGAGCACGCCGCCACAGCCGGGGCACAGAACATTCCAGGAAATGTCGAAGATGCCCACCCGCGCCGCATGGAGAAAGGCGCTTATGGCGCGCTCCTCGTCGAGGCCATGCTTGCTGGCGAAGGCTGGCGCATTGATGCGGCAAAGTTCGCGGTCCTCGCCCTCCGCGATGGTTCGCTTGATCGCGTCGATCGCCTGTGGATCGACATCGGCCGATTGTCGCAGAAGCGAGAACAGATCCTGAGCTTCGTTCATCGTGCAGGTTCCGGAAAATGCGCCCCGAGGCGGGTTGACCGGACCGGTCTTTGGTCCGAGTGCTCCATCTTACTTCGAAACAGATCGTACGGCCATTCGAATGGATAAGCCTGGTGACCGTCCAATTTCCATTCGGCGGATTTTCACCGGCCGCAAGCAGCACTATGATGGTCCATGGAGCATTCATCTTTGGGATTTTCTCCCATGCCGACATCCAACAACCCGCCATTTCCCGCGGCCCTGCGCCTTTTCTCTGCGGTGGTCATCATCGTCCTGATCGTAGGCGCCGGCCTGTTTTTCGTGCCTGTTCTGGTCAAACCGGGCTGGCCTTGGGCCGTCACGCCGTTCAATGCGCGCTTCCTCGGTGGCTTCTACACCGCCGAAATGGTCGTGATGGCGGCGCTGCTGGTCTGGAATCGCTGGTCGCCCGGCAGGCTCGTGCTCGTCATGGCCTTCATCTTCACCGTCATCGTGTCGGTGGCTTCGTTCATCAATCTCGGTTATTTCAACTTCGAGCGCAAAGCGCCCTGGCTGTGGTTTTTGGTCTATCTTGCTTCGGTCGCGGTATCCGGGCTGTTCCTGTGGCGGGCCAGGGCCCGTCCTTCTGCAAAAGGCGTGACCTTAAATCCCGCATGGCGCGGCTACATGCCGGCGGAATCCGCGATCCTTGGGCTCTATGGCGTCGGCCTGTTGCTGTTTCCCCTGACATTCAGTGGCATCTGGCCATGGCCGATCGATGCCTTCCACGCTCAGGTCTACAGCGCCGTCTTCCTCGCCGGTGCGGGCGGTATATATCTGGTCTGGAGAAGCGCGCCGCGCGAGGAACTGCTGGTGCTCGGCTTGGCGCAGTTTCTGGTTGGCCTGCTTGCCATCCTCGGCGTCGCCATCACCGACGCTGCGGTGCACCGGATCGACTGGACAGCGACCGGGACATTGTGCTGGCTCGTCCTTTTCGGCTGGATCGGCATCAGCGGCGTCTTCAAACTCTACGCCGCCTCCCGGTATTTTAGCTCGCAATCGGCATCATAGGTTGCAGAGACGGCTGGATTTTCAGGTGACGTCCGGTGCATCGTACCGGGCCGATTGCCTTCGCCGGGAACGCCATGACCAGCACGACCTCGCCACCCTCCGAGAAAATCCAGCCGCAGCTCCGGTCCGTCCGGCCAAGCGATGCGGAGGCGCTTTGCGCTATCTTCAACATGCCGGGCTTCCGCTGGGGCACGCTCAGGATGCCTTTCGAGATGGTGGAGCAGGTGGCGCGGCGTATCGCCAAGTCCGGCCAGGAAACCACCTGGATCGTTGCCGAGCTGGACGGCAAGGTCGTCGGCCATGGCAGCCTGGTCGTGCAGGGTTCGCCGCGCCGTTCGCATATCGGCGAGATCAATATCGGCCTTGACGATGCCTTTGTCGGCAAAGGTATCGGCTCCGCCATACTTGGCGCGCTGCTTGACGTAGCCGACAACTGGCGCGCCCTGAAGCGGGTCGAATTGACCGTCTATGCCGACAACGAACCCGCCCTCCGTCTCTACAAAAGCCACGGCTTTGAGGTCGAAGGCCGGCATGTGAAGGCCGGCTTTACCGACGGGCAGTACCACGACCTCCTGAGCATGGCCCGCCTGCGGTTTTAAGATCCGCTGGTTTGGCCTTAACTGTTTAGCCAACCTAACAATTCGTGCCGAGTCGGCGAACAGGCGGTTGCTTATGGAGAACTCCGTAGGAGACGGTCATTTCGGCTCACACCATCTTGATCGAGTTGACGATCTATGTGTGGGCCGGCCGCATCCAGCAAGTCTGGTCTCCCTTGGCGTTTGCACCGCAAGCGGCTAGACGGGACCAATGACCGCCGTCCTTGACCCAACGCCTACGCCTCCGGTGGAAATTCTGGCTGTGCTGTCGCTGCTCTGCCCGGAGGTCGTGCGCGACATCGAGCAGAACTGGAATGCACCGGTTTCCGATTACGCCCGCCATCTGTGGCGGCCGGTGGCAAGGCCTGCATCGGCCCCGGCGATCGCTGCCCGATCGATCCTGCGCGAAGTCTTGCATCAGCGCCTTGGTGTGATGATGCAGCCTGACGAGATCGGCAAGACCCTCGACGAGTTCGAGTACAGACCGGTGATTCAGTCCGGCCTGCACTGCCTGCTTCTGATGGACCGGATCACCTTCGATGCCCTCCTGCTTGCCTGGCTCGGCGCGGTCGAAAACGGGCTGTCGGCCTTCTTCGGCTTCATGGGAACGACGATGACCATGGAGACAATTGGCCGGGAGGGGCCGGGATGGCTCGATGTCGGCGACGACAAGGTCAACCTGTTTGGCATCGGGCGCCACAAACTGTGCCGCAAAAGCGCCTGCGTGGCCGGTCCCGTTTCCCTCAACAAGCGCGCGCTTGAGGCGGTGGGCGATGAAACGGATGCCAGCCGCTGGCTGGGCACACTGCTTGCCAGCCAGGACAAGGTGTTTGGAACCGCCGCCGATGCGCTGACAGCCCTCAACGAGGATCTGGTCGCCAATTGGGATCGTGCCGGCATGGCCCTGCCGGTTTTCATCGATGATCGGCTCGCCGCGGCTGCCATGGCACGGCATCTAGAACATGACGGCAGCCTTCTTTCCAGGCTGCTCATTGAACCCGCAAGACGCCAGCGTCTCGAACATGCCTTGCAAGAGGCCGCATCGAGCCCGTTTGGCAGATTCCTGCCCAATGCCACGGACTATTTCTGGGGCATCCGCGAGGAGCGCGTGCGCAAGCTCGTCCTCGAGAACGGGCACCTGATCGAGCCTGACAGGCCGCATGGTCTTTTAATCCCGTTCGAGCGGCTGCATCTCAAGCAGGGGCTGCTGGACGGCGTGCTGCTGCCGAACTTGTTCCTGACGTTCCTCGTCCTTGCCATATTGCCGCGCGTGCGGGTCGTGGGCGGCCTGAGACAGATTGGCTATGTAGCGCTTTTCCACTCGATCCTTCTGGCCGTGCTAGACGAAAACGCGCCGGAAGAGCGCGATCTGGCCGCTGAGCTGCAGGTTCGGGAAAATGCCTGGGGCATGCGGGTCATCGATGAAAAGATCTCGGTCCGGGAGCAGCTTGCCGGCCTGCCGGAAGGGGCGCTCTTCCCGGACCTGCTCCGACAATACCGTTTGCGGACATTTGCCGAGACGACCGACGACCTGAAACTGGTTCGCGAAAACGCCCGATGGCGCAAGATCGGCCGGGCAGAGATCAAGCCGACCTGAGCCTCACTTCAAGCCTTATTTCAGGTTGATTTTCTGGTGAGCAACCGCAAGCGACGGCGACTATCGGTGAGCCTCTGGCGTCTGGTCCGGCCGCTTTCCTTGACGCTGATGCGTTTTGGGATTTCGACGACGGCTTCCGCCTCGACAGTCATATGGCTTGCCTGAGAGCCGTCTGCAGTTCAAGGCCTGACCTGACATGGCCTCACCTGTCATTGCACGACACCGGCCTTGCGGAACCCGTCCACAGCGAGTTCGAAATCGGCAATGACTGCTCTATCATGCTTTCGGACGTTCGACACTGTCACGCCGAGCGGCCGCTCTGGGTCAAACTTTGCCGTTTAAGGCGGCGCCCCGGAACGGGCAACTTGCGCCATATCCGGACCTTGCCAGTGATGCCGTGAATGTTAAGTCTCGGCTCCGATGCGGACGTTCCGCCCGAGTTCAAAGACTGACCGCGACCGTTCTGTGGCCTTCGCATCGACAGCGCCAATAAGCTGCGTCCCACATCCTACTCCTTGCGTCCATGGAAGGGTCGTTGTGAACCAAGCCCTACTGCCCGGGCTTGTGGGAAAGCCGATCCAGCGCGTCTCGAAGCGCAGTGGCGGCATCGTCACGCTCGTCAGCGGACATCAGCTCCGGTTCAAGTTCCAGCCTGAAGTGCGGCAGCTCGGTTCGAACGGCGTGACAAGCGCCGGCTAGATTGGCCTTCAGATCGATGACGCGGTAGGTGGCGACGGGATAGGCGATCCCCTTGACCTGGACATGCCCCATCTCCTCACAGTCGATCGTGTTCTTCACTTGCGCAAACGTCTCGTAGGAAATGAGGACGGTCCCCGGTGGCGCCTCCTGTTCCAGGCGCGAGGCGAGATTCACGGCGCCGCCGATTATCGTGTAATCCATCCGGTCCTCGCTGCCGAAGTTACCGACAGTGCAGTAGTCGGTATGGATGCCGATGCGGCAGCGCAGCGGTGTCTCAATTCCAATGTCACGCCAGATTTCGGCAAGTTCGCTCATCCGCTTTTGCATGGTGAGAGCCATCTGCACACACGCCAGCGCGTCCTCCTTGACGCCGCGCGTCTCAGGGTCGCCGAAAAACATCAGGATCGCGTCGCCGACATATTTGTCGATCGTCGCGCCGTGATCCGAAGCAATTTTCGACATTTCCGTCAGATAGTGATTGAGGAGCTGGGTGAGATCCTCGGATTCCATTTTGTCAGTGGTCTCGGTAAAGCCGGCGATATCGGAGAAGCATATTGTCAGTTTCTTCCGCTGGCTGGCGATTCTAACGTCTTGGCGGCCGGCGAATATCGAGCTGTACACTTGCGGCGCCAGGTATTTGGCCAGCTTGTTGGAAAGCGCCTCGAGAGCCGTGGATTTCTCTGCGAGGTTCTCCTCTCGTTGCTTCAGCTCAGTGATGTCCGAATAGACCGCGACCGTGCCGCCGGCGGTGATCCGCCGCTCGCTTATCATGATCCATCGCCCGTCGCCTCGCCGCTGCACCCACGGTTCGCCTGGGTTGCGGTGCCGGGAGAGCCGCTCGGCGACCCATTCCTCGAGCCGCCCCTCGGCATCCTTGATGTAGCCGCGCTCAGCGGATCGGCGAATAATGTGCTCGAATGTCGTGCCGGGCATCAGTTCGATCGCAAGGTCGCTGTAGAGCAGTTCGCGGTAGCGGCTATTGCTGAGGACAAGCCGGTCCTCCCCGTCGTACAGCGCGAATCCCTCGGAGATACTCTCGATCGCATCGATGAGCCGTTGGCGCGCCTCAGCGACATCGCGCAGGTTCTTTTCCTCGACCTCGACTGCGGTGTCCCGGAAGAGCCTAAGCGCTTCGGCCATCCGGCCGATCTCGTCGCGGCCCGCGGCAGGCAGCGGCGCACGAAGATCGCCGCCGGCGATTGCGAACATGCTTTGGCTCACCTCTCCCAGACGGGCGAGAAGGCTACGGTCGACATAGAGCCAGACAACCAGAACGGAACTCAAGAGGGTGAGAAAGGCGGAGCCAAGGACAACTCCGGTACCGTAGCGCTGGACCGTCGCGGCTTCGAGACCGGACGCGGTGATCTCGCGGTCTGCCGCGGCGACCAGGCGATCGACGGCAGCGGTGAGACTGCGCGACAGCCGATTGTTTTCGGCCAGAAGCTTTTCGCCCTCTGCGAGCACTGCTAGCTCGTCCTTGCGCGCCTTCGGGATGCTGTTCCCGCCGTCGATCAATGCCTTGAACTCGCCGACCCGCTGTTGGAAACGGGTTCGCAGCCTCTCGTCGATCTCGGTGGAAACCGTGTCGAGAACGGCGAGCGACCGGCGCAGCGGAAACAGGATCAACGTCAGATCGTCTGGCGTTGGCGCGTCCGTCGTCTTGACCAGCACGTCATTGACCGCCGATATCTCCTGCTGCGCTTTCTGCTGCGGAATGTAGGCCGCAATTGCCTGGACCAGGTCGGCCGCCGCCGCCGCACCGCGATCCGGCGCGAGCGACGTGTCGGCTGTAACCGCCTGCCATTGCTGGAGCTTGGAATTCATCACGAGGATACCGGGCGCCACAAGACGCTGGCTTGCATTTGTCGTAGCCGACAAGCGGCGTAACAGTTCTTCTTTGCGCGCCACCACTGTGAGGCGGGCGACAACAAGGTCGTCGAGGGCGTTGAGGTTGCGCCGCAGACCAAGAACTGCAGCCTCGATCTCAGCCACCACCGCCGTGCTAAGCGTGGCACCTTTGAGTGCGGCAAGCAGTTCCTCGAGGCGCGTCATCTCGACCCCGACCGCGGCGGAAACCTCGCCGTGCTGAGCTTTGCTGGTCGAAGTAAGTACGGCGGGCGCAGAGGCGGCTACCCGCTCTGCCTGGCGCGACAGCTGGAGGGACGCGAGCGCCAACGGTACCCGATCCTTGGTGATGCGGTCGACGACCTCTCCTACCTGGAGGAAGGCATAGAGAGCGGCCGCTGTCGCGAGTACGGCGAAGGTGCTGATGCCGAAAAAAGCGAGCAACAGACGGCCACGTATGCCGAAGCGTTCAAGCATAACGGCGACACATAGCTCTGAACGGTCCAGCTAACTCGATCTCCATCAGCTGTCTCAAGCGGCGACGGCATCGGCGGTCCTTATTCGACCGGCACGTACTCTCCACCTCGCCAGACGTACCATACCCAGTTTTGGCTCGTGAGATCGCCCTTGTTGTCAAAGTCGATACGGCCCAACACAGTATCAAATTGATTGCCGCGCAGCGCCGCTATCACGGCTTGGAGCTCTAGTGAGCCGGCCTTGTCCACTGCCTGCGACCAGGCCTGGACGGCGGCGTAACTGAGCAGCGTGTAGCCTGCGGGCTCGAAGTTTTCAGCCCGGAACCGCTCGACGACCGAGGCGGCTTCGGGATTTCGGCGAGCGTCCGCGGGGAACGTGAAGAGGGTACCCTCAGCCGCGGGGCCGGCGATCAAAGCAAATTCCTCGGTCGCCATGCCATCGCCTGAGACTAGCTGAACCGTGTAGCCGCGGTCGCGCGCAGCGCGAACCATGAGTGCGACCTCGGCATGATATCCGCCGACATATGCCACGGCGATGTTCGCAGCCTCTAGCGCAGCGATCTCGGCCGAATAGTCGTTCTTCGCGGGTGTGTATTCCTCGTAGATCGCTTCGACTACGCCGCGCTTGTTCAGCTGTTTTCGAGTCTCGTCAGCAAGACCCTTTCCATAAGTGGTGCCGTCATGAAGGATCGCAATCTTGCTGTTGCTCCAATGCTCGGCCAGGTAGTTGCCGGCCACGATCCCCTGCGTGTCGTCGCGACCAATGACTCGAAAAACGTTGGCGCGGCCTTGTTCAGTCAACAGCGGATTGGTTGATCCTGGTGAAATCTGCAAAACGCCCGCCGCCTCGTACACCTTCGATGCTGGGATCGAGGCTCCAGAGCAGTAGTGCCCGACGACGAGCACCACACCATCACCCACCAGTTTCTGGGCTGCGGCGACCGCTTGCTCGGGATCACAGAAGTCGTCGGCCGTGATGAGCCTCATCTGCTGGCCGAGTACGCCACCCGTCGCATTGATGTCGGCCACGGCCATCTCGGCGCCACGCTGCGCCTGCTCGCCGAACCAGGCGAGCCGTCCCGTCATCGCAGATGAAACCCCAATCAGCACCTCCGCCCGCGCGGAGCTGAACGCGGCCGCGAGAACTAAGATCGCCATGGCGATGATGCGGTGCATGTGTGCACCCCCTTAACTGTAGCTTACGCCAATCCCGTCAGAGCCGACAGCCCCTTCGGCAAGCGCGGCTGTCTCGGCGGCGTTCGCGGATCCGACAACTATTGCGCCTTCAACAATGCCTGCCCGCAGCGCCCTGCCACCGGACCCACACTGATCGCTCGATGCCCATTTGCGCTCCCGCTTGCCGGTCGACGACTATCGGTGCATCCTTGCGAATAGCCTGGCCGTGAAGTGCGTGGCGAGGTCACGCCGGGACGGCCTCTAGTGAGGTCTTGTTCGATGGACTGCTCGGGCTGCGGTTTCGAGGTTGAGGGCGGTTACGCCTTCTGTCCGAGGTGTGGCAGGCGCCAGCCCGTGCCATGCGCCAGTTGCGGCTACCCCTGCGCACCTGATTTCGAGTTCTGTCCGAAATGTGGGGCAAACGTCGGTGCGCCCGCAAAAGTCGTCGAACGGCCTGCTCCGACACCAAGCCGGACCATTGTGCCGCCTTCTCGAACTCCATCGATGCTTCCGGACATCGAAAGCGAAGAAGGGCTGCATCCCTTCTCTGACGCCGATCGCCGGACGGTAACGGTCCTGTTCGCCGACCTTTGCGGCTTCACGACGCTCAGCGAGCAGCTCGACCCCGAGGTCATGCAAGCGCTGCAGAACAAACTGTTCAAGGAATTGACGGCGGCCGTGCGAAACTTTGGTGGTTTCGTCGACAAATTCATCGGCGATGCACTGCTCGCGTTGTTCGGTGCGCCGGTCGCGCATGAGGACGATCCCGAACGTGCGCTTCGCGCCGCTCTCGACATGATCGCCCGGACGGCGCGGCTCGGCGAAAGCACCCCCCACTCCGGCTCGCCTCTGTTGCTCCACATCGGCATAAACACTGGTCCGGTCGTTACTGGCGGATTGGGCATCGGCACCGCCAAATCCTATTCGGTGACCGGCGACACAGTGAATACGGCGCAACGCCTGCAATCGCTGGCCGCACCGGGTGAGGTGCTGGTAGGCGAGCTCACTCACAGACTGACCCGGCATGCCTTCTCTTACGAGTCGCTGGGTGATGTCGTGTTTCGCGGCAAGGCTGGCAGTGTGCTCGTCCATCGACTGGATGCACCGCTTGCGACGCCGCGTGCAGCGCGTGGGCTCGAGGCGCTCGGCCTCAGTGCGCCGATAATAGGTCGTGGTGCGGAGCTCAGTAGAATGATGGCGAGCCTTGACCAGGCGTGCAGCGGCTCGGCCCAACTCGTCCGCCTCGTCGGAGAAGCCGGTATCGGGAAATCGCGGCTGGTGAAGGAGTTCGTCGCCCGCGTCGGCGACGAGGATCGTTTTCGCAACGTCGCCGTGCGGCTGGCCACGTGCTCACCGCTGGGCGAACAATCATTTGGCGCCTTGGGCGCAGTGGTGCGCAGCGCTGCCGGGATGATGCAAAACGACAATGGGGACGAAATGCGGGGGAAGCTCGCAGGCTTGCTTACCGATCTCGGCCTGCAGGGCGAGGAGGCGAAGCGGCTGATGCCTTTGCTCTACCATGTGCTCGGCCTTGGCGACCCCGATGCCACCTTGCAGCATGTCGAACCCGAGCAGCTGCGGCGGCAAATTCTCTACGCAGTCCGCACAATCATCGAACGGCGGCTTGCGTTGTCGCCGCTGTTGATTGTCGTCGAAGACCTGCACTGGGCCGACGCCGTGTCGCTTGAGGCACTACGTTTCGTGATGGACAGGTTGGAGCGCACGCGGTTGATGTTGCTGGTCACGCATCGTCCGGCGCCGGATAACGACCAGCTCGACTCAAGTCGGGTCAGTCACACAGCGCTCAGGCTTCCGCCGCTCAGCAGTGATGACGGACGCAGCCTGCTGGCGGCGCTTTTCGGCGAGAGCTGGGTAAACTCCGCAGGAGGGCTTCTCGACCAGATTCTCGAGCGCGCGGGCGGCAACCCCCTTTTTTTAGAGGAGATCGTTCGCGGCCTTATCGATCGCGGTGTACTGATGCGAGAGGGCCAGCGATGGCGGACTGTGGCAGGCGAAGTCGCAACCGGCATCCCCGCCACTATCCAGGCAATGTTGCTTGCCCGCGTCGACCGGCTGCCCCAAGAGGTGCGCCGGTTGGCCCAGGAGGCCGCGGTAATCGGCCCGCGCTTCGATGCCACACTTCTGAAAACTGTGACAACCGACCCCGGCCGGCTCGAAGCCGGCTGCGAACTGCTTTGCGATGCGGAAATCATCGAGGAAGTTGCCGGATCAGGCTCGGTCTCGTCGCAAAGCTACCGCTTTACGCAAACATTGCTGCAGGACGTGATCTACCAGAATCTACTCCTGCAACGGCGGACCGACATCCACGGGCGGGTCGGAGCTGCCTTGGAGCAACTGTGCGGCGACAAGCCGGAGCGGCTCGAGGATTTGACCGTGCTCGGTCATCATTTCGCACAGAGCGCCGAGCGGGAGAAGGGCGCGCATTACCTGCAGGCGGCGGGCGATCGCGCTCGCATGATATACGCCAACGACGACGCCCTTCGTTTCTACGAGCGAGCACTGACTGCGTTGGGCGCGATCGGGCAAACACCGCTCAAACTGGCAATTGCAGAGCGCATTGCCGATTTGAGCGGCCCGGCAGGCCGCCGCGAGATCGCGCACCACCATTACGAAACGGTGTTGCAGGTATACCGCGAGTCGGCCAATCGCGTCGCGTCGGCGCGAGTTTTACGCAAGATCGGTCGGCTGCTCTGGGACGTCGGCAAGCGGGACGACGCAGAATCCCGCTATGCTGAAGCGGCAGCGCTCCTCGATGGAGCGGATGCCCCGATCGAGCAGGCGCATCTCTGGCAAGAACGTGGCCGACAGGCGTTCCGTAGCGGAGATCACGCTCTCGCGGCAAAATGGGCAGACGCGGCGCTGGATTGCGTACGCACTCTGACAACGGAGCATGTCTCCGAGGTAGGGCGTGATGCCACCCTTGTGACCGCCGAGGCACTCAATACCAAGGCTGTTGCGCTGGCTCGCCTTGGGCGAAACCGTGAGGCCGTGCGTCAGGTTGAGCATAGCATTGAATTGGCCGAAGCCGCCGGTCTACTGGGCGCGGCCTGCCGCGGCTACACCAATCTCGGCGTGCTTTACACGACCATCGATCCGGCGCACGCGATGGAGGTCTGTCGGCGCGGTCTTGAAGTGGCGCGCCATATTGGTGATTTGGGTTTCCAGGCGCGCCTCCTCGCCAATCTGGCGGTCGCTTGTTGTACTTTCACGGATCGCTGTCCAACGGAGGGCGTACCTGCTGCCGAGAAGGCCATCGAGATCGACCGGGCGCTCGACCAGCGCGAGCACCTGCCGGTGCCGTTGATCGTGCTTGGGCAGATCCACCAGTGCAACGGGCGTCCGGAGCTGGCGGTTGGCTTGTTCCACGAAGCACTGGACGTAGCCCGCGAAACGGGCGAACCCCAACTGCTGTTTCCGTGCTATGATGGTCTTGCAACGCTTAATCTCGACCTCGACAATCTGGCCGAGGCCGAACGCTACTTTTCCCTGGCGCAGGGTATATGCGCCCAGCACGGGCTCGACCCGGAAGCGCTTGTGGTGCTGCCTTTTCTCGACTAGCCGGGGTTGGAGGTGGAAAATGTCCGCGCGTAGTGACTTGGTACCGCTTCAACCGGGCGACCGTGCGCCGAACTTGATACTCGACGCCATTACCCAGGAAGGCAAGATCGCGCTTGACGACTTTCGCGGCCAAAAGCCGGTGCTGGTCGGCCTGTTTCGAGGTCTGCATTGTGCGTTTTGCCGGCGCCATATCGCCGCCCAGGCGCGGCTTGATCCGGAGCTGCGCGAAAAGGGCGTGGAGAGCCTGACGGTGGTCAACACGCCAATCGAACGGGCGCGTCTCTATTTCCGCTACCATCCGATGCCGAATCTGCTTGCGGCCTCCGACCCTGAACGCGCTTCACATCGTGCTTTTGGACTGCCCAATCTCGAATTCACCCAAAACGAGACGAACTGGCCGTACAAGGTCTCGATGGCAGCGGCAAAGGATATGCGGGTCGATATACCAGGCGAGTTGCCCGGTCCTATGGACCCCATTGCGGCCAGCGAAATCCTTAATAAGAGGGACCATTACGAACTGACCGAAGCCGACGAGCAGATGATGGCAACGGGACACGGACAACTGGTCGGTCAGTTCCTACTGGATCGGCAGGGGATCGTCCGCTGGAGCTTCACGGAGGTTCCAGAGGGCGGGCGATACATGTTTGGGGCGCCAGGCCCGCAGGAGCTGATGTCAGCCGTGTCCCAAGTGGCCCAATAGACTTGCGAACGAGGTAAACGGGCGCGGCACTGAACAAAAAGCGGAACCAATTTGTTACAAATCTAACATTGGCCTCGACGAGCCAGAATGTACGGTCCTGGCAATGCTTTCTGTCGCCTCTGGACTAGCGATGTCCTCTGTGGATGGCTCCTGTATCGTGGGGTGGCTGCGACAGCACCCCTTCCAACCGTCAGAACGCTGTCGTCAACAACAACAATCTCGAAAGAGCGCGCAGCTGCGGAGCGTCTCGTCGATTGTATCTTGCGCATTGTGAGCGGGAATGATGACACTGACAAGCTCACCGTTCATTCGAGCACGGCCTCGATACGGGCAACAAAGTAATCGAGCGAGCGATCCCCGCGAATCTCGATCCGCGGAAGGTCGATGGGATCGCAATCGAGGTCCGCCGGCCCGTGTCTGCCGCCGAAGCCGATCCGATAGCCGCACTCCTTGGCCAGCCTGCCAAGCCGTCGGTCGGTGACCGAGAAGGGTGCCGCGAACGCCGTGGTTGGCCGACCGGTCCACCGTTCGATGAACATACGAGAGCGCAGGAGTTCGGCGGCCAAGTCAGAGCTCGACAGACCATCGATCGCGCGATGCGTCGCCAGATGGCTTCCGAAGAACGCACCTTCGCCGGCGAGGCGTCGCACTGTCCTGGCGTCCATAAGCTGCGTCGGCGGGCCACTGTAGGCGTCCCACTGTGCACTTTCACCCACCAGGTCCGTCACCAGGAACACTTCCGCGGTCAGGTCGTTCGCGCGCAAGGTCGGCCAGGCATGGTCGGCAAAGTTCTGGAAGCCGTCATCGAAGGTGATGAGCACTGGGCGGCCAACGAAAGGCTGACGGTTGGCGATGAACCATTCCAGCTGCTCGGACCTAATCGCGTGAAAGCCATTGGCGCGCAGCCATGCCATCTGGCTGGCGAATGCGGCGGGCGTGAGCCGAAAACGGGCGAGCGCGGCTGGACCTTCATCGGAGACGCTGTGATACATGAGGACAGGGATACGCTGTCGCCGCTCGCTACGTGCGACGTCGCGGCGCAAGGCCCGCGCCCCGCCCCAGACGATTTTCCGCGCGACCCCGATTTCGACGGGCGCGCGGATTGGCACGTGATCAATCATCGGTTCCGTCGCCACGTCGCCTGGTGACAGGCGGCGGAAGCGGTCTATGCGGTAGAGCTCGGTCTGGATCGATTGCTCGAGGACGAGGCCGTCGGTCGCTGCCAGCGTCTCTGAGATCGCTTGTGCACCGAATGTGTTCCAGTCGAAGCCCGTCCTTTCGATATTGTCACGTAGCACGAACGCGTGTGCGCTGATGAAACTGCCGCCAGGCGCCAACGCCTCAACGAGTTTTTTGGCGATGCGCCGCAACTCGGCGAGATCATCCAGGTAGTAGAGCACTTCCGAACAGACGATCAGATCCATCTCACCCGGCAGCGTGTCGGCGGAGAAATCCAGTACGCCGAACTCAACGTTCGGCTGATCGCCGCATCGCGCGCGCGCCCGCCCGATGGCTACGGCGGAGATGTCAGTTGCGGTCAAATGGCCCACCCGCGGCGCCAGCTGACGCGTGAAGTGGCCCTCCGCGCAGCCCAGCTCAAGCGCCCGTCCGATGGGACCGGCAGGCAAAATTTCGAGCTGCCGCTCATATTTTTCCTGCTCATAGGGCGAGCCGTAGTTCCAGGGATCCTCGGTCGCGAAATGGCGATTCCAGAAAGACGTGCGATCATTGTCGTGCCCATCCGCGGCCCGTGCACGGCGCGGCGCTGCAAGAGGCTCTTTAGTTTCGGCGCTCGACCCAACCAGCGCCTGCGCTTCCGCGGCCAATCCCGCGAGTTTGCCGAAATGGCTGTCCCGATCAGACCCGCGTCCCGCTATGGACAACAATGCCTCGGCTGCAAATATGTCTGACTTGTCGGCACCGACGCCCTTTTGCGGTGCATGCATAGGCGATCGCCTCGCAAGCGGCGCGGCACTGTGCATAAGCCGCTCAGGGGGCACGAAATTCAGGATCAATTCAGTCCAATGACGCCTTGTCACTTTCCCGAGTACGCCGAACTGTACGAAAGCCTCGATCTGGCCATCCATCATCAGATAGGCATAAATTTGATCGATTCCTTCCGGAAGTTCGATCGAGGTCGGATTTCGAGCGTCGACGCGAATTCCGAGTGTCCGCGCCAGTCTGCGCGGTGCGGCAAGGTCGTCGAAGTCGAGAAGCATTTGCTCAAGGTGATACTGGACGCGGCGACCCGCTACGGGATCGTCCCAGACCTTGCCGAGTTCGATGATCAATTCGGTGAGGGAGCCGCCGAACCTGTCCCACCTGGCAGCCAATTGCGCTGGCACCGACAGGCTTCCTGCCATAAGGCCATCGAAGACCACCTTGGCGATCTCACGCGCCCACTTACGTCCTGGCGGGAGCGCGCGCAGGGACTGCGGGTTGATCGAGGCCGAGCCGCAGCCGCAATCCGACGCGGCGTTCCACAACGCGAACCATGCGAGTGCTTCGGAAGCGGTGCGGCCGTTCGCCTCGATCGCTCCATTGGCGTGAGCCGATGCTGGGTGTTTGACCCTGGGATCAGCAGAAAAACCGCGGGTGATCACGATTTCCGCATCCGCCAGCATCTGCGTCGAATTGCGGCTGAGCGAGTTGGGGCTGATCCGACGGAAAGCGAGCGGCTCGTCGACCATCACCCAATTTTTGCCTAGACGTGCGAGGCGCTGCCACAGATCCCAGTCCTCGCAGGTGCGCAGCGACACATCGAAACCGCCCAACTCGACAATTGTCTCCCGGTCGACCAGCAGCGCGTGAATGGCGATGGCACACCGGCGGGCGAATGTCTCGAAGGGGTGGATCGCAACGTCCGTTGTGATGCTCGACGGGGTGAGTTCGCCATCGGGCATCACGCGCCGGGAACCGCAATAGGCGGCGACCGCATCGGGCGCGGCTTCAAGTGCGGCCAGCATTTTAGCAAGGAAGCTGGCATCCACCCAATCGTCCGCATCCAGAAACATGAGCCAGTGGCCGCGTGCTGTCGCCATCCCGCTATTGCGCGCGCCGGCGGCGCTATGCGCGCATGAGCTCAACATCCGAAATCGGGCATCGTGCTGCACATAACCGGCGATGATCGCGGGGGTGCGGTCCGTGGAGGCGTCGTCGACGATGATCGCCTCCCAATCCACAATTTCCTGATCGAGAAGGCAATCGAGTGCGCGCGCCAGCGTTACCTCCGCGTTGTGCGCAGGAACCACGATTGAAACCAAGGGATTATGCGCCACGCCGTCTTACCCGCGCCTGGTTCGAAGGTAGCACAAGATGCGTCGATCTTTCTCGGCGTAGGCCGTCACAATCGACGCCAATCAGTCCGTCGACCCATCGTCTACCACGACTATATCCAGTATCTGGTAGGTCTGCCGGCGGATGCCGGCGAGCGCTGCGCCGACGGTTTGCTCGGCATTGACCCTCGGTACCACACCGCCTTGCGGTAGCATTGTCCTGGATCATCGAGCTTTCGTTTTCTTCGGCAAGAGTCGGCGAATGTCAAAACCGGATGACGGCATCGGCTGGCAGCACTGCCCTGTCAAGATCGGGGCGAATTAGAGGCAGGCGAAAAAGACTTGAAGACAGGCCGAATGGCAAGCGCGCATGCCCGACGGCTTAGAACTGAGGCCGATGCGCTGGGGCATTTCCTTTCGCGCATTTCATCTGCAAAAAGATGATCGCGGGCGAGACGGGAGCGTAAGCTGATCCGGATCGACCCCCATGTCGAAATCTACCCGAATGGGGACGCACGAACCGACTTAAGCCGAGAAGATTCCGGCTTGCGGGTTGGCTATTTTGCTGACATGTTTATCAGTTGCTAAATTAGCGCTGTGACAATGTTCAAAAGAAGGGGCATGGGATGGCCAAGGAATCTTCGAGTACCGCTTCTTCGGCAAATAAAGCGGACGCAAATCTGATAAGTAATGCAGACGGAAACGGGCTGACCTTCATGGCGGGCCAGGCTCGCGAGAGCGGGGCCCCCGGCGACGCTGTAGGTGTCGACAAGATACGTGATCTGCTGTTCGGCAACCAGATGCAGGACTATGACCGCCGCTTTTCCAAGCTTGAAGAACGGGTCTTGCAGCGCTTCAAGGATGTCGAATCCGAGGCCAAGCGCAATCTTGAAATGTACGAGTCAAATGCAAAGAAGCAGGTCGACTCGCTTGCGGCACAATTGCGGAACGAAAAAGACGCGCGAGCCGACGCCGACAAGGAGATTGACCGGAATCTTCGCGAGCAAAATCAGGCGCTTGAAAAGCAGGTGCGCGCGTTGTCGGATCAGTTGAGCGAGCTTGAGCGCGAAGTTGCGGACCGGATAAATCGAAACGACCATTTGCTGCGTGAGGAAATCAAGCAAAAGAATGAAAGCATTCAGATGCTGATGGAGAAAATGTTTTCCGATCTCGGCAATGTCAAGACCGACCGAAATCTTTTGGCTGGCCTGTTTGTCGAGGTTGCAAAATGCTTAAATCAGGATCCCGTCGGCAGCAAGAGCAACTCGGAGCGTAGCTGGAAAGTGAGTTGATCGGAACTTGACGTCAACCGTCGACCCAATCAGCCTTCCTCAAAGAACAGCTTCGAACGATACAGAGATTGATCGCGAGGCTCTGGCTCGCCTTTTGATCGAAATTGCCCGGAACGTTGATCCGGACTATCGTGCGCGTCTCGACGGAATCCCGACCGCCGATCCTCGCATGGAAACGCTTCGCCAGTTGCTGGTCGGTCGCGAAATTTCGGAGCTTTCACGAGTTACGCACCTGCTCGACGAACCCGAACAGCTTGCGGCTGCACTGGGGAGCGTTCTCCCCAGTGCAGCCGCACGTGCGCTTCATGCGCAACTCGGAGAGGCCCTTGCGCCGGCTGTCGAGAGGGCCGTGCAACGGTCCATCCAGAAGAGCCCGCGTACGCTTACGGATATATTGTACCCGGTGTTTCTGCCGGCTATTCGCAAGTCGATCGGCGAAAAGATCGACCAAACCTTTCAATCGCTGAATGAAACTTTAAGACATATATTTACCTGGCATGGACTCAAGTGGAGACTTGAAGCTTGGAGAACAGGAGCAAGCTTCTCAGAAGTTGTTCTTAAGCATTCTCTTGTCTATCGTGTGGAACACGTCTTCCTCATCAATCGCAATTCCGGGCTTTTGATAGCGCATGTAACTGCCGATAATGCAACTAGCGAAGATCCTCAACTCATTTCTTCTATGCTTAGTGCAATTCAAGATTTTGTAAAAGACTCATTTAACGAGAAAGAACAGAGCGGCCTGGACACTATTCGTTTCGGGGAGCTTCGTCTCTGGTCGGAAGTTGGACCGTTTGCGACCTTGGTTGCGGTGATCCGGGGAAATCCGCCGGAGGAATTACATGAAATAATTCGCGATGTATTGCTTCGCATCCATGATGAATGCTCACAGGCTCTAGAGCAGTTTGACGGCGACAGTTCGCAGTTGGCCGGCGTAGAGACGCAGTTGCAGACCTGCGTTGAACTGAAGCAGGAGGAATCAAACCAGGGATTTCCGTGGCTGGTAGTGGCTGCAGTCCTGCTGGTTTTGATTCCCGCAGGCGGTTGGTTCTTTCTTTCCTGGCAATCCGGGCAGCGCTGGCAGGCGTATGTGTCGCGACTGGGGACCCAGCCGGGCATCATCGTTGCCGAACAAAAGGTGCGCGATGGCCAATTCTATATTGCCGGCCTGAGAGACCCGCTTGCCGCCGACCCGCAGTCGCTGTTGGCCGGAACGCAGGTCGATCCTGCCCGCGTTCATTCACGCTGGCAATTCTATCAGAGCCTTGATCCGGAGTTCGTGTTGAAGCGGCTGATGGTGTCGCTGACCCCGCCGAAATCGGTTCGGCTTTCGATCGTCAATCATCGCATCGTTGCCGAGGGTGAGGCTTCCGACAGCTGGATAGATCGCGCACGCGCAGCGGCCCGACAGCTTTCGGCAGGCGGACCGGAATTCGACATCTCCAGAGTTCGTGATGTGAGCCCCGAAGCACGCGCGGCGGAGCACTGGCAGACTTATGTGTCGCGACTGGAGGCCCAACCGGGAATCATCGTCGCCCAACAAACGGTGAGGGGCGGACATTTCTATATTTCCGGCCTGAGAGACCCGCTTGCCGCCGACCCGCAGGCTCTGCTGTCCGGAACGGAGGTCGATCCCGCCCGCGTTCATTCGCAGTGGCAATTCTATCAGAGCCTTGATCCGGAGTTCGTCCTGAAGCGGCTGATGGTGTCGCTGACCCCGCCGAAATCGGTTCGGCTTTCGATCGTCGAGGATCGCATCGTTGCCGAGGGTGAGGCTCCCGACACCTGGATAGATCGGGCGCGCGCAGCGGCCCGACAGCTTTCGGCAGGCGGACCGGAATTCGACATCTCCAAGGTTCGTGATGTGAGCCCCGAAGCACGCGCGGCGGAGCACTGGCAGACTTATGTGTCGCGACTGGAGGCCCAAGCGGGCATCATCGTCGCCCAACAAACGGCGAGGGGCGGACATTTCTATATTTCCGGCCTGAGAGACCCGCAGGCCGCCAACCCGCAGGCTCTGCTGTCCGGAACAGGGGTCGATCCTGCTCGCGTTCATTCGCAGTGGCAATTCTATCAGAGCCTTGATCCGAAGTTCGTGCTGAAGCGGCTGATGGCGTCGCTGAGTCCGCCGGATTCGGTACGGCTTTCGATCATCAAGGATCGCATCGTTGCCCAGGGTGAGGCTCCTGCCGCCTGGATAGATCGGGCGCGGGTCGCCGCCCAACAGCTGTCCGCGGACGGACTCTCTCTAGAAATCTCCGAGCTGCGTGAGTTGACCCCTCCGGAACTCACTCATTTGAGGGAGGCTATTCAAGCGGTCGACATTTTCTTCGATTCTGGCAAGGCTGTACCGGGACCAGAGCAACTGCCGGTTCTCGACAAATTGGCGAATCAGTTGAAGCAATTGGCCAAGGACGCCCGCAAGGCAGGCGTAACAGCACAGTTCATGTTGACCGGCCATTCGGACGAGACGGGCCGTGAAACGGCCAAATTGTCCATCAGCGCCGCGCGCGCGGAAACAGTTCGTGCGCTTCTCAAGAAGCGCGGCGTCGATCCGGAATTGCTCTTGGTTCGCGGCGCGGGCACCTTTGAGCCAGCGGAGACTGAAAATAGCCGAACCGGGAGCTCGGCCAATCGCAGAGTTTCGGTTACGGTAAACTTCCACTAGGGCGGAGCCCAGGATATTGCAAAAGAAGATCTGCATGTTGGGCGGGTTCGCTGTCGGAAAGACGAGTCTGGTTCGCAGGTTTGTGCAAAGCATCTTTTCCGAAACCTACTTGACCACGGTGGGAGTGAAAATCGACAAGAAGAGTGTCGCATTCCCGGACAAAACCGTGGATCTGATTTTGTGGGATTTGGCCGGCGAAGACGATATCGGCTCATTCCGCGTCAGCTATGTGCGAGGTGCGAGCGGGCTCGTGCTTGTCGTCGATGGAACCCGCGCCGCTACTCTTGCCGTGGCGCTCACGTTGCGCGAGCGGGCCGAGGCGGAATTCGGCGCTATGCCGTTTGTATTGCTGTTCAACAAATCCGATCTGGTCGATCGGTGGGCAATATCGGATAGTGAAATTAACGAACTGAGGCAACTTGGATGGCAAATCTATCTAACAAGTGCGCTTTCGGGTGAACATGTTGATGATGCGTTTCGTCATCTTGCTTCGATGGTTAGCAAATAGACCATGCATGAATTGCCACGAGAAGTCAGAAGCTGGATTTACGATTTCTTCGACAACGAGCACTCCGTCGCATATCTGAAAATCGACGCCCAGCTTTGCATAGCTGCGAAGGGCGGTAACGTTGAACATTACGGACTCTCATCAGTTCGCATAGGTAAGCCTGTTGCCGAGCAGCTTGAATTCATGGAAGGTTTGCTGCCCTGCCCGGAGCTTCCATATCATATGGCCATGGTCGAACTGCCCAGCGGGCGTGTCGCGGACCTCCATCTTTTTGCTGACAATGCCTGCGTGTGGCTGCTCTTTCTTGACGCCACTGCCGAACGCGACAATAGGCAGCGACTTCAACAGAAGGCTTATGAAATGACGCTCCTGCAAGAGAGGGAGCGTCAACTCAACGAGAAATTACAATCGATGAACGAGGCGTTGAGGGCGAGCCAAGAGGGATTGTCGCGTGAATACCAGCGCGCCGAAGCCCTGCTCCTCAACATTCTTCCGGCGTCTATCGCGGAGCGGCTAAAAGCGCACGAAGAAATTGCAGACAACTACGCAGAGGTGAGTGTGCTTTTTGCCGACATCGTCGGTTTTACGGAAAGAGCGCGGAACGTCGGAGCCGTGACGACGCTCGCTATTTTAAATTACTTCTTCAAGGCGGCGGATCTGCTCTCGGAGCGATACGGCTGCGAAAAGATCAAGACAATCGGCGATTGTGTGATGGTGGTCGCTGGCCTGCCCGCCGCGCGATCCGATCATGCGGAAGCCCTTGCGCACTATGCACTTGAACTGCGGAAGGCGGTTAAGCTCGAACGCTTCGCAGGAGAACCGATAAGACTCAGAATTGGAATTCACTCAGGACCAATCGTGGCGGGCGTCATAGGCAAAAGGCGGTTTGCATATGACCTATGGGGCGACACCGTTAATCTCGCCGCACGTATCCAAACGTCCGCGGAGCCCGATGAAATCCGTATTTCGGATGCAACTCACAAACTGCTTGGACCAAATTTTGCTTGCGACCCACTCGCGGAAACGGAATTGCGTGGTACAGGTCGTGTGCGAATGTGGCGGCTCCCGGGGGAAATCGGATCCTGATATCTGACGTCGCCATCGTTCTTCCCTGCACGGTCATGCGCCCAGTTTCCATCACATAGCCTCGGTCGGCGATGCCCACCGCGGCATACGCGTTCTGGCCTGGGGGATCCTGGTGCCGGGTCTTTTACGCCCAGCATCACGGATGCGCAGTTCATATAACGGCTGGAGGCTGGGCCTAGGTCGGAATGCCCTCCCCCGGCGGCTAAGTAGACACCGCGAAGTACCCGGCGTAACGGTCTGGGTCGAAACGATGACGTCTTGCACCGCAACATCGGTTTCTTCAAGGTAGGGCAACAACGGACATAGATGTCGTTGCTAGCCGATCTGACCGGAAGGTTAACAGCACGATGCCACGCATCATTCGACGATTGGGGGCCAGGAACCTGGCGCGCCTGGCACGGCGTCTCGGAGACCTGACTGCGATGTTTGCCCTGATTGCCAGGCCGCTCGTCTTTGGGATCGCCCTTTTGTTGACAGGTCAGGCACAGGCGCAGGCGCCGGCGACCGCCCCGCCTGAAAGGGTCAAACAGCTGCTCGAGCTTCTCGACGATCCATCAGTGAAGGCCTGGGTGGCCGAACAGCGAAATCAGGACGCCGGGTCAACGGGAGCGCCTGCCGAGACAGGAGCTTCGCCGACCGACGCATCGTCCGGCGCCGTGGCCGCACCCGGCCAGATGAATACGATGGCATCCTCGACGCTTGATGGGATCAGGCATCATATCGAAAGAATCGTGCGAACTTTGCCCTTGCTGCCAGGCCAGTTCGCGCGCGTTCGGGCAGAGACGATGGAGGATATGTCCAGCAAGGGGTCAGCCGCCGTATTTGTGCTGATTGCGATGTTCATCGCTGCCGGCCTGGCACTCACTTGGGCAACGTTCAAGTTCACCCGTCCATTTCGTCTTTGGATTATCGCGCAACCGAAGGATACGCCGATTGGGCGAGCCAAGAAGATTGGTGGTCGCATGCTTTATTCCAGCATGCTGATCGTCTCTTTCGCACTGGGCAGCGCCGGCGCGTTCATGTTGTTCGACTGGCCAATGCTTATCCGCGAGATTGTACTGACATTTCTGATGGCGGCAGTCGTTACATGGGGTGTGCGCATGTACGTCATGGCCATGCTCGTCCCTTCCTTCATGAATGTCGAGAATGCCGTCGAGGTTCGTGCTTTGCCGATCACCAACGAAGCGGCTGACCATTGGTCCTATTGGCTACCCCGGATCGTCGGCGTCTTCGCCTTCTTCGGCGCCGCGTTTATCCTCTTGCCAGGTCTCGGCATCGATCAGGACGGAATGATGGTCCTGTCACTGGGCGCCGACTTCGTGCTGCTGGTGCTCCTGCTGCTCGCGGTTTGGCGTCGGCCAAGAACGCAGCGAGACGGTGCGCGCCACATCGGTCACACGGAAGCGACATGGCTATTGACTGCTTATTTCGTCGTCCTGTTCCTGCAGCGCATCGCCGGCCTTTATACATACTTCTGGTTTACCTTCGCCGCATTCTTCCTGCCTTTTGCAATCGTGATGACGCAGCGCGGGGTTAATTTCGTTCTGCGACCAGGTTCGGAAGATGTCGGCCGGCCTACGATCCCGGCGGTGACGATCGCTGTCATCGATCGCGCAATCCGAATGATTTTCATCTTGGCGGCGGCTTACTTTCTCGCACGTGTCTGGGGTCTGGACATGCAATCCATGCGGGACAGCGATACGACGACGACGTTCATATTGCGCGGCTTGGTCAATGTCGTGGTCATTGCCCTAGCAGCCGATTTCGGCTGGTCGATCATCAAAGCTTTGATCGAACGAAAGCTGGGCATCGAAACACCGCACCCTGTGATCAGCGACGAGGATGTCCCGGTCCTCGATCCGCAGCAGGCGCGGCTGCACACGCTCTTGCCGATCCTCCAGAACATTCTGCTCGCATCGATCATCGTGATGGCGGTGCTTATGATGCTCGCCTCGCTGGGTATCCAGATCGGCCCGCTGATCGCCGGCGCTGGCGTCGTCGGCGTCGCCGTGGGCTTTGGGGCACAAACCATCGTCAAGGACGTCATTTCAGGCGTGTTTTTCCTGCTCGATGATGCGTTCCGTGTCGGCGAATACATTTCATCGGGCAATTACAAGGGTACTGTGGAAAGCTTTTCGCTGCGCTCGGTGAAGCTGCGCCACCATCGTGGTCCGCTGTTCACGATACCTTTCGGTGAACTCGGGGCAGTCCAGAACCAGAGTCGTGACTGGGTTATCGACAAATTCAACATCACCGTTGGTTATGACACCGATATCGACTTCGCTCGCAAGCTGATCAAGCGGATCGGCCTCGAACTGGCGGAAGATCCCGAGTTCAAACACTGGGTGCTCGACCCGATCAAGATGCAGGGCGTACAGGAGTTCGGCGAATACGGCATCGTATTGAGGGTCAAGGCCACAACCAAACCGGGAGGCGCCTTCGGTATGAAACGCAAATTCTATGTACGCCTCCGCCAAGTCTTCAAAGAGCAGGGCATCGAACTCCCATTTCCGACCGTCCAGGTCCAGGGGCTACAGAACCCACATGGGGCAGAGAATGCGCCGTTGGAGATCACACCCGAGTTGAAAATGGCCGTTGCGCAGTCGCACACTATTCGGCGCAGAAAAAAAGCCAGCACACCGGAGTAGGAAAGCTGTGACACCTGCCGGTCACAGCGTCGCTTTCCGCGCATCGCCCGTGGCAGGGATACTCTTCTATCTTCAACCGTTAAGACGAAAAAGACGGTCACGAGGCAGTCTACAACCAGAGTCCGTCCCGAGATTTACATCGGGCTGCGTAAGTTGATACAGCGGTACGTTCGAGACAGCGCCATCGGCTACCTGCCGCGCGTCAGTCACGCGATAAGGACCGTCCCGCGAGAAGCGGCGCGTACGCGGCGAGCCTGCGGGATACGAACTCGGTGAAGAGCCGCACGCGCTTCGTCTTGCGTGTCTCCCCCTGTGTGAGAAGCCAGAGCGTTCCGTACATGTGCAGGTCGGTGCCCGGCACCCTCACCAGTAGGGGGTCGGCATCTCCGACGAAGCACGGCAGTGTCGTCATCCCGAGCCCTTGCCGTACTGCAACGATCTGCGCCTCGCCGTCCGTGGTCCTGAACGGAACCCCCGTGGTACGAACCTCACCCTCGCTGGCCCAATCCGGGATGCCATGAATGCTTATGACGATCCACCGGATGGGATCAGGCGCGCCCGCACGCCACGCGGCTAGTCGATCGCGAGACATGTAGACGCCGCCGAACAGCTCCGGTCCCTTCAGGCCGTGAAGATTGAGCGGCAGGGTTTTGCGGTCGTAGACGACGCGGATCGCGACGTCGGCCTCCCGGTTGGTCAGATTTGCCAGCTCGCCGGACGACAAGATTTCCATCTCGATGTCCGGATGCAGACGCGCGAAATCGGCGAAATCCGGCATGAGCAGGTGTGTCGCGAGGGGCGGTGCCAGCGTCACCCGCAGAAGCCCGCGCACGCTCTGGTCGCGCCCGAAGACGCGCGTCTCCAGCAGGTGCGACGACACTTCCATCTGGTCCGCGAACTCGAGGACCTCCTCGCCCGCAGCCGTCAGGCGGTAGCCCGAAGGCAGCTTTTCGAACATGTGCACCCCGAGGCGTTCCTCGAGCTGGGCGACGCGTCGCAGCACGGTCGAGTGGTTCACACCGAGGCGCTCGGCGGCAGCCCGCACGGAGCCTCCGCGCGAGACGGCAAGAAAGTAGCGAACGTCATCCCAGTCGATCATGGTGCAATCCGGCACCGCGCGGTGCGCCTTCCAAAGCCCGTATTTAACACATCGAACAGCAGTACGGGCGGTCATCATAGCCTATGTCGACGAGCGCGGCCCAATTTCGAACGGCGGACGCCGATCGTCGCGGCTGGCCTCAGTCGTCCAGCCGGATCGATTTCGCACCACCGATGTGCGCGCTTCCGCACTCAACACCTGACGCCGGCGGACCCATTTCGAGGTTCTCGGAGGCAGATGCTGTCCCGACACCACGAAAGGAGAAGTCATGGGAAAGCTTGAGGGTAAGGTTGCAGTCATCACGGGTGGATCGAGCGGCATGGCGCTGGCGAGCGCCAAGCGGTTCGTTGAAGAAGGCGCCTATGTTTTCATCACGGGCCGGAGACAGGAGGCGCTGGACGAGGCCGTCAAGCTGATCGGCCGGAACGTGACCGGCGTGCGCGGCGATGCGGCCAATCTCGATGACCTCGACCGCCTGTTCGATACAGTCAAGCGGGAAAAGGGCAAGATCGACGTCCTGTATGCGAGCGCCGGCACGGGCGAAGCCGTCCCACTGGGCGAGATTACTGAGCAGCATTTCGATGCGACCTTCGGCCTGAATACGCGCGGCACGCTGTTCACGGTGCAAAAGGCGTTGCCGCTGTTCAACGATGGCGGATCGATCTTCATGACCGGATCAGTTGCTTCGGTGAAAGGTTTTCCTGGTTACAGCGTGTATGCGGCGAGCAAGGCGGCGTTGCACGCATTCGCACGCGGGTGGCTCAACGAGCTGAAGGGAAGGAATATCCGGGTGAACGTGCTGCACCCGGGGCCGATCGCCACACCGATGCAGGACCAAGTTCTCGACGAGGAGGGGAAGCGGATGTTCGAATCCCTGATCCCGCGGGGAAAGATGGGGCGTCCTGAGGAAATTGCGACGGCCGCGCTGTTTCTTGCTTCAGACGATTCGAGCTTCGTGAATGGGCTGGAGTTGTCTGTCGACGGAGGCTTCTCGGCCATCTGAAATCGCGGCGGATCGCGGGAAGCGGCTGACCGGCGGGAACTAGCGTGTCCATGATGGAACGCCGGGACGTCTACGCAAAGGACGCCACACAGTAGAACGGATAACCCAGCGCCGTTGAGGGCCGGGGAATCAAGACCAATACGGATCGGAGAAGCACTATGAGCTACGCTATTGTAGGATTCGGTAAGATAGGCCAGGCCCTCGCCCACGCCTTCGCCCGTAAAAACATCGACGTGACCGTCGCGAGCCGCCGGCCGCCCGAGGCGCTGGCGCCGCAGGCTCGGGCGATTGGACCCACGGTCGTCGCCAAGTCGCTGCGGGATGCACTCGAGGCCGACACAATCATCTTGGCGGTCCCGT